>NZ_BDJC01000048.1 GCF_002005565.1 Streptomyces sp. JHA26 | reverse complement strand
GCCGGTCAGCCGCCGCGCCCACGCGCCGAGCCCCCCGCGCCTGCGCACGCCCTGCGGTACGTCGGTCCCCCGCAGCGGTGTCCCCTTGCGGCCGCCGCCTACCGCGCCGCTCCCGTGGCCGCCCGCGGGGTCCGTGCCCGCCGCGCCGGACATCTCCGCGTGCCCCCGGCCCGCGCGGGTCGGCCCCGCGGGGGCGCCGCCCGCCCCGGAGGCCCCGGCGTGCGTCTCGTCCGCCCCGGCCGCCCCGGTCCGCGGACCGGGCGTCGCCGGGAGCGGACGCGGTGCGGTGTCGGGCGGCGCGTCCCCCGGGAAACCGGTGCCGCGGCTCTCGCCGCGGGGCGCGGTGCCCCGGCCGGGCACCGCCGACGGGCCGGCCGGTGCCGCGACGGTGCCGTACGTCACCGTGCCGTGGGCGTGGTGCGTGCGCTCGCCGGGGACGTCCGCCCCGTCGTCCGCGCGTCCGTGGGTCACCCGGTCCCCGGCGTCGGCCGCCGCGCCGGGCACGCGCACGTGCCCCTCGCCGTCCGGCGCCGTCGCCACCCGTGTCCCGGCTCCCCGGCCGGCCGGGACCAGCCGCAGCGCCGACTCGCCGATCCGCAGCAGCGCCCCCGGCGCGAAGCGCACCGGACGCTCGCCCACACGGGTGCCGTCCAGGGTGGTGCCGTTGGTCGAGCCGAGGTCGGCGACCGAGACGCGGCCGTCGGCGGCGACGGTCACGGCGCAGTGCATCCGGGAGACGTCCGGGTCGTCGAGCGCGACGTCCGCGTCGGCGGACCGGCCGAGCCGGATCTGGCCCCCGTGCAGCAGGTGGACGCCGCCCGCGTCGGGCCCGGCGACCACGTGCAGCTGGGCCGGGACGTCGGCGGGGTCGGTGTGCGGGTCGGGCTCGCCCGGGGCGCCCAGGCAGAGCACGGCGCCGTCGATCAGCGGGGGCTCGCCCAGGGTGCTGCGCTGGGCGTCGAGCCGCTGCGCGCCGGCGTACAGGACCACCTGGCCGGAGCCCTGTCCGTCGCCGCCGGGGACCGCCGCGGCCAGCGCGGAGGCGATCGCGGCCAGAGCCGTGCCGGCCGGTGCCGTGACCAGCACGTCGCAGCTCGCGGCGGGTGCGCCGCCCCCCGCGGACAGGTGCGGGCCCAGCGGATCTATGACGGTCAGCCGGATCTGCATCGCCGTCAGCGGTCCCTTCGCGCGGGCGCCCGCGATCGCTTTGGGACGAAGACCTCTCTCCGCGGTCCCCCACCGCGGACTTCCCCCACCGCCACACGAGCACGTCGGCCAGTACTGGAGGCATCCTCGCACCTGCGGCCGACAACGTGCCCGCCCGCCGCCGCCAAATGATCTTGATTGGTCGGCTCTGCCCGCAAAAGTGCCTGACGGATGGCCCACCGATGATCGAGGGGCGATCAGTTGAGATCGGTCACGTCCGGGCTCGGCAACCAAGGGACCAGGTCGCGCGTCTTTCCTTCGCACACACGCCGGAAGCGGAACCCAGGCGGCCACGGCGGACCGGGGGGAACCGAAGGAAGACGACGGCCCGGGCCGCGCACCGCGGCACTACAGTGGGCCGGAACAGCCAGCAAGCAAACAGGGAGCGCATGACGTGCGGCCGGTAGGCAGCAAGTACCTCCTCGAGGAGCCCCTCGGTCGCGGTGCCACGGGCACCGTCTGGCGAGCCCGCCAGAGGGAGACCGCGGGCGCCGAGGCGGCCGTGGCCGGACAGCCCGGCGAGACCGTCGCGATCAAGGTCCTCAAGGAGGAGCTCGCGAGCGACGCCGACATCGTGATGCGCTTCCTGCGGGAGCGCTCCGTCCTGCTCCGGCTGACCCACCCCAACATCGTCCGGGTCCGCGACCTGGTCGTCGAGGGTGAGCTGCTCGCGCTGGTCATGGACCTCGTCGACGGTCCCGACCTGCACCGCTACCTGCGCGAGAACGGGCCGCTCACCCCGGTCGCCGCGGCTCTGCTGACCGCGCAGATCGCCGACGCCCTCGCCGCCAGCCACGCCGACGGCGTCGTCCACCGCGACCTGAAGCCGGCCAACGTCCTGCTGAAGCAGACCGGCGGCGAGATGCACCCGATGCTCACCGACTTCGGCATCGCCCGGCTCGCCGACTCGCCCGGCCTCACCCGCACCCACGAGTTCGTCGGCACGCCCGCGTACGTCGCCCCGGAGTCCGCCGAGGGCCGCCCGCAGACCTCCGCCGTCGACGTCTACGGCGCCGGCATTCTGCTGTACGAGCTGGTCACCGGTCGCCCGCCGTTCGCCGGCAACTCCGCCCTCGAGGTGCTGCACCAGCACCTGAGCGCCGAGCCGCGCCGCCCCTCCACCGTCCCCGACCCGCTGTGGACGGTCATCGAGCGCTGCCTGCGCAAGAACCCCGACGAGCGCCCCAGCGCCGAGAACCTCGCCCGCGGCCTGCGCGTCGTCGCCGAGGGCATCGGCGTGCACGCGAACAGCGCCCAGATCGGTGCCGCCGAGAACGTCGGCGCGCTCCTCGCGCCCGACCCGGCCCCCGCGCCGGTGCCCGGCACCCCCGGCGCCGCCGACCCGACGCAGGTCCTGCCGCAGAACCCGAACGGCGCCTATGACCCGAACGGCGCGACCAGCGTCCTGCCGCACACCGGCGGCCCCGCGGGCGCCGCCGACCCCACCGCCGTCCTGCCGAGCCGCGGCGCGGCCGACCCGACCGCCGTCATGCCGCCGGTGCCGCCGGGGCAGCCGGGCGCCCCGGGACAGGGCGGACCCGAGGACCCGCACCCCTGGCAGAACCAGCTGCGCGCCGCCCGCGACCGCAACGAGCAGACGCAGGTGCAGTACCTCGGCCCGAACGAGGACCCGCTGCGCCGCCGCCCCCAGCGGCAGGTCGCCCGCCCGCAGCAGCAGCCGCGGCCCCAGCAGCCGCCCCAGGGCTACGGCTACCCCCAGCAGCCCCAGCAGCCCCAGCCGCAGCGGTACGCCACCCCTCAGCCCCAGCAGCCCCCCCAGCCCCAGCCCCAGCGCTACGCCCCGCCGCCCGCGCCCGAGCCCCGGCCGCCCCGGCGCGAGCCCCGGCCGCCGCGGCAGCGCAGCGCCAACCCGATGCGCATCCCCGGGCTCGGCTGCCTCAAGGGGTGCCTGGTCACCCTCGTCGTGCTGTTCGTGGCCGGCTGGCTGATCTGGGAGCTGAGCCCGCTCCAGGAGTGGATCGGCACCGGCAAGAACTACTGGGAACAGCTCAGCGACTGGTTCGGCACCGTGACCGGCTGGATCGGGGACCTGGGCGGCTCGGACTCGGGCGGCGCCTGATCCCCGGGCGGGCCGTGCGGCCCCGACTCTGGGGATTTGTCGACAACCGGCGGGTGATTTCCGCCTCCGCTGTGAAGGCCGGCTCTCCGGACGCGTAGTTTTGTGCGCAACACGCGTCGGTAGGAGCAGTCTTGGCACGGAAGATCGGCAGCCGGTACACCGCCCACCAGATCCTCGGACGGGGCAGCGCCGGCACGGTGTGGCTGGGCGAGGGGCCCGAGGGCCCCGTCGCGATCAAGCTGCTGCGCGAGGACCTGGCCTCCGACCAGGAACTCGTCTCACGCTTCGTCCAGGAGCGCACCGCGCTGCTCGGCCTGGAGCACCCGCACGTCGTCTCCGTGCGCGACCTGGTGGTCGACGGCAACGACCTCGCGCTCGTCATGGACCTGGTCCGCGGCACGGACCTGCGCACCCGCCTCGACCGGGAGCGGCGCCTGGCACCCGAGGCCGCCGTGGCCATCGTCGCCGACGTCGCCGACGGCCTGGCCGCCGCGCACGCCGCCGGGGTCGTGCACCGCGACGTCAAGCCGGAGAACGTGCTGCTGGACATGCAGGGCCCGCTCGGCCCCGGCGGCTCGCACCCCGCGCTGCTGACCGACTTCGGTGTGGCCAAGCTCATCGACACCCCCCGGCGCACCCGCGCCACGAAGATCATCGGCACCCCCGACTACCTGGCCCCGGAGATCGTCGAGGGCCTGCCGCCGCGGGCCTCGGTGGACATCTACGCCCTGGCCACGGTCCTGTACGAGCTGCTGGCCGGCTTCACGCCCTTCGGCGGCGGCCACCCCGGTGCGGTCCTGCGCCGCCACGTCACCGAGACGGTCGTGCCCCTCCCCGGCATCCCCGACGAGCTGTGGCAGCTGCTCGTGCAGTGCCTGGCCAAGGCTCCGGCCTCCCGGCTGCGCGCCTCCGAGCTGGGTGCCCGGCTGCGCGAGCTGCTGCCGATGCTGGCCGGGATGGCGCCCCTGGAGGTGGACGAGCCCGACGCGGACGAGGAGGACGCGCCCGAGGAGGACCCTGCGTCGCCCGCGCCCGCCGGGCAGCCGGTCCGGCGCCGGGGAGCGGTGCCGCTGGTGCCGGGCGCGAAACCGGCCGACTCCAACCGCGACACGCACACCTCCATGCGCGTACCGGCCCCCGACGAGCTGGCCGGCGGCGCCCGCGGCACCGCCCGCGCCCCGCGCGCCTCCGGCGCCCCCCGCCCCGGCTCGGCCCGCAACCGCGCCGCCGCACGGCGCCGCCGGCTCGCGCTGGGCGCG
The DNA here is from genome assembly GCF_002005565.1 of Streptomyces sp. JHA26. GTDB lineage: Bacteria > Actinomycetota > Actinomycetes > Streptomycetales > Streptomycetaceae > Streptomyces. The sequence continues at coordinate 50,498 of NZ_BDJC01000048.1, read as the reverse complement.
GGCACGGTCGTCCTGGTCGCGGCGGTCGGTGTCGGCACCTGGCTGGCCACGGGCGGTGACGAGGGCGACGCGGGCCCCCAGGACACGCGGAACTCGGCACCGGCCTCCCCGTGAGGCCGGGCCCGCCGCCACCGCCGCCCGCCGCGGTCCGGCGTGGACCGCCGGGCGGAGCCGTTACGCTGGATGCGTGGCAGTCGTCGATGTATCCGAAGAGCTGAAGTCCCTCTCCTCGACCATGGAGTCGATCGAGGCCGTCCTGGACCTCGACAAGATGAGGGCAGACATCGCCGTGCTCGAGGAGCAGGCGGCCGCGCCCTCCCTCTGGGACGACCCGGAGGCGGCGCAGAAGATCACCAGCAAGCTCTCGCACCTCCAGGCCGAGGTGCGGAAGGCCGAGACTCTGCGCGGCCGGATCGACGATCTCGCCGTGCTCTTCGAGATGGCCGAGGAGGAGGACGACCCCGACACCCGCGCGGAGGCCGAGTCCGAGCTCACGGCCGTGAAGAAGGCGCTGGACGAGATGGAGGTCCGCACGCTGCTCTCGGGCGAGTACGACGCGCGCGAGGCGCTCGTCAACATCCGCGCCGAGGCCGGTGGCGTGGACGCCGCCGACTTCGCGGAGAAGCTCCAGCGCATGTACCTGCGCTGGGCCGAGCAGCGCGGCTACAAGACCGAGGTCTACGAGACGTCGTACGCCGAGGAGGCCGGCATCAAGTCGACCACCTTCGCCGTGCAGGTGCCGTACGCCTACGGCACCCTCTCCGTCGAGCAGGGCACGCACCGCCTGGTGCGCATCTCGCCCTTCGACAACCAGGGGCGCCGCCAGACCTCCTTCGCGGGCGTCGAGGTACTTCCCGTGGTCGAGCAGACCGACCACATCGAGATCGACGAGTCCGAGCTGCGCGTGGACGTGTACCGGTCCTCCGGGCCCGGCGGCCAGGGCGTCAACACCACCGACTCGGCGGTGCGCCTGACCCACATCCCCACCGGCATCGTCGTCTCCTGCCAGAACGAGCGCTCCCAGATCCAGAACAAGGCCACGGCGATGAACGTCCTCCAGGCCAAGCTGCTGGAGCGGCGCCGCCAGGAGGAGCAGGCCAAGATGGACGCCCTCAAGGGCGACGGCGGCAACTCCTGGGGCAACCAGATGCGTTCGTACGTGCTGCACCCGTACCAGATGGTCAAGGACCTGCGCACCGAGCACGAGGTGGGCAACCCCGAGGCCGTGTTCAACGGCGAGATCGACGGTTTCCTGGAAGCCGGAATTCGCTGGCGCAAGCAGCGGGAGAAGTAACCCGCGCCACCGGAACCGCTTTGTCGACAAGGCAACTGCCGCCTCACGGACGGCGGTTGCCTTTTCTTCGTCGGCGATGTCCGGGTTTTACCTCACACTCACATCCTTTGTGTCCGGCATACGTTCCTTACCGGGACATCGCGTACGCAATGACCTTGACGAGGCTTTGAACATTCGTAAGGGTGAGGCTCGGCATGCGTATTTCTGGGGCGCATGTGAACCGGGGGACTTCGCTTCAGCGCTACCGCCCTCCGTCGATCACGGCCCCTGGCGCCGCCTCACCGACGATTTCAGCTACTGGGGGTAGCAACCATATGACCAAGAAGACGCGGATCCGTGTCGCACGCATAGCGGCCGGTGCCGTGATCGCGGCCGGTGCCTCGCTGACCGCCGCGGGCGCGGCCTCGGCACTCGAGCTCAACATCGGGATCACCCTCGACGGCGAGCCGGGATGTGAGATCGGCACCGGCCCCGAGTGCAACACGGAGCAGCCCGGTGGCGGTAACACCGAGCAGCCCGGTGGTGGCAACACGGAGCAGCCGGGTGGCGGTAACACCGAGCAGCCCGGTGGTGGCAACACGGAGCAGCCGGGTGGCGGTAACACCGAGCAGCCCGGTGGTGGCAACACGGAGCAGCCGGGTGGCGGTAACACCGAGCAGCCTGGCGGTGGCAACACGGAGCAGCCGGGTGGCGGTAACACCGAGCAGCCTGGCGGTGGCAACACGGAGCAGCCGGGTGGCGGTAACACCGAGCAGCCCGGTGGTGGCAACACGGAGCAGCCCGGTGGCGGCAGCACCGAGCAGCCCGGTGGCGGCAACACCGGAGGCGGTAGCGACAACACCAACCCCGACGGTGGCTCCAACACCTCCACCCAGGAGCAGGGCTCCTCGGCCCTGACCGACACCGGTGAGGACGTCCCTGCCTCCGACGCCGCTGCCCAGGGCGGCGGCAAGGAGCTCGCCGAGACCGGTGCGGCGGAGACCACGTTCCTGCTGATCGGCGCCGCCACGATGATCGCCGGCGGCATCGGCTTCCGCATCCTGCCCCGCATGATGGGCAGCCGCGGCGCCGCCGCCTGACGGTAGCGCCTGCGCACAGCGCGTACACACAGGGGCCCGGAGCGCAACCGCTCCGGGCCCCTGTCGCGTCTTCGCCGGGCGCTACACCGTCTGGTGGGCCAGCAGCGCCACCGCGGCCACCAGGACCGCCAGCAGGGCGATCAACGTCATCGGATTCAGCCCCGCCAGGAAGTTCCCCTGCTGCAGCCGCTCGCGGTTCGCCCGGCACACCGGGCACCGGCCCTCGCTCACGGGCGCCGCGCAGTTCGCGCACACCAACCGGTCGTACGTCATGCGCCTCGCCCTCCTTGCCACCGGTTCACTCACACAACGCCCACGGCACCGTGAACGTTCCCCTTCCACTGTGCCAGGTTCCGGGGACCCCTGCGCGCGGTCCCCGGGGGACGGCGGCCGGGACAAAACGTGCAACTACCGCGCAACCCCGACCGGTGACTGCGGGGGGTCCCCGGTTCGCGTATGGTCACGCTCATCTACCCCCGGCGACCCGTGGTGCATCCGTGATCCGATTCGACAACGTGTCCAAGGTCTACCCCAAGCAGAACCACCCAGCCCTCAGGGACGTCTCCCTGGAGGTCGAGAAGGGCGAGTTCGTCTTCCTCGTGGGGTCCTCCGGCTCCGGAAAGTCCACCTTCCTGCGGCTGATCCTCCGCGAGGAGCGGTGCAGCCACGGACAGGTGCACGTCCTGGGCAAGGACCTCGCCCGCCTGTCCAACTGGAAGGTGCCGCAGATGCGGCGCCAGCTGGGGACGGTGTTCCAGGACTTCCGCCTGCTGCCGAACAAGACGGTCGCCGAGAACGTCGCCTTCGCGCAGGAGGTCATCGGCAAGTCCCGCGGCGAGATCCGCAAGTCCGTGCCCCAGGTGCTCGACCTCGTCGGCCTCGGCGGCAAGGAGGACCGCAGGCCGGGCGAGCTGTCCGGCGGCGAGCAGCAGCGCGTCGCCATCGCGCGCGCCTTCGTCAACCGGCCCAAGCTGCTGATCGCCGACGAGCCCACCGGCAACCTCGACCCGCAGACCTCCGTCGGCATCATGAAGCTGCTCGACCGCATCAACCGGACGGGCACCACCGTGATCATGGCCACGCACGACCAGAACATCGTGGACCAGATGCGCAAGCGCGTCATCGAGCTGGAGAAGGGACGCCTCGTCCGCGACCAGGCGCGCGGCGTCTACGGCTACCAGCACTGAGACCGCAGACCGCACCTGCTTCCACGGAAAGGCTCAACCACCCGCCATGCGCGCCCAGTTCGTGCTCTCGGAGATCGGCGTCGGTCTCCGCCGCAACCTGACCATGACCTTCGCGGTCATCGTCTCCGTCGCCCTGTCCCTGGCCCTGTTCGGCGGCTCGCTGCTGATGAGCGACCAGGTCGACACCATGAAGGGCTACTGGTACGACAAGGTCAACGTCACGGTCTACCTCTGCAACAAGAGCGACGCCAAGTCCGACCCCGCCTGCGCCAAGGGCGCGGTGACCGAGGACCAGAAGAAGCAGATCCTGGCCGACCTCGACGAGATGAACGTCGTCGAGAAGGTGACGTACGAGTCGCAGGACGAGGCGTACAAGCACTACAAGGAGCAGTTCGGCGACTCGCCGCTGGCCAGCTCGCTCACGCCGGACCAGATGCAGGAGTCGTACCGCGTCAAGCTGAAGGACGCGGAGAAGTACCAGGTCATCGCGACCGCCTTCAACGGCCGGGACGGCGTGCAGTCCGTGGCGGACCAGCGCGGCACCCTGGACAACCTCTTCCAGCTCCTGGAGGGCATGAACTGGGCCGCGCGCGCGGTGATGGCGCTGATGCTGGTCGTCGCGCTGATGCTGATCGTCAACACGGTGCGGGTCTCGGCGTTCAGCCGGCGGCGCGAGACCGGCATCATGCGGCTGGTCGGCGCCTCCGGCTTCTACATCCAGGCGCCGTTCATCATGGAGGCGGCGGTCGCCGGACTGATCGGCGGCGCGGTCGCCTGCGGATTCCTGGTGACCGCGCGGTACTTCATCATCGACCACGGGCTCGCGCTGTCCGACAAGCTGGCCCTGATCGACTTCATCGGCTGGGACGCCCTGCTGGCGAAGCTGCCGCTGATCCTGGCCACCGGCCTGCTGATGCCCGCGTTGGCCGCGTTCTTCGCGTTGCGCAAGTATCTGAAGGTGTGACACATGTCCGGAGGGCCGAACGGTCAAGCGACCGTTCGGCCCTCTCGCGTTGTCCTAGACTCACCGGCATGTCAGGTCGTGACCGTTTCCGTCAGCCCCTCCGCGTACGCCACGGGGCCGCCCTGACCTTGGTGTTCGCGAGCGTCCTCGTCACCGGGGCGGCCACCGGGGCGTTCCCGCAGGCCGACCGGAAGTCACCGGCGGACACGGCCCGTTCGGCCACGCCCGCCGGACACCACGAGGACGTGGCCCGCGCGGCGGCCGAGGCGATGGCCGACGGCAAGTCCCCGGTGGAGGCCGCCGAACGCGCCGTCAGCCGCAGCGGTGACCGCTGGGGCGCCGTCTACTCCCGGGGCGAGTACGAGGAGTTGGAGGAGGCCCTCGACGGCCAGTACACCGGCGTCGGCCTCTCCGCGCGTCGCGAACGCGACGGCCGCATCGAGGTGACCAGGGTGCACCCCGGGTCCCCCGCCGCCGACGCCGGGATCCGCGAGGGCGACCGGCTGCGCAGCGTCGACGGCGAGCGGGTCGACGGACGTCCGGTCACCGAGGTCGTCTCGACACTGCGCGGCGACGCCGAGGAGGACCCCGCGGGCACCGCCGTCCGGCTCGGCCTGGAGCGCGGTGCGCGGGCGTGGACCGAGACCGTCCGCCGGGCCAGGCTGTCCACGGACCCGGTCACCGTCCGCACGCTCGCCGACGGCGTCACCGTCGTCAAGGTCGCCTCCTTCACCAAGGGCGTCGGCCGGCAGGTGCGCGACGCCGTGGAGCGGGTGCCGGCCGGCACCGGCGTCGTCCTCGACCTGCGCGGCAACTCCGGCGGACTGGTCGCCGAGGCCGTCACCGCCGCCTCCGCCTTCCTCGACGGCGGCCTGGTCGCCACCTACGACGTCGACGGCGAGCAGCGCGCCCTGCACGCCGAACCCGGCGGCGACACCGCCGGACCCCTGGTCGTGCTCGTCGACGGCGGCACCATGAGCGCGGCCGAACTCCTCACCGGGGCCCTCCAGGACCGCGGCCGGGCGGTCGTCGTCGGCTCCCGCACCTTCGGCAAGGGCTCGGTGCAGATGCCGAGCCGGCTCCCCGGCGGCTCGGTCGCCGAACTGACCGTCGGGCACTACCGCACCCCCTCGGGGCGCGGCGTCGACGGCACGGGCATCACGCCCGACCTGGAGGTCGACCCGACGGGTCCGGCCGCCCTGGAACGGGCGCGGGCCGTGCTCGGCGGACTGGGCCGGTAGGCGCCGCCCCGGCCCGCCCGGCCCGCCCGGTCCCTGCCCCGCCCCGCGTAAATCGGCTTCCCGCGCACCCCCTCCGTAGTGCCAAAATGGGCGGCACTATGGCTAAGGAAAAAGGGCGCAAGCTGATCGCGCAGAACAAGAAGGCGCGGCACGACTACCAGATCCTCGACACCTACGAGGCCGGTCTGGTCCTCACCGGGACCGAGGTGAAGTCGCTGCGCCAGGGGCGGGCGTCGCTGGTCGACGGCTTCGTGCAGCTGGACGGGCACGAGGCGTGGCTGCACAACGTGCACGTGCCGGAGTACAGCCAGGGCACCTGGACCAACCACAGCGCCCGCCGCAAGCGGAAGCTGCTGCTGCACCGCGTGGAGATCGACAAGCTGGAGTCGAAGTCCCACGAGACCGGGCACACGATCGTGCCCCTCGCGCTGTACTTCAAGGACGGCCGCGCCAAGGTCGAGATCGCGCTGGCGCGCGGCAAGAAGGAGTACGACAAGCGCCAGACCCTGCGCGAGAAGCAGGACCGGCGCGAGGCGGAGCGGACGATCTCCGCGATCCGCCGCAAGCAGCGGGCCTGACCCGGCGGGAATAGGCTGGCACCCTCGTGCGTTGGTCACGTACGATGGCACCTGCACCGCTCGACGGTGCGCGGTTTGACAACACAACATGGGGATGATCGGTTTCGACAGCGGCTGTCGAAACAGGGGAAGCGTGTCGAGGAAGCGGCCATGATCTCGTAAACCACAGGCCGAAAAAAATAATCGCCAACTCCAAGCGCGATTCCTCCCAGCAGGCCTTCGCCCTCGCTGCCTGATCTCAGGTAGCGACAGCGAGCCTCCTACAAAGGGAGTGTCAGCCCGGGGCTGTTCCCGACCCGGATCCTGGCATCAGCTAGGGGACTAAACCTTGATCCCGGTCACGGGGTGAAAAGGGAAACCACACAGTGACTGAGCCCGTCGGAGACTTGTCCGCGTGATCTCCGGGGCCGAGAAAATCGCAGCGGACTGCACACGGAGAAGCCCTGTTTCCGCACCGTTGGACGCGGGTTCGATTCCCGCCATCTCCACCGTTCCCATGTGGGCCGAGGCCCCGTCGCTCCCGAGCGGCGGGGCCTTCGTCATGCCCGGGCACCGGCCGGGCGGGCCCGGCGGATCCGGCGGGCCCGGCGGGGCAGGGACAGCAGGGCCAGCGTCAGGGCGAGCGCGGCGGCCGTGACCGGCACGCCGTAGCCGGCCGTGGGCGACACGTGCTCCACCGTCCAGCCGCCGGCCGCGCTGCCGCAGGCGATGCCGCCGAGCAGTCCGGTCACCGCGAGGGTCATGCCCTCGTTCAGACGGCCCTCGGGGGTGCGGTGCTGGACCAGCGTCATCGTCGTGACCATCGTCGGGGCCGTCGCCATCCCGGCGGCCAGCAGCGTGAGCGCCAGCAGCGGCAGCGAGCCGGTGAGGGACGCGACGAGCAGGGGCAGCGTCATCAGGGCCGTCATCGCGGCCACGCACCACGGCAGGCGGACCTCGGCCGGGCCGCCGGGCTTCAGCGCGCCGTACAGCAGGCCCGCCGCGCAGGAACCGGCCGCCTGGAGCGCCAGCACCACACCGGCCGCCGAACGGTGCCCCTGCGCGTCGGCGAACGCGATCGTGACGACCTCCAGCGAGCCGAACACCGCGCCCGTCGCCAGGCACACCGCCAGCAGCGGGGGGATGCCGGGCGCGCGGAAGGGCGCCTTCGCCGCCGGGCGCGGCCGGGCCGGCGGTTCCGTCGCGCGCTGGGCGGCGAACAGCAGGATGCCGGTCACCAGCAGGACCACGCCGACCAGCGTGCCCGCCTCCGGGAACAGCGCCGTGCACAGGAACGCCGCGAGGACCGGTCCGAGCATGAAGCACAGCTCGTCCGTGGCCTGCTCGAAGGAGTTCGCCGTGTGCAGGGCGTCGGCGTCGCCCTTCAGCAGGTGGGACCAGCGGGCGCGGGCCATGCCGCCGGTGTTGGGCGTCGTGGCCGTGGCGGCGTACGCGGCGAACAGGGTCCAGTCGGGGGCCCCGGAGCGCACGCACAGCACCAGCGCGAGCGAGCCGAGCGCCGCGAACAGCGTCGCCGGTACCGCCACCCGGGCCTGGCCGTACCGGTCCACGAGCCGCGCGGTCCACGGCCCGACCAGCGCGGTCGCCGCCAGCCCGGTCGCGGTGACGGCGCCGGCGAGGGCGTAGGAGCCGCGCGTGCCGGCGATCATCACGACGGCGCTGACGCTGAACATGCCCATCGGCAGCCGGGCGATGAGGTTCCCGGCGGTGAACGCGCGGGCGCCGGGCGTGGACAGCAGGCGCCGGTACGGGCCGGGCGGCCTGCGCGGGGCACGCGGGGCACGCGGACGGAAGTCGACGGCGACCAGGGTGTCCGCGGTGACGGTGAGCAAGGGGGCGGACGGACGGGGGTGTTCGGGAGTCGGTTGCGGCATGCGTCCACCGTCGTCCGAGGCCGGGCACCGGGTCCAACACCTTCTCCGCACGCATTCACGCACGTCCGTTGTAGATTCGCCGGATGCCCGCACCCGCCCACCTCGACCCCCGCCTCCTGCGCGCCTTCGTCGCCGTCGCCGAGGAGCTGCACTTCACCCGCGCCGCGGCCCGCCTGTACGTCGCCCAGCAGGCGCTCAGCCGCGACGTGCGGCGCCTGGAACGCGAGCTGGGCACCGAGCTGTTCGTCCGGTCCACCCGGCAGGTGACGCCGACGGCCGACGGCGAGCGGCTGCTGCCGTACGCCCGCCGCGTGCTCCAGGCCCAGGAGGACCTCCTCGCCGCCTTCGGCCAGGCGCGCCCGCTGCTGGTGGACCTCAACTCGCCCGGACTGGTCACCGGACGCCTGGTCCTGGAGCGGGCCCGCCGGCTCGCGCCCGAGCTGGAACTCATGGCCCGCTACGAGAGCGGGCTGACCGGCGCCGCCGCCGAGCTGCTCGCGGGCCGGCTCGACGCCTCGTTCGGCCGGTTCGCGGGCCTTCCCCCGGCCCTGCGGGCGGGACTCGGCCACCAGCCGGTCCGCTACGAGCCCATGGCGGTCGTCCTGCCCGAGGACCACCCCCTGGCCGCCCGGCCCGAGGTGCCGCTCGCCGCGCTGGCGGGCGAGACCGTGTACGCCGGGGCCGGCAATCCGCGGACGCCGGAGTGGACCGACCTGGGGCACCGGCTGTTCGAGGGGCGCGGCATCGAGGTGGCGCCGCCCCTTCCGCTGGCCGTCGGGGACGAGGAGTTCCGGCGGATCATGGAAAGGACGCGTCATCCGATCCTCGCCGTGGTGAGCTTTCCGGCCATGGCCTCTACCGTGGTGCGTCCGCTCGTCGACCCCGTTCCGCTGTCGCCGGTCTCCCTGGTCTGGCGAAAGGGACTGGTGCACCCCGCTTTTGACGCACTGCGCCGCGCCGCCGCCCAGGTCGCGGCCGAAAACAGTTGGCTCCACAGGCCCGCCGAAGCATGGATTCCGGCCAGCGACGTTGCTGTGATGTCCGTCCATTAACCGACACGTGGCAACCACACACCCCCCGCGTGCGCTACATTCTTGGCCTGAGACGGTGTGGTACAGGGGGCGCTCGAACCTGGTGGGGGCCGGTTCGGCCGACGGGTGCTCGGAGTCGTATGCGCACCCAGAACTGTCCCTCGGGGGGAAGTGCGTGCGCGTGGAGAATTGGCAGAAAGACGCCCAACCGGAGTGGCCCGACGCCATGGCCGGTGGTCGTGATCTCGTGGAACCGGAACCGCAGGACGTCACCCAGGTGCTTCCTGAGACCGGTGCCCTCCCCGGCGCCGCGTCGTCGGCGGCCGGCGGGCCCGGGTGGTTCGGAGGAGCCGCGGACGCCGCCGAGACGGAGGTCCTCCGCCCCCAGGCGGGTGCCGACCTCTTCGGCGGCACGGCGCGCCGGGACCGGATGGGCCAGGGCCGAATAGGCCAGGACCGGATGGGCCAGGGCCGAATAGGCCAGGACCGGATGGGCCAGGGGCGAATAGGCCAGGACCGGATGGGCCAGGGGCGAATAGGCCAGGACCGGATGGGCCAGGGGCGAATAGGCCAGGACCGGATGGGTCAGGGGCGAATAGCCCAGGACCGGATGGGCCAGGGCCGAACGGGTCAGCACCGGGCGCCCCGGCACGGGGACGCGCCGTACGGGGAAACCGACCGGACGGAGGTCCTGCCGTCGGCGGCCCAGGCGGCCCTGACCCGCGCCTTCCCCGACCCCGCCACCACGGCACTCCGCGACCCCTGGCAGGGGACGCCGGGCGCACTGGACGCGGACGCACCCGGCACCGAGGCCCCCCGTACGGCCGACGAGACCGAGCACACCCACGACCCGCACGAGGTGACGGTCCAGCTCGACGCCGTGCAGCTCGGCGACGGCGTGATCCGCCGGGCCACGAGCGGCCCCGGGAAGCACGCCGCCTCCGAGCCCTCCGACGGACCGGTGTTCGTCGACGAGTCGGGCCGCCGCAGCCGCCGCTTCCGCCGTATCGGCATAGCCGTCGGCGGAGCCTGCGCGATCTACGCCGTCGTCATCGTCTCCACGCTCCTGTCCGGCAACTCGAACGCCCCCTGGCTGCCCGTACCGGGCCAGGAGCAGGGCAAGCCGGCCGGCCAGGTCGACACCACCCCGCTGCCCTCGCAGTCCGCGCAGCCCTCCACGAGCGGCAGCGCCGACCCGCGGACCAGCCCCTCGGCCGGCACCGGCGTGACGACGTCCCCCGGCGCCGACGCTCCCGCGCCCGGCACCTCCGCCACCGCGAGGCAGCCCGGCACCAGCGCGGACGCCGGCCGGCCCTCGTCGACCGCGACCGACCCGAAGCCGGGCGGCGGCGGTGGCGGCGCGGTCGAGCCGGACCCGACGGCGACGACCCAGCAGTCGCCCCCCGCCGCCACGGACCCGACGACTCCGGCGGACGGCGGCGACGAGACCACGGTCGATCCGACCCCGCCCACGGACGGCGGCACCGCCCCGACCGACCCCGGCGCCGGCACCACCGTGAACGGCGCGAGCGACACCTCCCCGGTGGCCGCCAGAACCGCCGCCGCGCCGGCCGGCACCTCCACGTCCCCTTCCCTGTCCCCGGAGTACACCCTCTGATGGCCTCCCGCACCCGCCGTCACGGCGCCGCCCGCGGCGCCCGTGACGGCGCCCGGCGCCGCCGCCTGCCCTTGCGCCTGCTGCTGCCGCTGCTCGTCCTCGTCGCCCTGGTGGCGATGCTCATGCTGCGCGGATACGTGCACAGCGAGATCCTCGCCGACCACCGCGTCCAGCCCCCCGCCGCGACCGACCACGTGCCCGAGGAGATCCTCGAGGGCGGTCCGGTCATCGACACCCGGGGCGGCCGGACCAGCACCCTGAGCGTGCCCGACCACCACCTCGTCCTCACCTTCGACGACGGCCCGGACCCGACGTGGACGCCGAGGGTGCTGGACGTGCTGAAGAAGCACGACGCCCACGCGGTCTTCTTCGTCACCGGCACCATGGCCTCCCGCTACCCGGACCTCATCAAGCGCATGGTCGACGAGGGGCACGAGGTCGGTCTGCACACCTTCAACCACCCGGACCTCTCCTACCAGTCCAAGAAGCGCATCGACTGGGAGCTGTCGCAGAACCAGCTGGCGATCACCGGCGCGGCCGGGGTGCGCACCTCGCTCTTCCGCCCGCCGTACTCCTCCTTCGCCGACGCCATGGACGACAAGTCCTGGCCGGTCACCCAGTACATCGGCTCCCGCGGCTACATCACCGTCGTCAACAACACCGACAGTGAGGACTGGCAGAAGCCCGGCGTCCACGAGATCATCCGCCGCGCCACCCCGCACGGCGGCAAGGGCGCCATCGTCCTGATGCACGACTCCGGCGGCGACCGCCACCAGACCGTGCAGGCCCTGGACAGGTTCCTGCCCGACCTGAAGAAGAAGGGCTACGAGTTCGACAACCTCACCGAGGCCCTGGACGCGCCCAGCGCCATGACCCCGGTGACCGGCGTCGACCTGTGGAAGGGCAAGGCGTGGGTCTGGCTGGTCCAGGCCTCGGAGAAGCTCACCGACGGCCTGGTGGCGGGCCTGGCGGTCATCGGCACCCTGGTCATCGGCCGCTTCGTGCTGATGCTGCTGCTGTCCGGCGTGCACGCCCGCCGGGTGCGCCGCAGGAACTTCCGCTGGGGTCCGCCGGTCACCGAACCGGTGACGGTGCTGGTCCCGGCGTACAACGAGGCCAAGTGCATCGAGAACACCGTCCGGTCCCTCATGGAGAGCGACCACCCGATCGAGGTCATCGTCATCGACGACGGCTCCAGTGACGGCACGGCCCGGATCGTCGAGGCGATGGGCCTGCCCAACGTCCGGGTGATCCGCCAGCTCAACGCGGGCAAGCCCGCCGCGCTCAACCGGGGCCTGGCGAACGCCCGTTACGACATCGTGGTCATGATGGACGGGGACACGGTCTTCGAACCGTCCACCGTCCGCGAACTCGTCCAGCCCTTCGGCGACCCGAAGGTCGGCGCCGTCGCGGGCAACGCGAAGGTCGGCAACAAGGACAGCCTCATCGGCGCCTGGCAGCACATCGAGTACGTGATGGGCTTCAACCTGGACCGCCGCATGTACGACGTCCTGCGCTGCATGCCGACCATCCCGGGCGCCGTGGGGGCCTTCCGGCGCTCCGCGCTCGAGCCGTTCGGCGGCATGAGCGACGACACCCTCGCCGAGGACACCGACGTCACCATGGCGCTGCACCGCGCCGGCTGGCGCGTCGTCTACGCCGAGAACGCCCGCGCCTGGACCGAGGCCCCCGAGTCCGTCCAGCAGCTGTGGTCCCAGCGCTACCGCTGGTCCTACGGCACCATGCAGGCCATCTGGAAGCACCGCCGCGCCGTGATCGAACGGGGCCCCTCGGGCCGCTTCGGCCGCGTCGGCCTGCCCTTCGTCTCCCTGTTCATGGTCGTGGCCCCGCTCCTGGCGCCGCTGATCGACATCTTCCTGCTCTACGGCATCGTGTTCGGCCCGACCCAGAAGACGATCGTGGCCTGGCTGGGCGTCCTCGCCATCCAGGCGGTCTGCGCGGCGTACGCCTTCCGCCTCGACCGCGAACGCATGACCCACCTGATCTCGCTGCCCCTGCAGCAGATCCTCTACCGCCAGCTCATGTACGTCGTGCTGCTCCAGTCCTGGATCACCGCGCTCACCGGCGGCCGCCTGCGCTGGCAGAAGCTGCGCCGCACCGGTGTCGTCGAGGCCCCGGGCGGCTCGGTCCCGAGCCAGCGGTCGCGCAGCGGCAATGATCGGAGGCCCGTGGCATGACCCACGGATACACGACCGGGACGGGCACGAACCCGGAACCGGCCGGCCCCTACGGCACCCCGTACGCGGGAGCCCAGGGCGGCACCCCCTACGCGGGGGTCCCGGGCGGTGCCCCGTACGGAGCCCCGTACGGGGAGGAGCCGGGCGGCGTCCCGGGCGCGTCCCACGCCGTCCCCCGGCAGCGCACCACGGAGCCCGCGCCCGAGGCCGCCGCGCCCGAGGCCGCCGCGCCGGCGGCCGCCCCGGCGCCCAGGAAGCCGGGCCGCGACCGGTACCTCGACCTGCTGCGGTCCGTCGCCCTGGTCCGCGTCGTGGTGTACCACCTGTTCGGCTGGGCCTGGCTGTCGGTGCTGTTCCCGTCGATGGGCGTGATGTTCGCGCTGGCCGGTTCGCTGATGGCGCGTTCGCTCAAGCGTCCGGCGCTGAGCGTGATCCGCAGCCGCGTCCGCCGTCTCCTGCCGCCCATGTGGGCGTTCGGCGCGGTCGCGCTGGCGCTGATGTTCGCCAGCGGCTGGAACCCGGCCGAGGACCCGGACCACGGTGACACCTGGGGCCTGCTCTCGCTGCTCAACTACATCGTCCCGATCGGCGCGCCGCCCTACCCCTGGCACAGCGGCTCCCCGTCGGGGCTGCTGGACGACACCTGGGCCGTGCAGGCCGCGGGACCGCTGTGGTACCTGCGCGCCTACCTGTGGTTCGTCCTCGCGTCCCCGCTGCTGCTGTGGGCGTTCCGCCGCGCTCCCTGGCCGACGCTGCTCGCTCCGCTGGGGCTGACGGCGATCGTCGGCACGGGCCTGGTGAAGATCCCCGGCGAGACGGGCAACGCGGTCACCGACTTCGCGGTCTACGGCAGCTGCTGGGTCCTCGGCTTCGCCCACAACGAGGGCCTGCTGAAGCGGATCCCGCGCTACGTCGCCGTCTCCGGGGCCTCGCTGGTGATGGCGTTCGGCCTGTGGTGGGCCTCGGGCCACCTGGGCCCCGACGGCTGGGACCTCAACGACATCCCGATGGCGCAGGCCGCCTGGTCGTTCGGCTTCGTCGTGATCCTGCTCCAGTACTCCCCGTCCTGGCAGGAACTCCCGGGGCGGCTGGCCAAGTGGGACAAGCTGGTGACCCTCTCCAACAACCGGGCCGTCACCATCTACCTGTGGCACAACCTCCTGATCATGCTGACGGTGCCGATCATCGACCTGCTGTACCGGCTCCCGTTCATGCAGAGCGCGCGGGCGGCGGACGCCCTCACGGACGCGTACTCGCTGTGGATGTTCGCGCTCGTCTGGCCCCTGATCGGCCTGATGGTCCTCGCCGTCGGCTGGATCGAGGACCTCGCGGCCAAGCGCAGCCCGAGGCTGTGGCCGAACGGCACGAAGCGCTCCGCCGGGAAGCGGACGACGGCCGGGGCGGCGCACCGGGGCTGACGCGTCCCGCTCCCCCGTGCGAGACTGCCCCGGTTGCGGACGTGAACAGGGTGGCGTGAGCCGGCCCGGGGGAGCGGTGGGATGAGCAAGCGCCAGACACAGAAGATGCTGCGCCTGATGGCGAGCGGGGAGCCGGTCGAGCTCACCAGTGCGATGGCATCTGTGAAGAAGCTGGCCCGACTCGCCTTCGTCGCCCAGCAGTTCGGGTACGAGTACGCCGACGTGCGGCAGGGCGGCGGGAACAACGGCCAGCTCAGGATGCTGATCGTGCCCGACCCCAGCCCGCAGGCACGGGCGCGGGCCGCGCAGAACCGGGCGCAGTACCCGAACGCCGGCGACGGCGTCTCCGTGCCGCCGCTGGTGCCGGACGCCTTCGAACTCCTCAAGGCCCGCATCAACTTCGACCTCACCGGCACGAGCGCCCAGAAGCGGATGGGGTACGCCGGGCTCGGCGTCACCCTCGGCTGCGCCGTCCTCGCCTTCCGCGCGGGCGGGCAGTCCGACGACTTCGTGATGGCCGCGATCGTCTGGCTGTTCGCCCTGGCGGTCCTGGGCGTCGGCCTCCTCGTCACCCGCAAGCGCAACGCCAAGTTCGCGGCCCGGCTCCAGGCCGCCGGGTTCCTGCCGGTGGCGGACGAGACCGGGCGGGTGCGGTACCTGCCGCCGGGAGCGCAACCGCCCGGGCACGGCAACCCCTTCGGCGGCGGCGCCCCCGTCGCCGGCTCGCCGTACGGCCACCCGGCGCCCGGCGGCCCCGCCGCGCCCGGTGGCTACGGTCAGCCCGCCCCGGGCGGCTACGGCCACCCCGTCCCCGGCCCGTACGCCCCGCAGCAGCCGTACCCCGCCCAGGGCGCCCACGGCCAGCCGCAGCCCCCGGCGCCGTACGCCCCGCCCCCGCAGCAGCCCTACCCCCAGCAGAACCCCCACTGGCAGCCCCGGTCCCCGCAGGGCTGACCGTCCGGACCTCTCACCCCGCCGTCGCGCCGGGTGAGAGCAACGTTCCCTGCCGGTCACCCGCAGCCCCACCGGCCCGAAACGCGCCCTTCCTACCGTCGGAGCGACCGAGCCCCGGAGCGCGTGGAGGCGTCATGACAGTCCCTGGCGGCCGCTGGATCCAGCACTGGGATCCCGAGGACGAGACCTTCTGGAAGGAGACGGGGGAGCGGGTAGCCCGGCGCAACCTGTTCTTCTCCGTCCTCTCCGAGCACATCGGGTTCTCGGTGTGGACGCTGTGGTCCGTGCTGGTGCTCTTCATGGGGCCCGAGTACGGGCTGACGCCGGCCGACAAGTTCCTGCTGACGTCCGTGGTGACCCTGGTGGGGGCCGTGGTGCGGGTGCCCTACACCTTCGCCGTCGCGGTCTTCGGCGGGCGGAACTGGACGATCGTCTCGGCCGGGCTGCTGCTCGTCCCGACCGTCGCGGCCTTCACGGTCATGGAGCCGGGGACGTCCTTCTCGACCTTCCTCCTGGTCGGCCTGCTGGCCGGCATCGGCGGCGGCAACTTCGCCTCCTCCATGACCAACATCAACGCCTTCTTCCCGCTGCGGAAGAAGGGCTGGGCGCTCGGTCTCAACGCCGGGGGCGGGAACATCGGCGTGCCGGTCATCCAGCTCGTCGCGCTGGCGATCATCGGGGCGGGCGGCGGGCCCCGGGTGCTGCTCGGCATCTACATCCCGCTGATCCTCGTGGCCGCGGTCCTCGCCGCCCGCCACATGGACAACCTCGCGTCCGTGCGGAACGACACCGGAGCCGCCAAGGACGCCGCCCGGGACGCGCACACCTGGATCATGTCCGTGCTGTACATCGGCACGTTCGGGTCGTTCATCGGCTACAGCTTCGCCTTTGGGCAGGTGCTGCAGACCCAGTTCGGCCGCACCCCGCTCCAGGCCGCGTACCTCACCTTCATCGGCCCGCTGCTCGGCTCCCTGATCCGGCCGCTCGGCGGCAGGCTCGCCGACCGGTACGGCGGCGCGCGGATCACGCTGGGGAACTTCGTCGCCATGGCCGCCGCCACCGCCGTACTCGTGGCGGCCAGCATGGCGAAGTCGCTCGCGCTGTTCGTGGCCGTGTTCGTGGTGCTGTTCGTGCTCAGCGGGCTCGGCAACGGGTCGACGTTCAAGATGATCCCCGGGATCTTCCAGAACAAGGCGCTCGCCCAGGGGCTGACGGGCGAGGAGGCCGTGGCGTACGGGCGGCGGCTCTCCGGCGCCTCCATGGGGCTGATCGGCGCCGTGGGCGCGCTCGGCGGCGTCGCCATCAACCTCGCCTTCCGGCAGTCCTTCCTCTCCGTCGGTTCCGGCACCGGCGCCTTCGTCGCGTTCCTCGCCTACTACGCCGTCTGCTTCGCCGTCACCTGGGCGGTATACCTTCGCCGCCCCGCCGTACGGGTGCCGGCCGGGCCGGCCGGCCCGGCGCGGGCGCAGGACCGGCCCGACTACCTCCACGTATGACGTAACACTGGTGTCACGCGGTGGAACCGAGCCCGTCACGCGCTGTTGACAGGCTCGGTCGCCGTGCAGACAGGTACGACGACCGGGACGAGGGCGATGGACGACGAACAGCAGCAGCCGGACCACGGCCCCCTCGCCGGATTCACCGTGGGCGTGACCGCCGCGCGCCGCGCCGACGAGCTGGGCGCGCTGCTCCAGCGGCGCGGCGCCGCGGTCCTGCACGCCCCGGCGCTCAGGATCGTGCCGCTCGCCGACGACAGCGAGCTGCTGGCCGCGACCAAGCAGCTGATCGACCAGGCGCCGGACGTCGTCGTGGCCACCACCGCCATCGGCTTCCGGGGCTGGGTCGAGGCCGCCGACGGCTGGGGGCTCGGCGAGGCCCTGCTGGAACGGCTGCGCTCGGTGGAGCTGCTCGCGCGCGGCCCCAAGGTCAAGGGCGCGGTCCGGGCCGCCGGTCTGACGGAGCGGTGGTCGCCGTCCTCCGAGTCCATGGCCGAGGTGCTGGACCGGCTCCTGACGGAGGGCGTCGACGGCCGCCGGGTCGCCGTCCAGCTGCACGGCGAGCCGCTGCCGGGGTTCGTGGAGGCACTGCGGGCGGGCGGCGCCGAGGTCGTGGGCGTGCCCGTCTACCGGTGGCTGCCGCCGGAGGACCTCGGGCCCGTCGACCGGCTGCTGGACGCCGTCGTCGCGCGGGGCGTGGACGCCGTGACGTTCACCAGCGCGCCCGCCGCCGCGTCCCTCCTGGGCCGCGCCGAGGAGCGGGGCCTGCTGCCCGGGCTGCTCGCCGCCCTCGGCCACGACGTGCTGGCCGCCTGCGTCGGCCCGGTCACCGCGGTGCCGCTCCAGGCGCACGGCGTCGACACGGTGCAGCCCGAACGCTTCCGGCTCGGCCCCCTCGTGCAGCTGCTGTGCCAGGAGCTGCCGGCCCGAGCCCGGGCGCTGCCGGTCGCCGGGCACCGGGTGGAGATCCGCGGCCACGCCGTGCTGGTCGACGGGGAGCTCAGGGCGGTGCCGCCCGCCGGGATGGCCCTGCTGCGGGCGCTGTCCCGGCGGCCGGGCTGGGTGGTGCCCCGCGCCGAACTGCTGCGGACGCTGCCGGGGGCCGGACGCGACGAGCACGCCGTGGAGACGGCGATGGCCCGGCTGCGCAGCGCCCTCGGCACGCCGAAGCTGATCCAGACGGTGGTCAAGCGCGGCTACCGCCTGGCCCTGGACCCGGCCACCGACGCGAAGTACGCCGACGACTGAGCCGACGCCGTGCCTGAGCCGGCCGGCACCCCGACCCGGGCGGGAGGCGGGCGCGCACCGACGCCTGAGCCCGCGCTGGGCCCGAGCCCGCGCCGTGTCCGAATCGGCCGGTGCCCCAGCCCGGGTGGGGCGCGGGCGCACGTCGTGCCCGAGTCGGCCGGTTCCCTGGCCCGGGCGGGACGCGGGCCCACGTCGTGCCCGAGTCCACGTCGACGCCTGAGCCCGCGCCGGGCCCGAGCCGGCTGGCGCCCTGGTCCGGCCGGAGGCCCCCGCGCCGGAGGCCTCCGGCCGTCCCGTGACGGGCGTCCGCCGCCGTGTCCCGCCCGCCCCCGCCCGTGTGACCGGCTGCCGAGCGTCCGGTCGGCAGGTCCCCGGACGCGCGGGTGCGGGCGCGTGCGTTCGGGCAGGGGCGGTGTGAGGGGTTCCGGGTGCGGAGGCGGGCGGGCACTGTAGAGGGAGCGGTCCACCTGCTCCCCTCCCGGCCCGTTCCCCGGGCAACCCTAGGCGGTGACAGGAACATGGCAATGGACACGGCGACAGACCCCTGCGAGCTGCGGTTCGACACCGGGCGGGTCTGTCTGGACCTCCTCGCCACCACTCACCCCGTCGAACGGCTCGACTCCGTCGCGGTGCTGCGCGCCTGGATCGCCGGCTCCGGACTCGTCCCCCCGGGCACGTCCCTGGCCCACGCCGACGCCTCCTGGCCGGCCGCCTTCCGCGACCTGCGCTGTCAGACCGCCCGTCTGGTGCGCGCCCGCGCCCTGCGCGGTCCCGGCCCGGCGCCCGGCGGGCCGTACGACCTCGCGCTCGCCCGCGTCAACGACCTCGCCCGCGCCGCCCCCCCGGCGCCGCGGGCGGTGCGCGGCGACGACGGGGCGCTGGTACGGGAGTTGACCGCGCCCCCGGAGTGCGCCGAGCTGCTCGGCGCGCTCGCCCGGGACGTCGTGGACCTGCTCACCGACCCCGTCGCACGGGCGAGCCTGCGGCAGTGCGCGGGCGACAGCTGCCCGATCGTGTACGTGGACACCTCCCGGGGCCGCCGCAGGCGCTGGTGCTCCAGCGAGATCTGCGGCAACCGGGAACGCGTCGCCCGGCACCGCCGCCGCGCCGCCCTCGCCCGCTGAGGCGGCGGGATGTGACCCCCTGTCCACTCCCGTCCCCTTCGCGACCCCGTCCCGGAGAAAACCGCCGCCCCGCGTTGAACACCCCGCACTCCGCGTCCGTACCGGATGGGCGAGCGATCGACTGGGGGAACCCCCGGACATCGGAGGTGGGCGTGCGCAAGGATTCCGTCGTGGCCGGTGAACGTGGTGCGAGGGCCCGACATCGCATGTCCCAGTCGTCCTCGGAGCCCGACGAGGAACTGATGCGCGCCCTGTACCGGGAGCACGCGGGTCCCTTGCTGGCGTACGTGCTGCGACTGGTCGCGGGGGACCGGCAGCGCGCCGAGGACGTCGTCCAGGAGACGCTCATCCGTGCCTGGAAGAACGCCGGTCAGCTCAACCGGGCGACCGGATCGGTACGCCCCTGGCTGGTGACGGTCGCCCGGCGCATCGTCATCGACGGCCACCGCAGCCGGCAGGCCCGGCCGCAGGAGGTCGATCCGTCGCCGCTGGAGGTCATCCCCGCGGAGGACGAGATCGACAAGGCGCTGTGGCTGATGACGCTGTCGGACGCGCTCGACGACCTGACCCCGGCACACCGGGAGGTCCTCGTCGAGACGTACTTCAAAGGGCGTACCGTCAATGAGGCGGCGCAGACACTGGGCATACCCAGCGGCACCGTTCGCTCCCGGGTGTTCTACGCGCTGCGTTCGATGAAGCTGGCACTGGAGGAGCGGGGGGTGACGGCGTGACGAGCGGGTACGGGGGTTTCCCGGGGTTCGGCGCGGGGGATGCGGGTAACTCTGCCCCCATGCAGGGATCACCGGTGCCGAACGAACACGAGACCGTCGGCGCCTACGCCCTCGGGATTCTCGACGACGCCGAAGCAACCGCTTTCGAGGAGCACCTCGCCGGGTGCCAGTGGTGCGCCCGGCAGCTCGACGAGCTGGCCGGCATGGAGCCCATGATGGCCGCCCTCGCGGACCTCCCGGGCGCGGGCACGCCCGCGATCGCCGAGTCGCTGGCGGCCAGGCCGAGCCCGCGGCTGGCGGAGAAGCTCGTCGACGAGGTCGCCGAGCGCCGCGCGCGCAAGCGCCGCCGCAACTTCTACCTCGTGGGCACCGCGGCCGCGCTGATCATCGGCGGCCCGTTCGCCGCGGTGGCGACGACCAGCGGCGGTGACGGCGGTGGTCAGCGCACCGAGGCGCGGCCGACCGGCAGCCCCGCCGCGTCCGCGTTCGCGGCCATGCCCGACCGGGTCACCGCGACCGACCCGGTCACCAAGGTCAGCGCGACCGTGGCCCTGGAGAAGAAGGCCTGGGGCACCGACGCGGTCCTGGAGCTCAAGAACGTCAAGGGCCCCGAGAAGTGCTCCCTGATCGCCGTCGGCAAGAACGGCGAGCGCGAGACGCTCAGTTCCTGGTCGGTCCCCGTCCAGGGCTACGGCATCCCGGGCGCCGCCGTCGACCGGGCCAAGGAGCCTCTGTACGTGCACGGCGGCGCCGCCCTCACGCCCAACCGGATCGACCACTTCGAGGTCGTGACCTTCGACGGCGACCGCCTGGTGGAGGTGGACGTGTAGGCCCCGCAGGACCGCCCCGTGGCCTCCCGGCCCCCCTTCGCGTACGGTTGACGGCTGCCCAGCACGTCAGAAGGGGGCCCGGTGGCCGCACAGGCACAACAGGATTCGGCGGTCGACACGGTGCACGATTCCGTACGCGACCGAGAGATCAGCGTGGAACAGGCACACCTGGACCGGGTGTACCGCCGCCTCGAGGAGAAGATCCACGAGGCCGAGTTCCTCATGCACGACGCGGCGCAGCGCGGCCACGTCGGCACCCCCGGCGCGCTCGCCGAGCGCGACGCGCAGGTCTTCCGGGCGGGCATCCACCTGAACCGCCTCAACAACGAGTTCGAGGACTTCCTCTTCGGCCGTGTCGACCTGCTCCTCGGCAAGGACGGCAAGAAGGGCCCGGACGGCGCGTACACGGCCGTGGAGCCCGCCGAGGGCGCCGTACGGCCCGACGGCACCGCCGACATCGCCGAGACGCTGCACATCGGCCGCATCGGCGTCCTGGACGAGGACTACGCGCCGCTGGTCATCGACTGGCGGGCGCCCGCCGCCGCGCCGTTCTACCGGTCCACGCCCGTCGACCCGGGCCGGGTGGTGCGCCGCCGGGTCGTCCGGTCCAAGGGGCGGCGCGTCCTCGGCGTCGAGGACGACCTGATGCGGCCCGAGATCACCGCGTACCTGGACGGCGAGGAGCTGTCCGTCGTCGGCGACGGCGCCCTGATGGCCGCCCTCGGCCAGGCCCGCACCCACAGCATGCGGGACATCGTCGCCTCCATCCAGGCCGAGCAGGACCTGGTCATCCGCGCCCCCGCCGCCTCCGTGACGTACGTCGAGGGCGGCCCCGGCACCGGCAAGACCGCCGTCGCCCTGCACCGGGCGGCGTACCTGCTCTACCAGGACCGGCGCCGCTACGCGGGCGGCATCCTGATCGTCTCGCCGACCCCGCTGCTCGTGGCGTACACCGAGGGCGTGCTGCCGTCCCTCGGCGAGGAGGGGCAGGTCGCCATCCGCGCCATCGGCTCCCTCGTCGACGGCGCCGAGGCCACGCTGTACGACTCCCCGGCCGTCGCCCGCGCCAAGGGCTCCTCGCGGATGCTCAAGGTGCTGCGCAAGGCCGCGCGCGGGGCCCTGGAGCCGGAGGGTTCGCCGACCCTGCTGCGGGTCGTCGCCTTCGGCCGGCGCCTCGAGCTGGAGGCGGAGGAGCTGGCCGCCGTCCGCCACACCGTGCTGGGCGGCACGGCGCCCGTCAACCTGCTGCGTCCCCGCGCCCGCCGGCTGCTGCTGGACGCCCTGTGGGCCAAGTCCGGCGCCGCCGGCCGCCACAGCGACCCGGAGCTGGCCGCCGAGCTGCGGTCCTCCTTCGACGAGGACGTCAGTTCCGAGGACTCCTTCATCGCCTTCCTGGACGCCTGGTGGCCGGAGCTGACGCCCGGTGCCGTGCTGGCGGCCATGGCGGACGAGAAGCGGCTGGGCCGCTGGGCGCGGCGGATCCTCAACCCCGGCGAGGTCCGCAAGGTGGCCCGGTCGCTGCGCCGCGAGGGCCACTCCGTGCACGACATCGCCCTGCTCGACGAGCTCCAGGCCCTCCTCGGCACGCCCGCCCGCCCCCGCAAGCGGCGCGAGTTCGACCCGCTGGACCAGCTCACCGGACTCGAGGAGCTGATGCCGCAGCGCGAGGAGACCCAGCGGGAGCGCGCCGAGCGCCTCGCGCAGGAGCGCACCGAGTACGCGCACGTCATCGTGGACGAGGCGCAGGACCTCACGCCCATGCAGTGGCGGATGGTCGGCCGCCGCGGCCGGCACGCCACGTGGACCGTCGTCGGTGACCCGGCCCAGTCCTCCTGGTCCGACCCCGACGAGGCGGCGGCGGCCCGGGACGAGGCCCTGGGCACCCGTCCCCGGCGGCGTTTCGAGCTCACCGTGAACTACCGCAACCCGGCGGAGATCGCCGAGCTGGCCGCCCGGGTGCTCGCCCTGGCGATGCCGGGCTCCACGGCACCGGCGGCGGTCCGCTCGACCGGGGTCGAGCCGCGCTTCGCCGTCGCCGGGGACGGCCTCGCGCCGGCCGTGCGGGCGGAGGCGGCCCGGCTGCTGGACCTCGTCGACGGCACCGTCGGCGTCGTGGTCGCCATGAACCGCCGCGAGGAGGCCCGGCGCTGGCTCGCCGGGCTCGGCGACCGGGTGGTGGCGCTGGGCAGCCTGGAGGCCAAGGGCCTGGAGTACGACGCGACCGTCGTCGTCTCGCCGGCCGAGATCGCGGACGAGTCGCCCGTCGGGCTGCGGGTGCTCTACGTCGCCCTGACCCGGGCCACCCAGCAGCTGACGATCGTCTCGGGCGACCGGGACGAGCCGGACGCGGCCGGGGTGCCGGACCTGCTGCGCGACTGAGGCCCCGGACACAGCGAGAGGCCCGCGCCGTCGTCGGACGGCGCGGGCCTCTCGCCTCGCTTGAGTGACACCGACCCGCCATGCTCGCCTCGCGGCAAGTGGTCGCTCGTAGCGACGAAGGTTGGGCCCGGGGGCTTGGATCGGGCCGGTGCCACATCCAAGGTAACAAACGATCCCCGCAAGACAATTCCCGTCCCGCGACTTCTTTCCGGGGCCGGACCGCCGCTCCGGGGAACCCCTTCCGCCGACGCCCGACTTCTCGTATGGTGGAAGTCGTTTTCCGAAAACAACGTTCCTCTGGTCGGACGGTGCGCGAACAAAACGTTCGCAATCCGGGGCGGCTACCACGTACCCGGTGGTAGGTGCGACGATCGGACGGCACAACACGCGACACGGTGAAAGCAGAGGAAGTCGGCCATGGCAACGGCGCCCAGCGTCTCCTACTCGATGACCATCAGGTTGGAGGTGCCCGCGAGCGGAACGGCCGTCTCGCAGCTCACCACCGCCGTGGAGTCCTCCGGCGGCTCGGTGACCGGCCTCGACGTCACGGCCTCCGGCCACGACAAGCTCCGCATCGACGTCACCATCGCGGCCGGCTCGACCTCCCACGCCGACGAGATCGTGGAGCAGCTGCGCGGCATCGAGGGCGTCACCCTCGGCAAGGTCTCCGACCGTACGTTCCTGATGCACCTCGGCGGCAAGATCGAGATGGCGTCGAAGCACCCCATCCGCAACCGTGACGACCTGTCCATGGTCTACACGCCCGGCGTGGCCCGCGTCTGCATGGCGATCGCCGAGAACCCCGAGGACGCCCGCCGCCTGACCATCAAGCGCAACTCCGTTGCGGTCGTGACGGACGGCTCCGCCGTGCTGGGCCTGGGCAACATCGGCCCGAAGGCCGCGCTGCCGGTCATGGAGGGCAAGGCGGCCCTGTTCAAGCGCTTCGCCGGCATCGACGCCTGGCCGATCTGCCTGGACACCCAGGACACCGACGCGATCGTCGAGATCGTCAAGGCCATCGCCCCGGGCTTCGCCGGCATCAACCTCGAGGACATCTCCGCGCCGCGCTGCTTCGAGATCGAGGCCCGGCTGCGCGAGGCCCTCGACATCCCCGTCTTCCACGACGACCAGCACGGCACCGCGATCGTCGTCCTCGCCGCCCTCACCAACGCGCTGCGCGTGGTGGACAAGCCCATCGAGAACGTGCGCGTCGTCATGTCCGGCGCCGGCGCGGCCGGTACGGCCATCCTCAAGCTGCTGCTCGCCGCGGGCGTCAAGAACGCCGTCGTCGCCGACATCCACGGCGTCGTCCACTCCGGCCGCGCCGACCTGGTCGACGCCGCGCCCGAGTCGGCGCTGCGCTGGATCGCCGACAACACCAACCCCGAGGGCCTGACCGGCACCCTGAAGGAGGCGGTGCACGGCGCCGACGTCTTCATCGGCGTCTCCGCCCCCAACGTCCTGGACGGCGACGACGTGGCCGCCATGGCCGACGGCGCGATCGTGTTCGCGCTCGCGAACCCCGACCCCGAGGTCGACCCGGCCGTCGCCCGCCAGACGGCGGCGGTCGTGGCCACGGGCCGCTCCGACTTCCCGAACCAGATCAACAACGTGCTGGTCTTCCCGGGCGTCTTCCGCGGCCTGCTGGACGCCCAGTCCCGCACGGTCAACACCGAGATGATGCTGGCCGCCGCGCAGGCCCTCGCGGACGTGGTGACCGAGGACGAGCTGAACCCGAACTACATCGTCCCCAGCGTCTTCAACGACAAGGTCGCCGGCGCCGTCGCGGGCGCCGTGCGGGAGGCGGCGAAGGCCGCCGGAGCGGCGTCGTAGGCCCTCCGGGGACCCCCGGATCCTGGGCGCGGTGGCCCGTGCGGTGGCTGTGAGGATCGCCACGGCGGGCCGCCGTACCGGCGCGTCGCGGAACGGAGCGCCTCGAGGCGCCCTCTAGGGTGGCGCCAGGCCAGGGCCCCGGCCCCCTCCGCATGACTCCCAAGGGTGTTCTCACGACTCCTGGGGGTGCCGGATTGGCATTACCGCCGCAGGTGCAGGCAGGATGCCTGTCTGGGCGCGAGGGCCCGACGACGGACCCGGGTGAGGGAACCGTCCGAGGTCCCTGGCAGCATCGGCTTTCGCTGTGCCCGCATGCGGCTCCGCCGCGTGGCACGCCTCAACGGCAAGAAGAACACGGGAGTAACAACATGAACCGCAGTGAGCTGGTGGCCGCGCTGGCCGACCGCGCCGAGGTGACCCGCAAGGACGCCGACGCCGTGCTGGCCGCGTTCGCCGACGTCGTCGGCGACATCGTCTCCAAGGGCGACGAGAAGGTCACCATCCCCGGCTTCCTGACCTTCGAGCGCACGCACCGTGCCGCTCGCACCGCCCGCAACCCGCAGACCGGCGAGCCGATCCAGATTCCGGCCGGTTACAGCGTGAAGGTCTCCGCGGGCTCCAAGCTCAAGGAAGCGGCCAAGGGCAAGTAAGCGCGCCCGAGCGCCGTCAGGGCCCGGCGCCCCTTTCCAGGGCGCCCCGCTCGACTCGAGGGCGCTCCACTCAACGCCGATGGGGCGGTCACCCGGATCCGGGTGACCGCCCCATCGGCGTCGTCGTCGCTGCTGTCTAGCCGAGCGCCTTGCCCGGGAGTTCGACCTTCGCGCCGAGCTCCACGAGCTTCTCCATGAAGTTCTCGTAGCCCCGGTTGATCAGGTCGATGCCGTGGACGCGGGACGTGCCCTGGGCCGCGAGGGCGGCGATCAGGTAGGAGAAGCCGCCGCGCAGGTCGGGGATGACCAGGTCGGCGCCCTCCAGCTTGGTCGGTCCCGAGACGACGGCCGAGTGGAGGAAGTTGCGCTGGCCGAAGCGGCAGTGGGAGCCGCCGAGGCACTCGCGGTAGAGCTGGATGTGGGCGCCCATCTGGTTGAGCGCGGAGGTGAAGCCGAGCCGGGACTCGTAGACCGTCTCGTGGACGATGGACAGGCCCGTGGCCTGCGTCAGGGCGACCACCAGGGGCTGCTGCCAGTCGGTCTGGAAGCCGGGGTGCACGTCCGTCTCCAGGGCGATGGACTTCAGCTGGCCGCCCGGGTGCCAGAAGCGGATGCCCTCGTCGTCGATCTCGAAGGCGCCGCCGACCTTCCGGAAGGTGTTCAGGAACGTCATCATCGAGCGCTGCTGGGCGCCGCGGACGTAGACGTTGCCCTCGGTGGCCAGCGCCGCCGAGGCCCAGGACGCGGCCTCCAGGCGGTCCGAGAGGGCGCGGTGGGTGTAGCCGCCCAGCTCGTCCACGCCGGTGATGCGGATCGTGCGGTCGGTGTCCATCGCGATGATCGCGCCCATTTTCTGCAGGACGCAGATCAGGTCCTCGATCTCCGGCTCCACCGCCGCGTTGGACAGCTCCGTGACGCCCTCGGCGAGCACGGCCGTCAGCAGCACCTGCTCGGTCGCGCCGACGGACGGGTACGGCAGCCGGATCTTGGTGCCGCGCAGCCGCTGCGGGGCCTCCAGGTACTGGCCGTCCGCCCGCTTCTCGATCTTCGCGCCGAACTGGCGCAGCACGTCGAAGTGGAAGTCGATGGGCCGGCCGCCGATGTCGCAGCCGCCCAGGCCCGGGATGAAGGCGTGTCCGAGGCGGTGCAGCAGCGGGCCGCAGAACAGGATCGGGATGCGCGACGAGCCCGCGTGGGCATCGATGTCAGCGACGTTCGCGCTCTCCACGTGGGTCGGGTCGAGCACCAGCTCGCCGGGCTCCTCGCCCGGGCGGACCGTGACCCCGTGCAGCTGCAGCAGTCCGCGCACGACCCGCACGTCGCGGATGTCCGGCACGTTGCGCAGCCGGCTCGGCGCGCTGCCCAGCAGGGCGGCGACCATGGCCTTCGGCACGAGGTTCTTCGCACCGCGGACCCGGATCTCGCCCTCCAGCGGGGTTCCGCCGTGGACAAGCAGTACGTCATCAGCGCCGTTGACGGTCATGAATCTCGCGTTCCGTGGGGTGGGGCAGGGGCCAGAAGGGAAAGGGTAATCGCCCCCGACCCCCCTTCCGTAAGCCCGAGGAGGGTCCGACGACGTCATGGATGTGTCACAACACGAAGGGTCCCGCGGCGGGCACGTGCGGTCACCGCGCAGGGGGGTGCGGGGGCGTCCGTTCACTCCGGTGCCCCCGATTGCCTCCCCATGGAAGGGGAACATGCGGGATCATGTCTGGCATGACCGAGGTGTCCTCGCTCACAGGGCGGCTGCTCGTGGCAACGCCCGCCCTGGCGGACCCGAACTTCGAGCGTGCGGTGGTGCTCCTCCTCGACCACGACGAGGAGGGCTCCCTCGGTGTCGTCCTCAACCGTCCCACGCCGGTCGACGTGGGCGACGTCCTGGAGGGCTGGGCGGACCTCGCCGGTGAGCCCGGGGTCGTCTTCCAGGGCGGCCCGGTGTCGCTGGACTCCGCCCTCGGCGTCGCCGTCGTCCCCGGCGGCGCGTCCGGACAGACGGCCCCGCTGGGCTGGCGCAGGGTGCACGGCGCGATCGGGCTGGTCGACCTGGAGGCGCCGCCGGAGCTGCTGGCCCCCGCCCTGGGTGCCCTGCGCATCTTCGCCGGGTACGCCGGCTGGGGCCCCGGTCAGCTGGAGGACGAGCTGACGGAGGGCGCCTGGTACGTGGTGGAGTCCGAGCCGGGCGACATCTCCTGTCCCTTCCCGGACAGACTCTGGCGCGAGGTCCTGCGCCGCCAGCGCAGCGAACTGGCGATGGTGGCGACGTACCCGGACGACCCGTCGCTCAACTGAAGCGTGTGAGCTTCAGTACCCTGGCCTTTATGAGCACTCTCGAGCCCGAGCGCGGGACTGGTACGGGGACCCTCGTAGAGCCGACGCCACAGG
This sequence comes from Streptomyces sp. JHA26, assembly GCF_002005565.1. Classification (GTDB taxonomy): domain Bacteria; phylum Actinomycetota; class Actinomycetes; order Streptomycetales; family Streptomycetaceae; genus Streptomyces. The sequence continues at coordinate 22,389 of NZ_BDJC01000048.1, read as the reverse complement.
TGTCCCACGGTGACGGCGACCATGAGCGCTTCGCCCATTACGTCCAGAAGGACAAGATCATGGCGAGCGCCCTCGACGGCACCCCCGTCGTGGCGCTGTGCGGCAAGGTCTGGGTACCGGGCCGCGACCCGAAGAAGTACCCCGTGTGTCCCATGTGCAAGGAGATCTACGAGTCCATGAGCGCCGGCGGCGACCAGGGCAAGGGCGGCGACAAGAAGTAACGACCCCGCCCGACCGGTCTTCCCGAGGCCCCCGGAGTGCGCCCGCGCGCACCGGGGGCCTTCGTGCGCCCGGGGCGTGTGCCCGGGGCGTGCGCCTGCTCGGGGCCGGCGCGCGCCCCGTGGGTCGCGAAGTGGTCGAGACCTCTTGTGGACGGGTTCCCGTGGTCATAGCCTCCTGGGTGTTGTGCGGAGCGAAGCCGTCATTGCGCGTGAGGCGACGCGCGTCCGGAGGACCACTCCCTATGACCGGACTGATCCCGGTGCCGCGCGCCGTCGAGGGCTCCCCGGGCCGCGGTGTCCTGCTCGACCGGGACACCACCCTGTGGGCCGCCCCCGGCACGGAGACCACGGAACGCTGGCTGCGCGCCACGCTCGGCGCCGCCCTCGCGCTGCCGCTGCGGCCGGGGCCGCGGGACGCCGCCGGTGTGCGGCTGCTGCTGGACGACGCGCTGGGGCCGGAGGCGTACCGGCTGAGCGTGGTCACCGACCGGTGCGTCGAGATCCGCGGCGGCGGCCCCGCGGGCGTCTTCTGGGGCGCCCAGACCCTGCGGCAGCTGCTCGGGCCCGAGGCGTTCCGCCGGGCGCCCGTGCGGCCGGAGGCCGCTTCCGTCGTCCCGCCCCGGGTCGTCGAGGACGCGCCCCGTTTCCGCTGGCGCGGCCTGATGCTGGACGTCGCCCGGCACTTCACGCCCAAGGACGGCGTCCTGCGCTACCTGGACCTGATGGCCGCCCACAAACTCAACGTCCTGCACCTCCACCTGACGGACGATCAGGGCTGGCGCGTCGAGATCGAGCGGTACCCGGAACTCACCCGGACCGGGTCCTGGCGGGCGCGCACCAAGTACGGGCACCGCGCGTCGCCCCTGTGGGAGGACAAGCCGCACGGCGGCTTCTACACCCGGGACGACGTCCGGGAGATCGTCGCCTACGCCGCCGACCGGCACATCACCGTCGTCCCCGAGATCGACGTGCCCGGGCACTCGCAGGCCGCCATCGCCGCGTACCCGGAACTCGGCAACACCGACGTCGTCGACACCGCCTCGCTCACCGTCTGGGACACCTGGGGCGTCTGCGAGAACGTCCTCGCACCCACGGAGGGGACCCTGCGCTTCTACGAGGGCGTGTTCGAGGAACTCCTCGAGCTCTTCCCCTCGGAGTTCGTCCACGTCGGCGGTGACGAGTGCCCCAAGGAGCAGTGGCGGCGGTCGCCGGCCGCGCAGGCGCGCATCGAGGAGCTCGGGCTCGCCGACGAGGACGAGCTCCAGGCCTGGTTCGTCCGGCACTTCGACCGGTGGCTGACCGCGCGCGGGCGCAGGCTCATCGGCTGGGACGAGATCCTCGAGGGCGGACTGGCCGAGGGTGCGGCCGTGTCGTCCTGGCGCGGGTACGCCGGCGGGATCGCCGCCGCGCGCGCGGGACACGACGTGGTCATGTGCCCCGAGCAGCACGTGTACCTGGACCACCGGCAGGACGCGGGTGAGGACGAGCCCGTGCCGATCGGCTTCGTGCGCACCCTGGAGGACGTCTACCGGTTCGAGCCGGTTCCACCGGAGTTGACGCCCGAGGAGAGCGTGCACGTGCTCGGCACCCAGGCGAACGTGTGGACCGAGGTGATGGAGGACCAGGCCCGCGTGGACTACCAGGTCTTCCCCCGGCTCGCCGCCTTCGCCGAGGTCGCCTGGAGCGACCTGCCCGCCCCGGACGAACGGGACTTCGGCGACTTCGAGCGGCGGATGGCCGCCCACTACCCGCGGCTCGACGCCCTGGGCGTCGCCTACCGGCCACCGGCCGGCCCCCTGCCCTGGCAGCGGCGGCCCGGTGTGCTCGGCCGGCCGATCGACGGACCGCCGCCGCACGCGTGAGGAAGACCTCGAACCGTCACTGAAGAGTGGTAAACCTCCCGCACCGTCCACCGACGGGAATCCCGGACGAAAACGGATCATCCCACCGACGAGGTGGGCGAACGTCTCCTAGCGGACCCCCGCGTTCGGGCCCTGCGAAGATGTGCCAGAGTTGCCACGTCCGCCCTGTCAGGCCGTACCGTACGGCAACACGGGCGGGACCAGGTGGGACAGCGGGAAGGGGCAGTCGGTTTGACCACGCACGCACCGCAGGCGGCGCAGGCCGTCACGCTGCCCACGACCCTGGACGAGGCCGTGGCGGCGCTCGCGGCCATGCCCGCCGCCGTGCCGGTCGCGGGCGGCACCGACCTGATGACCGCCGTCAACTCCGGGCAGCTCAGGCCCGCCGCGCTGGTCGGCCTCGGACGCATCAGCGAGATCCGCGGCTGGCAGTACCAGGACGGCCACGCCCTGCTCGGCGCCGGACTCACGCACGCCCGCATGGGCCGCCCCGACTTCGCCGCGCTCATCCCGGCGCTGGCCGCCGCGGCGCGTGCCGCCGGCCCGCCGCAGATCCGCAACGCGGGCACCCTGGGCGGCAACATCGCCTCCGCCGCCCCCACCGGGGACGCGCTGCCCGTGCTGGCCGCGCTGGAGGCGACGCTGATCATCGCGGGCCCGGGCGGGGTCCGCCGGGAGACGCCGGTCTCGCACCTGCTGGCCGGCATGGAGATGCTCCGCGCGGGCGAGCTCATCGGTTACGTGCGCGTGCCGCTGCTGCACGCGCCGCAGGTCTTCCTCAAGGCGACCGGCCGGACCGGGCCGGGCCGGGCGACGGCGTCCGTGTCCCTGGTCCTCGACCCCGCCCGGCGCGGCGTGCGCTGCGCGGTCGGTGCCATCGCGCCGATGCCGCTGCGGCCCCTGGAGGCCGAGCAGTGGGTGGCCTCGCTCATCGACTGGGACAACGGCCGCGCGATCGTCCCGGAGGCCCTCGCCGCCTTCGGCGAGTACGTCGCCGCCGCCTGCGTCCCCGACGCGGCCCCGGCCGAGGACGGCTCCGTGCCGCAGCTCCCGCCCGCCGTACTGCACCTGCGGCGCACCGTCGCCGCGCTGGCCCGACGAGCACTGGGGAGGGCGCTGTCGTGACCGACGACCAGCACGGAGAGGGCACGCCCCAGGGCGGCGGCCGCTGGGACCCGCTGCCTCAGGGCGACTACGACGACGGCGCGACCGCCTTCGTGAAGCTCCCCGAGGGCGGCATCGACGCGCTGCTGGCCTCGTCCGACAGCCCGCTCGCCGCGCCCGGGCACGGCTACGTGCCGCCGCAGATCACGGTCGCGCCCGCCACCACCGCCGGGACCGACCCGGCGGCCACCGGCAGCTGGACGATGCCGTCCGCACCCGTCGACGGCACGCAGTGGCACGCCCCGGACGCCGGGGGGCAGCACGGCGCCCACGAGCCCGCCGGACAGCAGTACGCCGGGCACCAGGAGCACACCGGCTACGTGCAGCAGGACCCCTACGGCCAGGCCGCGGGGTACGACGTGAACGCCGGGCAGGGCGACCGGTTCGCGTACCCGGACGCCACCGGCCGGTGGGACTTCTCCGACGCCGCCGCACAGGGCGCGGCACCGGCCGTCGAGCCGGGGCGCGAGGCGCCCGGCCAGGACGTCACCGGACAGTGGTCCATCCCCGTCGCCCAGGGCGATCTCCCGGACGAGTCGGGCGAGTTCACCGCGTCGTCGCTCGCCGAGCAGTGGGGCGGCACCGCACCGGCGACCCTCCCCGGCGGCGCCCCGGCGCCCTGGGCGGCCCAGCCGTGGGCACAGGGGCCGGCCGAGCCGGACCGCTCCGGCGACGACCACGACGCCGCGCCCGCGCCTTCCCCCGACCCCGCGCCCGCGCCCGCGCCCTCTCCCGCCCAGGCGGCCGGCGCGTACCCGGAGGTGCCGTCACAGGACGGGACGGCGACCCGCGAAGCGGCGGCCGACGAAGCACCGGACGACGCGACGGCCCCCGACGCGACGGCCCCCGACGAGGAACCGGCCGACGAGGCGGCGCCCCGCGAGCCCCCGGAGGCAGCCCCGGAGGCAGCCCCGGAGGCCGAGGAGGAGGCCCCCGAAGGCCCCGCCGAGCCCTCCGCGGCACCCGCCGGGGCCACCGGGGACGAGGAGGCGGAGCCCGGACCGGAGGCTCCCGAGGAGGCTTCCGCGGACGCGGACGCGGACCCGGCGGCCGCGCACGCGGCGGAGGACGACGAGCCGCGTCCGCAGCCCCCGGCGGACCCCGCCGCCCCCGCCGAGCCGGTCCCCGCCGGTCCGCACGACGAACACCCCCTCGCCTCCTACGCGCTCCGCGTCAACGGCACCGACCGCCCCGTCACCGACGCGTGGATCGGCGAGTCCCTGCTGTACGTGCTGCGCGAACGCCTCGGCCTCGCGGGCGCCAAGGACGGCTGCTCGCAGGGCGAGTGCGGGGCCTGCAACGTCCAGGTCGACGGACGGCTGGTCGCCTCCTGCCTGGTCCCGGCCGTCACCGCCGCCGGCAGCGAGGTGCGCACCGTCGAGGGCCTGGCCGTCGACGGACGGCCGTCGGACGTGCAGCGGGCGCTCGCCCGGTGCGGCGCGGTGCAGTGCGGTTTCTGCGTGCCCGGCATGGCGATGACCGTGCACAACCTCCTGGAGGGCAACCCCGCGCCGACCGACCTGGAGGCCCGGCAGGCCCTGTGCGGCAACCTGTGCCGCTGCTCCGGCTACCGGGGCGTCCTGGAGGCGGTCAGAGAGGTCGTCGCCGAGCGCGAGGCCCACTCCGCGGCCGAGGCGGCCGAGGCGGCCGACGCGGCAGGGGCGGACGCCGACGAGCCCCGCATCCCGCACCAGGCGGGCCCGGGCGCCGGCGGCGTCAACGCGGCGGCGTTCGCGTCCCCCGGGCCGCCCGGGACCCCGGACGCACCCGCACCGCACGACCAGCCGTACGACGCGCCCCCCTACGAGGACCAGCCCTACGGCGACCAGCCGTACGGGGACCAGCCCTACGGCGACCACCCCCACGGCCAGGACGGAGGCCACGCGTGAGCAACGAAGCCGCCACCGCCGAGGCCGCGGGAACGACCGGGGCCGTCCCCGTCCCCGAGCCGGCCCCGCACGGCCTCGGCGCCTCCCTGCCGCCCGCCGACGCCCGCGCCAAGACCGAGGGCACCTTCCCGTACGCCGCCGACCTGTGGGCCGAGGGCCTGCTGTGGGCCGCCGTCCTGCGTTCGCCGCACCCGCACGCGCGCATCGTGTCCATCGACACCAGCCACGCGCGCGAGATGCCCGGCGTCCGCGCGGTCGTCACCCACGAGGACGTGCCCGGCACCCCGCTGCACGGCCGCGGCCGGGCCGACCGCCCCGTGTTCGCCTCCGACGTCGTGCGCCACCACGGCGAGCCCATCGCCGCCGTCGCCGCGGACCACCCGGACACCGCCCGGATGGCCGCCGCCGCGGTCATCGTCGAGTACGAGGTGCTCGACCCGGTCACCGACCCCGAGCAGGCCTTCGAGGCCGAGCCGCTGCACCCCGACGGCAACCTGATCCGGCACATCCCGCTGCGGCACGGCGACCCGGAGGCGGTCGGCGAGGTCGTCGTCGAGGGCCTGTACCGCATCGGCCGTCAGGACCCGGCCCCCATCGGTGCCGAGGCCGGCCTCGCGGTGCCGCGCCCCGACGGCGGCGTGGAGCTGTACCTGGCCTCCATCGACCCGCACGGCGACCGCGCCACGGCCGCCGCGTGCTTCGGCCTCGAACCCGAACGGGTGAAGATCGTGGTCACCGGTGTGCCCGGCGCCACCGCCGACCGCGAGGACCAGGGCTTCCAGCTGCCGCTCGGCCTGCTGGCGCTGCGGACCGGCTGCCCGGTGAAGCTGACCGCCACGCGCGAGGAGTCCTTCCTCGGCCACGCCCACCGCCACCCCACCCTCCTGCGCTACCGCCACCACGCGGACGCCGAGGGCCGGGTGGTCAAGGTCGAGGCGCAGATCCTGCTCGACGCGGGCGCCTACGCCGACACCTCCTCCGACGCCCTGGCCGCCGCGGTGGCGTTCGCCTGCGGCCCGTACGTCGTCCCGAACGCCTTCATCGAGGGGTGGGCGGTACGCACCAACAACCCGCCCTCCGGCCATGTGCGCGGCGAGGGGGCCATGCAGGTCTGCGCCGCGTACGAGGCGCAGATGGACAAGATCGCCAAGAAGCTGGGCCTCGACCCGGCCGAGGTGCGGCTGCGCAACGTCATGGCCACCGGCGACGTGCTGCCCACCGGCCAGACCGTCACCTGCCCCGCGCCCGTCGCCGAACTCCTCCGGGCCGTCCGGGACTTCCCCCTCCCCGCCCTGCCCAAGGACACGCCCGAGGACGAGTGGCTGCTGCCCGGCGGACCCGAGGGCGCGGGCGAACCGGGCGCGGTGCGCCGGGGCGTCGGCTACGGCATCGGCATGGTGCACATGCTGGGCGCCGAGGGCGCCGACGAGGTCTCCACGGCCACCGTGAAGGTCCAGGACGGGGTGGCGACGGTGCTGTGCGCGGCCGTCGAGACCGGCCAGGGGTTCACCACGCTGGCCCGGCAGATCGTGCAGGAGACCCTCGGCGTCGACGAGGTGCACGTGGCGCCCGTCGACACCGACCAGCCCCCGGCCGGCGCGGGCTGCCGGGGCCGCCACACCTGGGTGTCGGGCGGCGCGGTGGAACGGGCGGCCAAGATGGTCCGCACCCAGCTGCTGCAGCCCCTGGCGCACCAGTTCGGGATGTCGACCGAGCTGCTCCAGATCGCCGACGGGAAGATCACCTCGTACGACGGGGTGCTGTCGACCACCGTCGCCGAGGCGCTGGAGGGCAAGGAACTGTGGGCCACCGCCCAGTGCCGCCCGCACCCGACCGAGCCGCTGGACGAGGCGGGCCAGGGCGACGCCTTCGTCGGCATGTCCTTCTGCGCGATCCGCGCGGTGGTGGACGTCGACGTCGAGATCGGGTCGATCCGCGTCGTGGAGCTGGCCGTCGCGCAGGACGTGGGCCGGGTGCTGAACCCCGCCCAGCTCGCCGCCCGGATCGAGGCGGGCGTCACGCAGGGCGTCGGCATCGCGCTGACGGAGAACCTGCGCGCTCCGCGCGGCCTGGTCCGCCACCCCGACCTGACCGGCTACGCCCTGCCGACGGCCCTCGACGCCCCGGACATCCGCATCGTGAAGCTCGTCGAGGAACGGGACGTGGTCGCGCCCTTCGGCGCGAAGGCGGTCAGCGCGGTGCCGGTGGTGGCCTCCCCGGCGGCCGTCGCCTCCGCCGTGCGCGCGGCCACGGGCCGCCCGGTCAACCGCCTCCCGATCCGGCCGCAGGCCGCGGTGGTCACCGGCTGAGACGGACCGGTACGAACGGGAGGAGGGGCGGCACCCCGCGCGGGTGCCGCCCCTCCTCCGTGCCGGTCGAGGCCGTGGCGGGATTCGAACCCGCGTCACTCGCTTTGCAGGCGAGCCCCTGGGCCACTCGGGCACACGGCCGTGTTCCGGACTCCTCGCGGGGTCCGTGCCGAACGCGGTGACTCGACCGTACGGCTGTGCGGGAAAGGGGCTCAAGGGTTCCGGAAGGGCCGCAACGCGACTGCCACACGCCGTTCACGAACGGGCCGGACGCCGCGTGCGGTCGTACGACCAAGGTCCCGGTCCCGTACCGCCTCCCGACAGGGGTCAAGGCGGGCTGCGGACCTTACTCTGGCCACCATGACCCTCCCTGACCCGCGCGACACCGACGTCGCGGACCCCGCGGGCCCCGGCCCGGCCACCGGGTTCGCCGCCCGCCCCGACACCGTGCTGAGCCGCGCCTACCGGGCGCTGAGCATCGGCATCGTCTCCGTGGTGGTGCTGATCGCCTTCGAGGCGACGGCGGTCGGCACGGCGATGCCGGTCGCGGCACGGGAGCTGGACGGGGTGTCGTTGTACGCGTTCGCGTTCTCGGGGTACTTCACGACCAGCCTGTTCGGCATGGTGCTCTCCGGGCAGTGGTCCGACCGACGGGGTCCGCTGGGGCCGCTGACCGGTGGGATCGCCGCCTTCGCGGCCGGGTTGCTGCTGTCCGGGACGGCCGGTGCGATGTGGCTGTTCATCCTCGGGCGGGCCGTGCAGGGGCTCGGCGGCGGGCTGGTGATCGTCGCGCTGTACGTCGTCGTCGGGCGGGCCTACCCGGAGCGGTTGCGGCCCGCGATCATGGCGGCGTTCGCGGCGGGCTGGGTCGTGCCGTCGGTCGTCGGGCCGCTGGCCTCCGGCGCCGTCACCGAGCACCTCGGCTGGCGGTGGGTGTTCGTCGGCATCCCGGTGCTGGTGGTCTTCCCGCTGGCGCTCGCGCTGCCGCAGATACGCAGCCGGGCGGCGGGCCCGGTGGACGGAGCGGAGGCGCCGGCGTCCTTCGACGGCCGCCGGATCCGCCTCGCCCTCGGCATCTCCCTGGGCGCCGGACTCCTCCAGTACGCCGCCCAGGACCTGCGCTGGATCTCCCTGCTGCCCGGCGCGGCCGGCGTGGCGCTGCTCGTCCCCGCCGTCCTCGGCCTGCTCCCGCGCGGCACCTACCGGGCGGCGCGCGGCCTGCCCTCCGTCGTCCTGCTGCGCGGCGTCGCCGCGGGGTCCTTCATCGCCGCCGAGTCCTTCGTCCCGCTGATGCTGGTCACCCAGCGCGGCCTCAGCCCGACCCTCGCCGGACTCTCCCTGGCGGCGGGCGGCGCGACCTGGGCGGCCGGTTCCTGGCTCCAGTCCCGGCCGCGCATGGAGCCGTACCGGGAGCGTCTGATGGCCCTCGGCATGCTCCTGGTCGCGGCGGCCATCCTCACGGCGCCCAGCGTGCTGATCGACGCCGTGCCCGTCTGGACGGTCGCCGTCGCCTGGGGCTTCGGGTGCCTCGGCATGGGCCTGGTGATCTCCTCCACCAGCGTGCTCCTGCTCAAGCTCTCCGCCCCCGAGGAGGCGGGCGCCAACTCCGCCGCCCTCCAGATCTCCGACGGCCTGTCCAACGTGGTCCTGCTGTCCGCGGGCGGCGCCGCCTTCGCGGCCCTCGGCGGCGGCACGGTGACCCACGCGGCCACCGGGGCCACCGGCTCCCACCCGGCCGCCTTCGCGGCGGTGTTCCTGCCGATGGCGGCGGTGGCCCTGGCGGGGGTGTGGGTGACGACGCGGCTGCGGGAGCGGTGAACCGCGAACGGCCGGGGCTCGCGGGGCGGACGCGACGGCTGTGACGTCCGTCCCACCCGGGGGTGACCCGACCCGGCGGGCGCGTCGATCGCGTCGGGCCGCCGGTAGGGTGGCCCGGTTGTCATACGTGGCCGAGCCGTTCTACCCCTTTCGGAGACCGTGACTACCACCGCCAGCCCCAGCACCCCGCACCACCTCTCCCCGGCCTTCCCCGGCCGTGCCCCGTGGGGCACCGCCAGCAAGCTGCGGGCCTGGCAGCAGGGGGCGATGGAGAAGTACCTCCAGGAGCAGCCCCGGGACTTCCTGGCGGTTGCCACCCCCGGCGCCGGAAAGACGACGTTCGCGCTGACGCTGGCGTCCTGGCTGCTGCACCACCACGTCGTGCAGCAGGTGACCGTCGTCGCGCCCACCGAGCACCTGAAGAAGCAGTGGGCCGAGGCCGCGGCCCGGGTGGGGATCAAGCTGGACCCCGAGTACAGCGCGGGCCCGCTCGGCCGCGAGTACCAGGGCGTCGCCGTCACGTACGCCGGTGTCGGCGTCCGGCCCATGCTGCACCGCAACCGCGTCGAGCAGCGCAAGACCCTCGTGATCCTCGACGAGATCCACCACGCCGGTGACTCCAAGTCCTGGGGCGAGGCCTGCCTGGAGGCCTTCGAGCCGGCCACGCGGCGCCTGGCGCTGACCGGTACGCCGTTCCGGTCCGACACCAACCCGATCCCCTTCGTCACGTACGAGGAGGGCAACGACGGCATCCGCCGCTCCGCCGCCGACTACACCTACGGCTACGGTTCCGCGCTCGCCGACGGCGTCGTGCGCCCCGTCATCTTCATGAGCTACAGCGGCAACATGCGCTGGCGCACCAAGGCCGGTGACGAGATCGCCGCCCGGCTCGGCGAGCCCATGACCAAGGACGCCGTCAGCCAGGCCTGGCGCACCGCGCTGGATCCGCGCGGCGAGTGGATGCCCGCCGTGCTGCGCGCCGCCGACCAGCGGCTCACCGAGGTCCGCAAGGCCATCCCGGACGCCGGCGCCCTCGTCATCGCCGCCGACCAGGACTCCGCCCGCGCCTACGCCAAGCTGCTCCGCGAGATCACCGGTGACAAGGCCACCGTCGTGCTCTCCGACGACGCCGGCGCCTCGAAGAACATCGACACCTTCAGCCGGGGCACCGACCGGTGGATGGTCGCCGTCCGCATGGTGTCCGAGGGCGTCGACGTGCCGCGCCTCGCGGTCGGGGTGTACGCCACGACCATCTCCACGCCGCTGTTCTTCGCGCAGGCCGTCGGCCGCTTCGTGCGCTCCCGGCGGCGCGGCGAGACCGCCTCCGTCTTCCTGCCGACCGTGCCCGACCTGCTCACCTTCGCCAACGAGATGGAGCGCGAGCGCGACCACGTCCTCGACAGGCCCAAGAAGGAGGGCGAGGAGGACCCCTACGCCGAGTCCGAGAAGGAGATGGACGAGGCGAACCGGGAGCAGGACGAGGACACCGGCGAGCAGGACATGCTGCCCTTCGAGGCGCTGGAGTCCGACGCCGTCTTCGACCGGGTCATGTACAACGGCGCCGAGTTCGGCATGCAGGCCCACCCGGGGAGCGAGGAGGAGCAGGACTACCTCGGCATCCCCGGGCTGCTGGAGCCCGACCAGGTGCAGCTGCTGCTCCAGAAGCGGCAGGCCCGGCAGATCGCGCACAGCCGCAAGAAGCCCGACGACGAGGCCGACCTGCTCGAACTGCCCGCCGAACGCCGCCCGGTGGTCTCGCACAAGGAGATGATGGAGCTGCGCAAGCAGCTCAACACCATGGTCGGCGCCTACGTCCACCAGAGCGGCAAGCCGCACGGGGTGATCCACACCGAACTGCGCCGCGTGTGCGGCGGCCCGCCCAGCGCCGAGGCCACCGCCGGGCAACTGCGCCAGCGCATCGCCAAGGTGCGGGAGTGGGCGACGCGCATGAAGTGACACGGTGGGGTGGGGGAACCACGGCGCGTGGTGCACGTATGAGGACAAACACGGTCAGTTCCGACCGGTTACTGACCGGATTCTGGACGGAGCCTTCCGCTGAGCGGACCGGCTCGCTACTGTCCCGCTACGCACACGCCCCGTGGCAGCGCCGCCGCGGAGCGCAGCCGTGAAGCGACTGGGCCCGGGCACAAGGCCGGGCCGTCAGCCGACCGGCGGCCTCTGAAGCGCGTGACCGACGGGACTCGGTGACGCATCCGCCGTGAGGGGGCCGCCGACCTCACCACTAAGGAGTGGGCGTCGTGACCGCGGAGACCTCTCAGACGCTCGACAGGGGACTGCGTGTCCTCAAACTGCTGGCCGATACGGACCACGGACTGACCGTCACCGAGCTGTCCCACCGACTGGGCGTCAACCGGACCGTCGTGTACCGGTTGCTCGCCACGCTGGAGCAGCACGCGCTCGTCCGCCGCGACCTGGGCGGACGTGCCCGGGTCGGGCTGGGGGTGCTGGGACTGGGCCGCCAGGTGCACCCGCTGGTGCGCGAGGCGGCGATGCCGGCGCTGCGCTCGCTGGCCGAGGACATCGGGGCGACCGCCCACCTGACGCTGGTGGACGGCGCGGAGGCGCTCGCCGTGGCCGTCGTCGAGCCGACCTGGACGGACTACCACGTGGCCTACCGGGCCGGGTTCCGGCATCCGCTGGAGCGGGGGGCCGCGGGGAAGGCGATCCTGTCGGCCCGGCAGCAGGGCGCCGTGGCGGAGCCGGGGCCCGGGTACACGCTGACGCACGGGGAGCTGGAGGCGGGGGCGTGCGGGGCCGCGGCGCCGTTGCTCGGGGTGACGGGGGTGGAGGGCAGCGTGGGGGTCGTGATGCTGTCCGACGTGGTGCCGGAGCGGGTGGGGGCGCGGGTGATGGAGGCGGCACGGGAAGTGGCGGAAGCGCTGCGGTGAGCGCGGGCGGGCGCGGGTGGGCGCCGGGGCCCCTCCGGGGGAGGCGTCCCGGCGGCCCGCCCCGCCCCGCGCCCGTGACTGCCCGCGCCGCGCCGGTGCGGGGGCACGTTAGATTGACTCCGTGCTCTCTCGTCTCACGCGGCCCAAGGCGGTCGCCGTCTGCGCCCTGCCCGTCGTGGCGCTGTTCGCCACCGTGGTGTTCGCCCCCCTGCCGTTCGCCGTCGCGCAGCCGGGGTCGACGGCCGACGTGCTCGAGAAGTACCAGGGCAACGAGGTGATCAGGATCTCGGGCGCGCCGACCCGGGACACCGAGGGCCAGCTGCGGATGACGACGATCGTGGCGACCGGCCCCGACGCCAGGGTCTCGCTCGGTGACGTGCTGGGCAACTGGTTCGACACCGAGCGGGCGGTCATGCCCCTGGACGCCGTCTACCCCGAGGGCGACGACGTCGAGGAGATCGAGAAGTACAACCTGGACCAGATGCGCGAGTCCCAGGACACGGCGACGACGGCCGCGCTGGACTACCTGGACCTCGACCCGTCCGACGTGGACGTCCGGCTGGACCTGGGCGACGTCGGCGGCCCCAGCGCCGGCCTGATGCTCTCCCTCGGCATCGTCGACAAGCTGGCCGGCGACGGCAGCGGAGGCGACCTGACCGGCGGCCGGACCATCGCCGGCACCGGCACGATCAGCGCCGGCGGCAAGGTCGGCGCCGTCGGCGGCGTGCCGCTGAAGACGCAGGCCGCCCGGCGGGACGGGGCCACCGTCTTCCTGGTGCCGAAGGCGGAGTGCTCGGACGCGCGGGCCGAGCTGCCCGAGGGGCTGCGGCTGGTCCCGGTGACCTCCCTGAAGGGCGCGGTCGACGCGCTGCGGTCCCTGAAGTCGGGCAAGGGCCGGGTTCCCTCCTGCTGAGCAGCGCTTCCTGCCGAGCGGCGCTCAGCCCTCCTTCACGAAGCCCTTCTCCTTCATCCAGTCCAGCGCCACCTGGTGCGGGTCCTCCCCGTCGACGTCGACCTTCGCGTTCAGGGTCCGCGCGACGTCGTTGGTCAGCGCCTTGGTGACGGGGGCGAGGACGGAGGCGATCGCCGGCCACTTCTCCAGGGTGTCGGTCCTGACCATGGGCGCCGCGTTGTAGTTCGGGAAGAACTTCCTGTCGTCCGCCATCACCACCAGGTTCATCGACTTGATCCGCCCGTCGGTGGTGAAGACCTCGCCGTAGGTGCAGGCGCCCTTCGCCGTCTGGGTGTAGATGATCCCGGTGTCCATCTGGGTGATGTTCCGCTGCGGGATGCTCATCCCGTAGGTCTTCTCCAGGCCCGGCAGGCCGTCCGCGCGGTTGGCGAACTCGCCCTCCACGCACAGCGTCACGGCGGCGGGGTCCTTCTCGGACAGCGCGGCCACCTGCGACAGCGTCCTGGTGCGGTACCTGCGGTGGTTGGCCTGGTTCATCGCCAGCGCGTAGGTGTTGTTCATCGGCGCCGGCGGCAGCCACGTCAGCCCCTTCCTCGCGTCCGCGTCCCGCACCGCCTCCCACTGCCGCCGCGGGTCGGGGATCGGCCTGCTGTTGCCGAGGTAGGTGATCCAGGCGGTGCCCGTGTACTCGTACGTGGCGTCCGCGTCGCCGTTCTCCACCGCCGCGCGGGTGCCGACGGAGCCCTGGATGCCGGTGCGGTCGAGCACCTCGGCCCCGGCCGCCTCGAAGGCGATGCCCATGATCGCGCCGAGGATCAGCTGCTCGGTGAACTCCTTGGAGACGACGGTGAGGTCGGCGCCCTCCAGGGGCCGGCCGCGCCCGATCGTGCCGGGCTCCACGTCGTCCACCATGGGGGAGCCGCTGGTCAGACCGCAGCCGGAGGCCGCCACCAGGACCGCCGCGGCCAGCAGGCACGCGCGCCGCCTCATGTGCCCGCCTCCAGGCCGCGCGGCCGCAGCAGCAGTTCGGCGAGCGAGGCCAGCCAGTCCACCAGCAGCGCCAGCGCGACGGTGAGGACCGAGCCCAGCACCAGCACCGGCATGCGCTGGCTGGTGATGCCGGTGGTGATCAGGACGCCCAGACCGCCGCCGCCCCCGAACACGGCCAGCGTCGCCGTGCCGACGTTCAGCACGAGGGCGGTGCGCACCCCGGCCAGGATCAGCGGGACGGCCAGCGGCAGTTCCACCCGGGTCAGCACGTCCATCGGGGACATGCCGATCCCACGGGCCGCCTCCAGCAGCGTGGGGTCGTTGGCCCGCAGGCCCGCGATGGTGTTGGAGAGCACCGGCAGGACGGCGTAGACGATGATGCCGATCAGCGCGGAACGGCGGCCGATGCCGAGCCAGATCACCAGCAGCGCCAGCAGGCCCAGGGCCGGTGTCGCCTGACCCATGTTGGCGAACGCCATCGCCACCGGGGTGGCCTTCCGGAACGTCTTGCGGGTCAGCAGGATCCCCAGCGGAATGGCGATGATCAGCACGAAGAAGGTGGAGATCGCGGTCAGCTGGACGTGCTGCCACAGCGCCTTGGTGACCGCGCCGTTCGCCAGGGCGTTCTCGCTGAGCGCGTCCAGCTCGGCCTGCCGGAACCACAGCCAGGTCGCCAGCAGCACCGCCCCGAGCACCGCGGGCAGGACGATCAGCTTCCGCCAGGTGATCCGCCGGGCGGTCCGGGCGGGCCCTGCCGGGCGGGGCCCGCGCTCCCCGTCGTCGCCGTCCGGGGCGGTGAGCGTCCCGTCGCTCCCGCGCCCGCCCTCGTCCTGCCGGCCCGTCGGTGACCTCACGCCTTCGCCGCCCCTCCGAACCCCTCCTGCTCGGAGTGCGTCCGGTCGGCCCGGGCCTCCTCCAGGTCGTGCCGGTGCTCCAGCGCGTCCAGCCGGTCGGCCTCCAGCAGCTCCTGCACCGAGTTCATCAGCGTCTCCATGTCGACGACGCCCGTGTACTCGCCGCGCCGCCCGGTGACCGCGACCCGCCCGGTGTTGTCGGTCAGCACCGCCTCCAGGGCGTCCCGCAGCGTCGCGTCCCGGGTCACCGTGTCGGTGACCAGCGTCCCGGCCCGCGCGAGGGAGCCCTTGGCCCGCATCAGGTCGCCGCGCCGCAGCCACTTGTACGGGCGGCCGCGCCGGTCCAGCAGCAGGACCTCGTTGGTGCCGCCGTCCCGCAGCCGGTCGAAGATGTGCTGGAGCGGGTCCTCCACGGACACCGTCGGACAGTCGGTGATCCCCACGTCCCGCACCCGGGTCAGGTTCAGCCGCTTCAGCGCGGCCCCGGCGCCCACGAAACCGGAGACGAAGTCGTCGGCCGGGTTGGTGAGGATCGCCTCCGGGGTGTCGAACTGGGCGATGTGGGACTGCTCGCGCAGTACCGCGATCCGGTCGCCCAGCTTGATCGCCTCGTCGAAGTCGTGGGTGACGAAGACGATGGTCTTGTGCAGCTCGCGCTGGAGCCGGATCAGCTCGTCCTGGAGGTGGTCCCGGGTGATCGGGTCGACCGCGCCGAACGGTTCGTCCATCAGCAGCACCGGCGGATCCGCCGCCAGCGCCCGGGCCACGCCGACCCGCTGCTGCTGGCCGCCGGAGAGCTGGCGGGGGTAGCGGTCGTGGAACTCCCCGGGGTCCAGCCCGACCAGGTCGAGCATCTCCTCCACCCGGGACCGCACCCGCGCCTTCGACCAGCCGGTCATCCGGGGCACGAGCGCGATGTTCTGGGCGACGGTCATGTGCGGGAAGAGGCCGGAGGACTGGATCGCGTAACCGATCGTCCGGCGCAGCCTCACCGGGTCGATGTCGGTGACGTCCTCGCCGCCGATGCGGATGCGTCCGCCGCTCGGCTCGATCAGCCGGTTGATCATCTTCAGGGTGGTGGACTTCCCGCACCCCGAGGGGCCCACGAAGATGACCGTCTCGCCCGCCTTGATCTCCATGGAGACGTCGTCCACCGCGGGCAGCGGGCTGCCGGGATAGCGCTTGGTCAGGTTCTCCAGCTCGATGGTCGCCCCCGTGGCGCCCGTGGCTCCGACGGGGGCGGTCCCGGTCCCGGACGTCTCAGACACGGATCCCCCGGGAGATGGTCAGCCGGCCCAGCAGGACGTAGGCGGCGTCGAACAGCAGGGCCAGGACGATGATGCCGAGCGTGCCCGCGAGCACCTGGTTGAGCGCGTTCTTGCTGCCCAGCGACGCGATCCCGCGGAAGATCTCGTTGCCGAGGCCGGGGCCGGAGGCGTACGCGGCGATCGCGGCGATGCCCATCAGCATCTGCGTCGAGACCCGGATGCCGGTGAGGATCGGCGGCCAGGCCAGCGGCAGCTCCACCTTCAGCAGCCGCGCCACCCGCGACATCCCGATGCCCCGGGCCGCGTCCACCAGCGCCGGGTCCACGCCGCGCAGCCCGACGATCGCGTTGCGCACGACGGGCAGCAGCCCGTACAGGGTCAGCGCGGTCACCGTCGGCGGCACGCCCAGCCCGACGACCGGGATGAGCAGGCCGATCATGGCCAGCGACGGAATGGTCAGGATGGTGGAGGTGGTGAGCGTCGCCAGGTTGCCCGCCCAGTCGCTGCGGTAGGTGACCACGCCGATCAGCACCCCGAGGACGGTCGCGGCGACCATGCACTGGAAGACGGCGCTGGCGTGCTGGTAGGCGTCGGCGAGCAGCTGCTGGTGGCGGCTGCCGAGGAACTCCCAGAAGTTCACGTCCGCTCACCTCCGGGTTCGGGCGGTCTCACTCGCGTCGTCGGCCGTGGTCCTCGGCCGCCTGCTCCACCAGCGGGATGATCCGCAGCGGAACCGGGTTCTCCATCACGATCGCCGTGGCGGCCCGGACGATGCCATCAAAACCGACGACGCGGTCGATCACCCGCTGGAGATCGGCGTTCGAGCGGGCCACCAGCCGGCACAGCATGTCCCCGGTGCCGGTCGTGGTGTGCAGCTCCAGTACCTCCGGCACGGACGCCAAGTGCGCCCGGACGTCGGGCCCTTGACCCTGCCGGATCTCCAGCGTCGCGAACGCCGTCACCGGGTAGCCGAGCGCCGCCGGGTCCACGTCCGGACCGAATCCGCGGATGACTCCGTTCGACTGAAGCCGGTCCAGCCGCGCCTGCACCGTGCCGCGTGCCACCCCCAGGCGCCGGGACATCTCCAGCACCCCGATCCGGGGCTCCCGCGCCAGCAGTCCGATGATCCGCCCGTCGAGACGATCGATCCCCATCTCCCCGCCCTCCCGGCTGGTCATCCTGTACAGATCGCCCGCCGCACCCGGCGTTTCCCTGGGCAGACTGCCCAGTGAAAACGCAAACTATTGCGCACCTTGCGGGCGCGGGAGACCCTGCGGCCATGACGCAGACCACACACCACACTCCCGACACCGCCCGGCAGGCCGACCCCTTCCCGGTCAAGGGAATGGACGCGGTCGTCTTCGCCGTGGGCAACGCCAAGCAGGCGGCGCACTACTACTCCACCGCCTTCGGCATGCAGCTGGTCGCCTACTCCGGACCGGAGAACGGCAGCCGCGAGACCGCCTCGTACGTCCTGGAGAACGGCTCCGCCCGCTTCGTGTTCACCTCGGTGATCAAGCCGGCCACCGAGTGGGGCCGCTTCCTCGCCCAGCACGTGGCCGAGCACGGTGACGGCGTCGTCGACCTCGCCATCGAGGTCCCGGACGCGCGCGCCGCCCACGCCTACGCCGTCGAGCACGGCGCCCGCTCGGTCGCGGAGCCGTACGAGGTCAAGGACGAGCACGGCACCGTCGTCCTCGCCGCCATCGCCACCTACGGCGAGACCCGCCACACGCTGGTCGAGCGCACCGGCTACGACGGCCCCTACCTGCCCGGCTACGCCGCCGCGAGCCCGATCGTCGAGCCGCCCGCGCAGCGCACCTTCCAGGCCGTCGACCACTGCGTCGGCAACGTCGAACTCGGCCGCATGAACGAGTGGGTCGGCTTCTACAACAAGGTCATGGGCTTCACGAACATGAAGGAGTTCGTGGGCGACGACATCGCCACCGAGTACAGCGCGCTGATGTCCAAGGTCGTCGCCGACGGCACCCTCAAGGTCAAGTTCCCGATCAACGAGCCCGCCGTCGCCAAGAAGAAGTCCCAGATCGACGAGTACCTGGAGTTCTACGGCGGCGCCGGCGTCCAGCACATCGCGCTGAACACCAACGACATCGTGCAGTCCGTGCGCACGATGAAGGCGGCCGGCGTCGAGTTCCTGGACACGCCCGACTCGTACTACGACACGCTCGGCGAGTGGGCCGGCGAGACCCGCGTCCCCGTCGAGATCCTGCGCGAGCTGAAGATCCTCGTCGACCGCGACGAGGACGGCTACCTGCTGCAGATCTTCACCAAGCCGGTCCAGGACCGTCCGACCGTCTTCTTCGAGATGATCGAGCGCCACGGCTCCATGGGCTTCGGCAAGGGCAACTTCAAGGCCCTGTTCGAGGCGATCGAGCGCGAGCAGGCCAAGCGCGGCAACCTCTGACGACCGCGAGCGGCTGTCGGGGCGGGTCCTACCGGGGCGGGTCCTCCAGGGAGGGCTCGCCCAGCTCCGCCAGCGCCCGCCTCGCCTCGGGCGCCCGCAGCGGGGAGAAGTACGGGTTGATCACCAGCGCTTCCCGCAGGTGCCGTCGCGCGGGCCCGTACCGCCCCAGCGCCCGCTCGGTCATCCCCCGGTGGAACAGGTACAGGGCGTTGCGCGCCTCGCCGCCGTGCTCGCCGTCCGTCGCGATCGACGCGAACCGCAGCGCCTCCTCGTGCTCACCGGTCCGGTACAGCGCCCAGCCCAGGGCGTCGGCCACCTCGACGCCCGGCTGCCGCTGCCACTCGGCCTCCAGCGCCTCCACCGCCGCCCCCGCGTCCCCGTGGTCCGCCTCGAACCGCCCCACCACCAGCTCCTCGTCCGCCCCCGCCTCCTCGGCGTCCCGCACCTGTCTGCGCAGCAGGTCGAACTGCACGCGCGCCGCCTCCTCCAGTCCCAGCGACTGGTGGAGCTCGCCCAGCTCCAGCGCGTACTCGGGACACGGCCGCCTGGCCAGCGCCGCCTGGTAGGCGTTCATCGCCTCCGTCGTCCGCCCCAGCGCCGCCAGCGCCCTGCCCTCCCCGGCCTGCGCGGCCCGCTGGTCGGGGTCGGTGCGCAGCGCCTCCCGGAAGTACCGCAGCGCCCCCTCGCGGTCCCCGCGTTCGAACGCCAGCCGCCCGGCCTGCTCCAGGTACGCCGCCCGCTCGGCCGGCGCCGTGGCGAGGGCCACCGCGTCGGAGAGCTTCGCCTCCGCGTCGTCCTGCCAGCCCCGGTTCCGGTAGACGGCGGCGGCCCGCGCCCGTACGGCGGGCAGGCCCGGGCGCAGCTTCCTCATCCGGTCCAGGGCCCGCCCCACGGCCTCGTGGTCGCCGAGCCCGGTGTACGCGTCGATCAGCACCGCGTGCGTCGTCCACCGCTTCGGCGCCAGCTTCAGCGCGCTCTCGCCCCACTTCCGCGCCTCGGGGAAGTCCCGCCGCTCCACCGCCAGCGCCGCCAGCGACTCCAGGGTCTGCGGATCGTTCCGCGCCCCCACCTTCAGCGACGTGCGCAGCGCCTTCTCGGCCTTCGGCCAGTTCGCGGCGGTCGCGGTCCGCCGGCCCTGCTCCACGTAGGCCGCGCCCAGCACCGCCCACGCCCGCCCGTCCAGCGGATGCGCCCGCAGGTGCCGCTCCCGGTCGCCGATCAGCAGGGCCAGATCGGGCAGCGCGGCCGGCACCCCACCGGTGACCGCGCCGCGCGCCTGCGCCGCCGCTCCCGGCGCGGGCGGGGGAGCGGAGCCCCGTTCCCCCGGCAGCAGCACCAGCACCCCGCCGAGGACCACGCAGCCGGCGGCGGAGGCGATCAGCGCCCGGCGCGCCCGCCGCTTCCGCGGGCCCGGCACGACGCTCGACGTCCGGATGTCCATGCCCCTCACTGTGCGTCAATATGACAAGCGTCCCGGGCAGGCGAAGGGTGCCGTCGGTGGGGTTCACACCGATGGCCCCGGGTGCGACGCTGTGATCTTGGCTTCTTCTCCTCGTGACCGAAGGGGCCCACGGCTCGCGCCGTGGGCCGTGCCGCGGGTCGTGCCGCACGGGGAGCACCGTGTGGAGGAGGGGGAGAAGCGGTCCGCGGAAGCCGATCTCTCCCCGGCCCGGAGGCCGGGGTTTCCCGGAGGGAACCCATGAGCCGTATCGAAGCGCCCCGCGACGAGGACGACGCAGCCCCCGCGGTCACCGGCACCCTCGTCGACCGGCTGCGCGCCGCCCTGCCCGCCGAGGCCGTCCTCACCGACCCGGACGTCACGGCCTCCTACGCCAACGACATGGCGAGCTTCTGCCCGGCCGGCGCCCCCGCCGTGGTCGTCCTGCCGCGCACCGTGGAGGACGTCCAGCACGTCATGCGCACCGCCACCGAGCTGCGCGTCCCCGTCGTCCCGCAGGGCGCCCGCACCGGCCTGTCCGGCGCGGCCAACGCCACCGACGGCTGCATCGTGCTGTCCCTCACCAAGATGGACCGCATCCTGGAGATCAACCCGGTCGACCGCGTCGCCGTCGTCGAACCCGGCGTCGTCAACGCCACGCTCTCCCGCGCGGTGAACGAACACGGCCTGTACTACCCGCCGGACCCCTCCAGCTGGGAGACGTGCACCATCGGCGGCAACATCGGCACCGCCTCCGGCGGCCTGTGCTGCGTCAAGTACGGGGTGACCGCCGAGTACGTCCTCGGCCTCGACGTCGTCCTCGCCGACGGCCGCCTGATGTCGACCGGCCGCCGCACCGCCAAGGGCGTCGCCGGGTACGACCTCACCCGCCTGTTCGTCGGCTCCGAGGGCTCCCTCGGCATCGTCGTGCGGGCCGTCCTCGCGCTGCGGCCCAAGCCGCCCGAGCAACTGGTGCTGGCCGCCGAGTTCGCCTCCGCGTCCGCCGCCTGCGACGCGATCTGCCGGATCATGGAGGGCGGACACGTGCCGTCCCTCCTCGAACTGATGGACCGTACGACCGTCAAGGCGGTCAACGACCTCGCCCACATGGGCCTGCCGGAGACCACCGAGGCCCTCCTGCTCGCCGCCTTCGACACCACCGACCCGGCCGCCGACCTCGCCGCCGTCGGCGTGCTGTGCGAGGCCGCCGGCGCCACGCAGGTGGTCCCCGCCGACGACGCGGCCGAGTCCGAACTCCTCCTCCAGGCGCGGCGGCTGTCCCTCACCGCCCTGGAGGCGGTCAAGGGCACGACGATGATCGACGACGTGTGCGTGCCGCGTTCCCGGCTCGGCGACATGCTGGAGGGCGTCGAGCGCATCGCCGCGAAGTACGGCCTGACCATCGGGGTCTGCGCCCACGCGGGCGACGGCAACACCCACCCCACCGTGTGCTTCGACGCGCAGGACCCCGACGAGTCGCGGCGCGCCCGCGAGTCCTTCGACGAGATCATGGCCCTCGGCCTGGAACTGGACGGCACCATCACCGGCGAGCACGGCGTGGGCGTCCTGAAGAAGGAGTGGCTGGCGCGCGAGATCGGCCCGGTGGGACTGGAGATGCAGCGGGCCGTCAAACAGGTCTTCGACCCGCTCGGCATCCTCAACCCGGGCAAGCTGTTCTGACCGTTCCCGCCCGGTGCGCGGGAGCGGGCCCGCGGAACGTCTCCCCGGCGGCCTCCCCGGGCCCGCCGGGCTCCTCCTTCGTGTGAAGGTCCGTGCACGAGGTTGCCCGGAAAGGGGTGCGTACGGCGGGACCGGCCGTACGGGTTGCGCCCGTCTGATAGATGTGGAGGCCCCCAAACCAACCCCGAGCAGATACGGGACGACGGACATGAGCGCCCCAACCCCGGCCCCCGGCGACGACAGACCCCGCGAAGGGTATTACCCGGACCCGTCCATTCCTGGATACGTCCGGTACTGGAACGGTGCCTCCTGGGTGGCCGGCACCAGCCGGCCGGCGCCCAAGGACGGCGAGCCGCTCGCCCCGCCGCCCGGCGTGCGGCCCGCGGCGCCCTCCGTGGAGGAGACCGGACCGCACTTCTTCGACGAGGATCCGGTGGAGGAGCCGCCCGCCGCCGCGTCCCGGCACGGCAGCCGTCCGGAGCCCGCCTCCGCCTGGGGCGCCGACCGGACGGGGCGGCCCGGGAGCGGCCGGGTCGCGTGGCCCGGCGCCCAGGGAGCCGACCCGAGGGTGCCGCACGCGCGGACCGGGCCCGGCGACGGGACGGGCGACGGGGCGGGCCGGGCGCCGTCCGGTCCCGCGGCCGCGCCG
>NZ_BDJC01000047.1 GCF_002005565.1 Streptomyces sp. JHA26 | reverse complement strand
GACCAGATGGGTCAGCACCCCCGTCGTCGCGAGGGCGGCCAGCGGGGCCAGCGCCGAACCGCCGGTGGTCTCGCGGCGGGAGACGGCCGTGACCGCGAGGGTGTGGCCGCCGAGCAGCGCGGCGGAGGGCAGCGCGGCGCGGGTGCCGCCGCCGGTGGCGGCGGCGCCCAGGAGCAGGTCCAGTCCGCGGGCGGCGGCCATGGCCGCGGGACCGGCGGGCGTGTGCTTCAGGGCGAGGTCGTAGGCCCAGACGGTCGCGGCCAGGGGCGCGGCCACCGTGAGGGCGGGCCTCCCCGCACCGGCGGCGAGCGCCAGGCCGGCGCCGGTGAGGACACCGGCGGCGGTGAGGGCGGCGGCCGGGCGGATGCGGCCGGACGGGATCGGGCGGTGCGGGCGCTCCGCGGCGTCCTCGGCCCGGTCCGCCCAGTCGTTCAGGGCCATGCCGGCCTCGTACAGGCACAGGGAGGAACCGATGGCGAGCAGGGTGCGGGGCCCGGGGCGCGCGCCGGCCGCGGCGGCGCCGGCCAGGGCGTCGCCGGGGACGGTGAACAGCGCGGGCAGGCGCAGCAGTTCGGCCCAGGCGCCGGCGCGGCCGGAACGCGGTCCGGGGGTGCCGGAGGAACCGGGTGCCGGGCCGTCGGCGACCGGGACGGCGGCCCCGGCCTCCGTGGTGGGGTCGTCGGCCGTCGCCGTTCCCGCGGGCGAGGACGCGCCCCGCGCCGTGGCGGCCACGCGGCTCATCGCCGCGCTCCTCGGCCGTCGGCGCCGTCGTCCGAACGTCCGCGGTCCCCCGGCCCCGCGTCGTCCCGCAGCCGCGCGGCGAAGCGCCTCAGTTCCGCGTACTGCTCGGCCAGCGACGCCGGGCCGTCCCCCACCGGGTCCTTGAAGTAGAAGCCGAGTTCGCCCAGCGGGCCGGTCAGGCCCTTCTCCTGGGCGCGGACGGCCAGCCGGGCCAGGTCGAGGACGAGGGGGGCGGCGAGCGCGGAGTCGCAGCCCTGCCAGATGGTCTGCAGGATCATGCGGGAGCCGAGGAAGCCGTCGAAGGCGATGTGGTCCCAGGCCGTCTTCCAGTCGCCGAGCGCGGGGACGTCGTCGATGTGGACCTCGCCCTCGGGTGCCGCGCCGAGGGTGTCGGCGAGGACGCGTTCCTTGCCGGCGTTCTTGGCGGCGGCGGCAGCGGGGTCGGCGAGGGCGGCGCCGTCGCCCCCGCCCAGCAGGTTGGTGCCGGACCAGGCGCGCACGGCGAGGGCGCGCTGCGCGAACATCGGGCCGAGCACGGAGCGCAGCAGGGTCTGCCCGGTCTTGCCGTCGCGGCCCGCGTACGGCACGCCCGAGGACGCGGCGAGCGGGGCGAGCGCCGGGTGGTGCAGGCCCGTGGAGGGGGTGAAGTTGACGTAGGGGCAGCCGGCGCGCAGGGCGGCCGCCGCGTAGAGGGAGCTGGGTGGCAGGGAGCCGTCGGTGGGTGCGGGCTCGGTGGAGGCGACGTTCACCACGACGGCGCCCGCGAGGCCCCGGCGGCGCACGAAGTCGCGGATGTCGTCCGCGAACACGTCGATCAACGCGTCGTCGCCCCGGCCAAAGCCGCGGTCCGTGTCGCCGGGCAGGGGGCCGCCGGGCCTGATCTCCTCGTCGGCGGCGGCCAGTTCGGCGTGCACGGCGGCCGGCAGGCCGTGCGGCAGGACGCCGCCGTCGGCGAGGTGTTCGGCGCGTTTGGGCAGCGGGCAGTCGACGGTGTCGTGGCCCCCGAAGACGAGGGAGGACAGCGCCGGCAGACCGCTCGAGGCGAAGTCGGGGGTCTCGGTGACCATGCCGGCCGGCGGGTGGAGCCCGGCGGCGACGGCGGCGCAGCCCGCGATCGCGGTCGTGGCGACGGATCCGCGCGCTCCGATGAGCCAGACGCCGAAGCGCGGGGCCGGGGACGTGGTGGGCAGGGACGGTTCGGCGGACATGGGCAGCCTCCTTGTCGTACGCGAACCGGGCGGGGGTGCCGGAGGGGGACGAGCGGGGTGCCGGGCGCTGGGCCTGGGGTGACGGCGGGCGGAGATCCGGCGTCCTCCGCCCGCCGCCGTTCGGGTCGCCCTACCGGGGCAGTTCCTTCAGCTGGATGTTGCGGAAGGAGACCTGGTCGTCGGCGCCGTGGTTCTGCAGGCCGATGTAGCCGTTGGTCAGGCTCCGCTCGGGGTCCTTGTTGGTGAAGTCGTTGATCTTGACTCCGTTGAGGAACACCTGGAGGCGTTCGCCCTGGACCTTGATCTCGTAGGAGTTCCACTGGCCGGGCGGCCGCAGGACCTGGTCACGGGCCTTGATGTTCGCCGCCTTGAACGTGTAGATCGCACCGGTGGTGCGGTCCACGGCGTCCGTGGCGTCGATCTGGACCTCGTAGCCCTTGTCCACCGCGGACCAGGGGTCGTCGGAGGCCGGGAAGCCCACGAAGACACCGGAGTTGTCGTCGCCCTGCATCTTCCAGTCGAGCTTGAGGGAGTACGACTTCAGCTCCTTGGCCTGGTACCAGAGCAGGCCCATGCCGCCCTCGGACTCCAGGACGCCGTCCTTGACGTTGAACTTTCCGGGGCCGGCCTGCTTCCAGCCGTCCAGGGTCTGGCCGTTGAAGATGCTCCGGTAGCCCTTGGCCGGCTTGCAGTCGGCCTTGACCTGGCCGGTGGCGTACTGCATGCCGCCGAGCAGGTGGGCGCGGAACGTCTCGTCGGCGTAGGACTCCTT
This sequence comes from Streptomyces sp. JHA26, assembly GCF_002005565.1. Classification (GTDB taxonomy): domain Bacteria; phylum Actinomycetota; class Actinomycetes; order Streptomycetales; family Streptomycetaceae; genus Streptomyces. Next base: position 55,118 of record NZ_BDJC01000047.1, on the reverse strand, counting down.
GGTGTGGCCGAGGCCGGTGTAGAAGGAGCGGCCGCCGCCGTAGTTCTGGCACCAGGCGATCGGGTGGTCGCCCTTCATGGTGCCGCCCTGGTAGGTGGTCTCGTCGAGGGTGGCGAGGACCTTGGCCTGCTCGCGCGGGTTGGTGCGGTAGTTGTACAGCTCGTCGGTGCGCTCCCAGGTGTCGCCCAGGTGCGCGGTGGCCGGGTGGTCGTGGTCCTCGACGCGGACGGTGGCCTTCTGGATGGCCGGGTGCGAGGCGAAGTAGGCGCCGACGAGGCCGCCGTAGAACTTCCAGTCGTACTCGGTGTCGGCGGCGGCGTGGACGCCCATGTAGCCGCCGCCGTTCGCGACGTAGTTCTCGAACGCCTTCTGCTGGTCGGCGTCGAGGACGTCACCGGTGGTGGACAGGAAGGCGACCGCGTCGTACTTGGCGAGGTTGGCGGTGGTGAACTGCCTGGCCTCCTCGGTCGCGGTGACGGAGATGCCGGCCGGGGCGCCCAGCTCCTTCAGGGCGGCGATGCCGGCCGGGATGGAGTCGTGGCGGAAGCCCGCGGTCTTGGAGAAGACCAGGACCTTCTTGCCGGCCGTGAACGGCTCCGTGGAGAACTCGAAGTCGTCGATGTCGAACAGCGCGCCCTCGCCGCCCTTGAAGACCAGGTAGACGTCGGTGGTCTTCCTGGGCAGGGCCCGCAGCGGCACGTCGACGTCCTGGAAGGTCTCCCAGCTGCCGGTCGGCGGGATGTACGCCGAGCCGTGCAGCGGGCCGGTGGGCGAGCCGGTGCGCACCTCGAGGTATCCGCCGGCGCCGCCGGAGGAGGCCCGTACGGTCAGCTTCTTCTGCCCGTCGAACTTGTAGGGACTGAAGGAGATCCAGTCGCCGTCGTTGATGTCGCCGACGGTCTTGCCGCCGTTGGCGCCGGTCTTGTCGATCGGCGACACGCCCTGCTGGGCCGTGAAGTGCTCGGCCTGGCGGTGCGGCGGCTGGATCACGGTGCGGGCGGTCCCGGTCAGGGCCTCCTGGCCGTTCGCGCCGCCGTCGGTGTAGCTGGCGCCGACGACGCCGTAGATGTTGGCGTTGGGGTCGTGGCCGCCGTCGCCCGGCGGCGGGTTGAGGGTGCCCTCACAGCCCGTCTCGCTGGTCAGCTCGTGGGCGTGGGAGTCGTGGCCGAGGCTGTAGGCGACCTTGACCCTGGAGCAGTCGATCGTCTCCTCGGGGTCGGTGACCTTCACCTTGAAGGGGATGGGCTGCCCCATGGGGAGGAGGGTGCCGTTGCCGGGGGTCTCGATGGTCACCTTGGGCGCGGTGTTGCCGACCACGATCCGGACGCTGGCGTTGCCGGTGTTGCCCTCGGGGTCCTTCGCGGTGAAGGTCGCGGTGTAGGTGCCGGCCTTCTTGTACTGGTGGGTGGGCGTGAGGCCCTCGCCCTTGGTGCCGTCGCCGAAGTCCCAGCTGTAGGTGAGGTCCGGGGAGTCGGCGTCCTTGGCGGAGCCGGTGAAGGTGACCTTCAGGCCGGTGGCGCCGGACGTCCTGTTCGCGCTCACCTCGGCGATCGGGGAGAAGCCGTCCGCGGCGTTCTCGATCCGGTACAGGGCGGAGTCCTTGTCGCCCTGGAACCAGGACAGTCCGTAGTCGAGGACGTAGAGCGCGCCGTCGGGGCCGAACTCCATGTCCATGATCTGGGTGCCGGTCCACGGGAAGTCGTTGATCTTCGCGACCGACCCGTCGTCGTTCTGCTCGATCCGCTTGATCCAGCGGCGGCCGAACTCACCCGCGAAGAAGTCGCCGTCGTACTCCTCGGGGAACTTGACCTTGGAGTCGAGGTCGGGGTCGTAGCGGTAGACCGGGCCGCCCATCGGGGACTCGGAGCCGCTGCCGAACTCGGGCACGGAGTCGTCGTCGTACGGGATCCAGGCGGCCTGCGCGGGCGGCAGGTCGACGAGGCCGGTGTTGTGCGGCGAGGTGTTCTTCGGGGCGGCGCAGTCGAACGTCTCGCCGGAGGTCTTGGTGGCGAAGTCGTAGTCGACGTACGGGTCGTTGTCACCGGTGCAGAACGGCCAGCCGAAGTTGGCGGCCTTGGTGACCTTGGCGAACTCGACCTGTCCGGCCGGGCCGCGCTGGGGGTCGGCGGCGCCGGCGTCGGGGCCGTAGTCACCGACGTAGACCGTGCCGGTCTTCTTGTCGACGCTGATGCGGAACGGGTTGCGGAAGCCCATCGCGTAGATCTCGGGGCGGGTCTTCTCGGTGCCCGGGGGGAAGAGGTTGCCCTCCGGGATGGTGTACGAGCCGTCCTCGGCGACCTTGATGCGCAGGATCTTGCCGCGCAGGTCGTTGGTGTTGCCGGCGCTGCGGCGGGCGTCGAAGGCCGGGTTGCGGTCCGGGCGTTCGTCGATCGGGCTGTACCCGTCGGAGGCGAAGGGGTTGGTGTCGTCGCCGGTGGAGAGGTAGAGGTTCCCCTCGGCGTCGAAGGCGATGTCGCCGCCGACGTGGCAGCAGGTGCCGCGGGAGGTGGCGACCTCCAGGACCTTCTTCTCGCTGGCCATGTCCAGCGTGCCGTTGGGGTTGAGGACGAAGCGGGAGAGGCGGTTGACGCCGTCGAACTTCTTGAAGTCCTCGGCGGTGCCGTTCTCCGGGGCGTCGCCCTCGGGGGTGTCGAGCGGCGGGGCGTAGTAGAGGTAGATCGCCCGGTTGTTCTCGAAGTCCGGGTCGACGCCGACGCCCTGGAGGCCCTCCTCGTCGTGGCTGTAGACGGGGATGCGGCCGGCGACCTTGGTGACGCCGCCCTGGTCGGTGAGGCGCAGCGTGCCGTCGCGGGCGGTGTGCAGGACGCTGCGGTCCGGGAGGACGGCGAGCGACATCGGCTCGCCCATCTCCGGCTCGCCCTTGGCGAGCGGTACCTGCTGGAACTGTCCCTCGGCGGCCGCGGGGGCCGCGGTGGCGTCGAGGGGGGAGCTGCCGGGCTGGGCGCCGGCGACGGTCGCCGGGGTGGCCACCGCCAGGGCGAGGCCGGTGAGCAGGGCGAGGGCGGTGCGGAGTCCGGGCCGTCTCGTGGTGCCGGTGCCTCTGATTCTGCTTCTGTGCACGAAGTCCCTCCGGGAACGGAATGGGCCGTACGGAACGGGTGCGAAGGCATGCGTGCGGTGCGGGCGCCGGGGTGCGCCGTCACCCCGGAGACGTGTGTGTCCTGAACACATCAGGGACGTTAGCTGTGTTCGTCCTGTGCGAACACCCCTTGGATCCCGAATAGTTGAACTTTTGCCCCGCGCAGGACAAAGCGGGGTCCGGGCACGTCGGACCGGGGACCGGCGGATGTTCCGGCCCCCGTGCCGACCTGCTGCCGGGCGCGTGGATCAGCTGTTGAACGCGGCGTCGAAGGACGCGCTGGGCGGCTCGAAGTCGAACGCCTTGAGCCGGGTGAGGGCCTCGGGGGCGCCCTGGAGCCGGTCCATGCCGGCGTCCTCCCACTCGACGGAGACCGGGCCCCCGTAGTCGATGGAGCGCAGCATGCGGAAGACGTCCTCCCAGGGGACGTCCCCGTGCCCGGCCGACACGAAGTCCCAGCCGCGCCGCGGGTCGCCCCACGGCAGGTGGGAGCCGAGGCGGCCGTTGCGGCCGTCGAGGCGCCTGCGGGCCTCCTTGCAGTCGACGTGGTAGATCCGGTCCCGGAAGTCCCACAGGAAGCCGACCGGGTCCAGGTCCTGCCACACGAAGTGCGACGGGTCGAAGTTGAGGCCGAACGCGGGCCGGTGGTCCACCGCCTCCAGCGCGCGCTGCGTGGTCCAGTAGTCGTAGGCGATCTCGCTGGGGTGGACCTCGTGCGCGAACCGCACGCCCTCGGCGTCGAAGACGTCCAGGATCGGGTTCCAGCGGTCCGCGAAGTCCTGGTAGCCGCGCTCGATCATCGACTCGGGCGCCGGCGGGAACATGGCGACCAGGTGCCAGATGGCGGACCCGGTGAAGCCGATGACGGTGTCGACGCCGAACGCGGCGGCGGCGCGGGCGGTGTCCGCGATCTCCGCGGCGGCACGCCGCCGCACGCCCTCCGCCTCCCCGTCGCCCCAGATGCGGGCGGGCAGGATGGCCTGGTGGCGCTCGTCGATGATGGCGTCGCAGACGGCCTGCCCGACGAGGTGGTTGGAGATCGCCCAGCACTTCAGGCCGTACTTGTCGAGCAACTGGTGCCGGGAGTCCACGTAGGACGGGTCCGCGAGGGCCTTGTCGACCTCGAAGTGGTCGCCCCAGCAGGCGAGTTCGAGGCCGTCGTAGCCGAAGTCGCGGGCGAGCCGGCAGACCTCCTCCAGAGGCAGGTCGGCCCACTGCCCGGTGAACAGTGTGAAGTTGCGCGGCATGCGCTTCTGGCCTCCTCAGACGACGGTCGACGTGATGGCGACGGGGGTGTAGACGGAGTTCTTCTCGGCGCTCTCCTCCACGGCCGCGAGCACCCGCTGCACCTGCAGCCCGTCGGCGAAGGAGGGTTCGGGTGCGCGGCCCTCGGCGACCGCGTGGACGAGGTCGCGCACCTGGTGGGCGAAGGTGTGCTCGTAGCCCAGTCCGTGGCCCGGCGGCCACCAGGCGTGCAGGTAGGGGTGCTCGGGCTCGGTGACGAGGATGCGGCGGAAACCGGCGTGCTCACCGGGCTCGGTGCCGTCGTGGTACGACAGCTCGTTGAGCCGCTCCAGGTCGAAGGCGAGCGAACCGCGCTCACCGTTGAGTTCGATGCGCAGGGCGTTCTTGCGGCCGGTGGCGTAGCGGGTGGCCTCGAAGGAGGCGAGGGCGCCGGAGGTGAAGCGGCCGGTGAACACGGCGGCGTCGTCCACGGTGACCTCCCCCGTGCCGGCGGCCGACGTGGCGGACAGGCCCCGTGCCGTACCGCCGGGCAGGGGGCGCACCCGCACGAAGGTCTCGGTGAGGGCGGAGACGCCGGCCAGCCGCTCCCCGGTCAGGTACTGGGCGAGGTCGACGATGTGCGCGCCCAGGTCGCCGAGCGCGCCGGAGCCGGCCTGCTCCTTGCGCAGCCGCCAGGTCAGCGGGGCCTCGGGGTCCACCAGCCAGTCCTGGAGGTACGTCACCCGCACGTGCCGCAGCCGGCCGATGCGGCCCTCGGCGACCATGCGCCGGGCCAGCGCGGTGGCGGGCACCCGGCGGTAGTTGAAGCCGACCATGGCCAGCTGGCCGCGTGCGCCCGCCTCCTCGGCGGCCCGGGTCATCTCCTCCGCCTCGGCGACGGTGTTGGCGAGGGGTTTCTCGCACAGGACGTGCTTGCCGGCGGCGAGCGCGGCCAGCGCGATCTCGGCGTGGCTGTCACCGGGGGTGCAGATGTCGACGAGGTCGATGTCCTCCCGTTCCACCAGGGCCCGCCAGTCGGTCTCGGCGCTCGCCCAGCCGTACCGGTCGGCCGCCGTGCGGACGGCGTCGGCGTCCCGGCCGCAGATGGCGGTCATGACCGGGTTCAGCGGCAGGTCGAAGACCCGGCCGGCGGTGCGCCAGCCCTGGGAGTGGGCGGCGCCCATGAAGGCGTAGCCGACCATGCCGACGCGCAGCGGCGGTCTGGTCGCGGATGCCCCCGTGGCCGTGGTGCCGGTACCGGTTCCGGTACCGGTCGCTGCTGCGTCCGCCCCGGCCCCCTCGGGCTGCTGCGGCTGTCCCATGCGGATGTCCTCCTCGTCGTGGTGGCGCGGTGGGGGGTGGGCCCCGCCCCGGCCGGCTGGTCGGGCCGGGCCGGGGCGGCGGCCCTCACTTGAAGCCGGTGGACATGTACTGGTCCACGTTCTCCTTGTCGACGACGGCCGAGTAGCAGGTGACCGTCGAGGGGATCTCGAACTCGGCGAGCCCGCTGACCCCCTTGCCCTGGCCGAGGGCGCGGGCCAGGTCGATGGCGGAGGCGGCCATGGTCGGCGGGTACAGCACGGTCGCCTTCAGGACGCCGCTGTCCGCCTTGATGGCCTGGAAGGCGGAGAGCGCCCCGGCTCCGCCGACCATCAGGAAGTCGTCGCGGCCCGCCTGCTCGATGGCGCGCAGCGCGCCCACGCCCTGGTCGTCGTCGTGGTTCCACAGGGCGTCGAACGACGACTGGGCCTGGAGGAGCTGGGCCATCTTGGCCTGGCCGGACTCGACGGTGAAATCGGCGGCCTGACGGGCCACCTTCTTGATGTTCGGGTAGTTCTTGAGGGCGTCGTCGAAGCCCTGGGTGCGCTGCTGGGTCAGCTCCAGGTTGTCCAGGCCGGCCAGTTCGATGACCTTGGCGTCGGGCTTGTCCTTGAGCTTCTCGCCGATGTAGTGGCCGGCGTTGAGGCCCATGCCGTAGTTGTCGCCGCCGATCCAGCAGCGGTACGCCTGGGGGCTGTTGAAGATGCGGTCGAGGTTGACGACCGGGATGCCGGCGCGCATCGCCTTCAGACCGACCTGGGTGAGCGCCTTGCCGTCGGCGGGCAGCACCACGAGGACGTCGACCTTCTTGTTGATGAGGGTCTCGATCTGGCCGATCTGCTGGGCGGTGTCGTTGGAGCCCTCGGTGACCTCGAGGGTGACGTCCGAGTACTTCTCGGCGCGCTTCTTGGCGTTGTCGTTGATGGCGTTGAGCCAGCCGTGGTCGGCCTGGGGGCCGGCGTAGCCGATGGTGACCTGCTTGCCGGGCTTGTCGGCGGCGGCCGGCTGGTCGTTCGCGGCGGGCTTCTCGTCGTCGGTCTCGTTGCTCGTGCAGCCGGTGAGGAAGGCACCGGCGCCCACGGCGGCGGCTCCGAAGAGCAGTCCTCTGCGACTCGCGTTGAGTTGCTGCATGGTGGTGAACCCTTTCCTCAGGTCGTGCTCGCGGAACGGCGCTGGACCAGCACGGCGGCGACGATGATCGCTCCCTTGGCGATCTGCTGGACGTCGGTCTGCAGGTTGTTCAGGGCGAAGATGTTGGTGATCGTGGTGAAGACGAGGACGCCGAGCACGGAGCCGACGATGGTGCCGCGGCCTCCGGTGAGGAGCGTGCCGCCGATGATCGCGGCGGCGATGGCGTCGAGTTCGTAGAGGTTGCCGTTGGTGTTCTGGCCGGAGCCGGCCAGGACGATCAGCAGGAAGGCGGCGATGCCGCAGCACAGTCCGGACAGCAGGTAGAGGTAGAGCCGCTGGCGGCGGACGTCGATGCCGGCGAGCCGCGCGGCCTCCGCGTTGCCGCCGACGGCGACGGTGCGGCGCCCGAAGGTGGTGCGGTTGAGCGCCAGCCAGCCGACGACGGTGACGGCCGCGAAGACCAGGACCAGCGGCGGGATGCCCAGGACGTAGGAGTCGCGTTCGCCGAGGTCCAGGACGCTGGGGACGGTGACGACCTGGGTGCGGCCGTCGGTGATCTGCAGGGCGAGGCCGCGCGCCGAGGCCAGCATGGCGAGGGTGGCGATGAACGGGACCATCCGGCCGTAGGCGATGAGCACGCCGTTGACCAGCCCGCAGCCCACGCCGACGACGACCGCGGTGAACAGGATGCCGACGAAGCCGAACTCCTGGGTCGCCACCGTGGTCGCCCACACCGAGGCGAGGGCGACGATCGCGCCGACGGACAGGTCGATGCCGCCGGAGATGATCACGAAGGTCATGCCGACGGTGACGACGCCGATCACGGACGCCTGGGTGAGCACCAGCTGCAGGTTGCGGGTGTCGAGGAACGCGTCGGGCTGGGTGATGCCGCCGATGAGGACCAGGACGGCGAGCACGCCGAGCAGGCTCAGGGTGCGCAGGTCGGCGCGGGCCGTCAGGCTCCGCCAGGCGGACGGACCGTCCGCCGCCGCCGTCTTGCCGGTGCCGCCCCGTGGCGGGGACATGTGCTGCGTCATGACGCCGGGCTTCCTTCCATCACGAGGTCGAGTACGCGGTGTTCGTCGAGTTCGCGGGCGGGGGCCTCGTGCACGACACGGCCCTCGCGCAGCACCAGCACGCGGTCGGCGAGGCCGAGCACCTCGGGCACCTCGCTGGAGACCAGCAGCACGGCGAGGCCCTCGTCGGCGAGGCGGCGGATGACCGCGTACAGCTCGGCGCGGGCGCCGACGTCGACGCCGCGGGTGGGTTCGTCCAGGAGCAGGACCCGGCAGCCGCGCAGCAGCCAGCGGGCGAGGACCGCCTTCTGCTGGTTGCCGCCGGAGAGGGTGCGCACGGGCACGGACGGGTTGTCGGGCCGCAGGGACAGTTCGCGGGTGGCCGCCCGGGCGGCGCCCAGTTCGGCGCCGCGGTCGATCCAGCCGCCGCGCGAGAAGCGGGACAGGGCGGAGACCGACACGTTGCGGGTGACGGACTCCAGCATCAGCAGGGCCTGCGCCTTGCGTTCCTCGGGGGCGAGCCCGAGTCCGGCGCGCACGGCGGCGCGCACGCTGCCGGGCCGCAGCGGGCGGCCCTCCACGAGGACCTCGCCGGCGTCGGCCCTGCGGGCCCCGTAGACGGTCTCCAGGATCTCGGAGCGGCCGGAGCCGACCAGTCCGGCCAGGCCGACGATCTCGCCGGGGCGGACGTCCAGGTCGAGCGGGGCGAACTCGCCCTCCCGGGTCAGTCCCCGCACGCTCAGCACGGGCTCCGCCGTCGGCGGCGAGTCGGGCCGCTCGGGGAAGACGTACTCGACGTTGCGCCCCGTCATCAGCGCCACCACGTCGCGGGTCGGCGTCGACTCGGCGGGCAGCCCGCCGGCGACGGCCCGGCCGTCCTTCAGGACGGTGACCCGGTCGCCGATGCGGCGGATCTCCTCCAGCCGGTGCGAGATGTAGACGACGGCGACCCCGTCGGCGGTGAGGTCGGCGACGATGCGGAAGAGGTTGTCGACCTCGTCCGGGTCGAGGGCCGCGGACGGCTCGTCCATCACGATCAGCCGTACGTCGTGGGAGAGCGCCCGCGCCATGGACACGATCTGCTGCTGCGCCGCCGACAGGTCGCCGACCAGCCGCCCGGGGTCGATCTCGGGGTGCCCGAGCCGTTCGAGCAGCTGGGCGGTCGACGCCTTGGCCGTCCTGCCCCGCACCACGAAGCCGGCGGTGGTCGGCTCGTGGCCGAGGTGGACGTTCTCGGCGACCGACAGGTGCTCCACCAGGTCGAGTTCCTGGTAGATGGTGGCGATGCCGAGGCGCATGGCCGCGATCGGTGAGCGCAGGGTGACGTCCTCGCCACGCCAGCGGATGGTGCCGGTGTCGGGCTGGTGGGCGCCGGCGAGCACCTTGATGAGGGTGGACTTGCCGGCCCCGTTCTGGCCGAGCAGGCAGTGCACCTCACCGGCCTGGACCTCGAGGTCGACGCCGTCGAGGGCCCGGACTCCGGGGAACGACTTGGTGATGCCGGACATGCTGAGCAGCGGTGGTTCTGGTGCCATGTGAGGTCCCCTAGGCGGGCGTACGGGCCGGTGTCAGGGCAGAGCAGGGCAGAGCAGGGCAGGGCAGAGCGCTGTGCTGGTGGGACTCGGAAGGCGCCTGGCGCCTACGCGGGTGAGAACAGGTGGTCGCTGATCAGCCGGGCCGCGCCGATGACTCCGGCGGTGGGACCCAGCTCCCCGAGGACGATGGGCAGGTTGCCGGTCGCCAGCGGCAGCGACTGGCGGTAGACCTGCGTGCGGATCGCGGCGAGCAGGTTGTGCCCGAGGCCGGTCACCCCGCCGCCGATCACGACCAGGCCCGGGTTGAAGAAGCTGACCAGGCCGGCGATGACCTGGCCGGTGCTGCGGCCGCCCTCCCGGATCAGGTCGAGTGCGGTGGCGTCGCCCGCGGCGGCCGCGGCGGCGACGTCGGCGGCGCTGAGGCCCCCGCCCGCCTCCAGCCGGCTCGCGAGCTCGGCGGACCGGCCCTGTTGGGCGGCCTCCGTGGCGTCCCGGGCCAGTGCGGCGCCGCTGAAGTGCGCTTCCAGGCAGCCCCGGTTGCCGCAGGCGCAGGGGCGTCCGTCGGGCACGGCCTGGATGTGGCCGATGTCGCCCGCGCTGCCCGTCGTGCCCCGGTAGACGTCACCGCCGACGACGATGCCGCAGCCGATGCCGGTACCGATCTTGACGACGAGGAAGTCGGCGACGGTGCGGGCGACGCCCGCGTGCTGCTCCCCCAGCGCCATCAGGTTCACGTCGTTGTCGACCATCACCGGGCAGCCGAGCTCCTGGCTGAGCGCCTCCCGCACGGGGAAGCCGTCCCAGCCCGGCATGATCGGCGGAGCCACCGGCACGCCCTCGGGGAAGCGGACCGGGCCCGGGACGCCGATGCCGGCGCCGTCGAAGCCCTCCGCGAGCCCCGAGGCCCGCAGCTTGGCGGCCATGGCCAGCACCTGCTCGAAGACCGCGACCGGCCCCTCGCGCACGTCCATGGGCTGGTTGATGTGCCCGAGGATCTCCAGTTCGGCGTTGGTGACCGCGAGGTCGATCGAGGTCGCGCCGATGTCGACGCCGAGGAAGCGGAGTTCGGGGTTGAGGCGGACGTTGTGGGAACGGCGGCCGCCGCGCGAGGCGGCGAGTCCGTCGGCCACCACCAGCCCGGTCTCCAGCAGCCGGTCCACCTCGACCGCCAGCTTGGACCGGGACAGGTCGACCTGGTCGCCGAGCTGGGCGCGGGAGTTGGGGCCGCCGTCGCGCAACAGCTGCAGCAGCCGGGCCTGATGGGCGTTCGCAGGTCGTGCCGTCATACGTCTCACGAACCCCTCCCCGCCTCGATCGGCTTGAGTGTACCGGTGTTTCCGGCCACGTCCGTGGCGTGCTTTCGGAGGGAACGTAGCAGTGAGCGCCGGGTGTGGGAAGAAGTCGCGCATGAATTGCTGCGAACTTTCTCCACTGAGAGGACAAAGGCGTGCGACGGGTCCGGCGGCCCGGAACAGGACGGGGCCGCCCGGCCGGTGCGCCGGGCGGCCCTGGGGAGGCTGCGGTCTCAGGAAGTGCGGTGCTGGTGGTAGGAGGTCCGCGTGTGCTCCGTGTGCTCGCACATCAGCTGCTTCGCCCGCTGCTCGTCGCGGTCGGCGATGGCGGCGATCAGCTCCCGGTGCTCGATCCAGGACTGCATGCCGCGCTGCCGGGCGACCGGCGTGTGGTACCAGCGGACCCGGCGGTCGACCTGCGCGGCGAGTTCGGCGAGGACGGCGTTGCCGGCCAGTTCCATGACCTCCGCGTGGAAGCGGGCGTTGAGGGCGACGGTGGCGTCCACGTCGTCGGCGGCGACGGCCCGCTCCCCCTCCGCGCACAGTTCCTCCAGCACGGCCACGCCCGCACGGGAGGCGTTGGCGGCGGCCAGCCGGGCCGCCTCGGCCTCCAGCAGCGTCCGGACCGCCAGGAGCTGGTCGGCCTCCTCCTCGGTCGGCTCGTGCACGAACGCGCCCTGGGCGGGGCGCAGATCGACCCAGCCCTCGGTGTTGAGCCGCTGGAGCGCCTCCCGCACGGGCTGGCGGGACACCCCGAGGTGGCCGGCGAGCTCGCTCTCGACGAGGTGCTGGCCGGGCCGGAGGGCGCGCGTGGTGATGAGTTCGAGCAGCGCCTCGTAGACGCGGTCGCGCAGCGGGCCGGGCCGTTCGAGCTTGGGCACCGCACCCTGCGGCAGTCCTGCGGACAACATCGGTCCCCCTCGAAGGACGGCACGAGCAGTACGCCGAGTATCGATTGTCTTTCGTCTACAGTCTACGGCGCGCGGGGGCCGGGGCCGTGAGTGTCGGCCACGTCACACCCCGGTCCGGGCCGGTCCGCGTCGCGTCACGGCACGTCGCGGCACGTCGCGTCACGGGCAGCGGACGACCTGTCCGGCGTAGGAGAGGTTCCCGCCGAAGCCGAAGAGCAGCACCGGGTCCCCGGTCGTGATGTCGCCCCGTTCGACGAGCTTGGAGAAGGCGAGGGGGATGCTCGCCGCCGAGGTGTTGCCGGACTCCACGACGTCGCGGGCGACGACCGCGTTGACGGCGCCGATCTTCGCGGCGAGGGGTTCGATGATGCGCAGGTTGGCCTGGTGCAGGACGACGGCGGCGAGGTCGGCGGGCTCGAGCCCGGAGCGTTCGCAGGCCCGGCGGGCGATGGCGGGCAGTTTCGTGGTGGCCCAGCGGTAGACGCTCTGTCCCTCCTGCGCGAACCGCGGGGGCGTGCCCTCGATGCGGACCGCGTTGCCCATCTCGGGCACCGAGCCCCACAGGACGGGGCCGATCCCCGCGTCCTCGCCCAGGGCGCAGCGCTCCACGACGGCGGCCCCCGCCCCGTCGCCGACGAGCACGCAGGTGGTGCGGTCGGTCCAGTCGGTCACCTCGGACATCTTGTCCGCGCCGATGACCAGGGCGCGGTCCGCCGAACCGGCCCGGACGGCGTGGTCGGCGGTGGCCAGGGCGTGGGTGAAGCCGGCGCAGACGACGTTGAGGTCCATCACGGCGGGCCCGGGGATGCCCAGGCGGGCGGCGACCCGGGCCGCCATGTTCGGTGAGCGGTCGACGGCGGTGGAGGTGGCGACCAGCACCAGGTCCACGTCCGCGGGCGTCAGGCCGGCCGCGGCGAGCGCCTTGGCGGCGGCGTGGCCGGCCAGCTCGTCGACGGGCTCGTCGGGTCCGGCGATGTGGCGGGTACGGATGCCCACCCGGCTCCTGATCCACTCGTCGCTGGTGTCGACCATGCCCGCCAGGTCCTCGTTGGTCAGGGTCCCGGCGGGCTGGTGGTGGCCGACGGCGGTGATGCGGGAGCCGTGCATGGGTGGAATCCTCGGTGCCTCGGGGACGGGATCCACCAGTGTGTTCAGTGACCGGTGAGTACGACGGCAGGTGAAGCGACAGGAATCGGGCGCCCGTCTTGTCGGCTTCGGTCAGCATCCGTGGCGCCCTCTGCCCCCGTCCCTCATCCGGTGAACAGCTGGGTCGCCTTCCGGACGAGTTCGTACAGCCCGTAGGCGAGCGGTGCGCCCACCCAGAGCCAGGTGAACGCGATCAGCGGACGCCGGGCGGGCGGGTCAGGCGGACTCTGGCTGCTGTCGTGCGACATCGGCGGCCTCCTTGCGTGCCGGGGCGGGCATGTGGTGGCGGGAGTGGACCGGGCGGATGCACTCGTTGGCGGCGAAGCCGACGGCCAGCAGCCCGATCATGATGACGAACGACAGCCCGTACAGGGACGGGCCGTGCCGTCCGGCCTCCTCCTGCCGGTCCGCGATCCAGTTGACGATCAGCGGCCCGAGGACGCCGGCCGTGGACCAGGCGGTGAGCAGCCGCCCGTGGATGGCACCGACCTGGTAGGTGCCGAAGAGGTCCTTGAGGTAGGCGGGCGCCGTGGCGAAGCCGCCGCCGTAGAAGGAGAGGACGACGAGGGCGCACAGCACGAACAGCGGCTTGGAGGAGTCGCCGAACAGGGCGACGAGCGCGTACATCAGCGCGCCGACGCCCAGGTAGAGCCGGTAGACGTTCTTGCGTCCGATCAGGTCGGAGGCCGTGGACCAGCCGAGCCGGCCGGCCATGTTGGCCGCCGACAGCAGTGCGACGAACCCGGCGGCGGCCGTGGCCGACACGGGGGTGGAGGTGTCGGCGAAGAAGTCCGTGATCATCGGGGCGGCCTTCTCCAGGATGCCGATGCCGGCGGTGACGTTCGTGCAGAGCGCGATCCACAGCAGCCAGAACTGCGGGGTGCGCACCGCCTGGCGCGCCGAGACCCGCACGCCCTCGGCACCGTCCGGGCCGTCCCCGGCGCGTTCCCGCGGGCGCGGCACCCGTACCAGCAGCACGCCCAGCAGCATGAAGACGGCGTAGGTCAGCCCGTGCACGAGGAAGGCCAGCGCGATGCCCGTGTCGTCGGTGCCGAAGGACTCCAGCATCTGCGCCGACCAGGGCGAGGCGATCAGCGCGCCGCCGCCGAAGCCCATGATGGCGATGCCGGTGGCCATGCCGGGCCGGTCGGGGAACCACTTGATCAGGGTGGAGACCGGCGAGATGTAGCCGATGCCGAGGCCGATCCCGCCGACGAAGCCGTAGCCGAGGACGATCAGCCAGTACTGCTCCACCGCGGCGCCGAGCGCGGAGAGCAGGAAGCCGGACGAGAAGCAGACCAGGGCGACGGTCATCGCCCAGCGCGGTCCGTGCCGTTCCACGAGCGTGCCGCCGAACGCGGCGGACAGGCCGAGCATGACGATGCCGAGCTGGAAGGGCAGCGCGCTCTGCGTGCCGCTGAGGCCGAGCGCGGATTCGAGGGGCGGTTTGAACACGGACCAGGCGTAGGCCTGGCCGATGGAGAGGTGGACCGAGAGGGCGGCGGGGGGAACGAGCCAGCGGCTCCAGCCCGCGGGTGCCATGGGGGGACTCATGAGTCCCCAACCGTAGGCAGTGACGGCCGGGTTGAGAAGACAGTTGAGGGAGCAACCAACGAACGGCCGGCCCCGCTCGTACCAAGCCGTGCCCGGAGCCTTGCTGGGGCAACCTCCATACTGTAGACAATATTTCGTCGACACTGGGCCGGCTGGCTCGTCCCGGCCCGCGGTTCCTCGGTATCCCTCGACCGAACGGAGCTCCCCCGTCATGAAAGTCGCAGTCCTCGGCGCCGGGGCGATCGGCGCCTACGTCGGCGCCGCGCTCCACCGCGCGGGCGCCGACGTCCACCTCATCGCCCGTGGACCGCACCTGGCGGCCATGCGGCGGGACGGAGTACGCGTGCGCAGTCCGCGCGGTGACTTCACCGCACGACCCCGCGCCACCGACGACCCGGCCGAAGTGGGCCCGGCCGACTACGTGTTCCTGGGCCTGAAGGCCCACGCGTACGCGGCGTGCGGGCCGCTGATCGAGCCGCTGCTGCACGACACCACGGCCGTCGTGGCCGCGCAGAACGGCATTCCCTGGTGGTACTTCCACCGGCACGGCGGTCCGTACGACGGGCGCCGCCTGGAGAGCGTGGACCCGGACGGCGCGGTCAGTGCGGTGCTCGCGCCCGAACGGGCCGTCGGCTGCGTCGTCTACGCGGCCACCGAACTGGAAGGGCCGGGCGTCGTCCGGCACGTGGAGGGCACGCGGTTCTCGGTCGGCGAACCCGGCCGGGGCGTCTCGGAGCGCTGCCTGGCGTTCAGCGAGGCGATGCGGGCCGGCGGACTGAAGTGCCCGGTCGAGCCGGACCTGCGGGCCGACATCTGGCTGAAGCTGCTGGGCAACATCTCCTTCAACCCGATCAGCGCGCTGGCCCGCGCCACCATGCGGCAGATGTGCCTGCACGGCGGCACCCGGCAGGTCATCGAGACCATGATGACCGAGACGCTCGCGGTCGCCGCGGCCCTCGGCTGCGAGGTCGGCGTCTCCATCGAGCGCCGGCTCGCGGGCGCCGAGAGGGTCGGCGACCACCGCACCTCCACGCTCCAGGACCTGGAGCGCGGCAAGCCGCTGGAACTCGACGTCCTGCTCGCGGCCGTCGTCGAACTGGCGGGGATCACCGGCGTCGAGGTGCCCACCCTGCGCACCGTGCACGCCCTGTCGGACCTGCTCGCGCTGAGGAGCGCCGCATGAGGAAACGGGAACCGAAGACCTACGCCCGGCTGACGCACCCCCTGGTCCGGGACTCCCGCGACGAGCCCTTCCGCCGGGCGTCCTGGGACGAGGCGCTCGACCGGGTCGCACGCGGCCTGGCGCGCCACCGCGGCGCGTTCGGGATGTTCTCCTGCGCCCGCGCGACCAACGAGATGAACTACGTGGCGCAGAAGTTCGCCCGGGTCGTGATGGGCACCAACAACGTCGACTCCTGCAACCGCACCTGTCACGCACCGAGCGTCGCGGGCCTGTCGGCCGCCTTCGGATCGGGCGGCGGGACCTCGTCGTACGAGGAGATCGAGCACACCGACGTCATCGTGATGTGGGGCTCCAACGCCCGCTTCGCCCACCCGATCTTCTTCCAGCACGTGCTGAAGGGGATACGCAACGGCGCCCGCATGTACGCCGTCGACCCGCGGCGCACCTCCACGGCCGAGTGGGCGGAGGGCTGGCTCGGCCTGAACGTCGGCACCGACATCCCGCTGGCGCACGCGGTCGGCCGCGAGATCATCCACGCGGGGCTGACCGACGAGGCGTTCGTCGCGCGGGCGACCACCGGCTTCGAGGAGTACCGGGCGCTGGTCGAACCGTGGACGCCGTCGCTGGCGGAGAAGGTGACGGGCGTCCCCGCCGCCGCCGTCCGCCAACTGGCCCACGCCTACGCCCGCGCCGAGCGCGCCCAGCTGTGCTGGACCCTCGGCATCACCGAGCACCACAACGGCACCGACAACGTCCGGGCGCTGATCAACCTGTCCCTGCTCACGGGCCACGTCGGCCGCTACGGCTCCGGGCTGCAGCCCCTGCGCGGCCAGAACAACGTGCAGGGCGGCGGCGACATGGGCGCGATCCCCAACCGGCTGCCCGGCTTCCAGGACATCCTCGACGCGGACGTGCGGCTCAGGTTCGAGTCGGCGTGGGACACCGTCATCCCGCCGCGGTACGGAATGACCCTGACGGAGATGTTCGAGGCCATGGAGGACGGCACGCTGAAGGCCGTCTACTGCATCGGCGAGAACCCCGCGCAGTCGGAGGCGGACGGCGAACAGGCGGTGCGCCGGCTGAACGCGCTGGACTTCCTCGTCGTCCAGGACATCTTCCTGACGAGGACCGCCGAGCTCGCCGACGTGGTCCTCCCGGCGACCGCCGGCTGGGCGGAGACCGAGGGCACCACCACCAACAGCGAGCGGCGCGTGCAGCGCGTCCGCAGGGCCGTCACCCCGCCCGGCGAGGCCCGGGAGGACATCGACATCCTCTGCGACCTGGCGGTGCGCCTCGGTCACGACTGGAAGTACCCGGACGCCGAGGCGGTGTGGAACGAGCTGCGGTCCCTCTCCCCGGACCACCACGGGATGACGTACGCGCGCCTCGCGGAGCACCAGGGCATCCAGTGGCCGTGCCCGAGCACCGAGGGACTCGAACCCCCTTACCTTCACAGCAGGTTGTGGGATCCCGACCCGGAACGGCGGGGGCGGCCCGCGCCCTTCGGGATCGTCCGGCACGATCCGCCGGTGGACCTCACCGACGAGGAGTACCCGGTCCGGCTGACCACCGGCCGACGGCTCGACTCCTACAACACCGGTGTGCAGAGCGGCGGTTACGCGTCCCCCCTGCGGCGCGGCGAGTCCGTCGAGCTCAGTCCGGAGGACGCCGAGCGGTACGGGGTCGCGGTCGGCGAGCGGGTGCGGGTGGTGTCGCGGCGCGGGTCGGTGGAGGCGCCCGTGTGGGTCGACACCGCGCTGCGTCCCGGGCTCGCGTTCATGAGCTTCCACTTCCCCGACGAGGTGGACACCAACCGGCTGACGATCGAGGCCAACTGCCCGATCGCGGGGACGGCGGAGTTCAAGGCGTCGGCGATCCGTATCGAGAAGGTGAGCAGCAGTGGACCTGCGCTTCGGTGACAGCAGACCGACGGACGAGGAACGGGAGGCCGTCGACGCCCTCCTCGGCCCGCCGGAGTCCTCCTGGGAGGGCGCGGACCGCTCCGACGCCGACCTCCGGTGGGCCCGTGGCGGGCGGGAGGCCCGCGACCGGCGCGACCTGCTGCTGCCGGGGCTGCACGCGCTCAACGACCGGGTCGGCTGGATCAGCGCGGGCGCCCTGGACTACCTGTGCCGGCGCCTGACGGTCCCGCCGGCGGAGGCGTACGGGGTCGCCACCTTCTACGCCATGTTCTCGGTGCGCCCCCGCCCCGCGACCGTGCTGCACGTCTGCACGGACCTGGCGTGCACGGCGGCGGGGGCGACCGGGCTGTGCGCGGACGTGGAGGCGCGGCTGGGTCCGGAGAGTGGGGTGGAGGTCGAGCGCAGCCCGTGCCTGGGGCTGTGCGAGCGGGCCCCGGCGGCGCTGGCGATACGCGCGGGCGCACCGGCCCGTCCGGCGCTCGAGGACGAGGCCGTCCGGGCCGGAGACGGGGGCCCGGGGGCGGCGGCCCCCGGGGACGGGACGGGGCGGCGGGGGCGGGAGAGGCTCCACGCCACCGCCGTGTGCGCCCCCGCCACGGTGGAGACCGCCCTCGGCGCCGCCACCGCCCCCGAATCCGCCGCCCCCGAACCCCCGCCCGCGGCCGCGGTCCCCCAGGCGGGCGACCCCGCGCTCACCCTCCTCGGACGCGTCGGCACCGTCGATCCCGCCTCCCTGGACGACTACCGCGCCCACGGCGGCTACACCGCCCTGCGCCGGGCCTTCGCCCTCGGTCCGGCCGGCGTCATCCGCGAGGTCACCGACTCCGGCCTGCTCGGCCGCGGCGGCGCCGCCTTCCCCACCGGACGCAAGTGGCAGGCCACGGCCGCCCGGCCCGACCGCCCCCACTACCTCGTCTGCAACGCCGACGAGTCCGAGCCGGGCACCTTCAAGGACCGCGTCCTCATGGAGGGCGACCCGTACGCGCTCGTCGAGGCGATGACGATCGCCGGGTACGCCACCGGCGCGCACCAGGGCTACCTCTACCTCCGCGGCGAGTACCCGCGCGCGCTGGCCCGCCTCACCCACGCGATCACCCGGGCCCGCGCCCGCGGACTGCTCGGCGACGACGTCCTCGGGCAGGGCTACGCCTTCGACATCGAGATCCGGCGGGGCGCGGGCGCGTACGTCTGCGGCGAGGAGACGGCCCTGTTCAACTCCATCGAGGGCCACCGGGGCGAGCCGCGTTCCAAGCCGCCGTTCCCGGTGGAGAAGGGCCTGTTCGGCGGGCCCACGGTGGAGAACAACGTCGAGACCCTGGTCAACGTGCTGCCGATCCTCACCCTGGGCGCCCCGGCGTACGCGGCGATCGGCACGGCGGCGTCCACGGGCCCGAAGCTGTTCTGCGTGTCGGGCAGCGTGGACCGTCCCGGCGTCTACGAGCTGCCGTTCGGCGCGACGCTGGGCGAGCTGCTCACGCTCGCCGGGGTGCGGGACGGACTGCGGGCGGTGCTGCTCGGCGGGGCCGCGGGCGGCTTCGTGCGCCCCGACGAACTGGATCTCCCCCTCACCTTCGAGGGCACCCGAGAGGCGGGCACGACCCTCGGTTCGGGCGTCGTCATGGCCTTCGACGACACGGTGCCGCTCCCCCGCCTCCTGCTGCGCATCGCCGAGTTCTTCCGCGACGAGTCGTGCGGGCAGTGCGTGCCGTGCCGGGTCGGGACCGTGCGGCAGGAGGAGGCGCTGCGGCGGATCGTGGACCGCACGGGCGCCGGTGCCGCCGGGGACATCGCCCTGCTGCGGGACGTCGGCCGCGCGATGCGGGACGCCTCGATCTGCGGTCTGGGGCAGACCGCGTGGAACGCCGTGGAATCCGCCATCGACCGTCTGGGGGCCTACAAGTGACCGCGATACCGCTGGGCGTGCCGCGCCGGATGGTGGAGTTCACCGTCGACGGACGGGAGGCTCGGGTGCCCGAGGGCTCGACCGTCCTCGACGCCTGCCGGGCCGCGGACCTGGACGTGCCGACCCTGTGCGAGGGCGACACGCTCACCCCGAAGAACGCCTGCCGGGTGTGCGTGGTGGAGGTCGAGGGCTCCCGCACCCTCGTCCCGGCCTGCTCGCGGAAGGCGGAGCCGGGCATGGTGGTCAGGACGGACACCGAGCGCGTCCGGCACAGCCGCAGGCTCGTCCTCGAACTGCTCGCGTCCTCCGTCGACCTGTCCACGACCCCCCGGGCGGCCGACTGGATCAAGGAGTACGGGGCGGAACCGGACCGCTTCGGCCCGGACGCGGCCCGCGTCGACGGACAGCCGAGGATCGACAACGAGCTGTACGTGCGCGACCTGGGCAAGTGCATCCTCTGCTACAAGTGCGTGGACGCCTGCGGCGACCAGTGGCAGAACACGTTCGCCATCTCCGTCTCCGGGCGCGGCTTCGACGCCCGCGTCTCGGTCGAGCACGACGGTCCGCTGACCGACTCGGCGTGCGTGTACTGCGGCAACTGCATCGAGGTGTGCCCGACCGGGGCGCTGTCGTTCAAGTCGGAGTTCGACATGCGGGCGGCGGGTACGTGGGACGAGTCGCGGCAGACGCGCACGACGACCGTGTGCGCCTACTGCGGCGTGGGCTGCAACCTGACGCTCCATGTGCAGGACAATGAGATCGTGAAGGTCACGTCGCCGCACGACAACCCGGTGACCCACGGCAACCTGTGCATCAAGGGCCGGTTCGGCTACCAGCACGTGCAGAGCCGGGACTGAACGGAACGGACAGGGACATGGGACGAGTCACGGAACGACGCAAGGTGATCCGCATCCGGGACGGGGCGGTCTCCACCCGCCCGGACACGCTCGTCGCCGAGGAGCCCCTGGAGATCCGGCTCAACGGCAGACCGCTCGCGATCACCATGCGCACCCCGGGCGACGACTTCGCGCTGGCGGCCGGCTTCCTGGTCAGCGAGGGCGTGCTGGCCGACGCCTCGGACCTGCGCAACATCGTCTACTGCGCCGGGGCGACGGCCGACGGGTCGAACACGTACAACGTGGTCGACGTGACGACCGCCCCGGGGGTGACCGTCCCCGACATCACGCTGGAGCGCAACGTCTACACCACCTCGTCCTGCGGTCTGTGCGGCAAGGCCAGCCTGGACGCGGTGCGCACCACGACCCGTCACCCGATCGCCGACGCCCCGCCGCTGCGGGTGACGCCGGAGCTGCTGGCCGGGCTGCCGGACCGGCTGCGGGCGGCCCAGCGGGTCTTCGACCGCACGGGCGGACTGCACGCGGCGGCCCTGTTCGACGAGCACGGCGCACTCCTCGACGTGCGGGAGGACGTGGGCCGGCACAACGCGGTCGACAAGCTGGTCGGCCGGGCCCTGCAGAACGGGGACCTGCCGCTGTCCCGGTCCGTGCTGCTGGTGTCGGGCCGGGCCTCCTTCGAACTGGCGCAGAAGGCGGTGATGGCGGGCATCCCGGTGCTCGCGGCGGTCTCGGCGCCGTCCTCGCTGGCGGTGGACCTGGCCGCCGAGACGGGGCTGACCCTCGTGGGCTTCCTGCGGGGCGCCTCCATGAACGTGTACGCGGGTGAGGACCGCGTCGCCCTGCAGGCCGCGGCCGCCCAGGGCTGACCACCTCTTCCGCGGCACGGCGGCGGGGCCCCGGCCGGCGGGGAGCGCCCCCTGCGCCGCAGGGGCCCCGCCTCATCACGGCCCACGAGCCGCCGTCGGCCGCCAGGGCGCCCGGACGCCCGGTGTCAGCCGCCTTCCGCCGGGATACCCGCCGCCGTGCCCCGGTGCCGGTGCACGCGGCTCGCCGTCACCCGTCGCCGTCCGTGCCGGCGACCCGCCCGACCATGTCCATGAACCGCGCCCGCTCCTGCGCCGAGAGGGGCGCGAGCAGTGCCTCGTTGGCCGCGCGGGCCGCCTTCTCGCACCGCGTGAGCACCCGGTCGCCCTCCTCGGTGAGGGACACGGCGTTCTTGCGGCGGTCCCCCGGGTCCGGCGCCCGGACGACGAGGTTCGCGGACTGGAGGTCGTTGAGGACGCCGACCAGGTCCTTCGGGTCGAGCCCGATACCGCGGCCGAGGTCGGCCTGGGCGACGGGGGCGAGGTCGCGGACGGCGGAGAGCACCACGTGGTGCCACATCTTCAGCCCCTCCGCGGCCAGCGCCTCGGCCACCAGGGCCCGGCCGCGGGCGGCTGCGCGGCCCAGCTGCCAGCTGGGGAGGGAACGGATCTCGGGAAGCGGTGCGTCGGCCATGGGGCCAGCCTAGCCAAAGTCGTTGGACATCCCCACGACCTCCCCCTACCGTTGGGACCACCAACGAAAAGGGAGGTGCGGCGATGCGCCGTGTCCGGTACGCGTCCACCGGAGGTCCGCTGTTCCTGGAGGAGGTCCCCGTCCCCGAGCCGGGCCCGGACGAGCTGCTGGTGCGCTGCGAGGCGGTCGGCGTCACCCTGCCGGTCGTCCGCAAGGTCACGGAGGCCCCCGAGCCGATCCCCCTCGGGGGCGAGATCGCCGGGGAGGTGGTGGCCACCGGTGGCGAGGCGACCGGCTTCCGGATCGGCGACCGGGTGACGGGGCTGTGCTTCGGCCACGGCTACGCCGACTTCGCCGTCCTGCACCGGTCGATGGCCACGCCGGTCCCCGACGGCGCCGGCGCGGTCGACGCGGTGGCCCTGGTCCGCAGCGGCCTCGTCGCGCTGGGCGCCCTGACGGCCGCGCGGCCCCGGCCGGGCGAGTCGGCGCTCGTCACCGCGGCGGCGAGCGGCGTGGGCCACCTGGCCGTGCGGCTCGCGCGCACACGCGGCGCGGTCCGGGTCGTGGGCGCCGTCTCCGACCCGGCCAAGGCGGACTTCGTGCGCTCCCTGGGCGCCGACGACGTGGTGGTCTACGGCGACGACGGCTGGGGCGAGCCCGTCGACTACGTCCTCGACGGGGTCGGTGGCGACCTGCTCACCCCGGCCGTCGCCGCCCTCGCCCCGGGCGGCCGGCTGGTGGCGTACGGCTCCGGCGGCGGGCACGTGCGGGCCTACGACCTGCTGGTGGGCTCGAAGACGGTCACCGGGTTCCAGGTGGCGCGGATCGCCCGCGAGGAGCCGGAGCTGTACGAGCGGTGGCGGCGGGAGCTGTGGGCGCTGTTCGCCGAGGGGACGCTGCGGCCCTCCGTGCACGGCACGTTCGCCCTGGCGGACGCGGCGAAGGCGCACGAGGCCGTCGAGTCGCACGCCAACCTGGGGAAGGTCGTCCTCGTCCCCTGACGCGGCTCAGCGGGGGCCCGTCCCCGTGCCGACGGCCGCCCGCGACGCCCCGTCCGCCTCCCGCGCGGAGTCCGCCTCGGGGTCGTGCGCCCGGCGCTTGGCGATGACCGCGCACACCATCAGCTGCATCTGGTGGAAGAGCATCAGCGGCAGCACGGCCAGCGAGGCGTGCGCGCCGAACAGGACGCTCGCCATGGGAAGACCGGAGGCGAGGGACTTCTTGGAACCGGCGAACTGGATCGCGATCCGGTCGGCCCGGCCGAAGCCCAGCGCCCTCGCCCCGTACCAGGTCAGCAGCAGCATCACGGCGAGCAGCACCGCCTCCACGGCCAGCAGGCCGGCCAGCCGGACCGGGCTCACCTGGTGCCAGACGCCCTGCACCATGCCCTCACTGAACGCCGTGTACACGACGAGGAGGATCGAGCCGCGGTCGACGAGCCCGAGCACCTTCCTGTGCCGGGCGACGAACCCGCCGATCCAGCGGCGCAGCACCTGCCCGGCGACGAACGGCACCAGCAGGTGCAGCACGATCCCGACCACCGAGTCGGCGGAGAACCCGCCCCCGCCGCCACCGAGCAGGGCGGCGGCCAGCAGCGGGGTGACGACGATGCCGACCAGCGAGGAGAAGGAACCCGCGCAGATCGCGGCGGGCACGTTGCCGCGGGCCATGGAGGTGAAGGCGATCGACGACTGGATGGTGGACGGGACCAGGGTGAGGAAGAGCAGCCCCTGCTGCAGGGGGTCGGTCAGCAGGACCGGGACGAGTCCGCGGGTCGCCAGGCCCAGCAGCGGGAAGACGACGAAGGTGCAGGCCAGCACGGTGACGTGGAGGCGCCAGTGGCGCAGCCCGTCCATCGCCTCCCGGGTGGAGAGCCGGGCCCCGTACAGGAAGAAGAGGAACGCGATCGCGAGGGTGGAGGCCCCGGAGGCGACGTCGGCGCCCGTCCCGCGGGCCGGCAGCAGCGCCGCGAGGCCCACCGTCCCGAGCAGCAGCAGGACGTACGGGTCGATCGGTGTCCGACGCGGCCGGCGCAGGCGTTTCACGGTACTCCACTTGCTCGTTCGTTTCCCTGTTCCACGGGACACGGGTCCCCGCCCCATCGTGCTCCCTCACCCTGCGATCGGGAATCCGGTACACCGCTCTCACTGTCATCACGCTTTGCGATGACCGGGTACGGTGGGCCGCGTGTACGACCCCTCCCATCTGCGGTCCTTCCTGGCCGTGTCCCAGACGCTGAGCTTCACGCAGGCGGCGCGGCGGCTCGGGCTGCGCCAGTCCACGGTGAGCCAGCACGTGCGGCGGCTGGAGGACTCCGCCGGACGCCAGCTGTTCACGCGCGACACGCACTCCGTGGAGCTGACGGAGGACGGCGAGGCGATGCTGGGCTTCGCGCGCCGGATCCTGGAGGTGCACGAGCAGGCGACGGCGTTCTTCACCGGCACCCGGCTGCGCGGCCGGCTGCGCTTCGGGGCGTCCGAGGACTTCGTGCTGACCCGGCTGCCGGAGATCCTCGAGGGCTTCCGGCAGGAACATCCCGAGGTCGACCTGGAGCTGACGGTCGAGCTGTCGGGCACGCTGCACGAGCAGCTGGCCGCCGGGAAACTCGACCTGGTGCTGGCCAAGCGGCGCCCCGAGGACCCGCGCGGCGAGCCGGTGTGGCAGGACCGGCTGGTGTGGATCGGCGGCGAGCGGCTGCGTCTGGACCCGGACCGTCCGGTACCGCTGATCGTCTACCCGCCGCCCGGCATCACCCGGGCGCTCGCGCTGGACGCGCTGCAGCGACAGGGCCGCGAGTGGCGCATCGTCTGCACCAGCGGCAGCCTCAACGGGCTGATCGCGGCGGCCCGCGCGGGCCTCGGCGTGATGGCGCACTCGCGGGGGCTCGTCCCGCCCGGCCTGGTGCGCGTCCCCGACCGGGCCGGGCTGCCGGAGCTGGGCCGCGTCGACTTCGTGCTGGTGCACGGGCGCCGCCGCCCCTCGGCGCAGGGCGCCGCGGACGCCCTGGCGGCGGCCGTCCTGGCGGGAGGCGACCGGCTGCACCGTCCTCGGCGCGCGGATCTCGCGCAGGTGTGACGGAATCCGGGGCACCCGCGCTGAAGAAGGAGAGCGGCGGTTTCGGTGGTTCCCGCGGCGGACGGCGGGTCGTACAGATTCGGTGGAGATTACGGCACCGAAACTTACTCAACCGTCAGGAAACTGTCCGACCCTTCCCCATGTGAGCGCATTTCCTCTCCCCGACCGGCACGGCCACGAGTCCCGGCCCGCCTCGCCGGCCCTCCCACCCCCATTCCGCGTGGGGTAGCTTTCACCGCGCTGTGCAGGGCGTCACCAGGAACGGGGAGCGGGGTTTGCGCGAGTTCACCAACCCTCCGTCGGCGTCGGCACCACCGGTGGGCGGCCTGGCCGACGTGGTCTTCCGGCATGCCCAGGAGGACCCGCGGCACATCGCCCTGGGCCGCAAGGACGAGGACGGGCGGTGGCGGGACGTGACCGCCGCGGCCTTCCGCGACGAGGTGCTGGCCCTCGCCAAGGGCCTGCTCGCCCAGGGCGTCCGCTTCGGCGACCGGATCGCCGTCATGTCCCGCACCCGCTACGAGTGGACGCTCTTCGACTTCGCGCTGTGGGCGATCGGCGCCCAGGTGGTGC
The DNA here is from genome assembly GCF_002005565.1 of Streptomyces sp. JHA26. Classification (GTDB taxonomy): domain Bacteria; phylum Actinomycetota; class Actinomycetes; order Streptomycetales; family Streptomycetaceae; genus Streptomyces. Next base: position 29,879 of record NZ_BDJC01000047.1, on the reverse strand, counting down.
CGATCTACCCGACCTCGTCGGCCGAGCAGTGCCTGTGGATGCTGCACGACGCGGAGGTGACGGCGGCGGTCGTGGAGCACGAGGACCACGCGATGACGATCGCCACCGTCATCGACCGGCTGCCGCACCTGCGCGGGCTGTGGCAGCTGGACTCCGGCGCCGTCCAGCAGCTGTACGACGCGGGCGCCCACCTCGACGACGAGGTGGTGCACCGGCACCGGCGGGCGGTCACGCCCGACTCGGTCGCCACCGTCATCTACACCTCGGGCACCACGGGCCGCCCCAAGGGCTGCGTCATCTCGCACGGCAACCTCATGTACGAGGCGGACACCGTCATCGAGCGCTGGGAGCCGGTGTTCCACTCCAGGAAGGGCGACGAGGCGTCGACCCTGCTGTTCCTGCCGCTCGCGCACGTCTTCGGGCGGATGGTGGAGGTCGCGGCGATCCGCGGCCGGGTCCGCTTCGGCCACCAGCCGCAGCTGAACGCCGCCGCGCTCCTGCCCGACCTGGCCGCCTTCCGTCCGACGTTCATCCTGGCCGTGCCGTACATCTTCGAGAAGGTGTTCCACGCGGCCCGGCGCACCGCGGAGAAGGAGGGGAAGGCCGGTCCCTTCGAGAAGGCCGTCGAGGTGGCCGTGAGGTACGCGGAGGCGGTGGAGGCGAAGGCCTGGGGCACCGGGCCCGGCCCGTCGGCGGCCCTGCGCATGCAGCACCAGCTGTTCGACAAGCTCGTCTACGCCAAGGTGCGGGCCGCGATGGGCGGACGCATCCGCAACGCCATGTCGGGCGGTTCGGCGATGGACCGGCGGCTCGGCCTGTTCTTCGCGGGCGCGGGCGTGCAGATCTACGAGGGCTACGGCCTGACCGAGTGCACGGCGGCGGCCACCGCCAACCCGCCCGAGCGCACCCGCTACGGCACGGTCGGCCGTCCCATCCCCGGCGTCACCGTGCACATCGCGGACGACGGCGAGATCTGGCTGAACGGCGACAACGTCTTCCAGGGGTACCTCAACAACCCGAAGGCCACCGACGAGACCCTCCACGACGGCTGGCTGGCCACCGGCGACCTGGGCTCGCTGGACGAGGACGGCTACCTCACCATCACCGGCCGCAAGAAGGAGATCCTGGTGACCTCCGGCGGCAAGAGCGTCTCGCCGGGCCTGCTGGAGGAGCGCGTCCGGGACCACCCGCTGGTCAACCAGTGCATCGTCGTCGGCAACGACCGCCCCTACGTCGCCGCCCTGATCACCCTCGACCAGGAGGCGGTCGAGCACTGGCTGACGATGCGCAACAAGCCCCGGATGTCCCCGGCCGACCTGGTGCACGACGCCGACCTGGAGACGGAGGTGCGGCGCGCGGTCGTCGCGGCCAACACGCTCGTCTCCCAGGCCGAGTCGATCCGCACCTTCCGCATCCTGGCCCAGCCGTTCACCGAGGAGCACGGGCTGCTGACCCCGTCGCTGAAGCTCAAGCGCAAGGCCATCGAGAAGGCCTACGCCGCCGAGGTCGAGGCGCTGTACCGGACATGAGTTCCGCGGTCAGGAATGCACGACGCCCCGTGATCGTTGACCATGGGAGTACCACCTGACCACAACCGAAGGATCGAGAGCTCGTGAGCAGCAAGGTCCCCCCGATCACCCTGAACAACGGCGTCGAGATGCCCCAGCTGGGCTTCGGCGTCTGGCAGGTGCCGGACGACGAGGCCGAGACGGCCGTCGCCACGGCCCTGGAGGCCGGGTACCGCAGCATCGACACAGCGGCGATCTACGGCAATGAAGAGGGCACCGGCAAGGCCATCGCCGCCTCCGGCATCGCCCGCGAGGACCTCTTCGTCACCACCAAGCTCTGGAACAGCGACCAGGGGTACGACTCCACCCTGCGCGCCTTCGACACCTCGCTGGCCAAGCTCGGCCTCGACTACGTCGACCTGTACCTGATCCACTGGCCGCTGCCGTCGAAGGACCGCTACGTCGACACGTACAAGGCGTTCGAGAAGCTGCACGCCGACGGCCGGGTCCGGGCCATCGGCGTCTCCAACTTCCTGCCGGAGCACCTGGAGCGGCTGATCGCCGAGACGTCGGTCGTCCCGGCCGTCAACCAGATCGAGCTGCACCCGCACCTCCAGCAGCACGCCGCCCGCGAGGCCCACGCGAAGCGGGGCATCGCCACCGAGGCGTGGTCCCCGCTCGGCTCGGGCAAGGGCATCCTGGAGATCCCGGCGATCGTGGCGATCGCCCAGAAGCACGGCCGCACCCCGGCCCAGGTCGTGCTGCGCTGGCACCTGCAGCTCGGCAACGTCGTGATCCCGAAGTCCGTGACGCCGTCGCGGATCAAGGAGAACATCGACGTGTTCGGCTTCTCCCTGGACACCGAGGACCTCGCGGCGATCAGCGCGCTGAACGAGGACCGCCGACTGGGCCCGGACCCGGCGGTGTTCGACGTCGTCTGACCCGTACGCGCGTGGAGGGGCCCGGTCCGTGGGGACCGGGCCCTTCCCGTACCGCCCGGGTCCCCGCCGCCGGTCCACGGACCGCACCGCCGTCAGTCCGCGGGCCGTACCGCCGTGTGGACGGTGTGCGCCAGCAGGACGAACACGTCGGACCGCCGGTGCACGCTCGCCTCGTCCGCGGGGTCGAGGAGCCGGTCGAGGGTGGCCCGGTCCTCGGCGTCGAGGCCGTCGCCGAAGCGCTCCCGCACCCGGGACAGGGAGGCGGTGACGTGGGCGCGGGCCTCGTCGGAGACGGGAGCGGGCAGGTCCAGCAGGAAGCTGCGCGTGCCGGTGTGCTCCAGGCCCGCCGCGGTCAGCAGCGCCGGCCAGTCCTCGGCCACGGCCACGGAGCCGGGCAGGCTCGCGCGCATCTCGGCGAACGCGTCCTCCTCGACGGCGTGCAGCCTGGCCTGCAGCCCCGGGCGGCCGATGCCGATGTCCCGGGGCAGGAAGCGGGCGGGCAGGCCGCCCTCCAGGACCGCCAGCGTGCCGCCGGGGGCGAGGTGACCGGCGAACGCGGCGAGGGCGGCGCGCTGGTCGCCCAGGTGGTGCAGGCTCTGGCTCGCCCACAGCAGGCCGGCCGGGTGCTCGAGCTCGCCCAAGACGCCCGGCAGGTCACCGGTGAGGGTGCCGAAGCGGTCGGCGACGCCGAGCCGGGCGGCCCGGTCGCGGGCCCGCTCCAGGAGGGGTCCGGCCCCGTCGACGGCGACGACCCCGGCGTCCGGGAAGGCCTCGGCGAACAGGCAGGAGACGACGCCGGGTCCGCTGCCCGCGTCGACGACCAGCCCCGGTCCGGTCACCTCCCGCGCCAGCCAGGCCATGGCCTGCCGGTACAGGGGGGTGAGCAGCTCCGCCTGCGCCTCCAGCAGCGGGGCCATCGCGGCCCAGTCGACGGCGTGGTCGTGATCGTGGTCGTGGTGGCGACCGGGCTCGTGGTCGCCCTGGTGACGGTGGTCGTGGTGGTCGTGCGCCATGCCGGTCGGCCTTCCGTTCGCGGGGCCGTCAGCGTGCGACGGCTCACCGCGTCGGGGCAAGTTCTGTTGCCGTTGTCGCAAAAGGACCGTGCGGGGTCCGGCCGCGGTGGGCCGGACCCCGACGGTGTACGGCTGCGCCGGAGCCCGCCTACGGCAGGGGCGGGTAGGCGTTCTTCATCAGCTCCTGGAACTGCGCGGAGAACCACTTCCCGGAGAGCGGGGCGTCCGGGAGGGCACCGGACATGCTGTTGCCGTTACGGGCGTTGCCGGTGTACGTCGGGTCGCACATCCGGTCGAAGCCCTTGCCCTCGTCGTTCGAGATCTCCTTGCTCGCGCCGTCCGACTCCCCCGGCGGCTTCATCCACACGTAGGCGTCGATGCCCGGTTCGGGGTTGGCCTGCGGCCGTTCGCCGAGACCCGCTCCGGACTGGTTGCACCAGTTGCCGGGGTGGATGCGCCGGTCGTAGCGGCCACCGTTGACGTAGGTGTCGACGTTGGTGGTGGCGCCGGGGCCGGTGGGGCGCTGGGTGCCGCCCCAGCCGTTGCGGGAGGTGTCGATGAGCATGCCGATGTTCTCGTCGAAGCCGATCGAGACCAGCTTGTCGCGCATGGCCTGGGCGTAGGAGAGCTCGTCGGTGTAGCGGTTCCAGTCGACCCACTTGGACTGGCGCACGGACGTGCCGTTCACACTGTCCGTGATCTTGAAGTTGTCCTCCTTCAGCGCGCTGTAGTTGGCGGTGTTGACGATGAAGCCGTGGACGTCGTCCACGGTCGCGCCCTCGGTGGTGGCGGCCGTCTTGAACATCTCGGCCGAGGGGCCGAAGTTGTCGTCCCAGCCGAGCCAGCCGTGGTGGCCGGCGTCGATGTAGTTGTAGACGTTGGGGATGTCGCCGAACTTGTTCAGCGCGTAGCCGACGCCCTTCTGGTAGTTGCCGTTGGCCTTCATCACGTCGCAGTTGGGCACCGCGGTCGGCCGGCCCGAGACGTTGGTGACGAGGTTGGGCAGCGAGTCGATCTCGACCGTGGTGACGATCCGCAGCGAGGCGTACTTCGGGTCGGCGAGGATCTCGGCGATCGGGTCGATGTACTCCGTCTTGTACCGGTCGATCTCCGTCGGGCCCAGCTCGCCGTTGGAGGCCAGGGCCGAGCAGTCGCGTCCGGGCAGGTTGTAGATGACGAGCTGGACGTACAGCTCGCCGTCGCCCTTCTGCGCCAGCGCCTCGTCGAGGTGGTCGCGCAGGCCCATGCCGCCGTTCGCGCCCTCGATGGCCGCGATCCGGTCCAGCCAGACACCGGTGGGCTGGTTGGCGACCCGGCTGCCGCCGGGCTCGGCCGCCGCGTGCGCGGACCACTCCGGGTTCACGTAGCCCTTGGCGCCGGCGTAGGGGTTGTCCACCCGGCCGGACGGGTCCGTGGGGTCGGTCGGGTCCGTGGGGTCGGTCGGATCCGTCGGGTCGGTCGGTCCGCCGTCGACGTTGCAGGTCACGCCGTTGAGGGTGAAGGTGGCCGGGATCGCGTTGCTGCCGCTGTAGGTGCCCTGGAAACCGAAGCTCGCCGAACCGCCCGTGGACAGCGTGCCGTTGTAGGACTCGTTGGCCGCGGTGACGGCGGCGCCGCTCTGGGTGACCTTCGCGTTCCAGCTGTTGGTCACCTTCTGGTTGCCGGCGTACGTCCACCCCAGCTTCCAGCTGGAGGTGGCGGCACCGTTGTTGGTGACGGTCACGGCGGCGGTGAAGCCACTGCCCCAGTCGTTCTGCACCGTGTAGTCGACGGTACAGGCGGCGGCCGCCGCGCCGGCGCTCGCGGAGTGGGTGGCGAGGGCCGTGCCGGAGGCGCCGGCGACCAGCGTCAGGGCGGCGAGCATCGCGGTTCTGGTACGGGTCATGAGTGGGGGTTCCTTCTGTCGTCGGGGTGCGGGTGGGGGTGTGCGGGGCCGCCTGCCCGCCGGGGGCGGGCCGCCGCCGGGCGGCACGGGGGCGCCGCCGCGACCGGAGGCCGGGAGCGGCCCGCGGGCAGGGAGGAGCAGCCCTCGGGGAGAGCTGTGCACCGGTACATCGGACGATCACGCGTCGGACCGGCCGCATCGGTGGCGACAAGTCCTGAACGCGGAAGGTGGAGCGGGGGGTGACGCACGAGCGACTCCTTGCAGTTCGGGCGCGCCGTGACGGACGCGTCGACTGGTGGAACCGCTCCCACTGGTGCAAGCGAAGGTAGCGCCAAGTGACGGCAAAGAACAGAGGAGTAACCGACTTTCCGGTCCGCGCCGCCCGTCGAATCTTTTCGACTCTTCACACATCTTGACCGCCCGGAGCCCCCTCCCCACTATGGGAGCGCTCCCACTGGTTCACAGCTTGTTGCTCCTCCCCCACTCCCCTTCGAGCCGCAAGGAGGAACCAGCACCATGCACCCCTTACGCAGACGCAGACGCCGTGGCACACGGCACCTGTGGACGGCCGCGGCGGCGGCCCTCGCCCTTCCCCTCACCATGGTCGGCACCGGTGCGACTCCCGCCCGGGCGGCGGCGCTCCAGTGCAGCGTCGACTACCGGACCAACGACTGGGGCTCCGGTTTCACCGCCGATCTGACCCTCACCAACCGCGGTTCCGACGTCATCGACGGCTGGACGCTGACCTACTCCTACACGGGTGACCAGAAGCTGACGAACGGCTGGAACGGCAGCTGGTCCCAGTCCGGCCGGACGGTCACCGTGAGGAACGCCCCGTACAACGCGCGGATCGCGGCCGGCGCCGCCGTCTCCACCGGCGGGCAGTTCACCTACAGCGGCACCAACACCGCACCGACGGGTTTCGCGGTCAACGGCACCCCGTGCACCGGCGCGCACCAGCCGCCGATCGCCGTGCTGACCAGCCCGGAGGCGGGCGCCGTGTACACGCAGGGCGAGGCGGTGCCCCTGGCGGCCACGGCCGCCGCCGCGGACGGCGCCACCATAGCCAAGGTGGAGTTCTACGACGACACCACCCTGCTGGGCACGGACACCAGCGCGCCCTACACGTACTCGGCCTCCGGCTTGACCGTGGGCAGTCATTCCCTGGTGGCGAAGGCCTACGACAGCGAGGGCGCCTCCGCGGACTCGACCCCGGTCGGCATCACCGTCGCCTCGGGACCGGCCGTGGTCGCCACGCCCAGTCAACTCGGGGTCCAGCAGGGCGAGTCGGCCACGTACGAGGTCAAGCTGTCCAAGCAGCCGGCTGCGGACGTGACGGTGACGACGGCGCGGGTGAGCGGCAACACCGGCCTGTCCGTCACCGGCGGGGCCCGTCTCACCTTCACCCCGTCGAACTGGCAGACCGCGCAGAAGGTGACCGTGGCCGCCGACGCCTCCGGTACCGGCTCGGCGGTCTTCGAGTCGACGGCCCCGGGGCACGGCAAGGCCTCGGTGACGGTGACGCAGCTGGCGGCGGCGAAGGACTACGACGCCCGCTTCCTGGAGCTGTACGGCAAGATCACCGATCCGGCGAGCGGTTACTTCTCCCCCGAGGGCATCCCGTACCACTCGGTGGAGACGCTGATCGTCGAGGCACCGGACCACGGGCACGAGACCACGTCCGAGGCGTACAGCTACCTGCTGTGGCTCCAGGCGATGTACGGCAAGGTCACCGGTGACTGGTCCAAGTTCAACAACGCCTGGGGAATCATGGAGAAGTACATGATCCCCACGCACGCCGACCAGCCGACCAGCTCCTTCTACAACGCGTCCAAGCCGGCCACGTACGCCCCCGAGCTGGACACGCCCGAGGAGTACCCGGCGAAGCTCGACGGCACCGTGCCCGTCGGCCCGGACCCGATCGCCGCCGAGCTGAAGTCGGCGTACGGCACGGACGACGTGTACGGCATGCACTGGCTCCAGGACGTCGACAACACCTACGGCTACGGCAACTCGCCCGGCAAGTGCGAGGCGGGCCCCTCCGACACCGGCCCGTCGTACATCAACACCTTCCAGCGCGGCGCGCAGGAGTCGGTGTGGGAGACGGTGCCGCAGCCGACCTGCGACGCCTTCAAGTACGGCGGGAGGAACGGCTACCTGGACCTGTTCACCGGTGACTCCTCCTACGCCAAGCAGTGGAAGTTCACCAACGCCCCGGACGCCGACGCGCGCGCCGTGCAGGCCGCGTACTGGGCGGACGTCTGGGCCAAGCAGCAGGGCAAGGGCGCCGCGGTCTCCGGAACGGTGGCCAAGGCGGCCAAGATGGGCGACTACCTGCGCTACGCGATGTACGACAAGTACTTCAAGAAGGTCGGCACCTGCGTGGGCCCGGCGAGCTGCCCGGCCGGCACCGGCAAGGACTCCTCGCACTACCTGCTGTCCTGGTACTACGCCTGGGGCGGGGCCACCGACACCTCGGCGGGCTGGGCCTGGCGCATCGGCTCCAGCCACGCCCACGGCGGCTACCAGAACCCGCTGGCCGCCTACGCCCTGAGCAGCTACGCCGACCTGAAGCCCAAGTCGGCGACGGGCGCGGCGGACTGGGCCAAGTCCCTGGACCGGCAGCTGGAGTTCTACCGCTGGCTGCAGTCCGACGAGGGCGCCATCGCGGGCGGCGCGACCAACAGCTGGGCGGGCCGGTACGCGACGCCGCCGGCCGGTACGCCGACCTTCTACGGCATGTACTACGACGAGAAGCCGGTGTACCACGACCCGCCGTCCAACCAGTGGTTCGGCTTCCAGGCGTGGTCCATGGAGCGGGTCGCCGAGTACTACCAGCAGACCGGTGACGCCGACGCCAAGACGGTCCTGGACAAGTGGGTGGACTGGGCGCTGTCGGAGACGACGGTCAACCCGGACGGCAGCTTCCGGATCCCGTCGACGCTGCAGTGGTCGGGCAAGCCCGACACCTGGAACGCCGCGTCCCCGGGCGCCAACGCGGGCCTGCACGTCACGGTCGCCGACTACACGAACGACGTCGGTGTGGCGGCGGCGTACGCCAAGACCCTGACGTACTACGCCGACCGCTCGGGCGACACCGAGGCGGCCGCCACCGCCAAGGCGCTGCTGGACGGCATGTGGGAGAACGACCAGGACGCGCTCGGCATCGCCGTCCCGGAGACCCGCGCCGACTACAACCGCTTCGACGACGCGGTTTCCGTCCCCGGCGGCTGGAGCGGCACCATGCCGAACGGCGACACGATCGACTCGTCGTCGACCTTCGCCTCGATCCGCTCCTTCTACCAGGACGACCCCGCCTGGTCGAAGATCGAGAGCTATCTCGCGGGCGGTGCCGCGCCCACGTTCACGTACCACCGCTTCTGGGCGCAGGCGGACATCGCCCTCGCCATGGGCGCGTACGCGGAGCTGCTCGAGTAGTCCCCGCGAGGCGCACCGCGGACGGAGCGGTTCTCCGGCTGCGGGCCGGGTGTGTCCGGCCCGCAGCCTTCCGCCGAAGGCGTGTTACTTGATCTCGCCCGTGAAGATGGCGGGGTCCGATTCGTAGTCCGGAACGACCTCGACCTGGACGAGCTTCTCGCCCTTGGGGAGTTCGCAGCCCCACGGCACGTTGATCGACCGTCCGGCGAGGAGCTGCGTCTCGGGGCCGCCGTTCAGGCCCGTGGCGCTGTCGAAGACGGCCTCGCTGCTGTGGCCGTCCTTGCCGTAGGAGCAGTTGACGGTGAGCGCGGTGGCGTCGAGCGTCTCGCTGCCGCCGTTGTCGACCTTGACGGTGAACCTCACGTACGGCGTGCTCTCGGGCATGGCGGTGTCGGTGGACACCGCCCGCTTGAAACCGGAGAGGCCGACCCGGATGTCGTTGGCGTAGGTGGCGGTGTCGCCGAGGGCGTACACCCCGTCGTCGGACGCCTCGGGGGCGGGTTCGGTCTCCTCGTCGGCCGCGGCGGCGTCCCCGGCGTCTCCGTCGGCCCCGGCCTCCACGGTCTCGGTCACGGTGACCGTGGGCGCCGGCTTCGCCTCGTCGTCGCCGGTGACACCGACGGTGACCGCGACCGCGACCGCGGCGGCGACCACGGCGGCGGCGACCGCGACGAGCGCGGTGTGATTCCGCTTCGGGGGCTGCGGGGGCGCCGGCGGCCAGTAGGGCGGCACGGGCGGCGGCGTGATGTGGTTACTCAAGGTTCTTCCCCCCGGGGCGGATGCGGTTGCGTGGCACATCATCTCCCGGAAACACCCGGGGTGAAGATCCCGTGACGAAACCGTGTCGGTGGCGCGGTGCGGTCGATGCCCCGGGGCCCGACCCGGGGTCCGGCCCGTTCGGTCCCGTGGCAAGATCGCGGGATGCTACGCCTGACCGACTTCATCATCGACTGCCCGGACACGATGACACTGGCAGCCTTCTACTCCGAGGTGTCGGGGCTGCCGGTCAAGGAGGGCAGCGACGAGAACTGGGCCGGTATCCGGTTCGGCGAGATCGAGCTGGCCTTCATCCGGGTGGAGGACTACCGCGCCCCGCAGTGGCCCGACAACGAGCACCCCAAGCAGTTCCACCTCGACTTCGAGGTCGACGACATCGAGGCCGAACAGCACCGCGTCCTGGCCCTCGGCGCGACCCTGCAGCGGGACTGCGCCGACCCCGACGGCTACGGCTTCCGCGTCTACACCGACCCCGTCGGCCACCCCTTCTGCCTCTGCCGCAACAAGGGTGTCATCTGGACCGATCAGGGCCTCATCTGGCCCGAGCGCGACCGGTAGGACGTGCTTCGAAGCAGGGGGAGCCACGCGTCGACGGCGGCGGTGCGGACGGTGGCCGGGCAGCGGACGGCCGGGCCGAGGAGCCCGGCGGCGGGCGGGCCGGGTCCCTTCCCCCGCGCGACGGGCGGCTCGGCAGGGGCGGGCAAAGTGGCGGGCCGGCCGGGAGCGCTGTCCGTCATGGTCCCCCGGGAGGTGCGGAAACGGGATGCCATCGCCGCACGTCGCCGCGGGGGCCTGGCCCGTCGGAGCCCATCGGTTCGGGATCGGGAGCGCCCCGGCCGCGTGACCGGGGCGCCCGGGGTCAGGGGGTGAACACCGCCGGCCTCGGTGCCCTCGCCATCCCGGCGCCGATGAAGAAGCTCGGGTGGGGCGGCTGGTTGTAGGCGGTGTTCTGCCAGGCCAGAGCCGTGCGGTACTGGGTGTCGTGGAGCAGCGTCGTGATGCGGGTGTCTGTGTCGTACGGCGTGGAGTAGATGCGCAGGGCCTTGTTGTCGCTGGTCCGCCAGACGACCTCCTCGCGCCAGTCGCCGAGGATGTCGCCGGAGAGGACCGGCGTGGCCTTGGTGCCGTTGTTCGACGCGACGCCGGAGCCGGTGAGCAGGCGGGTGTCACCGGAGGTGCCGTACTTGTCGATGCGGGTGCCGTCGAGGAGTTCGCGGACGGGGTCGCCGTCCCACCAGGACAGGAAGTTGGTGCTGGAGGGCTTGCGGCCGTTCACCACCGTGCCCTTGGGGTTGCGGATGCCGCTCTCGGCGGACGACCAGGACTCGGCGCCCGCGCTGCCGGACCAGATGTCGGCCGAGACGCCCCGGCCGTTGTCGCCGCCCGCGGGAGTGGACCAGACGACCTGCCCCGTGCGCGCGTCCGCCATCCAGGACGAGGGCTTCGATCCGTCCTCGTCGACCTTGAACTCCTCCAGGCCGGGGCGGGACGGATCCAGGTCACCGACGTGCATGGCGTCGCCGTGGCCGTTGCGCGTGGTCCACAGGGCGCCGCCGTCGTCGTCGACGGCCATGGCGCCGTAGACGATCTCGTCCTTGCCGTCGCCGTCGACGTCCGCGACGGACAGCTGGTGGTTGCCCTGCCCGTCGTAGCCCTTGCCGCTGTTGGTCGAGGAGTTGGTGTCGAAGGTCCAGCGGCGGGTGAAGGACCCGCCGCGCCAGTCCCAGGCGGCGACGACCGTGCGCGTGTAGTAGCCGCGGGCCATGATCAGGGAGGGCCGGGAGCCGTCCAGGTACGCCGTGCCCGCCAGGAAGCGGTCGACGCGGTTGCCGTAGGAGTCGCCCCAGGAGGAGACGGTGCCCCGGGCGGGGACGTAGTCGACGGTGCCCATGGCCTTGCCGGTCCGCCCGTCGAACATCGTCAGGTACTCGGGGCCGGACAGGACGTAGCCGGAGGAGTTGCGGTGGTCCGCCGAGGAGCTGCCGATGACCGCGCCGGTGCCGTCCTTCGTTCCGTCGGCGGTCTTCATGGCGACCTCGGCCCTGCCGTCGCCGTCGTAGTCGTACACCTGGAACTGCGTGTAGTGGGCGCCGGAGCGGATGTTGCGGCCCAGGTCGACGCGCCACAGGCGTGTGCCGTCGAGCCTGACGCCGTCGACGATCGTGTTGCCGGTGTAGCCGGCCTGGGAGTTGTCCTTGGCGTTGGTGGGCTGCCACTTGAGGACGATGTCGAGGGCGCCGTCGCCGTCGAGGTCGCCGACGGAGGCGTCGTTGGCCTCGTAGGTGTAGGAGACGCCGTCGGGGGTCGTGCCGCCGGCCGGCGGGCTGACGGGGACGTCCTTGTAGCCGGCCCGGAACTGGATCGCGTGGACCGAGTCGCCCTGTTCGACGCCGTTCACCACGGCGCGGACCGTGTAGTCGGCCTGGGCGGGGGCGCCGGCGTGGAAGTAGGTGGTGGAGCCGGTGACGGGCGAGGAGTTGACCTTCGTGCCGGCCCGGTAGACGTTGAAGGCGACGTCGTCCGGGTCGGTGCCGAGCCAGCGCCAGCCGACCAGGTTGCCGTCGGCGGTGTGGACGCTGACCACGCCCCGGTCCAGGGCCTCGGCCTGCCGGGCGGTGGCGGCCTGCGCGGTGTCGGTGGTGAGGGTCGTCAGGCCGGTGCCGAGGAGTCCGGCGGCGGCGAGGGCCGCGGCCAGGGCGAGGGGGCGTCTGCGGTGCTTGTGGGGGTGGCTCACGGGGCGGACCTCCTGGGGGACGGACGGTTTTCCGTCCCCCAGTCGCCGCCGGGGACAGCGGGGTTGCCGCCCTCCGGCTACGGTTTCGCGAACGCGCGGAGGGTGAAGACCGGATCGGGCCGGGGCCGGTCCTGGTCGGGCAGGGCCGCGAGGCGCTCGGCGAAGCGCTCGGCGAGTTCCCCGCCCGGCGGCAGCGTGACGAACCAGCCGCGCCGCAGGTCGGCGATGGTGCGCCGGGGGCTGCGGCCCTGGCCGTGGCCGGTGAAGCGGGCCTCGCCGACCGGTGCCAGGCCGTGGGCGCGGGCGTACGACTCGACCGCCTCGGCGGCGTCGTGGGCGGTGCTGGGCGGCCGCTCGGCGAGCACGGCGTCGATGTCGCTGCCCACGTTGTGCGCGGCCCCCTTGTCGACGGTCGTGACGTACACCCCGCCGGGCCGCAGCACGCGGGCGCACTCGCCGACGATGGCGCGCGCGTCCTCGACGCCGCCGGCCAGGTGCAGCAGCCACACGCTGCTCACGGCGTCGAACTCGCCGTCCCGGAAGGGAAGTCGGCGGCTGTCGGCCAGCACGACGGCGCCGGGGAGCCGGGCGGCGGCGCGGCGGGCCATGGCGGGGGCGAGGTCGACGCCGGTCACGCGCAGCCCCTCCCGCGCGGCCGCGAGCCGGCCGGTGACGATGCCGGTGCCGCAGGCGACGTCCAGCAGGCCGCGCGCCCGAGGGGGCACGAGGCTCAGGACGGCCCGTGCGGCGGCTTCGGCACGGGGTTCGCCGCCGCGCAGGGCGTCGTAGCGTTCCGCTTCCTGGTCGTAGTCGAGCACACGGTCAGTGTGCCCCGTGACCCCCGGCCAGTTCCTCCACCCTGCGGGCGAGCTCGACGTCCTTCTCGGTGACGGCGCCGCCCGCGCTGTGGGTGCTGACCGCCAGGGTCACCGTGTTGTAGCCGAGGGTCAGGTCGGAGTGGTGGTCGAGCTCCTCCTGCACCTGCGCGATGTGGACGACCATCGCGGTGGCCGCGAAGTGCGAGGCGAGCCGGTAGGCGCGGGTGAGGCGACCGGCGTCGAGGGACCAGCCCGGCAGCTCGGCCAGCCGCTCCTCGATCTCCTTCTGCGACAGCGGTTCGACGGGCATGGGCTGCGCTCCTCGTCTGCCAGGGGCGCGGGTGGCGGCCCCGTACGTCCTCGGTTCCCCTCCCAGCCTGCCACAGCGGGGCCGTCGCGGCCCGGATCGGAGCACCGGCCGGGCGGGCCCGCGGTCGACTACCGTTCGGCGTATGACCGCACTCGTGTCCGGTACCACCCCCACCGCCCGGGGCGTGGGTCCGCTGCTGCGGGCCTGGCGGGTCAGGCGGCGGGTCAGCCAGCTGGAGCTGGCGCTGCGCGCCGACTCGTCCGCCCGGCACATCAGCTTCATCGAGACGGGCCGTTCCCGCCCGAGCGAGGAGATGGTGCTGCGGCTCGCCGAGCGGCTCGACGTCCCCATGCGGGAGCGCAACGCGCTGCTGCTGGCGGCGGGCTACGCCCCGCACTATCCGGAGACCCCGCTGGACGACCCGGCGCTGGACGCGCTGCGCGCGGGCATGGAACGCCTGATCAAGGGCTACGAGCCCTATCCCGCGCTGGTGGTCGACGCGACGTACGACGTGCTGGCGGCCAACCAGGGCGTCGCGATGCTGATGGACGGCCTGCCCGGGCACCTGCTCACGCCCCGGCCGAACGCGATGCGGCTGGCGCTGCACCCGCAGGGCCTGGCGCCGCGCATCCGCAACCTGCGCGAGTGGCGCGGTCATCTGCTGGAACAGATGCGGCGGCAGATCGCCCTGGACCGTTCGCGATCCCTGCGGGCGCTGTACGAGGAGGTCGCGGCGTACCCGGTGCCGGACGACGCCCACGACGAGGAGCCGGACGAGCCGGTGCCGTACTTCGCGCTGCCGTTGCGCATCGAGCACGGGGGCCGGACGCTGTCGTTCATCTCGTCCATCTCCACCTTCAACACACCGATGGACGTGACGGTCGCCGAGCTGGCCATCGAGACGCTGCTCCCGGCCGACCCGGCGACGGTCGAGTACCTTCACACGTCCCTTTCCTGACGCTGCCTCAGCGCGGCGTGCTGCAGCAGCGCGAAGCCCGTGACGACGAGCGCCTGGAGCACGGTCCACACCGCGCCGGCCGTGGTGGGCGTGAGCCAGAGGGCCAGGGCGGCGAAACTCAGCGCCGCCCAGGCCAGGTTGGCCTCCACGACGGCCCGCACCGCGAGCGCCGGCGGGTGCCGGCGTGCGGCCAGCAGACCCACGGCCGTCGCGTACGCGGCCAGGAACGCGCCGAGACCGGCCACCAGCCCGGGCCCGGCCCCCAAGAAGCGGCCCAGTGGCCCGGACAGGGCGAGGTAGGCGAGCGCGTTGGCGCCGGTCACGGCCGCGTCCAGGGTCAGGAAGCGGCGGAGCATCAGCTGCGGCTCGAGGGTGCGGGCGAGTACGGCGAGCTGGTTCGTGGACATGGTGAGTCATCCTCCGTCGGGATCGGACAGGCTGCGGGGAGCCGGGGGCCGGGCCGGAGTGCGCCGGTCCGGCCCCCGGTGTCTCCACGATCCCGTCCGGGAGGGGAGGGGTCGATTACCCGGGGGGTAATCGACCCCTCCCCTCCCTCGCACCCCTTGTGGAACCGACAGGGGAACATGACAGACTGCGGGCGGACTTGGGCGCGTTGGGGAGGCGTGGCGTGAGCGAGCGACGGGCGGCACCCACCGTGGGTCAGGTGGTGCTGGGCAGGCGGCTGCAGGAGCTGCGGGAGGCGGCGGGCCTCAGGCGCGAGGAGGCCGCCAAGGTGCTCCGGGTGGCGCCGGCGACCGTACGGCGCATGGAGACGGCCGAGGTCGCCCTGAAAATACCGTACGTCCAGATCCTGTTGACGGAGTTCGGCGTCCCCGAGGACGAGGTCGCGGCGTTCGTCGCGCTGGCCGAGGAGGCGAACCGGCCGGGCTGGTGGCAGCGCTACACCGACGTGCTGCCGGACTGGTTCAGCCTGTACGTGAGCCTGGAGGGCGCGGCGCGGATCGTCCGCTCCTACGAACCGCACTTCGTGCCCGGCCTGTTCCAGACCGAGGACTACGCGCGCGCGGTCCTGGACGCCGGGACGATAGGGAACTCGGGACGGGAGGCCGTCGAGCGGCACGTGTCCCTGCGCATGGAGCGGCAGCGGCTGCTGGACCGGCCGGACCCGCCGCACCTGTGGGTGATCATGGACGAGACGGTGCTGCGGCGCCCGGTCAGCGTCCACGGCCGGGTGATGCGCGAACAGCTCGACCGGCTGCTGGAGCTCTCCGCCCGGGACCGGGTGACGCTGCAGGTCGCCGAGTTCGACGACGGTCCGCACCCGGGGACGTACGCGCCGTTCACCTTGTTCCGCTTCGCCGAGCCGGAGCTGCCCGACATGGTCTTCACCGAGTACCTGACCGGTGCGCTGTACCTGGACTCGCGCGAGGAGGTCTCCACGCACCTGGAGGTCCTGGACCACATGACGGCGCGTGCCGCCTCCGCCCAGCGCACCGAGAAGATCCTGCGGGAGTACCGCGAGGACTACTGACCCGGCCGCCCGACAGCACCCCCCGAGGGAGAAGACACCGCATGACCGGACCCGACGCCGCGTCCGCCCCCGTCGACACCAGCCGGCCGCATCCGGCCCGTGTCTACGACTGGTGGCTGGGCGGCAAGGACAACTACCCCGTGGACGAGGAGCTGGCCCGCAGGATCCTCGCCGCGGACGACACGGCGGTGCGCGGGGCGCGTGCCAACCGCCGGTTCATGCAGCGGGCGGTCCGTACGGTCGCCGAGGCCGGGGTGCGCCAGTTCCTCGACATCGGCACGGGCATCCCCACCGAGCCGAACCTGCACCAGGTGGCCCAGGGCGTCGCGCCCGAGGCGCGGGTGGTGTACGCCGACAACGACCCGATCGTGCTCCGGCACGCCGAGGCGCTGCTGCACGGCTCGGCGGAGGGCGCCACCGAGTACGTCCACGCCGACGTCCGGGACCCGGACACCATCCTGCGGCTGGCGGGCGAGTGCCTGGACTTCGACCGGCCCGTCGCCCTGTCGCTGGTGGCCCTCACGCACTACCTGGACGACGCGGTCGACGGCGACGACGTGTACGGGCTGCTGAAGCGGTACGTCGACGTCCTCGCGCCCGGCAGCCACCTGATCCTCTCCCAGGTCACGCCCGACCTGAACCCCGAGGCGGTCGGCCGGGCCGCCGCGCTGTTCGCCCGCGGCGGCACGCCGTTCCACCCGCGTCCGCTCGCCGAGTTCGCGCGGTTCTTCGACGGCCTGGAGCTGCTCGGCCCCGGCGTCATCCCGGTGATCGGGTGGCGGCCGGACCCCGAGGACGTGGCGGTCCACGCGGAGGGCATCGTCCCGGTGTACGCGGGGGTGGCGCGCAAGCCCTGAGCCCCCTCCCTGTACCGCACGCCCGCCCCCGCCCGGGTCGGCCGGAAGGCGTCGTTCCCTCCGGCCGACCCGAACGGCGGGCCCTAGGCCAGCTTGGCCGTCAGGGTGATGGTCGTGCCCGCCAGGGCCTGGCTGACCGGGCAGTTCTTCTTGGCGTCCTCGGCGGCGGCGGTGAACGCCTCCTCGTCGATGCCGGGGACGTCGCCCTCCACGGTGAGGTGGATGCCGGTGATGCCCGTGCCCGGCTGGAAGGTGACGTCGGCCGAGGTGGTCAGCTTGGCGGGCGGGGTGCCGGCGCCGGTCAGGCCGTGCGACAGCGCCATGGAGAAGCAGCTGGAGTGGGCGGCGGCGATCAGCTCCTCCGGGCTGGTCTTCCCGTTGGCCTGCTCGGCGCGCGACGGCCACGACACCGACTGCTCGCCGATGCCGGACGAGTCGAAGGTGACGACACCGCTTCCCTCGGTCAGGCTGCCTTCCCAGACGGTGTGTGCGGAGCGCGTGGTTGCCACGGCGGATCCTCTCGAATGCTCTTGCTGTACAGGGGCGGTGGGAAGCCCGTGTCCGGGTTCCCGCCCCCATCCGATCACACTCCGGCCCGGCTCACCCGGAAGACCGCTCCCCCTCCGGGGTCCGCTGCCGCCGGGCCGCCATCACCGCGTAGACCAGTACGCCCGCGAACAGGAACAGCACGCCCTGGTAGACGGCCGCGTAACCGGCGCCGGCGACCAGCCACAGGGAGAACGCGGCCGCCACGGAGGCGATCACGGCGTCGCGCACCAGCCGGGCGCGGTTCACGCGCTCGCGCTGCCCGGAGACCAGGTGGAAGAGCTGCGCGGCGGTGGCCAGCAGGTAGGGCACGGCCGCGGTGAAGGTGGTGACGAGGACCAGGACCTCGAAGATCTTCGCCGAGCCGGACGTGTAGTTGTAGACGGTGAGGAGGGAGGCGAGGACGACGGTGACGCCGACGCCGACGGTGGGGACACCGCGCCGCTTGCGGGCGAACACGGCCGGGAACAGGCCGTCCTTCGCGGCGGCGTACGGGGTCTGGGCGCTCAGCAGCGTCCAGCCGTTGAGGCAGCCGGTCATCGACACCAGGGCGGCGACCGCGACGGCCCAGCCGCCCCAGGCGCCGCCGAACATGGCGTTCACGGCGTCGGAGAAGGGGGCGGAGCTGTCGACCAGGCGGTCGTGGGCGACGGTGCCGAAGACGGAGAGGGTGCCGAGCAGGTAGACGAGGGCCGCGCCGCAGGTGCCGATGACCGTGGCCCGGCCGACCGTGCGGCGCGGGTTCTTGACCTCGCCCGCGCTGACCGCGGCGGACTCCACGCCGAGGTAGGAGAAGAGCAGGATCGCGGCGGCGGCGGAGACCGCGCCGATGCCGCTGCCGCCGGTCGCGTTGAACGGGCCGAGGTTGTCCGGGTCGAAGAAGAACAGTCCGCCGATCGCGACGAGCAGCAGCGGCGCGAACTTCAGCACCGTGGACACCAGCTGGACGGCGCCCACGTAGCGGGTGCCGGCGAAGTTGGCGAGCGCCGGCAGCCACTGGAGGACGAGCGCGGCCAGGCACGCGGTCCAGCGGTGGTCGTTCACCGGGATCAGGACGTCGAGGTAGCCGACGGCGGCGACGGCGAGCGCCGCGTTGGACACCCAGGTGGTGATCCAGTACGCCCAGGCGGCGAGGAAGCCGGCGAAGTCGCCGAAGGCCCCGCGGGCGTAGACGTAGGGGCCGCCGGTGCGGGGGTCGCGGGCGGCGAGCCGGCCGAAGACCAGGGCGAGGGTGATCGCGCCGACGGTCAGGACGCCGAAGGCGAGCAGGCTGATCGTGCCGAAGGGCGCGACCGAGGCCGGGAGCAGGAAGATGCCGCCGCCGATGATGTTGCCCATGACCAGGGCGGTGGCGACGGGCAGCCCGAAGCGGCGGGCGTGCCGGGTGGTGCCGGGTTCCGGGGTGGGGGCCGCGGGGGTCTCCCGCTGGTCCGGAGCCGGTGGGGGGACGGTCCCGGTGACGTGCATGGGGTGGAACGCCTTCCTTGGAACGAGTGCCCGGGATCGCCGGGGCCTCGCCCATGGTCCGGCATCCACGCGTACAGTGCCAAATCAGGCGATTTTGTCCTGCGCGAGCCCCTCGGGGACCGCAAAAGGTGCGCCGTCCCGGCTCGTGGACCGGGAATCGTCCACGGGGACCTGCGGGCCGTTCGACTCGCGCAGCCAGCGGCGCAGCACCCGGTGGACCTGCTCGGCGCCGACGATGTCCGTCCCGTCGCCGGCCGGCGCGGACAGGACGACGGGCGACAGCAGGAAGGCCCGCGACTGGGCGCCGCCGAGCCCGCCGTGGGAGCCGATCTGCTCCTCGAAGGCGAGGACCTCGCCGTCGGCCGGGTCGTGGGAGGAGTTGACCATGATGTCGGCGGTGTGCGGGAAGGAGTGCGTGCGGCGCACGGCGTCCGCGGCTCCGGGGCCGAACGGCGCGAGCGGGCCGGGGTCCTCGTCGAGCCGGTCCAGGGGCATCTCCGCGCCGCGCGCGCCGAGGACCACACCGCCGTGCTCCTCGCTGCGCACCAGCAGGAAGCCGATGCCGGGGTGGTTGGCGAGGGTGGGCAGCAGCGCCGGGTGGCGGGCGTCGATCTCCTCGCGGCTCATCCGGTGCGGCACGTCCGGGAAGGAGACGAGGCCGAGGTTGCCGGAGGCCAGCACGACCGGCTCCGAGTGGCGGTCGGCGGGCCGGCGCCGCTCCTCGCCCTCCTCGACGGGCCGGTGCAGGGCGGCCCGGACGGCGGTGCGCGCCTCGGCGCCGCTGCGGGTGCGCCGCGCCCGGCGCGGCACGGGCAGTCCGCAGCCGGCCCGCACCAGGTCGGCGAGGGTGAGGCCGTAACGGGAGCGGAAGGTCTCGCCGGGGCTCTGGCCGTGGTCGGACAGGACCACGATCCGGTACCGGCGGGGTGCGTGCTCGGCGACCTTCTCGATCAGCGCGAGGGACCGGTCGAGCCGCTGGAGGACCTTCGCGGCGTCCCGGCTGCGCGGTCCCGAGTGGTGCGCGACCTCGTCGTAGGCGACCAGGTCGGCGTAGACGGCGGTGCGTCCGGCGAGCATGTCGCCCATCACGGCGGCGACGACGACGTCCCGCTCGACGACGGTCGCGAAGGCCCGGACGAAGGGGTAGAGGCCGCCGCGGGAGACGCGGGGGCGGACCTTGTGGACGCGGGCGCGGGTGGACTGGCCGATCTCCCGGCACACCTCGGCGACGAAGGACAGGGCGGTGCGGACCGCGTTGGCCGGGTCGGAGAAGTAGGCGAAGTAGCCGGACCGGGAGCGGTTCTCCCGGCTGCGGCGGCGGGTGGCTATGGACAGCACGAGGGCCTGTTCGTCGGCGCCGCCGCTGAACAGGTTGCCGCGGCTGGCGCCGTCGAAGGTGAGCAGTCCGCCGTCGCCGGTGCGCTCGATGGCCCGCCGCTGGAGGTCGGCGGCGCTGGTGGGGCGGTTGCAGACGACCACCTCGCCGCTGTCCTTCTCGTACCACCGGAACGCCGGGACGTCGTGGTTGCTGCCGTGCAGGATGCCGAGCTGGCTGGCGCCGGTCTGGCTGGACCAGTCGGTGCGCCACGGGGCGAGCCGGTGGGTCGCGGAGGAGCCGTCGCGGCCGAGCCAGCGGGCGACGGTGGGCATCAGGCCCCCGTCGACCGCGTCCAGCAGCACGTCGTGGCCGACGCCGTCCAGTTGCAGGAAGACGGTGCCGGGGCCGGTCGGGCAGGGCGGGCCGGATCTGCGGCGGCGGTCGGCGAGCCGGTAGAGCCGGCGCCGGTAGGCGTCGTCGTCGCGCACGGCCAGGGCACCCCCGGTGGCCGAGGCCACGGCGGACATCACGGCGGCCACCACCACGGCGGTCTCCGGGGCGACGCCGCCGCGCGCGGTCGGGTTCACGTCCAGCGCGAGGAGCAGCAGTCCGCCGTTGAGGAAGAAGACCAGCAGCCCGAGGACCAGCGCGGGCACCAGCAGCAGCAGCCGGACCAGCAGCGGCCACACCAGGGCCGACAACAAGCCGAAGGCACCGGCGCCGACCGCGGCGGTGACGGCGATGTCGGTCGCGCTGTCACCGTCGGGGGACTGGAGCCGGAAGTCCGGGAGGATCCCGGCGAGCACCAGCATGGTCACCGTGGAGACGGCCCACACGGCGATGCTGCGCCCGATCTGACTGGCGCCCCGGCGCCAACGCCCTCCACCCACGCTCCGCACACCTCACGTCCCGGCCCGTCGTCCGCGCGGGCCCTCCCCACCCTGCCACAACGCTCCGGAACGCCTTTTTGTCCCCCCTGGCCCCGTTCACCCGGGACACGCCCGGTCTCCCGGCGGGCCGGTGGTCAGCGGCCGTCGTACCCGGCCGTCGGCATCGACAGCCTGCGGTGCACGCACGCCTTCATCCGGGCGTCGTACGACGGCTCCTCGTGCCCGACGGTCTCCACCCGCACCCCGCGCCGCGCGCACTCCGCGGTGAACTCCTCCACGGACGACAGCGCGCTCCGCAGCACCCGGTGGCTGGGCGCCACGAACAGGTCCTGCCCGGGGCGCACGTCGTCCCACAGCGCGTCGTGGTCGGGTCGCAACCCGCTGACCAGCAGTTCCCGGGTGACGACGTACCCCTGCTCGGCGGCCCAGCGTGCGCACATGGCGTGCTGGCTGCGGGAGTCGACGAGGAACGGATCGTCGTCCAGCCGTTCCAGTGGCGTCAGACTCGCGATCGCCGTCACCCGTAACGTCCTCACGGTGTCCCCCTCACCTCCCGTTTTCGCCGCCGACCCTACTCCTGGACGTAGGCTTCGGGGAGTCGCGCGAAGGAGGCAAAGAGGTGCCGGTGGAGCTCACGTGGTGGGGTCACGCCACCTGCACGGTCGAGGACTCGGACATACGTGTGCTCACCGACCCGCTGTTCGTCCGCCGGCTCGCCCACCTGCGCCGCCGGCGGGGCCCGGTGCCCCCGCCGGACGCCTGGCGCGCGGACGTGACGCTGGTGTCCCACCTGCACGCCGACCACCTGCACGTGCCGTCGCTCGCGCGGCTCGCGCCGGGCACGCGCCTGCTCGTGCCCCGGGGCGCGCGACGGGCGGTGCCGGGGCTGCGCCGGCTCGGGCACCTGCGGCTGACCGAGGTGGCGCCCGGTGACGAGACGACGGTCGGTGACCTGCGCGTACGCGTGGTGCCCGCGCGGCACGACGGGCGGCGGCTGCCGCTCGGCCCGCACCGCTCCCCCGCGCTCGGTTACGTGGTCGAGGGCGAGGGCCGCACGTACTTCGCCGGGGACACCGGCCTGTTCGACGGGATGGAGAAGGAGGTCGGGCCCGTCGACGCGGCGCTGCTGCCGGTCGGCGGCTGGGGGCCGTACCTGGGGCCCGACCACCTGGACGCGGGGCGGGCCGCCGAGGCGCTGGCCCGGCTGGCGCCGTCCACGGCGGTGCCGGTGCACTACGGCACGTACTGGCCGATCGGGATGGACGCCGTGCGCCCCCACGAGTTCCACACGCCGGGCGACGAGTTCGTGCGCCTGTCGGCGCTGCGCGCGCCGGACGTGGTGGTGCACCGGCTGGGGCACGGCGAGAGCGTGCGGGTGGGGGCCTCGAGGTGACCTTGCTGGGCACCGCCGTGACGAGCATCCCGACCGAACCGACCCAGCAGGCGCTGGGTTATCCGTCGTTGTTCCTGCTGGTGCTGATCGGGGCGCTGGTGCCGGTGGTGCCGACGGGCGTGCTGGTGAGTTCGGCGGCGGTGGTGGCGATGCACCAGACGCTGCCGTTCTCGCTGCTGATGGTGTTCGTGACGGCATCGCTGGCCGCGTTCTGCGGGGACATGGCGCTGTACTGGCTGGGGCGGCGCGGGGTCGGTTCGAAGAACGGGTCGCGCTGGCTGGAGGTGATCCGGTCCCGGGCGCCCGAGGACCGGCTGGAGCAGGCGCGGGAGAAGCTCGCCGAGCACGACGTCGCGGTGCTCGTGCTGTCCCGGCTGGTGCCGGCCGGCCGGATCCCGGTGATGCTGGCCTGCCTGCTGGCCGAGTGGCCCTCGCGCCGCTTCGCCCGGGGCAACCTGCCGGCCTGTGTGGCCTGGGCGGTGACGTACCAGCTGATCGGGATCCTGAGCGGCTCGCTGTTCAGCGAGCCGTGGGAGGGCGTGGCTGCGGCGATCGCGCTCACCGTGCTGGTGGGCGCGGCACCGAGCGCCTGGCGCCGGCTGCGGGGGCCGGCGAAGGCGTAGGGACGGCGGAACGCGGCCCCTACGCCTGGCGCCGGCTCGCCGTCCGGCACGCCGGAGTCACTCGCCGTCCGGCACGCGGGAGTCACTCGTCGTCCAGCACGCGGGAGCCGCCGACGGGCAGGTCCCACAGGTCCTCCCGCGGCAGGCCCGCCCGCTCCCACGCGGCGCGTACGCGGGTGAGCGGTTCCATGACCGGTTCGGCCGACAGCACGAAGGTGCCCCAGTGCATCGGCGCCATCCGCCGGGCCCCCAGGTCCCGGGCGGCCCGGACCGCCTCCTCCGGGTCGCAGTGCACGTCGCTGAGCCACCAGCGCGGGTCGTAGGCGCCGATGGGGAGCAGCGCGAGGTCGATGCCGGGGTGGCGGCGGCCGATGCGGGAGAACCAGTGGCCGTACCCGGTGTCGCCGGCGAAGTACACGCACCGGCCGTCGGGGCCGGTGAGGACCCAGCCGCCCCACAGGGTGCGGCAGGTGTCGGTGAGGCTGCGCTTGGACCAGTGGTGGGCCGGCACGAAGTCGAAGCGGACCCCGTCCAGCAGAGCCCCCTCCCACCAGTCCAGCTCGGTGACGCGGGTGAACCGGCGCCGGTGGAACCAGCGGCCGAGCCCGGCCGGGACGAACACCGGGGTGTCGCGCGGGAGCCGGCGCAGCGTCGGGGCGTCCAGGTGGTCGTAGTGGTTGTGGCTGATGACGACCGCGTCGACCCGCGGCAGGTCGTTCCAGGCGACGCCGACGGGGGTGATGCGGGCGGGGGTGCCGATGATGCGGCGGGACCAGACCGGGTCGGTGAGCACGGTGAGCCCGCCGATGCTCACCACCCAGCTGGCGTGTCCCACCCAGGTCACCGCGACGGTGCGGGCGTCCACGCGGGGCGGCGGGCCGGGGGCGTACGGCAGCCTGGGGATGTCGGCGAGGCCCTCGGGGCCGGGTCTGACCGCGCCCTCGCGGGCGAATCTGGCGAAGGCCTTCAGACCGGGCAGCGGTGCGGTCAGCCGGTCGTGGAAGGTCCGCGGCCACACCCGGCGTTCGGCCAGCGGCCGGGGCTCGGCGAGCGGTGGGGAGGGGGCGGCCGTGGCCGAGGGAGCGCGGGTGTCCTGGTCCTGGACGGGCGTGGTGGTGCTCGCGGTCGACCGGGGCTGCTGCGTCATCGAGGAGGCTCCCATCGCTGAGCGTCACAGAGATCGCCGAAGACCGACTTCAGACCGGTCAACGCGGCGTGCACGTGCGGAAGTTCCAACGGGTCGGGTGCGGCGAGGCATTCCGCGCGCCGCTCGTCGGTGTCCCCCAGCAACGGGCCGGTGGACAGCCGGACGCGCAGGGCGAGGAGGTCGTCGCCGAAGCGGTGGCCGCCGGGAGCGGGCATGCCGAGCCGGGCGGTGAGGAAGTCCTCCAGTTCCTGGGCGTCGCCGACTCCCCGGGCGCCGAGCGCGTCGCGCAGCGGGCCGAGGTCGGCGTACAGGTGGCGCCCGGCCTGCGGGGGCCGGGCGGTGGCGCCCGCGGCGACGACGGCGGCGTGCACGGCGGCGGCCACGCGCGCGTGCAGGCGTACGGCTGCCGACCGGCGGGCCGTGACCGACTCGGGTTCGGTGAGCACGTACCCGGCCGCGGCGGTCAGGGGCGCGGCGATGCGGGCGCCGAGCGCGGTGAGCACGTCGAGCACGCGCGCGTGCAGGCCGTTCCCGGCGGCGGACGCGGGGAAGCGGGCGACCGCGGCCGGCCAGCCCGGCGGCAGCAGCGCGCCGGCCAGGTCGGTGACGACGGTGACGTGGTCGGGCAGCATCTCGGCGGGGCTGAGCAGCACGGTGGCGTGCGGGTCGTGCAGGGTGTCGCGCCAGGTCTCGTCGTCGGCCAGGTGCAGTCCCTCGCCGACGGCGGCCTCGACGGTCTCGTGCATCAGCTCGGGCGGCGCGACGGTGCCGGTGGGGTCGTCGGCGACGGAGAGCACGAGCAGGCGCGGGTCGCCGCCCTCGGCGCGGACGCGGCGCACGGTCTCCAGGAGGGCGTACGGATCGGGGACGCCACCGGACTCGGCGGGGGTGGGGACGTGGAAGACGGGTCTGCCCAGCAGCCGTGCGTACGGTGCCCACCAGGCGGCGCAGGGACGCGGTACGAGGACGTCGCCGCCGAGCGCGGCGGTCAGCGCGAGCAGCAGGGCGCCCGCGCCGGGGGCGGCGGCCACGTGGCCCGGGTCGGTGGGCAGTCCGCGCCGGTTCCAGTAGCCGCAGGCGGCGTCCAGCAGGGCCGGGGCGCCACCGGCGGGTTCCTCGTGGGCGCGGCCCGCGGAGGCGGCGAGGACGGCGGACAGCTCGGGCAGCACGGGCAGCCCGTCCTCGGGAAGGTGCGGGCCCTGGCGGACGGTGCCGTGGCCTTCGGGGTCGTCGTCCCCGGGCACGCGGCCGACGGGGCTCCCGGCCCCGGGCGCCGCGTGGCGTTCGGGGGCGTCGTCCTCGGGGTCCGTCCGCCGCATGGGTGCCTCCGTCGTGCCGGGTCGTGTCACCGCCGGGCCACGGTCCGGTTCCTTCCTCGTGCTCCGGTCGTGCACCGAGTACCCATCGGGCCGCCCGGTCATGGCTCCGGCCCGCGTCGCGTCGATCACCCCGGCCGGGGCGGGTCAGTGGGCCCGGGTCCCCCTGCGCAGCCGCAGCCGCAGCCGGTACGCGGCCCCGCCGAACGCGCCCGCGATCAGGACGCCGCCGGCGGCCAGGGCGGGCACGGAGTCGGTGAGGGACCCTCCCGTACCGGCCTGCACCCCGTGCTCCGCCTTCCCGCCGCCGCAGGACGCGTCCCACGCCGTGGGCCCGGGGCACGGCGGCCTGGTCGTGCAGGGCACACCGTGCGTGGCGGAGTGGCCGGCGGGAGCGGCCCGGCCGGGGAGGGCGGACCGGTCGTAGGAGGTGACCCGGCCGGAGAGGGCGGACTGGTCGTCGGGGGCGGCCCGGCCGGAGAGGGCGGACTGGTCGTCGGGGACGGCCTCGTCGTTCGGGACGGTTTCCCCGCCGGGGACGGACCCGTCGCCCGGGACGGTTTCCCCGTCGAGGGCGGACCCGTCGCCCGGGGCCGCCTCGTCCGGTACCGCCTCGTCGCCCGGGGCGGCGGGCTCGGCATACGGCGCGGTCTCGTCACGTGCCGTCGGCTCGCCGTCGGGGACGACGGGTTCCTCACGCGGCACGACCGGCGCCTCGCGCGGCACGGCGGGTTCGTCGCGGGGCCCGGTGGACGGACGGCAGGAGGGCTCGGGGGCGGCGTTCCCCGGGGACCGGCCGGGTTCGGCGCCGCCGCTCGCCGGGGAGGACACCGTCATCGCCGCGCTCCAGGGCCTGCCCCCACCGCCGGACGACGCCGGGCAGGTGCCGTCGACGGTCCACGGCGAGGCGGGGCCCGCCGCGTCCGGGTCGGCCTCCAGTTCCCCGGCGGGGGCTATGCGCGCGGTGCCGCGATAGGCGGTCCGGGAGGTCCCGCCGTCCGCGCCCGCCACCTTCAGCAGCGCGACGGTGCCCCCGTCGAAGGCCGGCGAGACCGCGTCGAGGGTGTCCGGCGCGGCCCCGCCGGCCGGGTCGCAGGTGACCGAGACGGTGACGGTGTCGCCCGGACCGGCGTCGGCCGGACTGACCTCGGCGGCCGGTCCACCGGCGCCGGCCGGCCGCGGGGTGCCGCCCGGGTCCGCCGAGCCGGACCCGGCGAAGACGCCCAGGGCGGCACCGGAGAGTACGGCGGCGGACAGGACACGGGTGGTGCGGCGCATGGGTTCGGGCTCCTTCGAGCGACGGCTGCGGGGGCACGGCACTCGCGCCCCCGGCCATCACAGCCCGCCCGGCCCGGCGGCGCGCGCCGCCCTGCGCCGTTCGCGGGACCGGGGCGCCCGTGTGGGTGAGGGACGGGTTCGGACGCCCGCCGCGCCGCCGGGTCAGGCCGCCGGATCCCGCAGCACCTGTTCCCGCACCCGGTCGCAGCTCCGGCTGATCAGCCGGGAGACGTGCATCTGGGAGATGCCGAGCTGCTCGGCGATGCGGCTCTGGGTCATGTCGTCGAAGAACCGCATGTAGAGGATGGCGCGCTCCCGCTCGGGCAGGGCGGCCAGCCGTTCCCTGACGGCCTCGCGGTCGACGACGGTGTCGAGGGCCGGATCGGAGGCGCCGAGGCCGTCGACGAGCGAGTAGCCGTCGTCGCTGCCGGAGACCTCGGCGTCCAGGGACAGGGCCGTGAAGCTCTCCAGGGCCTCCATGCCCACCCGGACGTCCTCCTCGCTCAGATCGGCGTGTGCGGCGATCTCGGCGACGGTGGGCCTGTGGCCGGGCGTGGTCTGGGACAGCTCCTGCCCGGCGGAGCGGACGCGGTTGCGGAGTTCCTGGACCCGGCGCGGCACGTGCAGGGTCCACATGTGGTCACGGAAGTGGCGCTTGATCTCACCGGTGACGGTGGGTACGGCGTAGCTCTCGAAGGCGCTTCCGCGGGCGGGGTCGTACCGGTCGACGGCCTTGACGAGACCGAGGGCCGCGACCTGGCGCAGGTCCTCGTAGCTCTCGCCGCGGCTGCGGAAGCGTCCCGCGAGCCGTTCGGCCATGGGCAGCCAGGCCTCGACGATCCGGTCCCGGACCGCGTCGCGCTCCGGGCCCTCGGGAAGGGTGGTCAGACGGTGGAAGGCGTCCGCGGTGTCGGGGGCGTCGTCGTGCGGGTGCTTCGCGGCGGCTTGGATCGGCATGGTGCGTCGCAACTCCTTCGGAGTGCGGGGTCCTGTCGTCCCGCCGGGCGGGTGCCCGGCCGGCGCCGGGGCTCGCGGAGCTCTCCGTGGCGCGGGACGGGCGCCGGCGGTGCGACGACACGGCCCTGGGTTCGGGCGGTCACCGTGGGAGGGCGTCCGGGAACAGGACGGACGCGTCCGCGGCGGCGTCGTGCGGCTCCCACGGACGTGCCTCCTGTCCGAAGCACTGGAACTGCGCCTGCCCCCGCGCGCCCGCGTCAAACACCCCGGTCCCCGGTTCCGATACGGGGACGGGGGGTGGCCCGGCACCGTGGCGATCGCCTCGGCTACGTTGTCACCGCGTCGTGACCTCGGGGGGCGGGGCCGTCTCGTCGGCCCATCGGGGTGCCGGAGGCAAGGGAGTCGACCATGGAGGACGCGCAGGACACGGCCCGGAGGCTGCGGGCGATCGGCGACGAGCTGTCGGACCGTTTCTACGAGCGGGCCGACGTGGTGCGGACGCTGGTGGTGACGCTGCTGGCCGGACAGCACTCGCTGGTGCTCGGCCCGCCCGGAACGGCGAAGTCCGAGATGGCCCGCGAGCTCACGGGCAGGGTCGAGGGGGCGTCCTACTGGGAGATCCTCCTGTCGAAGTTCACCGCGCCGACGAGGATGTTCGGTCCCATCGACGTCGCCGCGCTGGCCCGGGGCGAGTACCGCCAGGTCTACGACGGCCGCGCCACGACCGCGCACATCGCGTTCATCGACGAGATCTTCAAGTGCTCCACGGCCGCGCTGAACGAGACGCTGGGCTACCTCAACGAGCGGATCTACCACCCGGAGAACGGCGGCGAGCCGATCCGCTGCCCGCTGATCGGCGCCATCACGGCGAGCAACGAGCTGCCCGGGGGAGAGGACTCGGCCGCGATCTACGACCGGCTGCTGGTGCGGATCGAGGTGAGGTACCTGGAGGACCCCTCGAACTTCGCCGCGCTGGTCCGCTCCGCCGTCGCCCGCCCGGCGGCCCCGCGGCGGACCACGGTGGAGCTGGCCGCCCTGCAGCACGCCGTGACCGAGGCCGTCCCGGCCGTGGAGGTCCCCGACGCGATCGTGGACGCGGTGTGCACGCTGCGGGCCGCCCTGCGCCGCAAGGAGCTCGTCGCCTCGGACCGCCGGTGGCGGCAGGCGGTGGGCCTGCTCCAGGCCTCCGCGTTCCTCGACGGCCGTCCGGAGGTCGCCGCGAGGGACCTGTCGGTGCTGACCCACGTGCTGTGGGACTCCCCCGCCCAGCGCCCGGTCGTCGAGCGCGAGGTGCTGCAGCTGGTCAACCCGGACGCCAAGGAGGCGCTCGACCTGGCCGACGTCGTCGAGGAGCTGGAGGTCCAGCTGGACGCGATGGCCGGGCAGTCCCGCGAGGCGCTGAGCGAGTGGGTCATCAAGAAGGCCCACAACAGGCTCGCCACGGCGGGGAAGCGGCTGGAGGAGCTGCGCGGGGAGGCGGCGGGCGCGGGCCGCTCCACCGCCACCATCGACCGGGTCACCGGCCGCTGGCGTGCCGTCCGCGCCCGCGTCCTCACCGAGGCCCTCGGCGTGGACGCGAGCACGGTGCAGGACCGGCTCTGAGCAGCGGGACGGACGGGACCATGGGAACGGCACCGAGCGGACCCGGCGGACCGGCGGGCGGGGCCGGGGCACGACCGCACCGGGCGGCCACCGCTTCCGGGAAGCACACCTCGGCCGTGGTCGCGGACCGCTTCGACCGGCTCACCTGGCGCGACACCTACGAGCAGTCGGCCGGACTGCGGGAGCTGACCGCGGAGCTGACCGAGCGCCACGAACACGCCGCCGACCTCCTGACCGACGCGTTCCTGGCCGCCTACCAGGCCCGCCCGCGCCTGCGCGGCCGCACGGAGATGTCCGTCTCCCGGCTGGTCAACCACCAGGCCCTCACGGCGCTGACGGAGTCACCGGAGTTCGCCGAGCTGCGCCGGGAGACGGTCGGGGACCCCTACGCCGCCGCCATGGCCGTCCTCGCCCAGGCCTCCGTGCTGCGCGGGCTGCTGGAGCACTCCCGGGACGCCCAGGAGCGGGCCGAGCGGGCGGAGAGGGCCCGGCGGGACGCCAGGGGCGAGACGCCGGACCAGGCCGCGGACGAGGCCGCCGAGGCCGCCGCGCGACAGGCCGCCGTGGACGCCGCGCAGGCCCTCGCGGCGGCGGTCCCCGGTGTGCGTGCC
>NZ_BDJC01000046.1 GCF_002005565.1 Streptomyces sp. JHA26 | reverse complement strand
GCGGCACGGCGGCGAGCAGCTCGGCCGCCGTGCCGCTGAGCTTGCCACCGCTGTCGATCGGCTGCCGCTTCTCGGCCTTGCGCCGCTCGATCCGCTCCCGCTCCAGCCGCTGGGCGGCCAGCTCGGCCTCGGCCTCGGAGAGCCGGGCCGCCGCGTCCTCACCCGCCGTACCGGCGCCGTCCCCGGCCCCCTGCGCGTCCTCGGCGGCCGGCGACCCGCCCTCCCCGGCGGTCCCCTCGGCATCGGTGTCGTCGGGCTCCCCGGCCCGCGGTTCCCCGGCAGCCTCCGCGTCGGCGGCCCCACCGCCGGACGGGGCCCCGTCCGCGGCGTCGCTCCGCTCGGCCTCCTGCGCGGCGCCCGGCGTTCCCGGCTCGGCGTCCACGGCGTCCGCGGTGTCCTCGGCGGGTTCGGGCTGCGTGCTCACAGCGTGCTCCAGTCGTGATCGGGATAGCGGTGCACGGGCGCCGACACGTCGTCGAGCGCCCGGCGGATCTCGTCAGGAAGACTAAGGGCCTCCACTGACAACGCCGCCGTGAGCTGCTGCGCGTTGCGCGGGCCGATGATCGGGGCGACCACCCCGGGCCGGTCCCGGACCCAGGCCAGGGCGACCTGGAGCGGGGTCACCGCGAGCCCGTCCGCCGCCGTCGCCACCGCGTCCACGATGTGACCGGCCGCGTCGTCGAGGTAGGGCTCGACGAAGGGGGCCAGGTGCTCCGAGGCGCCCCGGGAGCCCGGCGGGACCGCGTCCTTGCGGTACTTGCCCGTGAGGACCCCCCGGCCCAGCGGCGAGGAGGGCAGCAGACCGATGCCCAGGTCCAGGGCGGCCGGCAGCACCTCGCGCTCGACGCCGCGCTGCAGCAGCGAGTACTCCATCTGCGTGCTCGCCAGCCGGGTGCGCACGCCCGGCGCCGCCAGCTGCCAGGTCGCCGCCTTGGCGAGCTGCCAGCCGCAGAAGCCGGAGACCCCGGCGTAACGGGCGCGGCCGCTGCCGACCGCCACGTCGAGGGCGTGCAGCGTCTCCTCCAGCGGCGTGTGCGGGTCGAAGGCGTGCAGGTGCCACACGTCGACGTGGTCCGTGCCGAGCCGGGCGAGGGAGGCGTCCAGCGCGGAGAGCAGGTGGCCGCGCGAGCCGTCGAAACGGCGGTCGGGGTCCGGGACGCTGCCCGCCTTGGTCGAGATCACCAGGTCCCGGCGCGGCACCAGGCCCTCCATGAGCCGGCCGAGGAGGTACTCGGCCTCTCCGTCGCCGTACACGTCCGCGGTGTCGACGAGCGTCCCGCCCGCTTCCCAGAAGGTCTTCAGAAGGTCCGCCGCGTCGTGCTCGTCGGTGTCCCTGCCCCAGGTGAGGGTGCCCAGCCCGATGCGGGACACGCGCAGGCCGGTGCGGCCGAGATGCCTCTGCTCCATGAACGCCGACATTACTGGCCACGGCTTGTGCCGTGGGGGCCTGTGGACGACCGGATATGCGCGCTAGGGTCGGGGCACCACAGACGTTACTGATCGGTAAGGGGAATCGGCCATGCAGCTCGGGATCAACCTCGGCTACTGGGGTGCCGGAATGGACGCGGACAACCTGGCCGTCGCCAAGGAGGCCGACCGGCTCGGCTACGCCGTGTGCTGGGCCGCCGAGGCCTACGGCTCGGACGCCGCGACGGTGCTCACCTGGGTCGCCGCGCAGACCGAACGCATCGACGTCGGCTCGGCCATCTTCCAGATCCCCGCCCGCCAGCCGGCCATGACCGCGATGACGGCCGCCACCCTCGACTCCCTCTCCGGTGGCCGCTTCCGCCTCGGCCTCGGCGTCTCCGGACCGCAGGTGTCCGAGGGCTGGTACGGCGTGAAGTTCGACAAGCCGCTCGCCCGCACCCGCGAGTACGTCGAGATCGTGCGCAAGGCGATGACCCGGGAGCGGCTGTCGTACGAGGGGCAGCACTGGACGCTGCCGCTGCCCGGCGGCCCCGGCAAGCCGATCAAGCTGACCGTGCACCCGCAGCGCGAGCACATCCCGCTGTACATCGCCGCGATCGGCCCGAAGAACCTCGAGCAGACCGGCGAGATCGCCGACGGCGCCCTGCTCATCTTCCCGTCCGCCGACCACCTGGAGGAGACCGCGGTCCGGCACCTGCGCGCCGGACGCGAGAAGGCCGGGAAGACCCTCGACGGCTTCGACGTCGTCCCCACGCTGCCGCTCGCCCTCGGCGACGACAAGGACGTCACCACGCTCGCCGACACCTTCCGCCCCTACACCGCGCTCTACGTGGGCGGCATGGGCAGCCGCAAGCAGAACTTCTACAACCAGCTCGCCCAGCGCATGGGCTACGAGCGCGAGGCCGCCGAGATCCAGGACAAGTACCTGTCCGGCGACAAGCAGGGCGCCGCCGCGGCCGTACCGCACGACCTGATCGACCGGACGACCCTGCTCGGCAGCGTCGACCGGATCGCGGACCGGATGAAGGCGTACGCCGCCGCCGGTGTCACCACGCTGACCCTCGCTCCCGCGGGCTTCACCCTGGACGAGCGGATCGCCTCGCTCCGTGCCGGCACCGAGGCCCTGGAGCGCGCCGGCCTCACCTGAGGGCGGCGGCACCCCGAAGGATCCTGCG
Organism: Streptomyces sp. JHA26; assembly: GCF_002005565.1. GTDB lineage: Bacteria > Actinomycetota > Actinomycetes > Streptomycetales > Streptomycetaceae > Streptomyces. The sequence continues at coordinate 55,660 of NZ_BDJC01000046.1, read as the reverse complement.
GCCGTGGTGGGGGCTCGGGGGTCTTCCCCGCCACGGCCGCCACGCGGACCAACGCGTCCGCGCGCGTGTGGTCACGCCTCCCTCGCACGCACGCCCTCCTTCGTTCGGCGGACTCGCCCGTCACACCTGTTGCCGTGTTCCGCGTCCCGCACTTGACTCGTTCTTCGCGGGGACCGCGGAGGCAGAGAGGTGCCAGCGATGCTTTCGGCCAAGAGCCTGTTCCAGGAGATCCTCGACAACGACGAGTCGTTCCGTCTCTTCTGCTCCATCGCCGCCGGCGGCGAGTCGCAGGGCGGCTGGGAGAACGCGCGCATCGCGGCGCTGGTGCCGGAGAGCGAGCGCTCCCTCGCCCCCAAGATCGCCCGGCACGGCGCGGACGAGGACAAACACGGGCGGATCTTCAACGCCCTGCTGAGGAAGCGCGGCCTCGAACCCGTCGACGTGCCCCCCGACACCGACTACACCATGCTCCTGGAGCGGCGCGGCATCGGCCTCGCCCACGAGAAGCTCGCGGCCGACCGGCCCCTGACCGTGCGGGACGTCATCACCTACCTCGCGCACAGCAGGGTCACCGAGCAGCGCGCGGCCGAGCAGATGGCGATGCTCCTCAAGCACTTCGCGGACCATCCCGACCTGGGGCGGGCCGTGCGCGTGATCTCGGCCGACGAGGACAACCACCTCGCCTACTCCCACGAGGAACTGCTGCGCTACGCCGCCGCCGGACACGGCCGCCGCATCCGGCGGACGCTGCGCGAGTGCGCGCACGCCGAGATCCGCGTCCACCGGGACGTCAGCCTCGCGGTGATGGCCCGCATGGGCCGTCTGCTCGGCTGGTCGCGGACGAGGTCGGCGCTGCTCGCGGCGGGCATCCACGCGACGTACGCCTACGAGCGGCTGGTCGGCTGGCGCCGGATGGTGACCCTGCGGACACCCGAGCGGCGCAACGCGCTGGGCGGTCCCGCGACCGCGGCCCCCGAGACCGTCTGAGGGACCGGCACGCGCCGCGCTACAGCCAGCCCCGCCGCTTGAACGTCCGGAACAGCAGCACCTCCAGCACGGCCATCACGACGATCACCACCGGATAGCCCCACACCCAGCGCAGTTCCGGCATGTGCTCGAAGTTCATGCCGTAGACCCCCGCGAGCATCGTCGGCACCGCGGCCATGGCCGCCCACGCGGAGATCTTCCGCATGTCGTCGTTCTGCCGGACGCCCGTCTGCGCCAGGTGCGCCGACAGGATGTCCGAGACCAGCCGGTCCAGGGCCTCCACCGACTCGTTCACGCGGGTGAGGTGGTCGCTCACGTCCCGGAAGAAGGGCCGGGCCCTGTCGTTCACGAACGGCACACCGGTGCCGAACGTCCCCGTGCCGGCCAGCCGGGCCAGTGGCGGTGCCAGCGGCCCGGTGGCGCGGCGGAACTCCAGGACCTGCCGCTTGAAGTTGTAGATCCGGGACGCGGTGTGCCGCGAGCCGCCGCCGTCCGGCGAGAAGACCTCCGCCTCCAGCTCCTCCAGGTCGGTCTGCAGTTCGACCGCCACGTCCAGGTAGTGGTCGACGGTGGCGTCCGCTATCGCGTACAGCACGGCGGTGGGCCCCTTGCCGAGCAGTTCCGGCTCCTGCTCCAGGCGCTGTCGCACCGCCTTCAGCGGAGCGCCCTCGCCGTGCCGGACGACGACCACGAACCCGTCGCCCAGGAAGAGCATGAGCTCGTCGGTGGACACGGCGTCGCTCTCCGGCTCGTACACCACCGGCTTGAGGACGGCGAAGAGCGAGTCCTCGTACACCTCCAGCTTGGGCCGCTGGTGTGCCTTCAGGGCGTCCTCCACGGCCAGGGGGTGGAGCCCGAACTCCTGCGTGACCAGGTCGAACTCCTCCTCCGTCGGCTCGTGCAGCCCGATCCACACGAAGCCGCCCGCCTCCCGCGCCTCGCCGAGCGCGTCGGAGAAGTCCTCGGGCCCGTCCGTCCGGTGCCCGCCCCGGTAGACGGCACAGTCGACGATCACCGAACGCGGTCTCCTCTCACCCCGTCGCCCTCGCACCGCGTGGTGCGCCTACCCTGGCCGCATGCCCACGCTGATCCTGGTTAGGCACGGACGTTCCACCGCCAACACCGAGGGGCTGCTCGCCGGCTGGACGCCCGGCGTCGCCCTCGACGAACGCGGGGCCGCTCAGGCCGCCGCGCTGCCCGGGCGACTCGCCGGCCTGCCGCTCGCCGAAGTCGTCGTCAGCCCGCTGCAGCGCTGTCAGGAGACGGTCCGGCCCCTGCTCGACGCCCGCCCCGGCCTGCGGGCGCACACCGACGAACGGATCGGGGAGTGCCACTACGGCGACTGGTCCGGCCGCAAGCTCGCCGAACTCAAGGACGAGCCCCTGATGGAGGTCGTGCAGGCGCACCCCTCCGCGGCGGCGTTCCCCGGCGGCGAGTCGATGCGCGCCATGCAGACCCGCGCCGCCGAGGCGGTACGCGAGTGGAACGCGCGCGTGGAGCGCGACCACGGCGCCGACGCCGTCTACCTCATGTGCTCCCACGGCGACATCATCAAGTCCCTCGTAGCGGAGGCACTCGGCCTTCACCTCGACCTCTTCCAGCGCATCTCCGTCGAGCCCTGCTCCGTCACCGCGATCCGCTACACCCGGCTGCGGCCGTTCCTCGTCCGCCTCGGCGACACCGGGGACTTCGCCTCCCTGGCGCCGCGCGAGGAGGCCGCGGAGGGCGACGCCCCGGTCGGTGGTGGTGCGGGCGCACCGTGATCGTCGGCCGCAGTAGGGTGAAGCGATCGCAGCAGTGACCGCCCCCCGATTCCCGCTTCCCCCGACTTCCCATGGAGACAGGACGTGTCCCGTCAGGTGTTCCTCTACGACCAACCGGATCGTTTCGTGGCCGGCACGGTCGGGCTTCCCGGACGCCGTACGTTCTTCCTCCAGGCCATCGCCGGCTCCCGGGTGACCAGCGTGGCACTGGAGAAGACCCAGGTCGCCGCGCTCGCCGAACGCATGGACGAGCTCCTCGACGAGGTCGTGCGGCGCAGCGGCGGCAGCACCGTCGTACCCGCCGTGGCCCCCGCGGAGGCCGCCGACACGGCGCCGCTGGAGACCCCGGTCGAGGAGGAGTTCCGGGTCGGCACCATGGCGCTCGCCTGGGACGGCGAGGACCAGTGCATGATCGTCGAGGCGCAGGCCCTGGTCGAGATCGAGGCCGAGTCCGAGGAGGACCTGGCCGAGGCCGAGGAACGGCTCCTCCAGGACGAGGAGAACGGCCCCCCGATGCTCCGGGTCCGCCTCACCGGCGCGCAGGCCAGGGCCTTCGCCAAGCGCGCCCTCGACGTCGTCAACGCCGGGCGGCCGCCGTGCCCGCTGTGCAGCCTCCCGCTCGACCCGGAAGGACACGTATGTCCGCGCCAGAACGGATACCGCCGCGGAGCGTGACCGCCGACGCGGCGACCGCCGAGCTGCTCGCCCGGGGCGAGCTGACCGTGCGGGGCCGCATCCGCGAGGCCTCCAACGCGGCGCTGTACTGCACGGTGGCGCACGAGGGACGCGAGGCGGCCTGCATCTACAAGCCCGTGGCGGGGGAGCGCCCCCTGTGGGACTTCCCGGACGGCACGCTCGCCCAGCGCGAGGTCGCCGCCTACGAGGTCTCCGAGGCGACCGGCTGGGGCCTCGTGCCGCCCACCGTGCTGCGCGACGGCCCGTACGGCGAGGGCATGGTCCAGCTGTGGATCGACGCCGTGCCGGAGTCGGAACTGCTCGCCCTGGTGGACGCCGAGGAGCCCGGCCCCGGCTGGAAGGCCGTCGCGTTCGCCGAGGTCGGCGAGGGCCGCACGGCGCTGCTCGTGCACGCCGACGACGAGCGGCTGCGCCGGCTCGCAGTCCTGGACGCCGTCGTCAACAACGCCGACCGCAAGGGCGGCCACCTGCTGCCCGCCGCCGGTGAGCGGCTCTACGGCATCGACCACGGGGTGACGTTCCACGCCGAGAACAAGCTGCGCACGCTCCTGTGGGGCTGGGCGGGCGACCCGCTGACCGCGGAGGCCCGGGCGGCGCTGGACGCCCTCCAGGAGGCCCTGGAGGACGGCGCACCGCTGGCGGCCCGGCTCGGCGAGCTGATCACCCCCGCCGAACTGGACGCCACGCGCGCGCGTGTCGGTGCCCTCCTGGAGTCCGGGAAGCACCCGGAACCGGGCGGGGAGTGGCCGGCCATCCCCTGGCCGCCCGTGTAGTGCCCGACCCGCACAACGGCCGGTATCGCGCAAGAGCGCCTTACCGGCCATCCGGTCCGGTCCGGTTCGTGGACGGAACATCCGTCCGGTTAGGCTCATGACATGCATGCCTGGCCCGCTTCCGAGGTCCCCGCCCTGCCTGGTCAGGGCCGCGACCTGAGGATCCACGACACCGCGACCGGCGGCCTCGTCACCCTCGACCCCGGTCCCGTCGCCCGTATCTACGTCTGCGGCATCACCCCGTACGACGCCACCCACATGGGGCACGCGGCGACCTACAACGCGTTCGACCTCGTGCAGCGCGTGTGGCTCGACACCAAGCGGCAGGTCCACTACGTCCAGAACGTCACCGACGTCGACGACCCCCTCCTGGAGCGGGCCGAGCGGGACGGCGTCGACTGGACCGCCCTCGCCGAGAAGGAGACCGCCCTCTTCCGCGAGGACATGACCGCGCTGCGCATGCTCCCGCCGAAGCACTACATAGGCGCCGTGGAGGCCATACCCGGCATCGTCCCGCTCGTCGAGCGCCTGCGCGACGCCGGCGCCGCCTACGAACTCGAGGGGGACGTCTACTTCTCCGTCGAGTCCGACCCCCACTTCGGCGGCGTCTCCCACCTCGACGCGGCCGCCATGCGGCTGCTGTCCGCCGAGCGGGGCGGCGACCCGGACCGGCCGGGCAAGAAGAACCCGCTCGACCCGATGCTGTGGATGGCGGCACGCGAGGGCGAGCCCAGCTGGGACGGCGGCTCCCTCGGCCGCGGGCGCCCCGGCTGGCACATCGAGTGCGTGGCCATCGCCCTCGACCACCTCGGCATGGGCTTCGACGTCCAGGGCGGCGGATCCGACCTGGCCTTCCCGCACCACGAGATGGGCGCCTCGCACGCCCAGGTGCTCACCGGTGAGTTCCCCATGGCCAAGGCGTACGTGCACGCCGGCATGGTCGCCCTCGACGGCGAGAAGATGTCGAAGTCCAAGGGCAACCTGGTCTTCGTGTCGCAGCTGCGCCGCGACGGCGTCGACCCGGCCGCCGTCCGGCTCACGCTGCTCGCCCACCACTACCGCTCCGACTGGGAGTGGACCGACCAGGTGCTGCGGGACGCCGTGGCCCGGCTGGAGCGGTGGCGTGCCGCCGTGTCCAGGCCCGACGGCCCGCCCGCGGAGGCGCTCGTCGAGGAGATCCGCGAGGCCCTCGCGAACGACCTGGACTCCCCGGCCGCGCTGGACGCCGTCGACCGCTGGGCCGCCCTCCAGCAGGAGAGCGGCGGCACGGACACCGGCGCGCCCGGCGTCGTCTCCCGCGCGGTGGACGCACTGCTGGGCGTCGCGCTGTAGGGCCCGGACGAGGGACGAGGGGGCCTTCGCGGCAGACGTCCGCGGAGGCCCCCGCCCCTGTGTGCGGTGGTGCGCGGACGTCCGCACACCGAAGGGCCGGCCCGTGGGGCCGGCCCTTCACGACGTCGTGGCGGCGGACCGGAACCGGGGTGCGCCGGGGTCGGGGCGTGCGCGCCCCGCCCCGTCACTCCTCCGACGACTCCTCGTCGTCCCCGCCCGGCTTCGGCGGCCTCGGCGGGCGGGTGCGGCCGCTCGGGTTGTCCCGCAGGAAGGGGGAGCCGGGCGTGCCGTCGCCGCCGTCCGCCGTGGCGTGCCCGCCCGGCCCGGAGCCGCCGTCCCGGCGCCGCAGGTACCGCTCGAACTCCCGGGCGATCGCCTCGCCCGACGCCTCCGGAAGCTCCGCGGTGTCCCGGGCCTCCTCCAGCGACTGCACGTACTCCGCGACCTCGCTGTCCTCCGCGGCCAGCTGGTCCACGCCGACCTGCCAGGCGCGCGCGTCCTCGGGCAGCTCGCCCAGCGGGATGCGCACGTCGATCAGGTCCTCCAGACGGTTCAGCAGGGCCAGCGTCGCCTTGGGGTTGGGCGGCTGCGACACGTAGTGCGGCACCGCCGCCCACAGCGACACGGCCGGTACGCCCGCGTGCGTGCACGCCTCCTGGAGGATGCCGACGATGCCCGTGGGGCCCTCGTACTTGGTCTCCTCCAGACCCATGCGCCGGGCCAGGTCGGCGTCCGACGTGGTCCCGCTGATCGGCACCGGACGGGTGTGCGGGGTGTCGCCCAGCAGGGCGCCCAGCACGACGACCAGCTCCACGCCCAGTTCGTGGGCGAAGCCGAGCAGTTCGTTGCAGAACGAGCGCCAGCGCATGGACGGCTCGATGCCACGGACGAGGACGAGGTCGCGCGGCTTGTCACCGCCGACGCGGACCACCGAGAGCCGGGTCGTCGGCCAGGTGATCTTGCGGACCCCGCCGTCCATGAACACCGTGGGGCGGTTCACCTGGAAGTCGTAGTAGTCCTCGGCGTCCAGCGCCGCGAAGACCTCGCCCTTCCACTCCCTGTCCAGGTGCGCGACCGCGGCGGAGGCGGCGTCACCGGCATCGTTCCAGCCCTCGAACGCGGCCACCATGACCGGGTCGATCAGCTCGGGAACCCCCTCGAGCTCGATCACCCAGCGCCTCCTTCCGACGTGCCCTCGCGTACCCCCCAACCTTACGGCGTGCCGAGGGGACGCCCGCAGCCCCCTTGCACGGGGGAGTGAACGGATCACTGCCCCGTGCACCGCCTCCGGACACCCCGCCGCCCACGCGGCGCCGGGGGCAACTCGTCCGGCCCCGGCGGCCGGTGGACGCGGCGCGCGGCGGGGCGGGTCCGCCGAGGCGGAAGGGGCGCCTCCGTGCGGGGAGGCGCCCCTTGGGCCGCGCGGGGCCGTCCGGCCGGCGGAGACCGCCTCCGGCGGCCCTACTTCCCGTCGAGCAGGTCCTGGACCTTCGCGCGGACCTCGTCCGTGGCCAGGCCGCGGATGGTCAGCGTCGTCCGGCGGCGCAGCACGTCGTCCTGCGTCTCGGCCCACTCGTGGTCCCTGGCCCACACGACCTGCGCCCAGATCTCCGGGGCGTCGGGGTGGACGCGCTCGGCCAGTTCCGGGTTCTCGTTGGCGATGCGGGCGATGTCGAAGGCCAGCGAACCGTAGTGGGTGGCCAGGTGCTTGGCGGTGTCCGCCGCCATGCGCGGGCCGGGCGCCGGACCGTCCACCAGCAGCCGGTGCGCCACGGCCCGCGGGTTGGCGACGCCGGGCAGCGGCAGCTTCTTCGGCAGCGAGGAGATCGGCTCGAAGTCGTCGCCGAGCGGGTGGCCGGGCAGCGCCTCCAGCTTCTTCATGACCGTGCGGCCGATGTGGCGGAAGGTGGTCCACTTGCCGCCCGCGACGGACAGCATGCCGCCCCGGCCCTCGGTGACGACCGTCTCGCGCTTGGCCTTCGCCGTGTCCCCGGGACCGCCCGGCAGCACGCGCAGACCCGCGAACGAGTAGGTGATCAGGTCCCGGTCGAGCTGCTGGTCGCGGATGGAGAACGCGGCCTCGTCGAGGATCTGGGCTATGTCCTTGTCGTTGACCGCGACGTCGCCCGGGTCGCCCTCGAACTCCTCGTCCGTGGTGCCGAGCAGCAGCATGTCCTCCCAGGGGAGGGCGAAGGTGATCCGGTACTTGTCGATCGGGGTCGCCAGCGCCGCCTTCCAGGGCGCGGTGCGCTTGAGCACCAGGTGCGCGCCCTTGGACAGCCGGATGGACGGCGCCGCGTTCGGGTCCTCCATCCGGCGCAGGTGGTCGACCCAGGGGCCGGTGGCGTTGAGCACCAGGCGGGCGTTCACCCCGAACTCGTCGCCGGACAGCCGGTCCTTCAGCTCGGCGCCCGTCACCCGGCCCTTGGTGAAGCGCAGGCCGGTGACCTCGGCGTGGTTGAGGACGACCGCGCCCGCGTCGACCGCCGCGCGGACGGTCATCAGCGCCATGCGGGCGTCGTTCATCTGGTCGTCGCCGTACACGGCCACGGCCTTGAGGTTGTCGGTGCGCAGCTCCGGCACGTCCTGCGCGGCCTTGGCCGGGGAGAGCAGGTGGCCGACGCCGTCGCCGAAGGCGGACAGCGCCGAGTACGCGAAGACACCGGCGCCGAGCTTCGCCGCGCCGTGCGGCCCGCCCTTGTACACGGGGAGGTAGAAGGTGAGCGGGTTCGCCAGGTGGGGGGCCACCTGGCGGGAGACCGCACGGCGCTCGAAGTGGTTCTCCGCCACCAGCTTCACCGCGCCGGTCTGCAGGTAGCGCAGACCGCCGTGGAGGAGCTTGGAGGAGGCGGAGGAGGTGGCGCCGGCGAAGTCGCCGGCGTCGACCACGGCCACCCTGAGACCGGACTGCGCGGCGTGCCAGGCGGTGGAGATGCCCAGGATGCCGCCGCCGATCACGAGAAGGTCGTACGACGCCTTGGAGAGCTGCTCCCGGGTCTCGGCGCGGCTCGGATTCGAGCCGGACGCCGGGTGCGTCCCCAGGGCAGGCACGGACTGCAGGGTGGACTGGCTGGTCATGGCGGTTCTTACTCCTCGTCCTCGAGCCAGCCCATGGTCCGCTCGACGGCCTTGAGCCAGCTCTTGTACTCACGGTCGCGGGTCTCCGCGTCCATGCGGGGGGTCCACTCGGCGGCCCGCCGCCAGTTGGCGCGCAGGTCGTCGGTGCTGTTCCAGAAGCCGACGGCGAGGCCGGCGGCGTAGGCGGCGCCGAGGCAGGTGGTCTCGGCGACCATCGGGCGCACCACGGGGGCGTCCACGAAGTCGGCGAGGGTCTGCATCAGCAGGTTGTTGGAGGTCATGCCGCCGTCGACCTTGAGGGCCGAGAGCTCGACGCCGGAGTCCTTCGTCATGGCGTCGGCGATCTCGCGGGTCTGCCAGGCGGTGGCCTCCAGGACGGCGCGCGCGAGGTGCGCCTTGGTGACGTACCGGGTCAGACCGGCGATCACACCGCGGGCGTCGGAGCGCCAGTACGGGGCGAACAGGCCGGAGAAGGCCGGCACGAAGTAGGCGCCGCCGTTGTCCTCGACCGACAGGGCGAGCGTCTCGATCTCGGCGGCGGTGGAGATCAGGCCCATCTGGTCGCGCATCCACTGCACCAGCGAGCCGGTGACGGCGATCGAGCCCTCCAGGGCGTAGACCGTGTCCTGGTCGCCGATCTTGTAGCCGACCGTGGTCAGCAGGCCCGAGTACGAGTTGATGATCTTGTCACCGGTGTTCATCACCATGAAGGTGCCGGTGCCGTACGTGGACTTGGTCTCGCCCTCGGAGAAACAGGTCTGGCCGAACAGGGCCGCCTGCTGGTCGCCGAGCGCGGAGGCGACGGGAACGCCGCCGAGCAGGTCGCCGAGCCTGCCGCCCTTGATCTCGCCGTAGACCTCGGCGGAGGAGCGGATCTCGGGGAGCATCTGCGTCGGCACGCCGATGGACTCGCAGATGCGCGGGTCCCACTCCATGGTGTGCAGGTTCATCAGCAGGGTGCGGGAGGCGTTGGTGACGTCGGTGACGTGCCTGCCGCCGTTCACGCCGCCGGTCAGGTTCCAGATGACCCAGGTGTCCATGGTGCCGAAGAGCAGGTCGCCCGCCTCGGCGCGCTCGCGCAGGCCGTCGACGTTGTCGAGCAGCCAGCGGGCCTTGGGACCGGCGAAGTAGGAGGCGAGGGGGAGGCCGGTCTCGCGGCGGAAGCGGTCCTGGCCGACGTTGCGGCCCAGCTCGCGGCACAGGGCGTCGGTGCGGGTGTCCTGCCAGACGATGGCGTTGTGGACGGGCTCACCGGTGTTCTTGTCCCAGACCAGCGTGGTCTCGCGCTGGTTGGTGATGCCGATGGCCTTGATGTCGTCGCGGGTGATGCCGGCCTTCTCGACCGCCCCGGCGACGACCTCCTGGACGTTGGTCCAGATCTCGGTGGCGTCGTGCTCGACCCAGCCCGGCTTGGGGAAGATCTGCTCGTGCTCCTTCTGGTCGACGGCGACGATGCGGCCGTCGCGGTCGAAGACGATGCAGCGGGAGGAGGTGGTGCCCTGGTCGATGGCGGCGATGAAGGGGCCTGCGGTGTGGGCGTCGGTCACTGTGTGCTCCTGGGTTTCCGTGGTGTGGCGGCCGGTGCGTACGGTGCGTGTGCTGCGGATCGGTGCTTGACGGGCGGAGGACCGCTCAGACGAACGCGACGTTGTAGACACCTCCCGCGATCGCTCCGCCGATCAGCGGGCCGACGACCGGGATCCAGGCGTAGCCCCAGTCGGAGCCGCCCTTGTTGGGCAGGGGCAGCAGGGCGTGGACGATGCGCGGGCCGAGGTCGCGGACCGGGTTGATCGCGTAGCCCGTCGGACCGCCGAGGGACAGACCGATGGACACCACCACGAACGAGGTGATCAGTGCGCCCAGGATGCCGAGGCCGTTGCCCTCGTCGTTGAGGCCCTGGGTGAGGATGGCGAGCAGCAGGACGAAGGTGCCGATGATCTCCGTGGCGAGGTTCTGCACCACGTTGCGGATCTCGGGCCCGGTCGAGAAGACGCCCAGCACGGGTCCGGCCCCGGTCTCCTGCGCCTCGACGGCCTTGGCCGCCGTGTCCTGCGCGCCCGGGCCGCCGACGATCTCACGGTCGGTGAGGTGGGCCTGGAACTGGCCGTAGTAGGCGACCCAGACCAGAACCGCGCCGATCATGGCGCCGAGGAGCTGACCCGCGAAATAGGTCGGGACGTTGTTCCAGTCGCCGTCCTTGATCGCGATGCCGACCGTCACGGCCGGGTTGAGGTGCGCGCCGGACAGCGGGCCGGAGATGTACGCCGCCGTCATGACGGCGAAGCCCCAGCCGAAGGTGATGGCGAGCCAGCCGGCGTTGCGGGCCTTGGAGGCCTTGAGCGTCACGGCGGCGCAGACACCGCCGCCGAGCAGGATGAGTATGGCGGTACCGATGGTCTCGCCGATGAAGATGTCGGAGCTGGACACCCGCGACTCCTTTGTCCTTCGTCCAGGGGAAGCCGAACCCCGGGTCCCTCCGGGTGTTCCGGCGCCCTCGGTGTGAGAGCGATGGCGGCCCTTGGCGTTGTCACACTCTAACGCGTATTGCCGGTAGGTGTTCGACAATGCCGACCGATGGACGGGAGTCTCGCTTCGGCGTCACGCGTGCGTCAAGAGTTCTGTTATCGAAAGCACGATCGTTATTGATCGCTACGGGTTATCGGTCTCCGCGCGGGGGATTCGCGGACCGCGGCGACGAATGTCCGTTTCAGGGTAGGCCGAGGGCCGGGACGCCACCCGGCGTCCCGGCCCCACCCGCGTGTCCGCGCCTCAGAACCGCCCGGCGCCCAGGTCCCGCGACACCGCACGGGCGCAGTCCCGTACCGCCGCGATCAGCTCCGGCCGCAGCTCGCCGTCCCGGCACAGCCGCTCCACGGCGCCGGTGATGCCGACCGCGCCGACCGGCATGCGGCGCCGGTCGTGGACGGGGGCGGCGATGGACGCGACGCCCTCCCACGTCTCCTCCACGTCGGCCGCGTAGCCACGCGCGCGCGTGATGTCGAGGACGTGCTCGAACCCCTCCGGCTCGCAGACGGTCCGGTCGGTGAACGCCTTGCGCTCGGCCTCCAGCGCCTCGCTGTGCGCGACCGGGTCGTACGCCGACAGGACCTTGCCCAGGGCGGTGGAGTGCAGCGGCTGCATGGCCCCGATCTCCAGGACCTGCCGACTGTCGTCGGGCCGGAAGACGTGGTGGACGACCAGCACGCCCTGCTGGTGCAGGACGCCGAGGTGGACGCTCTCGCCGCTGGACCGGGCAAGGTCGTCCGTCCACACCAGGGCGCGCGCCCGCAACTCGTGCACGTCGAGGTAGGTCGTGCCCAGGCGCAGCAGCTCGGCGCCCAGCTGATAGCGCCCCGAGGCCTCGTCCTGCTCCACGAAGCCCTCCTGCTGGAGGGTGCGCAGGATGCCGTGGGCGGTGCCCTTGGCCAGACCCAGCGACGAGGCGATGTCCGACAGGCCGAGCCGCCGCTCGCCGCCCGCGAGCAGGCGCAGCATCGCGGCCGCCCGCTCGAGCGACTGGATGTTCCGTGCCATCGACGTACTGCCTCCGTCCCCTTCGACTGCCGACCTCGGCGTCGCTGACGTCGTTCGGCAATGCCGAACACTACCGGTCCATGCCGACCTCCCGCTAATGGTCGGGGGGCAACTGTTGCACCCGGACCGCCTTCCGCCGGGCCCCGGGCGCCCTCCGCCCCGCCGGTCTCGGCGGCGGACGGGGCCGCGGGGTTCACCCCTTCGGACGCCGGCGTCACCCCTGGGGGAGGGCATCCGGCCCTCCGTCCTCGTCCGCCTCGTGGACGCCCCGGCCACCGGTCCCGACTCCCGGCTACCCTGACGGCGTGCGTTCTCTCCCGGAACGTCCCCGACGGGCGGCACCGGGAAGCGCAAAGCCGACAGCCGTCGCATCCTAGGGAGCCCCTTCATGGCCTCGTCGCCGTCCACCCCGTCCGCCGACACCCGGACCCGCGTGTCCGCCCTCCGCGAGGCGCTCGCCACCCGTGTGGTGGTCGCCGACGGGGCGATGGGCACCATGCTCCAGGCGCAGAACCCCTCGCTCGACGACTTCCAGCAGCTGGAAGGGTGCAACGAGGTCCTGAACCTGACCCGGCCCGACATCGTGCGCTCAGTGCACGAGGAGTACTTCGCCGCCGGCGTCGACTGCGTGGAGACCAACACCTTCGGCGCCAACCACTCCGCCCTCGGCGAGTACGACATCCCCGAGCGCGTCCACGAACTGTCCGAGGCCGGCGCCCGGGTCGCCCGCGAGGTCGCCGACGAGTTCGCCGCCCGCGACGGCCGGCAGCGCTGGGTGCTGGGCTCCATGGGACCCGGCACCAAGCTCCCCACCCTCGGTCACGCCCCGTACACCACCCTGCGCGACGCCTACCAGCGCAACGCCGAGGGCCTGGTCGCCGGCGGCGCCGACGCCCTGCTGGTGGAGACCACCCAGGACCTGCTGCAGACCAAGGCCTCCGTGCTCGGCGCCCGGCGCGCCCTGGACGCCCTCGGCCTCGACCTGCCCGTGATCGTGTCGGTGACCGTCGAGACCACCGGCACCATGCTCCTCGGCTCGGAGATCGGCGCCGCGCTCACCGCGCTGGAACCGCTGGGCATCGACATGATCGGCCTGAACTGCGCCACCGGCCCGGCCGAGATGAGCGAGCACCTGCGCTACCTGGCCCGGCACTCCCGCATCCCGCTGTCCTGCATGCCCAACGCCGGTCTGCCGGTCCTGGGCAAGGACGGCGCGCACTACCCGCTGAGCGCGCCCGAGCTGGCCGACGCGCAGGAGACGTTCGTCCGCGAGTACGGGCTGTCCCTGGTGGGCGGCTGCTGCGGCACCACCCCCGAGCACCTGCGGCAGGTCGTGGAGCGGGTGCGCGGTCTCACCCCCGCCGAGCGCGACCCGCGTCCCGAGCCGGGTGCGGCCTCCCTCTACCAGACGGTGCCGTTCCGGCAGGACACCTCCTACCTGGCGATCGGTGAGCGCACCAACGCCAACGGCTCGAAGAAGTTCCGCGAGGCGATGCTGGCCGGCCGCTGGGACGACTGCGTGGAGATGGCCCGCGACCAGATCCGCGAGGGCGCGCACATGCTGGACCTGTGCGTGGACTACGTCGGCCGGGACGGGGTGGCCGACATGGAGGAGCTGGCCGGGCGGTTCGCGACCGCCTCGACGCTGCCGATCGTGCTGGACTCCACCGAGGTCGAGGTCCTGCGGGCCGGGCTGGAGAAGCTCGGCGGCCGCGCGGTGATCAACTCGGTCAACTACGAGGACGGCGCCGGACCCGGGTCCCGCTTCGCCAAGGTCGCGCAACTGGCCCGCGAACACGGCGCCGCGCTGATCGCGCTGACCATCGACGAGGAGGGCCAGGCCCGCACCGCCGAGAAGAAGGTCGAGATCGCCGAGCGGCTGATCGAGGACCTGACCGGCAACTGGGGCATCCGCGAGTCGGACATCCTGGTGGACTGCCTGACCTTCACCATCTGCACCGGCCAGGAGGAGTCCCGCAAGGACGGTGTGGCCACCATCGAGGGCATCCGCGAGCTGAAGAGGCGCCACCCGCAGGTGCAGACCACGCTGGGCCTGTCCAACATCTCCTTCGGCCTGAACCCGGCCGCCCGCATCCTGCTCAACTCCGTCTTCCTGGACGAGTGCGTCAAGGCGGGCCTGGACTCGGCGATCGTGCACGCGAGCAAGATCCTGCCGATCGCCCGCTTCGACGAGGAGCAGGTCACCACGGCGCTGGACCTGATCTACGACCGCCGCCGTGAGGGCTACGACCCGCTGCAGAAGCTGATGCAGCTCTTCGAGGGCGCCACCGCGAAGTCGCTGAAGGCCTCCAAGGCCGAGGAACTGGCCGCACTGCCGCTGGAGGAGCGCCTCAAGCGGCGCATCATCGACGGCGAGAAGAACGGCCTGGAGCAGGACCTGGACGACGCCCTGAAGGAGCGCCCGGCCCTGGACATCGTCAACGAGACGCTGCTGGACGGCATGAAGGTCGTCGGCGAACTGTTCGGCTCCGGACAGATGCAGCTGCCGTTCGTGCTCCAGTCCGCCGAGGTGATGAAGAGTGCGGTGGCCCACCTGGAGCCGCACATGGAGAAGACCGACGACGAGGGCAAGGGCACCATCGTGCTGGCCACCGTGCGCGGCGACGTCCACGACATCGGCAAGAACCTGGTCGACATCATCCTGTCCAACAACGGCTACACGGTCGTCAACCTCGGCATCAAGCAGCCGGTCTCCGCGATCCTGGAGGCGGCCGAGGAGCACCGGGCCGACGTCATCGGCATGTCCGGACTCCTGGTCAAGTCCACGGTGATCATGAAGGAGAACCTGGAGGAGCTCAACCAGCGCGGCCTGGCCGCCGACTACCCCGTCATCCTCGGCGGCGCCGCCCTCACCCGCGCCTACGTCGAACAGGACCTCCACGAGATCTACGACGGCGAGGTCCGCTACGCCCGCGACGCCTTCGAGGGTCTCCGGCTCATGGACGCCCTGATCGGCATCAAGCGCGGCGTGCCCGGCGCCAAGCTCCCCGAGCTGAAGCAGCGCCGCGTGCGGGCCGCCACCGTCGAGATCGAGGAGCGGCCCGAGGAGGGCCACGTCCGCTCCGACGTCGCCACCGACAACCCCGTGCCCACCCCGCCGTTCTGGGGCACCCGCGTCGTCAAGGGCATCCAGCTCAAGGAGTACGCCTCCTGGCTCGACGAGGGCGCCCTCTTCAAGGGCCAGTGGGGCCTGAAGCAGGCCCGCACCGGCGAGGGACCCTCGTACGAGGAGCTCGTCGAGACCGAGGGCCGGCCCCGGCTGCGCGGTCTGCTGGACCGCCTCCAGACGGAGAACCTGCTGGAGGCGGCCGTGGTCCACGGCTACTTCCCCTGCGTCTCCAAGGACGACGACCTGATCGTCCTGGACGAGGCCGGCAACGAGCGCACCCGCTTCACCTTCCCCCGCCAGCGGCGCGGCCGGCGGCTGTGCCTGGCCGACTTCTTCCGCCCGGAGGAGTCCGGCGAGAGGGACGTCGTCGGCTTCCAGGTCGTCACCGTCGGCTCCCGGATCGGCGAGGAGACGGCCCGGATGTTCCAGGCCAACGCCTACCGCGACTACCTGGAACTGCACGGCCTGTCCGTCCAGCTCGCCGAGGCCCTCGCCGAGTACTGGCACGCCCGCGTGCGCTCCGAACTCGGCTTCGCCGGCGAGGACCCGGCCCAGATGGAGGACATGTTCGCCCTGAAGTACCGGGGCGCCCGCTTCTCCCTGGGCTACGGTGCCTGCCCCGACCTGGAGGACCGGGCGAAGATCGCCGACCTGCTCCGGCCGGAGCGCATCGGCGTCCACCTCTCGGAGGAGTTCCAGCTCCACCCCGAGCAGTCCACCGACGCCATCGTGATCCACCACCCGGAGGCCAAGTACTTCAACGCCCGCTGAGGCCGGTGCGGACCCCGTCCGGACCGCTTCGAGCGCCACACCAGGCGTTCTGATCCCGTGCGACGTACACTGGTCGGTCCACCGCAGGCCGGTTCCCTTCGAGGGAACCGGCCTGATCGTCCCTCAAGGAGGTACGTGGATGACCAGTACGGTCCCCGCGCTCGGAACCCGTACGGCCGAAGGCTCCGCCCTGCAAGCCGTGCTGCTGGACATGGACGGCACCCTCGTGGACACCGAGGGCTTCTGGTGGGACGTCGAGAAGGAGGTCTTCGCCTCCCTCGGCCACCCCCTCGACGACTCCTGGCGCCATGTGGTGGTCGGCGGTCCCATGACCCGCAGCGCGGGCTTCCTCATCGAGGCCACCGGTGCCGACATCTCGCTCGCCGAACTCAGCGTGCTGCTCAACGACGGCTTCGAGGAGCGCATCGGGCGCGCCCTGCCCCTCATGCCGGGCGCGGCCCGGCTGCTCGCGGAGCTGTCCGAGCACGAGGTCCCGACCGCCCTGGTCTCCGCCTCGCACCGGCGCATCATCGACCGTGTCCTGGCCTCGCTCGGCCGCCACCACTTCGCGCTCACCATCGCCGGCGACGAGGTCCCGCGCACCAAGCCCCACCCCGACCCCTACCTGGCCGCCGCCGCCGGACTCGGCGTGGACCCGGCCCGGTGCGCCGTCGTCGAGGACACCGCGACCGGAGTCGCCGCCGCGGAGGCCGCCGGCTGCCACGTGGTGGCCGTCCCCTCGGTCGCCCCCATCACCCCGGCCGCCCGGCGCACCGTGGTGCGCTCGCTGGAAGAGGTCGACCTGACCTTCCTGCGCGGCCTGATCGCGTACGTGGGCTGAACGCCCGCGCAGCATGTGCAGACATCGCCCGGGACGGTGCGCGAACGGTCCTGCGACCGGGTCCGGGAGCCGCGCACCGGGCGAGGAGCGACCGCCACGTCGGCCGGATCCGGCAGCCGCCGAAACCACCCGCCATGTGACGTTCGCCACCCCGACAGGGGTCGACAGGCGGGTGCGGCTGTGCAGACCCCCGCCGGGAGAACGTTGTCGACGCGCCCATGTGTCCTGATTGGTGAAGCGCTGCACTAATCCTTCCACTGTCGGGTTTTCGGTGTGTCCACGCCCGGTTTCGCTCCGTGATGAGCGCTCGGCTCCGGGGGCTGCCAACCCCCGTGCGAGCGCGGACTAATCTCGTCGCGAGAACCTCAGCCACTACCCCCGTGATCGGCCTGCGACACCCCTGTATGCCGCATGCACGGACCCGACAGCTCTGGAGAAACTCGAGCATGAACCGCAAGACTTTGGTGCTGCCGGCCGTCGTCGGCCTGCTCGCCCCGGTACTCGTCGCCTGCGGCGGGTCCGACGGCGGCAGCGGCGGCGGGGACGCGGTCGTCGTCGGCACCACGGACCGGTTCACCGCCTCGAAGGAGGCTCCCGCGCCCCTCGACCCGGCCTACGCCTACGACGTCGGCGCCTGGAACATCCTGCGCCAGACCGTGCAGACCCTGATGGTCCAGCCGCGCGGCGACGGCGAGCCCGTCCCCGAGGCGGCGGAGAAGTGCGGATTCACCGACACCGGCAACGAGCGCTACGCCTGCACCCTGCGTGACGGCCTCACGTTCGCCAACGGCGACCCGGTCACCGCGGCCGACGTGAAGTACTCGATCGAACGCGCACTCTCCCTCAAGGCCGACACCGGCGTGTTCTCGCTGCTGTCCACCATCGACACCGTGGAGACCCAGGGCGACCGCGAGGTCATCTTCCACCTCAACACCGCCGACGCCACCTTCCCGTTCAAGCTGTCCACCCCGGTCGCCGGCATCGTCAACCCGGACGTCTACGAGAAGGGCAGCCTGCGCGACGGCTTCGAGGTGGACGGCTCCGGCCCGTACACCATGAAGCCCGAGGTCAAGGACGGCGAACTGGCCAAGGCCGTGTTCACCAAGAACCCCCGTTACAAGGGGAGTCTCAAGGTGAACAACGACAAGGCCGAGATAGTGTCCTTCGCCGACGCCGAGACCATGGGCGCCGCGCTGGAGAAGGGCGACATCGACCTGATGACCCGCGCGATGACGCCGGACCAGGTCCGCAAGCTCACCAACGAGACGGGCGGCGACGTCGACATCATCGAGGTGGCCGGTCTCGAGATCCGCTACCTGGGCTTCAACACCGAGGCCCCGACCGTGAAGGACAAGGCCGTCCGCAAGGCGGTGGCCCAGCTCGTCAACCGCAGCGAGCTCGTCTCCGCGGTCTACGGCTCCCAGGCCGAGCCGCTGTACTCGATGGTTCCGGCCAGCATCACCGGCCACTCCAACTCGTTCTTCAACAAGTACGGCGACCCGAGCGTGAGCAAGGCCAAGGCGCTGCTGGAGGCCGCGGACATCGCCACGCCGGTGAAGCTGACGATGCACTACACCACCGACCACTACGGTGCCGCGACCAAGCAGGAGTTCGAACAGCTGCAGAAGCAGCTGAACGACAGCGGGCTGTTCGACGTCGAGATCAAGGGCATCCCCTGGAAGGTCTTCAACCCGGCCGAACTGAAGGGCGAGTACGACGTCTTCGGCATGGGTTGGTTCCCGGACTTCCCGGACGCCGACAACTTCCTGGCGCCGTTCCTCGACAAGGACAACGCCCTCAACTCGCCGTACGCGAACTCCGAGGTCATCAACCACCTGATCCCGCAGTCCCGGCGTGAGGCCGACCGCCTGTCCGCCGTCGACAGCCTGACCCGGATCCAGGACGCCATCGCCGACGACGTCCCGCTGATCCCCCTGTGGCAGGGCAAGCAGTACGTCGCCGCCCGCGACGACGTCACCGGCACCGCCTACGCCATCAACTCCGCCTCCTCGCTGCAGCTGTGGGAGCTGGCCCGCGGTGTGAGCGACTGACGCACCCGGCGACCGGCCGCCGTACACACGAAGGGCGCCCTCTTCCCGGAAGAGGGCGCCCTTCGGGGTTCGCGCCGGCGGGCGAACCGAGGTCTACTGCGCGCCGGGGCGCACCAGCCCGCTCTCGTACGCGTACACCGCGGCCTGCACCCGGTCGCGCAGCCCGAGCTTGGTCAGCACGTGCCCGACGTGGGTCTTGACGGTGGTCTCGCTGACGAACAGGTCGGCGGCGATCTCCGCGTTGGACAGACCACGCGCCACCAGCTTCAGGACCTCCACCTCGCGGTCGGTCAGCGTGTGCAGCGTGTCCGGCGCCGGCTCGTCACCGGAGGGCAGGTGGGTGGCGTACTTGTCGAGCAGCCGCCTGGTGATGCTCGGCGCGAGCATCGCCTCGCCGTTCGCCACCACGCGGATCGCCTGCACCAGTTCGTTGGCCGGGGCGTCCTTCAGCAGGAACCCGCTGGCACCCGCCTTCAGCGCCTCCACCACGTACTCGTCGAGGTCGAAGGTGGTCAGCACCAGCACCTTGGCCGGACCGTCCCGCTCCGGGCCGGTGATCTGCCGGGTCGCCTCCACGCCGTCCATCCGCGGCATGCGGATGTCCATCAGCACCACATCGGGCTGCAGAGCCCGCACCTGGTCGAGAGCCTGGAGGCCGTCTCCGGCCTCGCCGACGACCGCGAGATCCTGCTCCGCCTCCAGGATCATCCGGAAGCCCGTGCGCAGCAGCGGCTGGTCGTCGACCAATAGGACACGGATGGCCACGTAAGTCTCCTTCGCTAGTCCGGCCCCATTGTGCCCTGCTCGGTGGTGCCCGACCCGGCCGCCCTCACCGGCAGCGGGTAGGGCGGGGGAGTGCCGCCGAACTCCGGGCAGTGCGCCTGGTGGTCGCACCAGCCGCACAGCCTGGTGGGGCGCGGCCGCCAGTCACCGGTCTCGGTCGCCAGCCGGATGGCCTCCCACAGGGCCAGCAGCTTGCGCTCGACCCGCTCCAGGTCGGCGGGGACCGGATCGTACGTGAGCACGTCACCGCTGCCGAGGTAGACGAGCTGGAGCCGCCGCGGGACGACCTTCTTCAGCCGCCACACCACCAGCGCGTAGAACTTCATCTGGAACAGCGCGTCCTCGGCGTACTGCGGCCGGGGCGCCTTGCCCGTCTTGTAGTCGACGATCCGCACCTCGCCGGTGGGGGCCACGTCGACCCGGTCGATGATGCCGCGCAGCCGCAGTCCGGAGTCCAGCTCGGCCTCGACGAACAGCTCCCGCTCGGCGGGTTCCAGCCGGCTCGGGTCCTCCAGGGTGAACCACCGCTCGACGAGCCGCTCCGCCTCGGCGAGCCACTGCGCCATCCGCTCGCCCTCCGGGTCGTCCGCGAACAGCTCCCCGACCTCGGGCCTGGTCTCCCGCAGCCGGTCCCACTGCCCGGGGATCAGCTCCTTGGCCCGCGGCGGGGTGCGCTCGGCCGCGGGCGCGTCGAAGAGCCGCTCGAGCACCGCGTGCACCAGGGTGCCTCTGGTCGCCGCCTCGCTGGGCTTCTCCGGCAGCCGGTCGATCACCCGGAACCGGTACAGCAGGGGGCACTGCATGAAGTCGCCGGCCCGTGACGGCGACAGCGAGGCGGGCGCCACGGCGACGGGCACGGGTGCGGGCCCGGACGGCTGTGGGCCGGCGGCGACCGGCGCGTCCCCGCTCGCTCCTGCTGCCTCCGCCGCGGCCGCCGGCGCCGGGGCGCGGCCGCCGGCGTCCTCCGCGGCGTCCTCGATGCTCGTCTCCATACCCACAGACCTTACGGCCCGCCACCGACAGTGACCCAGCCGCGGCCGGTACCCGTGCGGCGGACGGGGAAGCACCGGGTGCCGGGGCGGAACGGGCCGCGACGGACGCATACCATCGACACCAGACCCTCCCGCACGACAGACGCGGGAAACGCTTCGAACGAGGGGACACCGTGGACGTGAGCGGCGGGAGCGGGCACCCGCGGCCCGACAACGACGAGTCGGCCGGTCCCCACGCGGGATCCCCGCCCCCGGACCCCGGACATTCGGAGCCCACGGCTGCCGACACGCCCGGGGAACAGCCCGCGGAACAGTCCCGGAGCACCGAGGACGACACCGCAGGACAGTCACCGACGGTGAGCAAGGACACCGGGGGACCGGCGGACCCCTCGGGGGCCGCGCCCCGGGAGCAGCTCCCCGCCGAGGACGTCGCCGCGCGTGACGGGGCGGGGGAGGGGACGGGGAAGGACACCCCGCACGAGCCCGCACCGCAGCCCCCGGCACCGGGCCACCACGGCCACGCCCGGGCCGAGGCCCACACCGGCGGCAGCCCGGGGCGGCCGCCCCGGCGCCGTCCCGAGCCCGGAGGCGGGCTGCTGATGGGGCGGCCCTTCGGCGTGCCCGTGTACGTCGCGCCCAGCTGGTTCCTCGTGGCCGCCCTGATCACCTGGGTGTTCGGCGGCCAGCTCGACCGGGTCCTGCCCGAGCTCGGCGCCGCACGCTACCTCGTCTCCCTCTTCTTCGCGGTCGCCTTCTACGCCTCCGTCCTCGTCCACGAACTGGCCCACACCGTCGCCGCCCTCCGCTTCGAGCTCCCGGTCCGCCGCATCCAGCTCCAGTTCTTCGGCGGCGTCTCCGAGATCGAGAAGGAGGCCGAGACCCCCGGCCGCGAGTTCGTGCTGGCCTTCGTCGGCCCACTGCTCTCCCTCGTCCTCGCCGGCGTCTTCTACCTCGCCCTGCTCCCCGTCGAGCCGGGCACCGTCCCCGGCGTCCTGCTGGCCGGCCTGATGATCTCCAACCTCATCGTGGCCGCCTTCAACCTGCTCCCCGGCCTCCCCCTCGACGGCGGCCGGATGCTCCGCGCCGTCGTCTGGAAGATCACCGGCAAGCCGATGAGCGGCACGGTCGCCGCCGCCTGGGTCGGCCGGGCGCTCGCCGTCTCCGTCCTGATCGGACTGCCGTGGCTCACCCGGTCCGGGGCGCTCGGCTCCGAGGCCGTGGACAACGTCGGCATGGACACCGTGATGGACGCCCTGCTCGCCGCCATCCTGGCCGCGATCATCTGGACCGGCGCCGGCAACAGCCTGCGCATGGCCCGCCTGCGCGAGCACCTGCCCGAGCTGCGCGCCCGCGCCCTCACCCGGCGCGCGGTCCCCGTCCCTCCCGACACTCCGCTCTCCGAGGCCCTGCGCCGCGCCAACGCCTCCGGAGCCCGCGCCCTGGTCGTCGTCGACACCGAGGGCAGGCCGGTCTCCCTGGTCCGCGAGGCCGCCATCGTCGGCGTACCCGAGCACCGCCGTCCCTGGGTCCCCGTCAGCGGGCTCGCGCAGGACCTCACCGACGGCATGCGCGTCTCGGCCGAGCTGTCGGGCGAGGAACTCCTCGACGCGCTGCGAGCGGCCCCGGCCACGGAGTACCTGGTGGTCGAGGAGACCGGCGAGATCTACGGCGTCCTGTCCGCGGCCGACGTCGAGCGCGCCTTCGTCAAAGCCATGGCCCGGCCCAGCTGAACGCGCCCCGGACGGGCACGGGGCACCGCGCGAGCGACCGCACACGGCCCGCGCCGTCCGCCCGCACCGCCACCCCCTCCCGCCGCCGGTAAAGCCCCCGGCGGGGAACCGGTAGGCTGGTCACATGTCCGAACCGACCGGTGCCGCCCGCAGGCGCGGGCCCTTCAAGGTCGGGGACCAGGTTCAGCTGACCGACCCCAAGGGCCGCCACTACACGTTCACGCTCGAGGCCGGGAAGAACTTCCACACCCACAAGGGTTCCTTCCCCCACGACGAACTGATCGGTGCTCCCGAGGGCAGCGTTGTCCGCACCACCGGTAACGTCGCCTACCTCGCGCTGCGCCCCCTGCTCCCCGACTACGTCCTGTCCATGCCCCGCGGGGCAGCCGTCGTCTACCCGAAGGACGCGGGGCAGATCCTCGCCTTCGCCGACATCTTCCCCGGCGCGCGCGTCGTCGAGGCCGGTGTCGGCTCCGGCTCGCTCAGCAGCTTCCTGCTCCGCGCCATCGGCGACCAGGGGATGCTGCACTCCTACGAGCGCCGCGAGGACTTCGCCGACATCGCCCGGCAGAACGTGGAGCGCTACTTCGGCGGCCCCCACCCCGCCTGGCAGCTCACCGTCGGCGACCTCCAGGACAACCTGTCCGACACCGACGTCGACCGGGTCATCCTCGACATGCTCGCCCCATGGGAGTGCCTGGAGGCCGTCTCCAAGGCGCTCGTGCCCGGCGGCATCCTGTGCTGCTACGTCGCGACCACCACCCAGCTCGCGCGGACCGTCGAGTCCATCCGCGAGATCGGCTGCTTCAACGAGCCGACCTCCTGGGAGACGATGATCCGCAACTGGCACGTCGAGGGCCTGGCCGTCCGCCCGGACCACCGGATGATCGGCCACACCGGCTTCCTGCTCACCGCCCGCCGCCTCGCCGACGGCGTCGAGCCGCCCATGCGCCGCCGCCGCCCCGCCAAGGGCGCCTACGGCGAGGACTACGAGGGCCCCAACGCCGGCGGAGGCGCCGGCCGCTGAGGCGGCCCCGTGCCGCACACAACGCACAGGCGCCGTGGTGGAGTTCCCGGGGGTGCCCGGGAACTCCACCACGGCGCCGCCGCGTTGACGGGTCACCGACCGGGTCACCGACCGGAACCGCGGCCGGGGACCGCGATCCGGGACCGCGGCCCCGGCGCGGAGCCCGAAGGAGTACCCACCCCGCCGTTCCCCCGCACTGTGACGTGTGGCACGATGCTGGCCACCCCCACCGGCACAGCCCTCACAGGAGACACTCCTCGTGCAGCACCCCGCCGTTCCGGACCTGTCGCACACGCACACCCGGCCCATCCACTGGGTCGCCACCGCCACCGCTCTCGCCGGAGTCGTGGCCCTCTCCTCGGTCCTGCAGCCGGACGCCGCGACAGCGGCCCAGGCCGCCGGGCCGGAAACGAGGACCGCCCCGGCGCACGGCGCACCGCCCGACCCGGCGACCGTCGCGTTCCCCCTGGAATGCGGTCCGGTCGAGGCCGTGGTGAAGAAGAAGGCGTCCGGCGACCTCGACGGCGACGGCCGGCCCGAGACGGTGGCCGTCGTGCACTGCGACGCCCCCATGGGGACCCCGCCCGACGGCGTCTACGTCGTCACCCGGGACACCGGCAGCGGCAAGTCCCGTGTGGTGGCCACCCTGGTGAACCCCCGGGAACGCCGGACCGTCACCGACTTCGCGGTGCGCGACGGCGCCGTCCTCGCCACGCTCCTCGGCTACTCGTCGGCCGACGTGCCCAGTTGCTGCCCGGACGTCACCGACGACGTGAAGTGGCGGTGGAAGAACGGCGCGTTCGTCCGCGACACGCCGGCCCAGGCCCGGACCGTCTGAACGGCGACGACCCGGCGAGAGGCGTGACCCAGCGGACACCGGTCACCGTGCGTGCCGTTCACGTCACAGTTCGGTCACTCTGCGTCCGGACCGTAGATCTCGGTCCTGTCCGAAACGCGACGTACATGGATGCACTCGCCCGGACACTCCTTCACCGAGTCGACCACGTCCGTCAGGAGCGGCAGGGGCACAGGCGTTGTCGCGCCCCTGGCCTGCAGGAGCTCGTCGTCCGCGCCCTTGACGTAGGCCAGACCGTCGATGTCCAGCTCGAACACCTCGGGCGCGTACTGCGCGCAGATGCCGTCGCCGGTACACAGGTCCTGGTCGATCCAGACCTCGAGGGCCTCGCCGTCGACTCCGGCCTCCTGCTGCACACTCATTGCTTCCTGCCGTTTCCTGCGTCGAACCGGTCGGGAATCCGGCCAGCTCTGACGGGTGTTGAACGCTTCGACCCTACCCCCGCCGGGGTTCCCGTCACGTTCGCTGGGTATTCCCCTGGCGTGAGGGAGAGCGCAAGGGTGAAGATCGGACACACCCCGACCGTCTTTGTGATCTAGGGGTTTCAATCGACACCCACCCAGGTAGGGTCTGGAAGCGTCCAGCTCCCCTTGGAGGAGGTGAGGACCGTGGCAGCCAACGACGACGACATGAACCGCGGCATCCGCCCGGGACGCGGGTCCGAGGACCCGGCCGGGCAGGTGGCCTACCTTGAGCAGGAGATCGCCGTCCTGCGACGCAAGCTCGCCGACTCTCCGCGGCACACGAGAATTCTCGAAGAGCGGATCGTCGAGCTGCAGACCAACCTGGCCGGCGTGTCCGCCCAGAACGAACGACTCGCCAGCACGCTCCGCGAGGCCCGCGACCAGATCGTGGCCCTCAAGGAGGAGGTCGACCGGCTGGCGCAGCCACCGGCCGGCTTCGGCGTCTTCCTGCAGGCCAACGAGGACGGCACCGCCGACATCTTCACCGGCGGCCGCAAGCTCCGGGTGAACGTCAGCCCGAGCGTCGAGCTCGACGAGCTCCGGCGCGGCCAGGAAGTGATGCTCAACGAAGCCCTCAACGTGGTCGAGGCCATGGAGTACGAGAGCGTCGGCGACATCGTCACCCTCAAGGAGGTCCTCGAGGACGGCGAGCGCGCCCTCGTGCTCGGGCACACCGACGAGGAGCGCGTGGTCCGGCTCGCCGAGCCACTGCGGGGCGTCACCATCCGGCCCGGCGACGCCCTCCTGCTCGAGCCCCGCTCCGGATACGTCTACGAGGTCGTGCCCAAGAGCGAGGTCGAGGAACTCGTCCTCGAAGAGGTCCCCGACATCGGCTACGAGCAGATCGGTGGCCTCGGCGGACAGATCGAGGCCATCCGCGACGCGGTCGAGCTCCCCTATCTCTACCCCGACCTGTTCCGGGAGCACGAGCTGCGTCCGCCCAAGGGCGTCCTGCTCTACGGGCCCCCCGGCTGCGGAAAGACGCTCATCGCCAAGGCGGTCGCCAATTCTCTGGCGAAGAAGGTCGCCGAGGTGACCGGCCAGGCCGCCGGCAAGAGCTTCTTCCTCAACATCAAGGGCCCCGAGCTCCTCAACAAGTACGTCGGCGAGACCGAGCGGCAGATCCGCCTCGTCTTCCAGCGTGCACGGGAGAAGGCCAGCGAGGGCACCCCCGTCATCGTCTTCTTCGACGAGATGGAGTCCCTCTTCCGCACCCGTGGCTCGGGTGTCAGCTCGGACGTGGAGAACACCATCGTCCCGCAGCTGCTCGCCGAGATCGACGGTGTGGAGGGCCTGCAGAACGTGGTCGTCATCGGCGCCTCCAACCGCGAGGACATGATCGACCCCGCCATCCTGCGGCCCGGCCGGCTCGACGTGAAGATCAAGATCGAACGTCCGGACGCCGAAGCGGCCAAGGACATCTTCGGCAAGTACCTCACCGAGCGCCTCCCGCTCCACGAGGACGACCTCAGGGAACACGACAAGGACAAGGCGGCCACCGTCCAGAGCATGATCCAGACGGCGGTGGAACAGATGTACGCCGAATCCGAGGAGAACCGCTTCCTGGAAGTCACCTACGCCAATGGCGACAAGGAAGTCCTCTACTTCAAGGACTTCAATTCCGGCGCCATGATCGAGAACATCGTCGGACGCGCCAAGAAGATGGCGATCAAGGACTTCCTGGAGAAGAACCAGAAGGGCCTTCGCGTCTCCCACCTCCTCCAGGCCTGCGTGGACGAGTTCAAGGAGAACGAGGACCTGCCCAACACCACCAACCCGGACGACTGGGCCCGCATCTCCGGAAAGAAGGGCGAGCGGATCGTCTACATCCGTACGCTCGTCACCGGAAAGCAGGGTGCGGACACCGGACGCTCCATCGACACGGTGGCGAACACCGGTCAGTACCTGTAAAAGGCAGGGCGGCTGCGGGTGCCCTCAGTGGGTACCCGCAGCCGACTGTTTTTCGGGGCCACGGCTGGAGCAAGGCAATGACGCAAATGATCTCCCCACCAGCGCAAAGGCGTTCTAGGCTCTTCCGTACCGCCGAGTCGCGCAGTGCGGGGACGGGCACCGCACACGCACCGGAGCGCCACGTGAGCGGCGTCCACGACCGAGGGCGCCGCCGGGCAAGGAGGGCCGCATGACCGTACGGCGAGTAATGGGCATCGAGACGGAGTACGGGATCTCCGTCCCCGGTCACCCCAACGCCAATGCCATGCTCACCTCGTCCCAGATCGTCAACGCCTACGCGGCGGCGATGCACCGGGCCCGCCGGGCCCGCTGGGACTTCGAGGAGGAGAATCCGCTGCGGGACGCGCGAGGCTTCGACCTCGCCCGCGAGGCAGCCGACTCCAGCCAGCTCACCGACGAGGACATCGGCCTGGCCAACGTCATCCTCACCAACGGAGCACGGCTCTACGTCGACCACGCCCACCCCGAGTACAGCGCTCCCGAGGTCACCAACCCGCGGGACGCCGTGCTGTGGGACAAGGCGGGCGAGCGCATCATGGCCGAGGCCGCCGAGCGGGCAGCCCAGCTGCCCGGCGCCCAGCCGATCCACCTCTACAAGAACAACACCGACAACAAGGGCGCCTCCTACGGCACGCACGAGAACTACCTGATGAAGCGGGAGACCGCCTTCTCGGACATCGTGCGCCACCTGACGCCCTTCTTCGTCTCCCGCCAGGTCGTCACCGGCGCCGGCCGCGTCGGCATCGGCCAGGACGGACACGAGCACGGCTTCCAGCTCAGCCAGCGCGCCGACTACTTCGAGGTCGAGGTCGGCCTGGAGACGACGCTCAAGCGGCCCATCATCAACACGCGCGACGAGCCGCACGCGGACGCGGAGAAGTGGCGCCGACTGCACGTGATCATCGGCGACGCGAACCTGTCGGAGATCTCGACCTACCTCAAGCTGGGCACCACCGCCCTGGTGCTGTCGATGATCGAGGACGGTTTCATCGCCGTCGACCTCGCCGTCGACCAGCCCGTACGCACCCTCCACCAGGTCTCCCACGACCCGACGCTGAAGCGGCTGGTCACGTTGCGCAGCGGCCGGACACTGACCGCGGTGCAGCTCCAGATGGAGTACTACGAGCTGGCCCGCAAGTACGTCGAGGAGCGGTACGGAGCGGACGCCGACGAGCAGACCAAGGACGTCCTGGGCCGCTGGGAGGACACCCTCAACCGGCTCGAGAACGACCCGATGAGCCTCGCCGGCGAGCTGGACTGGGTCGCCAAGCGGGAGCTCATGGAGGGCTACCGGCGCAGGGACGACCTGGACTGGGACGCGGCCCGGCTGCACCTCGTCGACCTCCAGTACGCCGACGTACGGCCCGACAAGGGCCTGTACAACCGTCTCGTGGACCGCGGCCGCATCAAGCGGCTGCTGGACGAGACGGAGGTCGAGCGGGCCCGTACGAAGCCCCCGGAGGACACCCGGGCGTACTTCCGCGGGCGCTGCCTGGAGCAGTACGCGGACGACGTCGCGGCGGCCTCCTGGGACTCGGTGATCTTCGATCTGCCGGGGCGGGACTCGCTCCAGCGGGTACCGACCCTGGAACCGCTTCGCGGAACGCGTAATCACGTCAAGGAGCTCCTGGACCGCTGCCGCACCGCGGACGACCTGGTCAGGGTGCTGTCCGGCGGGTGACGGCGCGGAGCGGGTACACGAAGACGACCGCCGGACGGGGTGAAAGCCACCCGGTCCGGGAACCATCGAGATGGCCCTCGCGCGTTGGAGAAACTGCGGGGCCGATGTCGGACCCGGCTTGTAGGGTCTGATCTTGACCGAGCAACTGTGTCGGGCGAACCGAGCGGGGTGAGGGTTATGGCGACCAAGGACACCGGCGGCGGGCAGCAGAAGGCCACGCGTTCCACCGAGGAGGTCGAGGAGCAGGCGCAGGACGCACAGGCGTCCGAGGACCTCAAGGAGCGCCAGGAGAAGCTGAGCGACGACGTGGACTCCGTCCTGGACGAGATCGACGACGTCCTCGAGGAGAACGCCGAGGACTTCGTGCGCTCCTTCGTGCAGAAGGGCGGCCAGTAGCCCGAGGAGGGACGGTCGAGCTTGACGTGAGATGTCGTGCGCGGCGCGGGTCACGCCCGCGCCGCGCACGGCGCACAGCGGGGGGCCAGAGTGATCGTCGCGTGGTTCCCGCCGAGTATGTGGATCACCGCCGCAGGGCGGGTAGGGTCCGTGGCATAGCTGACTAGCTGACGCATACGTGGAAGGAATCGCGTGGAAGCCAACACTCGTAGCACCGGGCGTCTACCAGCTGCCTTCCTGACGCCTGGGTCCTCTTCGTTCATGGACTTCCTGGGAGAGCACCAGCCCGAGCTGCTCCCGGGCAACCGGCAGCTGCCGCCGGTGCAGGGGGTGGTCGAGGCGCCGCACGGCACCACGATCGTGGCCGTGACGTTCCCCGGCGGTGTCGTGCTCGCCGGTGACCGGCGGGCCACCATGGGCAACATGATCGCGCAGCGCGACATCGAGAAGGTCTTCCCGGCGGACGAGTACTCGGCGGTGGGGATCGCCGGCACGGCGGGGCTGGCCGTGGAGATGGTGAAGCTGTTCCAGCTGGAGCTGGAGCACTTCGAGAAGGTCGAGGGCGCGCAGCTGTCCCTGGAGGGCAAGGCGAACCGCCTGTCGACGATGATCCGCTCGAATCTGGGCATGGCGATGCAGGGGCTGGCCGTGGTGCCGCTGTTCGCCGGGTACGACGTGGACCGCGGCGCGGGGCGCATCTTCTCGTACGACGTGACGGGCGGGCGTTCCGAGGAGCGGTACTTCGCGGCCACGGGATCCGGGTCGATCTTCGCGCGCGGAGCGATGAAGAAGCTCTTCCGCGAGGACCTGAGCGAGGACGAGGCCACGACGCTCGTGGTCCAGGCGCTGTACGACGCGGCGGACGACGATTCGGCGACCGGTGGTCCCGACGTCGCGCGCCGGATCTATCCGATCATCACTGTGATCACCGAGGACGGCTTCCGCCGGCTGACCGAGGACGAGAGTTCGCGGCTGGCCCGGTCGGTCCTGGACCGGCGGCTCGAGCAGCCCGACGGCCCGCGGGCCACGCTGCTGTAGCGGAGGCGTTCGTGTTGTCAGGCGCTCCAGTGACTTCGACAGAAAGGGACGGATAACCGGTGTCGACGCCGTTCTATGTCTCACCCCAGCAGGCGATGGCCGACCGGGCGGAGTACGCCCGCAAGGGCATCGCGCGTGGCCGCAGCCTGGTCGTGCTGCAGTACGCCGACGGCATTGTGTTCGTCGGTGAGAACCCGTCCCGTGCGCTGCACAAGTTCAGCGAGATCTACGACCGGATCGGCTTCGCCGCGGCCGGTAAGTACAACGAGTACGAGAACCTGCGCATCGGCGGTGTGCGGTACGCCGACCTGCGTGGTTACACGTACGACCGGGACGACGTGACGGCCCGGGGGCTGGCCAACGTGTACGCCCAGACGCTGGGCACCATCTTCTCCAGCTCGGCAGAGAAGCCGTACGAGGTGGAGCTGGTCGTCGCCGAGGTCGGGGACAGCCCCGAGGGCGACCAGATCTACCGGCTGCCGCACGACGGCTCGATCGTGGACGAGCACGGCTCGGTCGCGGTCGGCGGCAACGCGGAGCAGATCAGCGGGTACCTGGACCAGCGGCACCGGGACGGCATGACGCTGGCCGAGGCGCTGAAGCTGGCGGTGCAGGCGCTGTCCCGCGACACGAACGGCAGTGAGCGGGAAATTCCGGCGGAGCGGCTGGAGGTCGCCGTGCTGGACCGTACGCGGCCGCAGAAGCGGAAGTTCAAGCGCATCGTGGGAGGCCAGCTGTCGCGGCTCCTGGACGGGGGAGCGAGCGGGGCCGCGTCCGCCTCCACGGCCACGTCCGAGGACGAGGGCGGGACGGAGGAGGAGTAGCCCGCGCCCTCATCGCATCGGCCGCCGGGTGCCTGCGGCGGCCTGTGCGTAGGCCTCCGGCGGTGGTGCGGGGTGCCTGCGGCGACCCGTGCGGTTCGGTAGGGGTGTGGGGTGCCTGCGGCGGCCTGTGCGGTTCGGTGAGGGTGCGCGTGGCGCGGTGCGTGGTCCCGGGGTCGGGGCCGCGCCGGGGGGTGTCCGTCCTCGGAACGGCGCGGAATCGGGTGCCGACCGACAGGCGGGGCGTTGACGCGCCAACCGCTGTGGGCGGACACCCCCCGACACGCCCCCCTCCCGCCGTACGCGACTGCGGGCAGCTGTGCCTCCCCAGCGCCCGAACGGCCTGGGAGGCACCCCGGCGGCACCGGGTCGCGTCGCTCACCGGGGGGGTGCCGTGGAACCCCGTACGACCAGGTTCACGGGGATGTCGCCGTCCTCGGGCACCCGGCCCTCCAGCACCGCCAGCAGCGCCTGCATCCCCCGTTCGCCGAACAGCTCCGCGTCCAGGCGGACCGTCGTCAGCTCGGGGTCGATGGCGGTGGCCAGGCCGAGGTCGTCCAGGCCCGTGACCGAGAGGTCGTCGGGGACGCGGAGCCCCGCGCGGCGGGCCGCCTTGTACGCGCCGGCCGCCAGCTTGTCGTCGTCGCAGACCAGCGCCGTCGGGCGGGGACCGGGGCCCGCGAGCGCGGCCTCCGTGGCGGTCAGCGCGTCCTCGATCGAGAGGGGCGCCCTCGCGGTGCGCAGCGTGGTGCCGGGGACGGCGTCCAGCCGCGCCGCGAGCTCGCGTGCGCGGACCTCGAACGTCCAGGACGGCACGTCCGCCGCGAGGTGGAGGAAGCGGCGGTGGCCCAGCAGCAGGAGGTGCTCCGCGATCTGGCGGATGCCGTCCGCGATGTCCAGGTTGACCGTCGCCGCGCCCAGGCTGCCCTCCGGATCGCTGTCCAGCATGACCAGCGGGAGCTGGTCGCCGCGGATGGCGGTGAGCGCGTCGGCCGCCATGGAGGACGCGAGGACGCCGTCCAGGGCGGCCTGGGCGGAGGCGAAGGGGTCCCGGGCGGGCCCGACGCCCTCGGGGGAGGGGTAGAGGACCACCCCGAAGCCGTGCTCGGCGGCGACGCGTGCGGCGCCCGTGTAGACGCCGGCGAAGAACTCGGTGGTCAGCGCGGGGACGACCAGCAGAACCGTGCGGGTGCGGCCCAGGCGGAGGTTGCGGGCGGCGAGGTTGGGGCGGTAGCCGAGCGCGTGGGCGGCCTCGCGGACGCGTCGGGCGGTGGGTTCCGACACCCTGCCGCGCCACTTGTCGCCGAGGACCAGGGAGACCGCGGCCTGGGAGACGCCGGCGGCCTGGGCTACGTCCCGGCTGGTGGGGCGGGTGCTGCCTCGTGCCACCGTTCGCCTGCGCTTTCGTCTGGACTCGTGAACAGGCGACATGGTACGTATGACCACGGAAGTTATACGTAAAACCTCATCGAGGTCCCCTACGAAGGAGGTGGGTCGTGGTCGCCGGTTACCTGGACATCCTCCGGGCGCGGCATGCCGTACGGCTGCTCGTCGGCACACTCGTGGGGCGGTTGCCCAACGCCACCGCGGCGATCGCGATCGTGCTGTTCGTGCGGGCCGAGGGCGGCTCGTACAGCCTCGCGGGCGCCCTGGCCGCCGTGTACGGCGTCGCCAACGCCGTCGGGCAGCCCGTACTGGGGCGGCTCGTCGATCTGTACGGGCAGCCCCGGGTGCAGCTGCCGGCCGCCGTGCTGTCGGGGCTGGCCATGACGGTCTTCGCGTTCGCCGGCACCGGGCCGGCGGTGCTCGCGTACGGGGCCGTGGGGGCCGCGGGACTGTTCACGCCCCCGCTGGAGGGCGGGCTGCGGGCACTGTGGCCGAGCGTGCTCCGCGAGGAGGGCCAGGTGCACACGGCGTACGCCATGGACGCCGTGGCGCAGGAGGTCATGTTCACCGTCGGGCCGCTGCTCGTGACGGTGTGCGTGTCGCTGTGGTCGCCGCTGGTCGCGCTGCTCGTGCTGAACGCGGTGGGTGTGCTGGGCGCCCTGTCCGTGGTCGTGTCGCCCCCCTCGCGCGCGTGGCGGTCCGCTCCGCGCGAGGCGCACTGGCTGGGCGCGCTGCGTTCGTCCGGGCTGCTGGCGCTGCTGGGGGCGTTCCTGTTCATAGGGATGGCGCTCGGGTCCATCACCGTGGCCTCCGTGCCCTACGCGGACGACCACGGCGGCGACGCCGTCTACGGCTGGCTGATGGCCGCTCTCGGCCTCGGCGCGCTGGTCGGCGGGACCGTCTACGGGGCCCGGCAGTGGGCCGGTGACCCCGCGCGGCGACTGCGGTCCCTGGTGGCGCTTCTGGCGGCCTGTTACCTGCCGCTGATGCTGATGCCGGGCGCGTTCGCCATGGTGCTGCTGACCGCGGTCGCGGGTGTCTTCCTGGCGCCGTGCATCGCCTGCGCGTTCGTCCTGGTGGACCGGCACGCGCCGCGGGGCACGGTGACGGAGGCGTTCTCCTGGCTGGTGACGACGTTCACCGTGGGTGCCTCGGTGGGTACGGGTCTCGCCGGGCCGGTCGTCGAGGCGGGCGGGACGCTGTGGGGCTTCGCCGTGCCCGGGGCGGCCGGCGTCGTGTCGCTGCTCGTGCTGGCGTGCACGGGACGGGTCCTCGCAGTTCCCGCCCCGGAGGCGGTGGTTGCGGCTTCACCGGAAAATGATCCGAACCGTGCCGTCGAACCCCGTTTCAGTTCGGGTCATCAGGCGTAATGTTCAGTCATGGACCGCCGCATTTTCGGGCTGGAGAACGAGTACGGCGTCACGTGCACGTTCAGGGGACAGCGCCGCCTGTCGCCTGACGAGGTGGCGCGGTACCTCTTCCGCCGTGTCGTGTCATGGGGCCGCAGCAGCAATGTCTTTCTGCGCAACGGGGCCCGCCTCTATCTCGACGTGGGATCACATCCGGAATACGCGACACCCGAATGTGACAACGTGATCGAACTCGTCACCCACGACAAGGCGGGCGAGCGCATTCTCGAAGGACTCCTGGTGGACGCCGAACGACGCCTGCACGAGGAGGGAATCGCGGGCGACGTCTACCTCTTCAAGAACAACACCGACTCCGCGGGAAACTCCTACGGCTGCCACGAGAACTACCTGGTGGCCCGGCACGGGGAGTTCTCCCGGCTCGCGGACATCCTCATCCCGTTCCTGGTGACGAGGCAGCTGCTCTGCGGCGCCGGCAAGGTGCTGCAGACGCCGCGCGGCGCCGTGTACTGCGTCAGCCAGCGGGCCGAGCACATCTGGGAGGGCGTCTCCTCGGCGACCACCCGTTCCCGGCCGATCATCAACACCCGCGACGAGCCGCACGCCGACGCCGAGCGCTACCGGCGCCTGCACGTCATCGTGGGCGACTCCAACATGTCCGAGACGACCATGCTGCTCAAGGTCGGCGCCACCGACCTGGTGCTGCGCATGATCGAGGCGGGCACGGTGATGCGCGACCTCACCCTGGAGAACCCGATCCGGGCGATCCGCGAGGTCAGCCACGACATCACAGGGCGGCGCAAGGTGCGCCTGGCCAGCGGTCGGGAGGCGTCCGCGCTGGAGGTGCAGCGGGAGTACTACGAGAAGGCCGTGGACTTCTGCGAGCGCCGCGGCATCCGCACCGGCACCGTCGAGCGGGTGCTGGAGCTGTGGGGCCGCACGCTGGACGCGATCGAGAGCGAGGACCTCGACCGCATCGACACCGAGATCGACTGGGTCATGAAGTACAAGCTCCTCGAGCGGTACCGGGCCAAGCACAACATGACCATGTCCCACCCGCGGGTCGCGCAGATAGACCTCGCCTACCACGACATCCACCGTCGTCGCGGTCTGTACTACCTGCTCGAGAAGAAGGGCCAGGCCGCCCGGGTCGCCAACGACCTCAAGATCTTCGAGGGCAAGTCGGTTCCGCCGCAGACCACTCGGGCCCGGCTGCGCGGCGACTTCATCCGGCGGGCCCAGGAACAGCGCCGGGACTTCACCGTCGACTGGGTCCACCTCAAGCTCAACGACCAGGCGCAGCGCACCGTGTTGTGCAAGGACCCGTTCCGTTCGGTGGACGACCGGGTGGAGAAGCTGATCGCCGGGATGTGACCCGGACGACCGGTAAGGCGTTCCCTCCCCGAAGGGTGCGGAACGCCACACGGGCACCGTACGTTATCCGTACGGTGCCCTTCTCACGCCGTAGAGTTGCGCGCACGCCAGCAAACACGATCGACCGACACCGATTACGAGGCCCCCACCGTGCGCCGACGCTCCCTCCTCATCGCCGTTCCCGCCGGACTGGTCACACTCGCCGCGTGCGGCGACGAGGACGCCGGCTCGAGCAAGGCCAGCGACAGTGCGACGCCCCAGGCGCCGGCCACGTCCACGCCGCCGACCCCGAAGATCGTCGACGGCCCGCTGCCGGCGATCACGGCGGGTACGAAGTTCGGCGAGAAGCCGACGGTGGCCAAGGGCAGCGGCGAGCCGTCCAAGGACCTCGCGGTGAAGACGGTGATCGCCGGCGGCGGCCAGACGATCGCGGAGAACGACTACCTGGCGGCGGACTACCTGGGCCAGATCTGGGACACCGGGAAGGTCTTCGACAACTCCTACGACCGCAAGGCCCCGATCGTCATCCAGCTGGCGCAGGGCAGCATCATCGACGGCTGGCGGTACGCGCTCGCGGGCAAGAAGGCCGGCAGCCGCGTGCAGATGGCCGTCCCGCCGGCCTACGGGTACGGCGACGAGGGCAGCCCGCAGGGCGGCATCAAGGGCACCGACACCCTGGTGTTCGTGGTCGACGTGAAGGACGTCTTCAACGGCAAGAGCTCCGTCAAGGGCAAGGAGGTCGCGCAGGACGACGCGGCGCTGCCCGAGGTCGGCACCAACACCGACGGTGCCGCGCCCTCCATCGAGGTGCCCGACACGGCGGCGCCGAAGAAGCTCGTGGCGAACTACGTGATCGAGGGCGACGGCCCCGAGGTCGCCGCGCAGGACACCGTGCTCGTGCAGTACAAGGGCGTGGTGTGGGACGGCGGCAAGGAGTTCGACTCCACGTACAGCAGGAAGCAGCTGGCGTCGTTCTCGCTCCAGCAGGTCGTCAAGGGCTGGTCGCAGGGCCTGACCGGCAAGAAGGTCGGCAGCCGCGTCCTGATCGTCATCCCGCCGGACCTGGGCTACGGCGACAACCCGCCCCAGGACAGCGGCATCGAGAAGGACTCGACGCTGGTCTTCTCGGTCGACATCCTCGCGAAGATGTGACCGGCGGGGATGTAAGACTTGGACGTTGCCTTTCCGCAGACAAGCAGGAGCTAGACACGTGAGCATCGACAAGCCCGAGATCGACTTCCCGGGCGGCGAGCCCCCGGCGGACCTCGAGATCAAGGACATCTGGGAGGGCGACGGCCCGGTCGCCGAGGCCGGCCAGACGGTGACCGTCCACTACGTGGGCGTGGCCTTCAGCACGGGCGAGGAGTTCGACGCCAGCTGGAACCGCGGTACGCCGTTCCGCTTCCCGCTCGGTGGCGGCCGGGTCATCAAGGGCTGGGACCAGGGCGTGCAGGGCATGAAGGTCGGCGGCCGCCGCCAGCTGACCATCCCCGCCCACCTCGCCTACGGCGACCAGAGCCCGACCCCGGCGATCCAGCCCGGCGAGACGCTGATCTTCGTGGTCGACCTTCTCGGAGTCTGATCGCAGTCCGACCGGAATCCGGTGGAAGCCGATCACCTGGGGTCCATGCCCGTCCGGGCGTGGACCCTCGGCTTTTGCCGCGCCACCGCGGGGCGGTACGGTCATCCGTCGTAAGCACCATAGGGAGAAGGGCGTCGATGGCCATTGCCAAGGCCGAGCGGCTGATGAACCTGGCACTGTGTCTGCTCGGGGCACGGCGGCCACTCAGCAAGCGCGAGCTGCGTGACTCCATCGAGGCCTACCTCGAGGCGGGCTCCGACGACTCCTTCAACCGCATGTTCGAGCGGGACAAGGACGACCTGCGGGAACTCGGTCTGGTCATCGAGACCGTCGAGGGCCTCGACGGCGAGATCGGCTACCTGGCCCGCCGTGACAGCAACCGGCTGCCGCCCATCACCCTGGACGCCGAGGAGGCCGCCGCTCTCGGGCTCGCCGCCAAGGTCTGGCAGCAGGCCAGGCTCGCCGGCGCCGCCAGCGGCGCGCTGCAGAAGCTGCGGGCGGCCGGGCTGCCCGAGGACGTCGACCCCTACGAGGCGCACAGCGCGCTCGAGCCGCGCATCCCGGTGCACGAGGCCGCCTTCGAGCCGCTCATGCTGGCCTGCCGCGACCGCCGCCCGGTCCTCTTCGAGTACCGCAAGGCCAACGCCGCGCAGCCCGAGCCCCGGCACGTCGAGCCGTGGGCCCTGGAGTGCTGGCGCGGCCACTGGTACCTGGCCGGGTTCGACCGCGACCGCGGTGCGGAGCGGGTCTTCCGGCTGTCGCGGATCACCGGCAAGGTGCGCTCGCGCGGAGCGCGGTTCACCGCGCCCGTGCCCGACGTCGTCACCGTCCGTGAGACGGTGGCGAGCTGGGCGGGCGAGACCGCCGACCGCTCCGCGCTGATCCGGCTGCGCGCGGGCGCGGGCTACCCCCTTCGGGCGAAGGCCACCGCCGTGCGGGAACACGGTGACGGCTGGGACGAGTTGGAGATTCCGTACGGGCACGGCCTGGACGCCTGGCTGGTGGAGTTCGGGCCGGACGTGGTGGTCCTGGAGCCCGCGGAGCTGCGTGCGGACGTGGTGGACCGGCTGCGTGCCGTGGCCAAGGGCTGAGGGGGAGCGGACAACACAGTGGCAGGCAAACCGGTCAGGCCCGTGAACGCCATCGACCAGACGCGACGGATGCTGTCCCTGGTGACGTATCTGCGCGAGCGTCCCGGCGCCCGTGTCGAGGACGTCGCGCGCGCCTTCGGCATCACCGAGGACGAGCTGGTCTCCGACCTCGACGTGCTGCCCATGTGCGGCACCAGCTTCCGCGGCGGCGACCTGCTCGACATCGACACCGACGGCGAGCGCATCTGGTGGCACAACCCCGCGGCCCTGGGCGCGGACGCGGCCGAGCCGCTGCGGCTCGCCGCCGACGAGGCCACCGCGCTGCTCGTCGCCGCCCGCGCCGTGGCGACCCTGCCCGGGCTGCGCGAGGGCGACCGGCAGGCGCTGCTGCGGGCGACCGCCAAGGTGGAGGCCGCGGCCGGCGAGGCGGCGGGTGCCAGCTCGCGCCTGTCCGTCACCTTCGAGTCCGAGGGCGGCGTCTTCGCCGACGTCGACCGGGCGATCTCCGAGCGCCGGCGGCTGTGGATCCGCTACTACTCGCCGGCCCGCGACGAGCTCACCGAACGCGAGATCGACCCCATCCGCCTCGTCAGCGTCGGGCACACCTACGTGGAGGCCTGGTGCCGCCGCTCCGAGGCGCGGCGCACCTTCCGGCTCGACCGGGTCGCCGAGATCCGGATCCTGGACGAGCCGGCCGCGCCGCCGGAGGTGGAGCTGCGGGACCTGTCCGAGGCACTGGTGCAGCCGGCCGCCGAGGACCCCGAGGTCGTCGTGGAGGTCGGCCCGGGCGGACGCTGGGTCGCCGAGTACTACCCGCACGACAGCGCGCAGGAGCTGCCCGAGGGCGGCCTGCGCATCACCCTGCGCACGCCCGACCCGGCGTCCCTGCGGCGGCTGGCGCTCCGGCTCGGGCGCGACGGCCGGATCGTGTCCCCGCCCGAGCTCGCCGACAGCGCCCGGCAGGCCGCCCGCGAGGCGCTCGCGGCGTACGACGGGACCGAGGCCGGCGCGGCGCCGACGCGGGAGCCCGCGGTGCCCGACGGTCCGGGCACGGAGCCCGACACGCGGGAGCGGGAACGGTGAGCGAGGCGACCGGGACCGGTCGGCAGAGCATGACGGCGACGTCCGCGTTCGCCGGTATGAGACGCGTCTCCCCGGTCGTCTTCAGGGCCGGCTGCCCCGACTGCCGGGGCCGCTTCGAACTCGCCGCGAGCGCTCTGCGCCTGGCCATCGGCGCCACGAGCCGCACCACGTTCTACTCGTTCACGTGCCCCGGGTGCGGGTCGGCCGTCCGCAAGCCCGCGGGGGAGCGGATCGTGGAACTGCTCACCGGCGGCGGGGTCAGGACCCTGCGGCTGCACTCCACCGTGTGACCGACCGGCGTTCACGAGCAGTCCGCGGGACGGTCTAGGCTCGGTGTCATGTTCTGGCCGATGTTCGCGGTTGCCGTGGGTTTCCTGGGTCTTGCCGTTCTCGCGGTGTTCGCCGTACGGGTGTTCGTGGAGGCGCAGCGCCTGGGCCGGCAGGTGACGGACTCGGCGTCCCGGATCAACCGGGCCGCCGCGGATCTGGAGCGGGCGGCCCAGAGCGCCGCCCGCTCCGTGGACGCCCTGTGAGCCCCGCCGCATTTCAGGAGCGGTCCGACGGGTGCCCGTGAGCCGCGCCCAGGGTGGCTTCGCCCTGTCACCGCGCGGGTTCAGGGGGGTACGCTGCTGATCGCGGTCCGGAAAACGAGGCCCGGACGCGGACGGGAGTACGCACGGGGATTGCCTCACGTTTACCCCTGAGCGTTACGATCGCTGCACAACACGGTCGGTCGGACACCTGTCCGACGGATCGGACAGCACCCCACCCAGCCGCCTCGGTGAGAAGGTAAAGACTTATGGGAAGGCTCGGACCTACCGAGATCATTCTTATTCTCGTCGTCATCATCCTGTTGTTCGGCGCGAAGAAGCTCCCGGACATGGCGCGCTCGCTCGGCAAGTCCGCGCGCATCCTCAAGTCCGAGGCGAAGGCGATGAAGGACGAGAACAAGTCCGCCGCCCCCGCCGATCCGCCGAATCCCGAGCAGACCGCGGCGCAGCGCACCATCCAGGCCGCCCCCGGTGACGTGACCAGCTCCCGCCCGGTCGCCGAACCGACGGACACGACCAAGCGCTGACACAGGGCCGGTGGCGACCGGCCCGCCGCACGAGATGAGGATGTGGGTTGCTCAAGTCTGCCCGCAAGAAAGAGAAGGATCCCGAGGGGCGGATGCCCCTCGTGGAGCACCTGCGCGAGCTGCGCAACCGGCTCGCGAAAGGCATGCTGGCGATCACCGTCGTCACCGTGGTGGCTGCCTTCTACAGCCAGCAGCTGATGACCTTCCTCATGGACCCCGTGCCGCGTTGTACCGACGGTCTCGGGGAGTCCACCGGCGGCGCCTGCGCCGTCATCGCCTACACCGACCTGCTGTCGCCCTTCACCACGACGGTGAAGGTGTGCCTGATGGCGGGCATCATCATCTCCAGCCCGGTCTGGCTCTACCAGCTCTGGGCGTTCGTGGCACCGGGCCTGCACCAGCACGAGCGGAAGTACACGTACTGGTTCGTGGCGGCGGCCGTACCCCTCTTCCTGGGCGGTGGCTGGCTCGCGTACACGATCATGCCCGTCAGCATGCGCGTGCTACTGGGGATCACCCCGGACGGTTCGGCCAACATCCTGCCGATGGACAAGATCCTGGACTTCATCGTCCGGATGATCCTGATCTTCGGCGGTGCCTTCGAGCTGCCCCTGGTGCTCGTCATGCTCAACGCCGCCGGTGTCGTCACCGGACGCAGGATGGCCGGCTGGTGGCGCGGCGTCGTGATGGGCGTTTTCATCTTCGGTGCCGTGGCGACGCCCACCACCGACCCCGTCGGCATGATCGCGCTCGCGGGGCCGATTGTCGTCCTGTACTTCCTGGCGGTCGGGTTCTCCGTGCTCAACGACAAGCGCCGGCGCCGCACCGACCCCGACGCCGGACTCGACGACGACGAGGCGTCGCCGCTCGACCTCACGCCGGAGCCGGTCGACGAGGTCGAACCCGTGTCGGTGTCGCGGGCCCTGCCCCAGCAGGCGGGCGGGAGCGCCGACGGCGCCCCGCAGGCCCGGTACAACGGCTACGACGACATCACCTGAGCCCGAACCCGAGACGGCGGACGACGCACGACGCAGGGCAGCGGCACGGATGAGGGGCCGGGACGCACGACACGTCGCGGGCGTCAGGGGTACCCGGGTCGGGGTCGGGGTCGGATAAAGATCGTCCTGTTGTCGGTGGCGCCCGGTACGCTCGAAAGTACGATGACAGAGGACCTCTCACCGGCCGAGCGGTACGCGGCAGCCCGTCAGCGCGCTGCCGAGCAGGCCACCGCGCTCGCGTCCTTCCGCGAGATGTACGACTTCGGCCTCGACCCCTTCCAGATCGAGGCCTGCCAGGCGCTCGAGGCCGGCAAGGGCGTGCTGGTCGCGGCGCCCACCGGCTCCGGCAAGACGATCGTCGGCGAGTTCGCCGTCCACCTCGCCCTCCGGCAGGGCAAGAAGTGCTTCTACACGACACCCATCAAGGCCCTGTCGAACCAGAAGTACGCCGACCTGTGCCGCCGCTACGGCGCCGACAGGGTGGGCCTGCTCACCGGCGACAACAGCGTGAACTCCGACGCCCCGGTGGTCGTGATGACCACCGAGGTCCTGCGGAACATGCTGTACGCCGGCTCGCAGACCCTCCTCGGCCTCGGGTACGTGGTGATGGACGAGGTGCACTACCTCTCCGACCGCTTCCGCGGCGCCGTGTGGGAGGAAGTGATCATCCACCTCCCCGAGTCGGTGACCCTGGTGTCGCTGTCGGCGACCGTGTCGAACGCCGAGGAGTTCGGCGACTGGCTGGACACGGTGCGCGGCGACACCCAGGTGATCGTCTCCGAACACCGTCCGGTGCCACTGTTCCAGCACGTGCTGGCCGGTCGCCGCATGTACGACCTGTTCGAGGAGGGCGAGGGCCACAAGAAGGCTGTCAACCCCGACCTCATGCGCATGGCGCGCATGGAGGCGACCCGCCCCTCGTACCAGGACCGCCGCCGCGGCCGGCACATGCGCGAGGCCGACCGGGAGCGCGAGCGCCGGCAGCGCTCCCGCATCTGGACGCCGGGCCGGCCCGAGGTCATCGAGCGGCTCGACGCCGAGGGCCTGCTGCCCGCGATCACCTTCATCTTCAGCCGGGCCGCCTGCGAGTCCGCCGTCCAGCAGTGCCTGTACGCCGGGCTGCGGCTCAACGACGACGAGGCGCGCGTCAAGGTGCGCGCCCTCGTCGAGGAGCGCACCGCCTCCATCCCCACCGAGGACCTGCACGTCCTGGGCTACTACGAGTGGCTGGAGGGCCTGGAGCGGGGCATCGCCGCCCACCACGCGGGCATGCTGCCGACCTTCAAGGAGGTCGTCGAGGAGCTGTTCGTGCGCGGCCTGGTCAAGGCCGTCTTCGCCACCGAGACCCTCGCCCTCGGCATCAACATGCCCGCCCGTTCGGTGGTGCTGGAGAAGCTGGTCAAGTGGAACGGCGAGCAGCACGCCGACATCACCCCCGGCGAGTACACGCAGCTCACCGGCCGGGCCGGCCGGCGCGGCATCGACGTCGAGGGCCACGCCGTCGTGCTGTGGCAGCGCGGCATGAGCCCCGAGCACCTCGCCGGCCTCGCCGGCACCCGCACGTATCCGCTGCGCTCCAGCTTCCGGCCGTCGTACAACATGGCGGTCAACCTGGTCGAGCAGTTCGGCCGGCACCGCTCGCGGGAGCTGCTGGAGACCTCCTTCGCGCAGTTCCAGGCCGACAAGTCGGTCGTCGGCATCTCCCGGCAGGTCCAGCGCAACGAGGAGGGGCTGGAGGGCTACAAGGCCTCCATGACCTGCCACCTCGGCGACTTCGACGAGTACGCACGGCTGCGCCGCGAGCTGAAGGACCGCGAGACCGAGCTGGCCCGGCAGGGCGCGGCCCAGCGGCGCGCCGAGGCCGCCGTGGCGCTGGAGAAGCTGAAGCCGGGTGACGTCATCCACGTGCCGACGGGCAAGTACGCCGGTCTCGCCCTGGTGCTGGACCCGGGCCTGCCCGCCGGGCGCACCAACGGCCACCGCGGCTTCGAGCACCACGACGGGCCGCGCCCGCTGGTGCTCACCGCCGAACGGCAGGTCAAGCGGCTGGCGTCGATGGACTTCCCGGTGCCGGTCGAGGCGCTGGAGCGGATGCGGATCCCGAAGTCCTTCAACCCGCGCTCCCCGCAGTCCCGCCGCGACCTCGCCTCCGCGCTGCGCACCAAGGCCGGGCACATCCCGCCGGAGCGGGCCCGCAAGAAGCGGTCCCAGGCGGCCGACGACCGGGAGATCGCGCGGCTGCGCAAGGCCATCCGCGCCCACCCCTGCCACGGCTGCGACGACCGCGAGGACCACGCCCGCTGGGCCGAGCGCTACCACCGGCTGCTGCGCGACACCTCCCAGCTGGAACGCCGGATCGAGGGACGGACGAACACCATCGCCCGCACCTTCGACCGCATCGTCGCCCTGCTGACCGAGATGGACTACCTGCGCGGCGACGAGGTCACCGAGCACGGCAAGCGGCTCGCCCGGCTCTACGGCGAGCTGGACCTGCTCGCCAGCGAGTGCCTGCGCGAGGGCGTCTGGGAGGGACTCTCCCC
Organism: Streptomyces sp. JHA26; assembly: GCF_002005565.1. Lineage (GTDB taxonomy): Bacteria > Actinomycetota > Actinomycetes > Streptomycetales > Streptomycetaceae > Streptomyces. The sequence continues at coordinate 12,446 of NZ_BDJC01000046.1, read as the reverse complement.
GGCCGAACTCGCCGCCTGCGTCTCGGCGCTGGTCTACGAGTCGCGGGTCGCCGACGACGCGATGGCGCCGAAGGTGCCCTCCGGCAAGGCCAAGGCCGCGCTCGGCGAGACGGTGCGCATCTGGGGCCGGCTGGACGCCCTGGAGGAGGAGTTCCGGATCAGTCAGACCGAGGGCGTCGGCCAGCGCGAACCCGACCTCGGCTTCGCCTGGGCCGCGTACGAGTGGGCGTCCGGCAAGGGCCTCGACGAGGTGCTGCGCGAGGCGGAGATGCCGGCCGGCGACTTCGTGCGCTGGTGCAAGCAGGTCATCGACGTCCTCGGCCAGATCGCGGCGGCCGCGCCCCGCGAGGGCTCGACGGTCCCGAAGAACGCGCGCAAGGCGGTCGACGGACTGCTGCGCGGAGTGGTCGCCTACTCGTCCGTGGGCTGACCCGTACCCCACCGGCCCGGCAGGGCGCGGACCGTCCCGGCACACGGGGCGGCCCACGCCCTGTCGGGCCTTTGCGCGTGCCGGGCCTTTGCGGTGCCGGGGCGCCGGCACGCCGACCCCTCGTCACGGTGGGTGTCCTTCGCACGCCCGAACGCCCTTACTCCAGGTGTTCGAATGACTCCCCAGTGTGCAAATGGGTCCGAGGGTACTCCGGTCCCCGTGTCCGTTTCAGGTGCTTGCCGAATATGACACGGCGATGATCCGCTCGGACTAAGCTCGCCCGCAGCGCACCGAGTTGAGGTGAATTCGCGCGCTTGTTCCCAACGCGCAGAATGTCCCGGCAACTCCCGGACATACCCCCCTGCAAGCTCCCCCATACCCGCCGATTCGTTTTCAGAGGGCCTACATGGTGAGTGTTGATTCCCCTCCAGGGCGCCGTGAACTTCCGTACGCGCGCACGTTGTTGTTCCCCGCCGTACTGATGGCCGCGGCGTCCGGGGCCGCCTTCGCCCTGGTGGCGGAACCGGCCCGGCTCGCCGTCGGCTGGTGCGGCGCCGTCGCCACACTGCTGGTGATCGCGACGGCGGCCGAAGCGGTGCGCCGGGGCCGCACCCTGCGGGACGTGCGCGCCGAACACGCCCGTCACAGCGCGTACCTGGAACGGCGGGTGGCGGGCCATCAGGAGGAGATGGCCCGCATCGGCGAAGAGATCCTGCCCGCCGCGCTGCACTACATGCGCCGGGGGAACACCCCCGACGAAGTGATGAAGCACCTGCACGAACTCGACGCCTCCTACGCCGATCTCGGCGAGCCCCAGCGCCACCTCATCCGCATGGTGTGCGGGATCGTCGACCACCAGGACTCCATGCGCGAGTCCGCCGAGCGCTCCTTCGTCGACATCGCCCGCCGCGTCCAGGCGATCGTCCACCAGCAGAACAAGGAACTGCGCGAGATGGAGGAGGACCACGGCCGCAACCCCGAGGTCTTCGACGACCTCCTGCGCATCGACCACGGCACCGCGCTGATCGGCCGGCTCGCCGACTCCATCTCCGTCATCGGCGGCGGCCGTCCCGGACGCCAGTGGCCCGACCCGGTCGCGCTCTACAGCGTGCTGCGCGGCGCCATGTCCCGGATCCTGGAGTACCGCCGGATCAACCTGGCCTCCATCGCCAAGGTCAACATCAAGGGCACCGCGGTCGAGCCGGTCATCCACGCCGCCGCGGAACTCCTCGACAACGCCACCCGCTACTCGCCGCCCGGGTCCAAGGTGCACGTCACCGCGACCGAGGTGCAGAGCGGCGTGTGCATCGAGATCGAGGACGCCGGCGTCAGCCTCAGCGAGGAGTCCCGCGCCCGCATCGAGGGCCTGCTCGAGGACGCCAAGCGCGGCACGGACGTGCAGGACCTCAGCCAGCACCCGCGCCTCGGCCTGTCCGTCGTCGGCCGGCTGTGCACCCAGTACGGCATGGACGTCTCCCTGCGGGCCTCCGCGTACGGCGGGGTCCGCGCCATCCTCATCGTGCCCAACACGATGACGACCACCGAGCCCGGCGTCGGACTCGCCCACGGCATCGGCGCGACCTCGATCCCCACCCCGGGCCCCGACGCCCTTCCCGGCCCCCAGCGCAGGCCCAAGACCCGCCGCCCCACCAGCCCGCGCATCCCGGCCACGGTCTCGTTCGAGGACGACGTCCCCGAGGTCACCGAGTGGACGGCGGGCGGCCTCCCGCAGCGCCGCAGCCGGGTCAAGATGCCGCTCAGCCAGCGGCTCGCCGAGCAGGCGGCCTGGGAGCGCGAAGAGGCCGAGCGCGAGGCCCGCGAGGCCGCCGAGCGGACCCGGAACGGCATCCCGGCCCTCCCCGAGCCCGAGCCGGCCGAGGTGACCCCGCCGGGACAGTGGGTCGCGGCCTTCTGGGAGGGCCTCAAGCAGCATCCGGGCCTGACCCAGGCCCACCAGCAGACCAGCAACCAGCCGGCCAGCGCCCCGGCCGACGACGAGGGGAACCTCAAGTGATCGAGCAGCAAGGCAAGTACGACTGGATGCTCAGGGACCTCTACGACGGCGTCCCGGGCATCGAGATGATCGTGGTGCTCTCCGCCGACGGCCTGCGCATCGCCCGCTACTCCGGCGACCCCGACGCCGCCGACCGGGTCGCCGCGGCCTGCGCGGGCCTGCAGAGCCTCGCGGGAGCCGTCGCCCAGGAGATCCCCACCAGCGACGGTGAGATGAAGATGGTCATCATCGAGATGAACGGCGGCTACTTCTACCTGATGGCCGCCGGCCCCAACGCCTACCTCGCCGTGCTCTCCGACGTCCGCTGCGAGCCCGGCCGGATGAGCCTCAGCATGGCCGACCTCGTCGCCCGCATCGGACCCCATCTGACCAGTCCCGCACGGCGCAACGGGCAGACCGTATGACGCCTCCGCAACGCCAGAGGCGAACCCCCGGACAGGAGCCGTCCGCGGCGGGCCCGTCGTCCGAGGAAGGCGAACTCCGCAATCCCGAGCGGCTCTTCGTCATCGGCGGGGACGGAAGCGGCGCGCGCGCCGACATCGACCTGGTCACGCTGATCGTGGCCCGCGCAGACCCGCCGGTGTCCGCCACACCGGAACAGGCGGCCCTGCTGCGGCTGTGCGCCGCACCCCTGTCCGTAGCCGAGCTGTCGGCCTACCTGAGCCTGCCGTTCAGTGTGGTGACCGTGCTGCTCACCGACCTGCTGACGGCGGAACTGGTGCAGGCCCGCGCCCCGATCGTCCGGCAGAAGGTCGCCGACCGATCCCTTCTCGAAGCGGTGATGCATGGACTTCAAAAGCTCTGACACCATCCCGGGCCCACGGACGGAGGACCGGCTGCCGCACACGGCCGAGGCCGCCGTGAAGATCGTCATCGTGGGCGGTTTCGGGGTCGGCAAGACCACCATGGTCGGCTCGGTCAGCGAGATCAGACCGCTGACCACGGAGGAGACGATGACCCAGGCGGGCATCGGCGTGGACGACAACTACGGGTCCCCCTCCAAGACCGCCACCACCGTCGCCATGGACTTCGGCCGCATCAGCATCACCGACCAGCTGGTGCTGTACCTGTTCGGCACACCCGGCCAGGAGCGCTTCTGGTTCCTGTGGAACGGCCTGTTCGAGGGCGCGCTCGGCGCGGTGGTCCTGGTGGACACCCGCCGGCTCGAGGTCAGCTTCGACGTCATGGGACGGCTGGAGGAGCGCGGCGTGCCCTTCGTCGTCGCCGTCAACTCCTTCCCGGACGCGCCCCGTTACCCGGTCGCGGAGCTGCGCGCCGCGCTCGACCTGGCCGAGGAGATCCCCATCCTCGACTGCGACGTGCGGCGCCGGGCCTCCAGCCGGGACGTCCTGCTGACGCTGATGCGCTTCCTGCACTCCCTCGCCGTCAAGGGCGCGCTCACCTGACCCCGCGCCCCCTCTCCGACTTCCTGACCTTCTCCGCGGAGCGACACTGTGACGCCTGAACGCCACGCCCCGACCACAGCCGGCGACCCCCTGTCCGGGCCACCCCCGGGCTGCCCCGCGCACGGCCTCGGCCCGGGCGGACTGCACCGCCTCGACGAGGCGGACGACCTGGACGAGCTCTACGAACGGCTGCGCGACCGGTACGGGCCGGTGGCGCCGGTGCTGCTCCACGACGACGTGCCGATGTGGGTGGTCCTCGGGCACGCCGAGAACCTGCACATGGTGAGCACCCCCGCCCAGTTCTCCCGCGACAGCCGCATCTGGACCCCGCTCAACGAGGGCATGGTCAAGCCGGACCACCCGCTCATGCCGCACATCGCCTGGCAGCCGATCTGTTCGCACGCCGAGGGCGACGAGCACAAACGGCTGCGCGGCGCGGTCACCGGGGCCATGTCCACGATCGACTACCGGGGGCTGCGCCGGCACATCACACGGCACACCCAGCGCCTCGTCAACCGCTTCTGCGAGGAGGGCCGCGCCGATCTCGTCGGCCAGTTCGCCGAACACCTGCCGATGGGCGTCATGTGCGAACTCCTCGGCATGCCGGACGAGTACAACGACCGGATGGTGGAGGCCGCCCGCGACACGCTCAAGGGCACCGACACCGCCATCGCCAGCCACGCCTACGTCATGGACGCCCTGGGACGGCTCAGCGTCGCCCGCCGGGCCCGGCCCGAGAACGACATCGCCAGCCACCTCGTCACCCACCCGGCCGGACTCACCGACGACGAGGTCAGGGAACACCTGCGGCTGGTCCTGCTCGCCGCCTACGAGGCGACCGTCAACCTCATCGGCAACGTGCTGCGCGTGGTGCTCACCGACCCGGGCTTCCGCGCCCAGCTCAGCGGCGGCCAGATGACGGTGCCCGAGGCGGTCGAGCAGTCCCTGTGGGACGAACCGCCGTTCAGCACGGTCCTCGCCTACTTCGCCAAGCAGGACACGGAACTGGGCGGCCAGCGCATCCGCGCGGGCGACGGACTGCTGTTCGGCATCGCGCCGGGCAACGTCGACCCGCGCATCCGCCCCGACCTGGACGCGAGCATGCAGGGCAACCGCTCCCACCTCGCCTTCGGCGGCGGCCCGCACGAGTGCCCCGGCCAGGACATCGGGCGTGCCATCGCGGACGCCGGCATCGACGCACTGCTGATGCGGCTGCCGGACGTACGGCTCGACTGCGACGAGGACGAACTCGGCTGGCGGTCGTCGATCGCGTCGCGCCACCTGGTGGAACTGCCGGTGCGGTTCGAACCGCGGCCGCAGCAGGACGTGAACCAGCGGCCGAGCCACACCGAGGTGCCGCAGCAGCGCGCCGCCTGGCACGTCGGAGCCCCGCCGCCGGCACCGGAACCCGCCGCACCCACCGCCCCCACGGCGGCGGTCGCGCCGCCCGAGCCGACGGCGTCGGCCCGCCCCCAGGGGGTCTGGCAACGCTTCCTGCTCTGGTGGCGCGGCTACTGACGGCCGGCCCACTCCTCGTACGCCGCCCACGCCCCGAGGGCCCGTCCGCTCCGGAACCGGTGCGCGCGCCCCGTGACCGGGTCGGTGAACGCCAGCTCCCGCGCCAGCAGTTGCAGCGGGCGCCGGAAGTCACCGGCCGGCACGGGCGGGGCCACCTCGGGGTAGAGGGGATCGCCGAGGATCGGCACGCCGAGCGCGTTCATGTGCACGCGCAGCTGGTGGGTCTGCCCGGTGGTGGGCACCAGCCGGTACCGTCCCAGCGCCGGTGCGCCCGCCGGACCCGGGCCGCGGTGCTCGGTCAGCTCGACGCGGCTCACGGCGTTCGGCTCGCCCTCGACCTGGCGGGCGGCCAGGACCCCGCGCTCCTTCACGATCCGGCTGCGTACGGTCCGGGGCAGGGGGAGCGCGGGATCGTACGGCGCGAGGGCCTCGTACTCCTTGCGCACCCGCCGGTCGCGGAACAGCGACTGGTAGGCGCCGCGTTCCTCGGGGCGGACCGTGAACAACACCAGTCCGGCGGTGAGCCGGTCCAGGCGGTGCGCGGCGCCGAGCGCCGGGACGCCCAGCTCGCGCCGGAGCCGGGCGAGCGCGGTCTCGGTGACGTGGGCGCCGCGCGGGGTGGTGGCCAGGAAGTGCGGCTTGTCGGCGACGACGATGTGCTCGTCGCGGTACACGACCTCCAGCGGGAAGGGCACCGGCGTCTCCGGCGCCGCTTCGCGGTGGAACCAGACGTACATCCCGGGCTCGTACGGCGCGTCCGCCGCCACCGCCCGTCCGTCGGCCCCGACGATCCGGCCCGCGTCGAACATGCCGTCGACCGTGTCGGCGCCCGCGCCGGACAGCCGTTCCACCAGGTGCTCGCGGACCGTGCCCCAGGGCCCGGCGGCCGGCAGTCGTACCCGCACGGGGTCCACCCCGTGGCGCTGGGGGAGGGGCGAGGGCGGGGGCGGCGTACGGCGTCTCATCGGGTGCCAGCGTACGAGGCGGGGAGGGCGGTGGAAAACGGGTGGTCCGCGCACCGCGCCCTGGGCGGGACGCAGGTCGTGACCCGCCCGGCACGCTCTGCCGCACCCGCGGCCCGTGCTCCCCACCGGTACCGCGCCCCCGGCGCACCGAGGACGCGCCCGCCGTCCGCACGGCCCTCGGGGACCCGGTGACGCGGTCGGCCGCGAGGTGCTCGACGGCGCCCCCGCCTACGCGGCCGACGCACCCTCCTGCTCCGCCTCGACGCGGGCGTTCCACTCCCGCTTGGACGCCTGCCAGCCGTCCTCGTCGTGGCCGAGGCGCCAGTAGCCGGAGATGGACAGGTCCTCGCGCGGGATCTCCCGCTCCACCCGCAGCAGCCTGCGCAGCTCCTTCACGCAGCCCGCCTCGCCGTGCACGAACGCGTGCACCCGCCCCTCGGGGAAGTCCAGACCGCGCACGGCCTCGACCAGGGCCCGGCCCACCGGACGGTCACCGCGGTGCAGCCAGACGACCTCCACGTCGGAGTCGATCTTCTGCTCCTCCTGGGGGCCCTCGACCTCGACGAAGGCGAACGCGCGGGCGCCGTCGGGCAGCGACTCCAGGGACCGGGCGATCGCGGGCAGGGCGCTCTCGTCGCCGGCGAGCAGGTGCCAGTCGGCGGCCGGATCGGGGGCGTAGGCGCCGCCGGGGCCCATGAAGCGGACGGTCTCGCCCGGCCGGGCGCGCATCGCCCAGGGCCCGGCCAGCCCCTCGTCACCGTGGATCACGAAGTCCAGGGTCAGCTCGCGGTGCTCGGCGTCCCACTGGCGCACCGTGTAGGTCCGGGTCACCGGCCACTGCTCGCGCGGGAACTCCTCGCGGATCCGCTCCATGTCGAAGGGCTCCGGGTAGGTCACGCCCTCGGCGGGGAACAGCAGCTTCACGTAGTGATCGGTGCAGGTGTCCGCGGAGAACGCGGAGAGTCCCTCACCGCCGAGGACCACGCGCTGCATGTGCGGGGTCAGCCGTTCGGTGCGGACGACCTGTGCGGTGTGCGGCTTGCGCGGCCTGCGGCCCGGGCGCTCTGCCATGACGGCCTCCCAATCCCTTAGTTAGGTTTACCTAAGTTAACACCCCCGTACCCGTCGGGACCTCATGGCCTCCGGCTCCACGAGTCCTCCGGCGCACCGTACGGCTTCCCCTCCTCCGGACGCCGATTCGGGCGCGGACACCGCCTGCCGGGACGGTACGGCTCATGAGGTGAGTGCGGTGAGCGTCGTCAGCAGCCGTTCCAGGGATCCGCCCAGTCCCCAACGGACCGCGAGCTCGTCCAGCGCGGCCCTGTCGCGCGGGGCGTGCGGCAGCGCGGTGGAGACGTCCGGCAGCGGGACGTCGTCGGCGACCCGGACGACCCGGGGGGCGGCCGCGAGGTACGGCCGGGCCTCGGTCAGCCGCTTGCGCTGCGAGGGCGTGAGCTTCGCCGCCGGGTCGTCGACCGCCGCGAGGATCCCGGCGAGGTTCCCGAACTCGGCGAGCAGCTTGGCGGCCGTCTTCTCGCCGATGCCGGCCACCCCCGGCAGACCGTCGCTCGGGTCGCCGCGCAGCAGCGCCAGATCGGCGTACCCGCGGCCGTCCACGCCGTACTTCTCGCGCAGGACCGCCTCGTCGGTGAGCTGGAGCGTGCCGACGCCCTTGAGCGGGTAGAGCACGCGCACCCCGCGGGCGTCGTCGACGAGCTGGTAGAGGTCCCGGTCGCCGGTGACGATGTCCACCGGTCCCTTCGCGCGGGCGGTGTACGTGCCGATCACGTCGTCCGCCTCGTACGCGGGCACGCCGACGCGGGCGATGCCGAGCGCGTCGAGGACGGCCTCGATGACCGGCACCTGCGGGGACAGCGTGTCGGGCACCTCCTCGGTGTCCGGGCCCGCCGGGTGCTCCTCGGCGACGCGGTGCGCCTTGTAGGAGGGGATCAGCTCCACCCGCCAGTGCGGACGCCAGTCGGCGTCCATGCAGGCGACCAGGTGGTCGGGGCGGTGGTCCTTCACCAGGCGGTCGATGAAGTCGAGGAGTCCGCGCACGGCGTTCACCGGCGTGCCGTCGGGGGCCTTCACGGAGTCCGGCACGCCGAAGTAGGCGCGGAAGTAGAGGGAGGCGGTGTCGAGGAGCATCAGTCGTCCGGTCACGCCTCGCATCATGCCGCAGGTCGTACGGGCGAGAGGTGAAGATCATGTGAGCCGGATCACTCTTGAGTTTGGGTCGGGGCGATCAGGGCAGGCGCGCAGCCGGGTCGTAGCTGGTTGATGCATTCAACTGTTAGCCAGGCTTCGCATCCCTGTCCCTGCCCCCGAGCCAAGAGGTCAAGCGTGTCAGCGAGGCTAGAGGCCGAGCACCTGTACAAGGTGTTCGGCAGAAAACCGGACCAGGCGGTCGAACGACTGCGCAAGTCGGCCGACCGGGAGGAGCTGCGCGCCGACGGCACCACGGCCGCCGTCATCGACGCCTCCTTCACCGTGGAGCCCGGAGAGATCTTCGTGATCATGGGGCTGTCCGGGTCCGGCAAGTCCACGCTGCTGCGCATGCTCAACGGCCTGCTGGAGCCGACCGCCGGACACGTCCGCTTCGGCGGCCAGGACCTCACCGAGATCAGCGAGCGGCAGCTGCGCGAGGTCCGCTCCAAGAAGATCAGCATGGTCTTCCAGCACTTCGCGCTCTTCCCTCACCGCAGCGTCCGTGACAACGCCGCCTACGGTCTTGAAGTGCAGGGCGTGCCCCGCGCCGAGCGCGAACGCCGCGCCGACGAGGCGCTCGCCCTGTGCGGCCTGGCCGGCTGGGAGAAGTCGTGGCCGGACGAGCTGTCCGGCGGCATGCAGCAGCGCGTCGGCCTGGCCCGCGCGCTCGCCACCGACGCCGACCTGCTGCTGATGGACGAGTCGTTCAGCGCCCTCGACCCGCTGATCCGCCGCGACATGCAGGACCAGCTGATCGAACTGCAGAAGACCCTGAAGAAGACCATCGTCTTCATCACCCACGACCTGAACGAGGCCATGCGCCTGGGCGACCGCATCGCCGTCATGCGCGACGGCCGCATCGTGCAGACGGGCACCGCGCAGGACATCCTCATGCGGCCCGCCAACGACTACGTCGCCTCCTTCACCCAGGACGTCGACCGCTCCCGCGTGCTCACCGCCGGTTCCGTCATGGACACCGACCTGAGCGGCGACGAGGCCGACTGCGACTGCGAGACGGCCAGGCCCGACACGCCGTTCACCGAGCTGTGCGCGATCAGCGCCCGGGTGTCGCACCCCGTGGCGGTCCTCGACGCCGACGACCGGCTCGTCGGGGTCGTCCCGGCCCGGCGGCTCGTCGCCTTCCTGGGCGAGGAGCAGGCCGCGGCCGGCGCCCGCGCCGTGCCGCAGGAGAAGGGCCCGGAGAAGGTGATGTCCCGTGCCTAGGATCCCGCTCGGCGACTGGGTCAACAGCGCGGTCGACTGGCTGCTCGCGCACGTCGCGTGGCTCTTCGACTTCTTCAAGACGGTCTTCACCGGCACCTACGACGGCATCGACGCCGTCCTGCAGGCCCCCGAACCGCTGCTGCTCGTCGGCATCTTCGCGGTCATCGCCTTCTGGCTGCGCGGCACGGTCGCCGGTGTCCTCACGTTCCTCGGATTCGCGTTCATCGTCTCCATGGAGCTGTGGGAGAACGCGATGACCACCCTGGCGCTGGTCCTCGTCGCCACGATCATCGCCCTGGTCGTCTCGGTGCCCGTGGGCATCTGGGCGGCCCGCTCCGACCGCGTCAGCGGCGTCGTCCGGCCCGTGCTGGACTTCATGCAGACGCTGCCCGCGATGATCTACCTCATCCCGGCGATCCTGTTCTTCGGCACCGGCGCCTCCGCGGGCATCGTCGCCACCCTGATCTTCGCGCTCGCCCCGGGCGTGCGCATGACCGAGCTGGGCATCCGGCAGGTCGACAAGGAACTGGTCGAGGCCGCCGAGGCCTTCGGCACCACACCCCGCAACACCCTGCTGCGCGTCCAGCTCCCGCTGGCCCTGCCCACGGTGATGGCGGGCGTCAACCAGGTCATCATGCTCGGCCTGTCCATGGCCGCGATCGCCGGCATGGTCGGCACCGGCGGCCTCGGCGGCGACGTCAACGAGGCCATCGGCCAGCTCAACGTCGGCCTCGGCTCCGAGGCCGGTGTCGCCATCGTGATCCTCGCGATCTACCTGGACCGCATGACCAGCGCCCTGGGCACCCAGGTCTCCCCGCTGGGCCGGCGTGCCGCCGCCAAGGCCCGCAGCGCGCAGGGCCTGAAGATCCGGTCCTACCGGCCCCACCCCAAGGTCGCGGCCGTCGGCGTCGTGATCCTCGCGCTGGTGGCCGGCGGCATGGGCGTCTTCGACAACAGCGGCGACGACGCCCCCGCCGTGGCCGCCGGCGAGAACGTCGGCCAGGGCAAGAAGGTCAGCATCGGCTACATCCCCTGGGACGAGGGCGTCGCCTCCACCTTCCTGTGGAAGGAAATACTCGAACAGCGCGGCTTCCAGGTCGACGTCAAGCAGTTCGAGGCCGGACCGCTGTACACCTCGCTCGCCCAGGGCAGCATCGACTTCCAGACCGACGCCTGGCTGCCGACGACGCACGAGCAGTACTGGAAGAAGTACGGCGAGCAGCTCGACGACCTCGGCGCCTGGTACGACCGGACGTCCCTGGAGCTGTCCGTCCCGGCGTACATGAAGGACGTCGACTCCCTCGCGGACCTCAAGGGCAAGGCCGACCTCTTCGGCGGCAGGATCACCGGCATCGAGGCCAGCGCCGGCGAGATGGCCCTGCTGAAGAGCAAGGTCCTCAAGGAGTACGGCCTGGACAAGGAGTACAAGGTCGTCGACAGCTCCACGCCGGCGATGCTGGCCGAGCTCAAGCGCGCCTACGCCAAGCAGGAGCCGATCGTCACCACGCTCTGGTCGCCGCACTGGGCGTACAACGACTACGACCTGAAGAAGCTCGAGGACCCGAAGGGCGCCTGGGGCGAGGGCGACGGCGTGCACACGCTGTCCCGCAAGGGCTTCGCGGACGACAACCCGGTCGTCGGCAAGTGGCTGAAGGACTTCTCGATGACCGAGGAGCAGCTCACCAGCCTGGAGGCCGAGATCAACAAGGCCGGCAAGGGCGGGCAGCAGGACGCCGTCCGCACCTGGCTGAAGGCCAACCCCGGCGTCGTCGACGAGCTGGCCCCGGTCTCCTCCGGGTCCGGCGCCACCCCGCCCGAGGCCGAGCGCGCCGTGGACGTCGCCTGGTTCCCCTGGGACGAGGACGTCGCCGTCACCTACCTGTGGAAGAACGTCCTGGAGCGGCGCGGCTACAAGCTGAACCTCAAGCAGATGGACGTCGGCCCGGTCTACACCGGCCTGGCCTCCGGTGACATCGACCTCAACTTCGACGCCTGGCTGCCGCACGCCCAGAAGAACTACTGGGACAAGAACAAGGACGAGCTCACCGACCTGGGCACCTGGTACCAGCCGACCTCCCTGGAGATCGCCGTCCCCTCGTACGTGAAGGGCGTCACGTCCCTCGCGGACCTCAAGGGCAAGGCCGACCTCTTCGACGGGAAGATCATCGGCATCGAGCCCGGCACCGGCGAGATGCAGCTGCTCAAGGACGAGGTCATGCCGGGCTACGGCCTGGACGAGGAGTACGAGGTCGTCGACGGCTCCACGCCGGCGATGCTGGCCGAGCTCAAGCGGGCCTACGCCAAGCACGAGCCCGTCGCCGTCGTCCTGTGGTCACCGCACTGGGCGTACAGCGAGTACGGGCTGACCAAGCTGAAGGACCCCAAGAAGGCCTTCGGCGAGGGCAACACGATCCGCACCATCTCCAGCAAGGCGTTCCCCGGGCAGTACCCGCAGCTCACCGAGTGGATCAAGAACTTCCGCATGAGCGAGGACGAGCTCGGCTCCCTGGAGGCCGAGATCAAGGACCGCGGCCAGGGACACGAGGAGCAGGCGGTCGCGGCCTGGCTGGAGGAGCACCCGGACATGGTCGAGCGGATGACTCCGCAGTAGGACGAAGTCCGCAGGAGGACGGCAGGACGGCTCCTCCGCACCGGACGTCCCCGAGGGGTGGGTTCCCGCG
>NZ_BDJC01000045.1 GCF_002005565.1 Streptomyces sp. JHA26 | reverse complement strand
TGTCGCCCCGCGCCGCCGTGCCCTGCGGCTCCGTCCCCGGCGGCCCGTCCGCCCCGCCCCGGGCCCCCGGGCCGGCCGGCACCAGGACCCGGACGACGTCACCGGCCGGGTCGACCAGCGGGGAGCCGAGGGCCGCGCCCAGGGCGGAGGCCGCCACCGGGTCGGGAGGACCGCAGTCCGGCCGGGCGTGCACGACGTGCCAGCGGGTGTCCTCGCCACCGCCGAGCAGGGGCGCGACCTGTTCGGGGCGGGCGCCCAACAGCAGCCGCACCAGGGCGGACGAGCGGGCCGCGCCCGTGCCGCTCCGGTGCTCCCCGGTGAGCAGGGAGAGCAGCACCGCGGCGACCGAGGCGATGGTGTGGTCCCCGGACTCCCGCTGCGGGGCCGCCACCCCGAGGACGAAGCCCCCGCCCCCGCCCCCGCCGGTGCCGAGGGCGTAGGCCGCCAGACGGGTGCCGGCGACCGTGTCGGTGGCGGTCGTGGAGGCCCGGCTGGTGACGAACCGGGTCAGCCTCACCAGGGCCTCGCGCACCTCGCCCGCCGGCTCCCGTCCCGCCGCCGCGATCTCGGCGCCCTCCGGCCCGTACAGCACCGCCCGGCCGTCGAGCCGCGCGGCCAGCCGCCGCAGCACCGACGGCACCGGGTCCGGCCGGGAGGCCGCGGCGGCCAGTTGCCGCTGGGCCTCGGAGACCCGCCGCAGCTCGGCCAGCCGCGCCTGCGCCATCAGCTGCCACACGGCGCGGGCCACGGCGGAGAACGTCGTCCGCGGCGGCACCTCCACCAGCGGCAGCCCGTGCGCCTCGCAGGCCGCGACCAGCGCCCGCGGCACCGTGTCGTGCACCGGCGCCACCCCGAAGCCGAGGGCGGCGCCGCCCGCCGCCACGATCCGGGCGACGTACGCGTCGAAGTCGTCGCCCGCCCCGTCGGCGGGGATGTGCACGCCCGCCGTCAGCAGCAGCTCGCCGCCCAGCAGGTACGGGTAGGGGTCGGCCATCTCGGAGGTGTGCGCCCAGTGGATCACCACCTGAGCCGCCGGGGGTCCGGTGATCTGGCGCAGGGCGAGGTCCTCGCGGGACAGCAGGGCCGCGAGGGACACGGGAGGCGTGGGCGGGGCGACCTTCTCCTGCACGATGGACGTTCCCTCCACTCCGGCGAGCCCGAATGGAGGGAACGTACACTTCGCAGCCGCTTTTCGACCACCTAGTGTCGATCCGGACCGGAATCCCGCCACGGGACCGGCCCGACCGCCCGACGCGACCGTCCCGACGGCCGCGCCCCCGCGTCCGGACCCCGGCCGGTACCGGCCCACCAGTAGAGTCGTGCCGAGCGGTACAGAGCAGTAAATACGCGAAGAAGCGTAAGAAGGAAGGCAATTCATGAGCAGCAACGAGACGCCCCGCGGTCCCGTCGACTCCTCCCGCGTCCCGCGGTACGCCGGGCCCGCGACCTTCGCCCGGCTGCCCCGCCTGGACGAGGTCGGCACCGCCGACGTCGCCGTGGTGGGCGTGCCGTTCGACTCCGGCGTCTCCTACCGGCCCGGCGCCCGGTTCGGCGGCAACGCCATCCGCGAGGCCTCCCGGCTGCTGCGCCCCTACAACCCGGCGCAGGACGCCTCCCCCTTCGCCCTCGCCCAGGTCGCCGACGGCGGCGACATAGCGGTCAACCCGTTCAACATCAACGAGGCCGTCGAGACGATCGAGGCCGCCGCCGACGACCTGCTCGGCACCGGCGCCCGTCTGATGACCCTGGGCGGCGACCACACCATCGCGCTGCCGCTGCTGCGCTCGGTCGCCAAGAAGCACGGCCCCGTCGCCCTGCTCCACTTCGACGCCCACCTCGACACCTGGGACACCTACTTCGGCGCCGAGTACACGCACGGCACGCCCTTCCGGCGCGCGGTCGAGGAGGGCATCCTCGACACGGAGGCGCTCTCCCACGTGGGCACCCGCGGCCCGCTGTACGGCAAGAAGGACCTGACCGACGACGAGAAGATGGGCTTCGGCATCGTCACCTCCGCCGACGTCTACCGCCGTGGCGCCGACGAGATCGCCGACCAGTTGCGGCAGCGCATCGGCGACCGCCCGCTGTACATCTCCATCGACATCGACTGCCTGGACCCGGCCCACGCCCCCGGCACCGGCACCCCCGAGGCCGGCGGCATGACCTCCCGCGAGCTGCTGGAGATCCTGCGCGGCCTGGCCTCCTGCAACCTGGTGTCGGCCGACGTCGTCGAGGTGGCCCCCGCCTACGACCACGCCGAGATCACGTCCGTCGCCGCGTCCCACACCGCGTACGAACTGACCACGATCATGTCCCGCCGGATCGCCCAGGAGAAGGCGGCGAAGTGACCCACGACCACGACCCGGTACTGCGTCCGACCGCCGGCCAGACGGAGGCGGCCCTCAACCCTCCCCCCGGCCGCATCGGCGGAGACCTGGTCGTGGAGACCCTGGCCGGGCTGGGCGCGACCACCGTCTTCGGCCTGCCCGGCCAGCACGCCCTCGGCATGTTCGACGCGCTGCGCCGCTCGGACCTGCGCTACATCGGCCTGCGGATGGAGAACAACGCCGGTTTCGCGGCGGACGCCTACGGCCGGATCACCGGCGAGGCCGCCCCGCTGCTGCTGTCGACCGGCCCGGGAGCCCTCACCTCCCTGCCCGCGCTCCAGGAGGCGCGGGCGGCCTCGGCCCCCGTCCTGGCGATCGGCAGCCAGGTCCCGACGGCCGGGCTGGGCGGCGGCCGCCACGGCTACCTGCACGAACTCCCGGACCAGGCGGCCTCGTTCCGGGGCGTGGTGAAGTCCGTGCACACGGTCCGCGCCCAGTCCCAGATCCCGTCGGCCATCGCCGAGGCGTGGACGTCGGCGCTGACCGTCCCGCACGGACCGGTGTGGGTGGAGATCCCGCAGGACGTCCTCCTGGCCGAGACGTCCGTCCCGCAGGTCACCGGCGGCGACACCTTCCCCGAGGAGCTGCCCCCGCGGCCCGAGCTGACGGCGGTCGCCGCCGACCTGCTGGCCCGCGCCGAGCGCCCCGCGATCATCGCGGGCGGGGGCGTGGTCCGCGCGGACGCCTCCGGCAAGCTGCGGCAGCTCGCGGAACGTCTCCAGGCCCCCGTCGTGACGACCTTCGGCGGCAAGGGCGCCTTCCCGTGGACGCACCCGCTCTCCCTCCAGTCCTGGCTGGAGGACCGCCACACCACGGACTTCCTGGAGGACGCCGACGTCCTGCTGGTCGTCGGCTCGGGCCTTGGTGAACTCTCCTCCAACTACCACACGTTCGCGCCGCGCGGCCGGGTGATCCAGATCGAGGCCGACCTCGGCAAACTGGAGTCCAACCACCCGGCCCTGGGCATCCACGCCGACGCCCGCCTCGCCCTCCAGGCCCTGCTGGAGACGGTGGGGGAGCGGCACGACCCGACCGCCCCGGAGCGCGTGCGGACCCTGCTGGACAAGGTCGGCGAACGCATCGCCGCCCAGGGGCTCACCCTGGAGCAGGACGTCCTGGCGGCCGTCCGCAGGGCCCTGCCGGCCGACGCCCCGTCCTTCTGGGACATGACCATCCTGGCCTACTGGGCCTGGTCGGCCTTCGACGCGAAGTCCCCCAACACCATGCACTCGGCCCAGGGCGCCGGCGGCCTCGGCTACGGCTTCCCGGCGGCCCTGGGAGCGGCGGTCGCCGACCCCACCCGCCCGGTGCTGGCGGTCTCGGGGGACGGCGGCGCCCTGTACTCCGTCGCCGAGCTGGCCACGGCCCGCCAGTACGGCCTGAACGTCACCTGGCTGATCGTCGACGACGGCGGCTACGGCATCCTGCGCGAGTACATGACGGACGCCTTCGGGCAGCCCACGGCGACGGAACTGGCCCGCCCGGACTACGTGGCGCTCGCCGAGTCGTTCGGGGTGCCGGGGGTGCGCACGTCCCCCGGGACGCTGGAGGCCGACCTCGCGAGGGCCCTGGCCGCCCCCGGCCCCTCGGTGGTCGTGCTCCCCGCCGTCCTGCGCATGTTCGCGCCGACGCACCGGGGCTGAACGGACGCCGGAATCAGGTCACTTGAACAGCGGCTTGTACTCGGCGTACGCGCCGCGCTGCTCGTGGTAGGCCTTGGCGAACTCGATGCTCTGCGACTCGCCGCCGAGGGACGAGGGGAACCTGCCGTCCCCCGGGACGAACTCCGGTATCGCGAGGAACAACCGCGTGGCGGCCTCCCCGTGCCGGGCGCTGCGCCGCCGGGCCTTGCGCAGGTAGTCGGCCGCCAGGGTCAGCTGCCTGCCCAGCTGGTCCTCGGGCTGCTTCTGCACCTTGTCGAGCCGGCTCTCGTCGAGGAGGTCCGTGTTCCGGCCCCGGTCCTCCCCGACCGCCCTCAGTACCACCAGCGTCGCCCACAGCCGCCCGCACAGCCGGGGCGCGCTCTCCGGTTTCTCTGCCATGGCCACCTACCTACCCGTCGGCCACGGCGCTCAGTCGACCGGCCTACCAGATCGCCTCGACCCACTCCGGGTGGTCGACGAACGGGTTGCGGTTGTGCTGGTAGGTGTCGTAGATGACCTGGTTGCGGCGCTCCTCGAAGGCGTCCGGCGGGTCCTCGTCGTTCCACTGCTTGAGCACCGCCAGCTTCCCGATGTACGGGTTGCTGCCGTTGTTCACGCTGCCGTTGACCTCCAGGTCGGCCCAGCCGTCGTCGCCCTCGTAGCGGACCGCCATGTAGAAGATCATGCGGGCCACGTCGCCCTTGACCGCGTCGCGGGGCTCGAAGGAGTCGGAGTCGGTGAGGCTTCCGCCGCCGTTGCTCACGGCGCTGCCGCCGTCGTCGAAGTCCTTGTTGCCCCGCACGCCGTTGACCTGGACGTCCTCGGGGCGCAGGTGGTGCAGGTCGGTGCCGGGTCCGGTGGAGGTGCCGAAGTCGCCGTGCGACTTGGCCCAGACGTGCTCGCGGTTCCAGTCACCGGTGTCCCCGCCGTTGAGGGACTTGCTGCGGGAGACGCCCGAGTAGAGCAGGACCACGTTGTTGCTGTTGGCCGGGTCCTGGTCGGTGACCTTGAGCGCGTTCCAGACGGCCGAGTAGGAGATCTTCGTCTGGTTGCTGATGATCGTGTGGAGGGACGCCTTGAGGCCGGCCCCGGTCTTGCCGATCGCGTTCTTGTAGTACGTCGTGTCGTAGTCGTTCGTGGCGGCCGTGGCGGGGGCCGCGGTCAGGGACGGGGCGGCGAGGCCGGCGAGGACGGCGGCGGTGGCGAGCGCCACCGCCTTCCGGCGCCGGCCTGCGGATGTGCGTATAGCGAGCATGTGGGGTGTCCGATCTACGCGGGTTGACGTCTGGGTGATACCGCAGACAGTGACATGCACATGCGGCCATCGGCGTGAAAGGAAGGTGGCGATTGCGTGACGGTGGTCCGACGGGCGAAGTCTTCGGGCCTCGTTGTCAGGTGGGGCCGCATCGCCTACCGTTGTCCGACGTGAACACCGGAACGGCCTTGCGCCACACACGGATCGGCGACCCGGTGGAGGTCTGACCGCGCGACGGGTGCGCGTCGGACACCCCCTCGCCCCGGCACGCGGACCCCCGAGTGCTCGTACGCCACGACGAGTCCACTCCGTGCCGAACCCACAGCGAGGTCAACCACATGGCAGCCACGTTCAACCACACCATCATCGCCGCCGAGGACCGTGAGGAGTCCGCCCGCTTCTTCCGGGAGTTGCTGGAAGCACCGGCGGCGCCGTCCTGGGGGCCCTTCACCAACGTCCAGCTCGCCGACGGCGTACTGCTCCAGTTCGCCGAGCCGCCGGTCGAGATCCAGATGCAGCACTACGCGTTCCTGGTCGACGACGACCTCTTCGACCGCGCCTACCGGCGCCTGCGCGACCGCGGCATCGAGCACTGGGCCGACCCGCAGATGCGGCGCCCCGGTGAGACGAACACCGAGCACGGCGGCCGGGGCGTCTACTTCAAGGACCCGTCCGGCCACGCGATCGAACTGATCACCCGCCCGTACCTGTAGCCGGCGGGCCCCGGCCGGGCGGACCGGCGCCGCCTTCAAGGGGCCTCCTCCGGCGGGCCTGCCGCGGCCCAGGGGCGGAGCAGGTCGCGCGGCAGCGTTCTGAACGCCCCGTCCAGCCTGCCCTCCCACTCCCGGTCACCGCCCGCTTCCGGGCAGAGGGCGGCAGGGCGGGCGATCCACAGGACCTTCCAGGGCGGGGCGTGCAGCGCGGGATCGCTCCACGCCCCGCCGTGGGGGGGCGAGAGGGTGCAGCAGATCGCTGATGTGTCCCGTCACGACCTCCACCAGCGGACCGTCGACCGTCCCGTGGGCCCGCGGCAGGGCGCGCCGGGGACGGGGGCGCACCGCATTCGAGGTGGGGGCCCGAACGGTGGGGCGGGATGAAATCCCCGGTCGCCCGTGTTGGTGCCTTGCGGTAGATCAGATGAGCAGGACGACCGACCGGAGGACACCGCGTGGACGCGCAACGGGGATGGGCACGACGGCTGGCGGGGTACGCCTGGCGGTATCCCAAGGACGTCGTCCTCGCCCTCGGGTCCTCCCTCGGCGGCATGGCCGTCATGGCCCTCGTCCCGCTGATCACCAAGGTGATCATCGACGACGTCATCGGCGACAAGACCCGGTCCATGGCCACCTGGGCCGGTCTCCTGATCGGTGCCGCGCTCGCCGTCTACGGCCTCACCTACGTCCGCCGCTACTACGGCGGCCGGCTCGCCCTCGACGTCCAGCACGACCTGCGCACGGACATGTACGGCACGATCACCCGGCTCGACGGCCGACGGCAGGACGAGCTGTCCACCGGCCAGGTCGTCGGACGGGCCACCAGCGACCTCCAGCTGATCCAGAGCCTGCTGTTCATGCTCCCGATGACCATCGGGAACGTCCTGCTCTTCCTGATCTCGCTCGTGATCATGGCGTGGCTGTCGCCGCCGCTCACCCTCGTCGCCCTCGCCGTCGCCCCCGCCCTGTGGTTCATCGCCCGCCGCAGCCGCACCCGCCTGCACCCCGCCACCTGGTACGCCCAGGCCCAGGCCGCCGCCGTCGCCGGCGTGGTCGACGGCTCGGTGAGCGGCGTGCGCGTGGTGAAGGGCTTCGGGCAGGAGGAGCAGGAGACCGGCAAGCTACGGGAGGTCGGCCGGCGGCTGTTCGCCGGGCGGCTGCGGACGATCAGGCTGAACGCCACCTACACCCCCGCCCTCCAGGCCGTCCCCGCCCTCGGTCAGGTCGCCATGCTCGCCCTCGGCGGCTGGCTGGCGGTGCGCGGGCACATCACCCTCGGCACGTTCGTCGCCTTCTCCACCTACCTCGCCCAGCTCGTCGGCCCGGTCCGCATGCTCGCCATGGTCCTCACCGTCGGCCAGCAGGCCCGCGCCGGCACCGAACGCGTCCTGGAGCTGATCGACACCGAGCCCTCCCTGACCGACGGCACCAAGGAGCTCCCGGCCGACGCGCCCGCCGCCGTCGAGTTCGACGACGTGTCGTTCGGCTACGACCCCGGCCGGCCCGTCCTCGACGGCCTCTCCTTCGAGATCCGGCCCGGCGAGACCCTCGCCGTCGTCGGCTCCTCCGGCTCCGGCAAGTCCACGGTCTCCCTGCTGCTGCCGCGCTTCTACGACGTGACGCGCGGCGCCGTCCTCGTCGGCGGGCACGACGTGCGCGAGCTGACCCTCGACTCGCTGCGGGCCGCGATCGGGCTCGTGCCCGAGGACTCGTTCCTCTTCTCCGACACCGTGCGCGCCAACATCGCCTACGGCCGGCCCGACGCCACCGACGAGGAGATCGAGGCGGCCGCCCGGGCCGCGCAGGCCCACGGGTTCATCACCGAGCTGCCCGACGGCTACGACACCACCGTCGGCGAGCACGGCCTGACCCTCTCCGGCGGCCAGCGCCAGCGCGTCGCCCTCGCCCGCGCGATCCTCACCGACCCCAGACTGCTCGTCCTGGACGACGCGACGTCCGCCGTGGACGCCCGCGTCGAACACGAGATCCACGAGGCGCTGGCCCACGTCATGCGGGGCCGCACCACCCTGCTGATCGCCCACCGCCGCTCCACCCTCGGCCTCGCCGACCGCATCGCCGTCCTCGACCACGGCCGCCTCGCCGACATCGGCACCCACGAGGAGCTCCAGGAACGCTCGGCGCTCTACCGCCGCCTGCTGACCGACCCGGACGAGCTCGGCGGCGTCTCGCCCGGCCACGCCCGCCCCGCCGAGGAGCCGGAGGACACCTCGGTGGGGGTCCCCCCGCTCGAGTTTGTTCGAGAGTGGGGGAGGGACGAGCTGGACGCCGAGTTCGACGCCGAGCGCGGCGTCACCCCGCGGCTGTGGACCGGCGACCGCGCGCCGAAGGACACCGCCCTCGCCGGCACCCCCGCCACGCCCGAGCTGCTCGCCCGGGTCGACGCCCTGCCCCCGGCCACCGACACCCCGGACGTCGACGAGGCGCGCGCCGTGCTGCCGGAGGAGTCCTACGGCCTGCGACGCCTCCTGCGCGGCTTCGGACGCCCGCTGCTCGTCAGCCTCGCCCTGGTCGCCGTCGACGCCGGCATGGGTCTGCTGCTGCCGGTCCTGATCCGGCACGGCATCGACGACGGCGTCACCCGGCTCGCCCTCGGCGCGGTCTGGGCGGCCTCGCTGCTGGGCCTGCTCGCCGTGCTCGCCCAGTGGGCGGCGCAGACCGCCGAGATCCGCATGACCGGGCGCACCGGGGAGCGGATCCTGTACGCCCTGCGCCTGAAGATCTTCGCCCAGCTCCAGCGGCTCGGCCTCGACTACTACGAGCGCGAGCTGACCGGCCGGATCATGACCCGGATGACCACGGACGTCGACGCTTTGTCGACCTTCCTGCAGACGGGTCTGGTCACCGCCTTCGTCTCGGTCGTCACCTTCTTCGGCATCATGGCCGCCCTGCTGGTGATCGACGTGCAGCTCGCCCTGGTCGTCTTCGCGACGCTGCCGCCGCTGGTCGTCGCCACGTTCTTCTTCCGTCGGGCCAGCGTGAAGGCGTACGAACTGGCCCGTGAGCGGGTCTCCGCGGTCAACGCCGACCTCCAGGAGTCGGTGGCCGGGCTGCGGATCGTGCAGGCGTTCCGGCGCGAGCACGACGGCGGGCGGCGCTTCGCCGAGCGCAGCGACAGCTACCGACAGGCCCGCATCCGGGGCCAGTGGCTGATCTCGGTGTACTTCCCGTTCGTGCAGCTGCTGTCCTCGGCGGCGGCCGTCGCCGTGCTGGTCGTCGGCGGCGGCCGGATCGACGACGCCACCCTGACGACCGGCGCGCTGGTGGCCTACCTGCTCTACATCGACCTGTTCTTCGCGCCCGTCCAGCAGCTCTCCCAGGTCTTCGACGGCTACCAGCAGGCGACCGTCTCCCTCGGCCGGATCCAGGAGCTGCTGCGCGAACCCACCTCCACCGAGGCCCCCGACGAGCCGCTCGACGTGCCGTCCCTGCGCGGCGAGATCGCCTTCGAGGGCGTGCACTTCCGCTACGGCGACGAGGAGGAGGCCCTCACCGGCGTCGACCTGCGCATCCCCGCCGGGCAGACCGTCGCGTTCGTCGGCGAGACCGGCGCGGGCAAGTCGACGCTGGTCAAGCTGGTCGCCCGGTTCTACGACCCGACGGCGGGGCGGGTGACCGCCGACGGGCGGGACCTGCGCGACCTCGACCTCACCTCCTACCGGCACCGCCTCGGCGTCGTCCCGCAGGAGGCGTACCTCTTCCCCGGCACCGTCCGGGACGCCATCGCCTACGGGCGCCCCGACGCCACCGACGCCGAGGTGGAGGCGGCGGCCCGTGCGGTCGGCGCCCACGAGATGATCGCCACCCTGGAGGGCGGCTACCTCCACGAGGTCGCCGAGCGCGGCCGCAACCTCTCCGCCGGGCAGCGCCAGCTGATCGCGCTGGCCCGCGCCGAACTGGTCGACCCGGACGTCCTGCTCCTCGACGAGGCCACCGCGGCCCTGGACCTGGCCACGGAGGCACAGGTCAACCAGGCCACCGACCGGCTGGCGGGCCGCCGTACGACCCTGGTGGTGGCCCACCGGCTGACCACGGCGGCCCGCGCGGACCGGGTCGTCGTCATGGACCACGGACGGGTCGTCGAGGACGGCACGCACGACGAACTGCTCGCGCTCGACGGACGGTACGCCCGGCTGTGGCGGACGTTCACCGGGGCGGCCGAGCCGGAGGAGCCGGTCGGCGTCCCCCGCTGACGACCCCGCGCCCGTGCAACCGTTCGACCCGGCTCGCGCGTCCGTACATCCGTACGTCGGTGAGCACCGTACGGGAGGGGTCGTCGTGGGCAGGGGTGGTGCCGGCATACGCCGGCGGCTGGTGGCCGGCACGGCCGTGCTGACCGCGGCGGGACTCCTCGCGGTCGCGGCGCCCCACGAGGTGCGGGCGGCCGCCGTGCCGTGCGCGGGCCGCAAGGTCCGCACGCTGCCGTTCGCCACCGGGTCCGTGCTCGTCTACAAGCGCGGCGGTCACGTCTGCGCCGTCACCGTCCCCAAGAGGACCGGCACCAAGCGGAAGATGTCCGTCAGCGTGCAGGCGCGCGGCGGCCGGCCGGTCGCCGACGCGGGGCGCTTCGCCTACCGGGCCGGGCCGGTGACCGTGTACGCCGGACGGCGGTGCGTGTGGGTGCGGGGCGGCGTGGATCGGGGCGCCGTCAGCTCCGGCTGGATCCTCTGCTGAGACCTGCCCGCGCCGGCCGTTTTCTCATCTCCCCTGGTGTACGGGTGTGTTGCTCCGATAGCTTCCGGCGCACATCTGTTTCACAGGGAGGGTGCATGCGCAAGGCGCTCAGATGGCTGCTGGCGCTCGTGGTGCTCATGGGCACCGCCGGCACGGCGGGGGCGGCCACCGCCGCCGAGCCGAAGGCCGTCGACATCAAGGACCGGCTGCTGTCCATACCGGGCATGAGCCTGATCGAGGAGAAGCCGTACACCGGCTACCGCTTCTTCGTCCTGAACTACACGCAGCCGGTCGACCACCGGCACCCGTCCAAGGGCACGTTCCAGCAGCGGATCACCGTGCTGCACAAGGACGTGAGCCGCCCGACGGTCTTCTACACCGGCGGCTACAACGTCTCCACGAGCCCGAGCCGGCGCGAGCCGACCCAGATCGTGGACGGCAACCAGGTCTCCATGGAGTACCGCTACTTCACCCCGTCCCGGCCGGCGCCCGCCGACTGGTCCAAGCTGGACATCTGGCAGGCGGCCAGCGACCAGCACCGCATCTTCCAGGCCCTCAAGCCCCTCTACTCGAAGAACTGGATCTCCACGGGCGGTTCCAAGGGCGGCATGACCGCCACCTACTACGAGCGCTTCTACCCGCGCGACATGGACGGCGTCGTCGCCTACGTCGCCCCCAACGACGTGGTGAACAAGGAGGACTCGGCCTACGACCGCTTCTTCACCACCGTCGGCACCGAGGAGTGCCGCGACAAGCTGAACGGCGTGCAGCGCGAGGCGCTGGTGCGCCGGGCGCCGCTGGAGAAGAAGTACGCGGCGTACGCGGCCGAGAACGGCTACACCTTCGACACCATCGGCAGCCTGGACCGCGCCTACGAGGCCGTCGTCCTCGACTACGTCTGGGGCTTCTGGCAGTACAGCACCCTCGCCGACTGCGCGGACATCCCGGCCGACGCCGAGAACGCCACCGACGACGCGATCTGGGAGTCGGTGGACACGATCTCCGGCTTCTCCGCCTACACCGACCAGGGCCTGGCCACGTACACGCCGTACTACTACCAGGCGGGCACGCAGCTCGGCGCGCCGACGATCCACTTCCCGCACATCGAGAAGAAGTACATCCGCTACGGCTACCAGCCGCCGCGCAACTTCGTGCCCCGCGACATCCCGATGACGTTCCAGCCGTGGGCCATGCGGGACGTCGACACCTGGGTGCGGCACCACGCCCGCCACATGCTGTTCGTGTACGGCGAGAACGACCCGTGGGGCGCCGAGCGGTTCCGCCTCGGCCACGGGGCGCGTGACTCCTACGTCATGACCGCCCCGGGCATGAACCACGGCGCCAACGTCGCCGGACTGGTGCCCGGGCAGAAGGCCCTGGCCACCGCCCGCATCCTCGAGTGGGCCGGCGTCGCCCCCGCCACCGTCAAGGAGAACCCGTCGGCGGCCAGGCCGCTCGCGGCGTTCGACGCCAGGCTGGACAAGCGGGACGTGCGGCACGAGTCGACGCTGCGCCCGTAGCACCGCGTCACGCCCCGGCCGCGTCCGGCCGCCGAACGCGAGGGCGTTCACAGCGGCCGGGCGCAGCCCACCGGACGTTCGCCGTCGCCGAGACGGACGAACAGGGCGGTCCCGGCGGGGCACCGGTCCCGGCGGGTGACCGCCTCGACCACCTTGTACCGGGGCTTCCGCTCGCCCCTGCCGTCGCACGCGGTCTCGCGGACCCTTCCGCTCCCGGCGTCGTGGACGCAGTCGCCGACGATGGTGCGCGGGCCGCCCCCGCCCCCCGGGTCACCGGGGTGCGGGGGCTGGAGCGACCGCATGCAGGCGTAGCCCCGGGCCACGACCCCGTCACCGTCCTCGTCGGCGGAGGGCCGCTGTTCGCTGATGTGCAGGACGAAGTCGGTGGTCGCCGGGCAGGGCGGCCCGCCCGACGCCTTCCCGTCGTGCCGGGCCACGACCCGGGCCGCCGCCAGCTCGCTCGCGCACGGCACCTCGGTGAAGCTGACCGTCCCGAACGAGCTGCACTCGTCGACCGCCAGGAACACCGCCCCGTACCCGGACGGCCGGACGACCGTCGCCGACGGCGTCTGCCCGCCGGGCCGCCCGACCGTCTCCGTCCCGCCGGACGGCGGGTTCTGACAGGCCGCCACCAGCCCGGCGAGCAGCGCCGAGAGCGCGCACAGCACGCCCGTGAACCGTCTCCCACGCATCGCCGTCCCCCCCGGGTCCCCCGTCCAGCGTGACCCGCCGCAGCGGGCGCACGCCAGACGCGCGGGGTGCTTTGCGCACGGTGACGGTCCGCGCTCCCGGCGCGTGGCGTAGGCCGTGCTACGCCCGGTACGTCAGGCCGTGGCCGACCGGGTACAGCACCGTCGCCGGATCGTCCGCCCGCACCACCGGCACGGGCAGCTTCCCGCGCGGCCGCACCCGCCCGGCGAGGACCCGGGCCGCCGCCCGCACCTCGACGTCCGTCCACGAGTACGCGGCCAGGAAGGCGGGGACGCCGGGGAGCTGGGCCACGTCGTACGGGTTGCGGATCGCGACCGCCACCACCGGCTTCCCGGCCGCCAGCAGCCGGTTCACCAGCGTGCGCTGGCTGCTGCCCGCGGTGACGTTGTACGTGGCGACCACCACCGCGTCCGCGTCCCCGGCGGCGGCGACCGCCCGGTCGATGACGGCGGCGGACGGGGCGGTGCCGGTGGACAGGGCGGTGGCCGTGAAGCCCAGTTCGCCCAGCGCGCCCGCGAGCGTGGTGGTCGGCGGGCCCGTCGTGCCCGACGGGGAGGCGGGATCGGCGCCGACGACCAGCAGCCTCGGCGTCCGGCGCCGGGACAGCGGCAGCAGGTGCCCCTCGTTGACCAGCAGGGTGGTGCCGCGCTCGGCGATCCGGTCGGCGGCGGCCAGGTGCCCCCGGGTGCCGACCGTGCGGTCCACGTCCCGGCTGCCGGTGTAGGCGTCCTCGAAGAGGCCCAGCCTGGCCTTCAGCCGCAGCACGCGCAGGATCGATTCGTCGAGCCGCGCCTCGGTCAGTTCGCCCTCGCGCACGGCCGTCAGGACCGCGTTCCACGCGAGGTCCAGGTCCGGCGGGTTGAGGAGCTGGTCGACGCCGGCCTTCAGCGCCAGCACCGGCACCCGGTCGTCGCCGTACTTCGTGCGCACGCCCTCCATGCCGAGGGAGTCGGTGACCACGACGCCGTCGTAGCCGAGTTCCTCGCGCAGGATGCCGGTGAGGATCGGGCGGGAGAGGGTGGCCGGGTCGCCGGAGCCGTCGAGCGCCGGGACCACGAGGTGGGCGGTCATGATCGAGTCGATGCCGGCCGCGATCGCCGCGCGGAACGGCGGCGCGTCCAGCTCCTCCCACTGCTCACGGCTGTGCGTGATGACCGGCAGACCGGTGTGGCTGTCGGTGGCCGTGTCGCCGTGCCCGGGGAAGTGCTTGGCGCACGCGGCGACCCCGGAGCGCTGGTACCCCGTCACCTCGGCGGCCACCAGCCCGGCCACCGCCGCCGGGTCGGCGCCGAAGGACCGCACGCCGATCACGGGGTTGGCCGGGTTCACGTTCACGTCGGCGACGGGGGAGTAGTCCTGCCGGATGCCCATGGCGCGCAGCTCGGCGCCCGAGACCTGCCCGAGGGTACGGGCGTCGGACCGCGAGCCGTTCGCGCCGACGGCCATCGCGCCGGGGAACAGGGTCGCGGGCTCGCCCACGCGGGCCACTATCCCGTGCTCCTGGTCCGTGGAGATCAGCACCGGCAGCCCGCGCGGCAGCGACAGGGACGCCTTCTGGATGCCGTTGGACAGGGCGGCGATCTGCTGCGGGTCGCGGGTGTTGTGCGCCCAGGCGAAGTAGATGATGCCGCCGACCCGGTACCTGGCCACCAGCTCGGCGGCCGTGCGGACGCCGATCTCCTCGAGGTTGGCGTCGATGTCGGCCTGGTCGGGGGCGGTGGCGGAGTGGCCGTAGACCCGCATCACGAAGAGCTGGCCGACCTTCTCCTCGAGCGTCATGCGGGAGACGAGGGCGCGGAGCCTGTCGTCGTCGGGCCGGTGCCGTCCGGCGTACGCGGTGCCGCCCGCCGCGAGCGCCGCGGTGACGCCCGCGGTGGCGGCGAGGACGGTACGTCTGGAGGGTCGTGCGGTGCTTCCCGGGCCGGCCGTGCTGCTGTGGTGCACGTGCGCTCCTTCCGGAGTGATCCGCTGCGGGATCGCTGGAGAGCTGCTGAAGGAAACTGCCAAGGAGTCACCAATATCCGGGAAGTTTCTGCCAGTCAAGGGAGCGCACAGGAGTCGTCCCGCCGGCCGGACGGGGGGAGGGGGGCGGGGCCGCCGTCGACGCTCGGGAGGGGGGCGCGCCGACGGCGGCGTGCTGCCGGCCGCGGTGCGGAGGAGAGGGTGGTCAGCGATCGCAGCCAGCAGCGAGGCCGACACCGCACCGTGGTGACTCTTCCGGCAACGTGCGGGTTGGACGGGCGGGGCGCGGCCCCGGTTCCCGGTCGGGGGCCGGTTTCCGAAGTCGGTGCCGGTGGGGTCAGCGGGGCGCCCGTGCCGGGGGCGGGCCGGCGTGCGCGGAGACGGCCGGCCAGTGCGCGCGCAGGGCGCGCACGGTCTCCGCGATCGCCGGACGCCGGGCGGCCCCCGTGCGCCACAGCGCGTACAACCGCCGTACGGGCATCGGATCGAGCGGCACCTCCACCACCCCGGCGGGCAGCGGGCCGCGCCCCAGCCGGGGGATCACCGCGATGCCGAGGCCGGCGGCGACCAGGGCGACCAGCGTGGGGTTCTCGTCGGCCTGGTGGACGATGTCCGGCTCGTGCCCGGCCGTCCGCAGGGTCCGCACCAGCCAGTCGTGGCAGACCCGGCCGGGCGGCTGGCAGATCCAGCGCTGCCCGCCCAGCTCCTCCCGCCGCAGGGCTCCGCGCCCCGCGAAGGGGTGCCCCGCGGGGACGAGCAGGTCGCACAGGTCCTCGCCGATCGGCGCCTGCTCCACGCCGGCCGCGGCGGGCAGCGGCGCGATGTCCCAGTCGTGGGCGACGACGAGGTCGACGGCACCCTTCGCCACCAGGTCCACGGACAGGTGCGGGTCGGCCTCGCTGAGCCGGGCGTCGAGCGCGGGGTGGCGCGCCGCCAGGTCGGCCAGCACGGGGGGCAGCAGCCCGCGTGCCGCCGACGGGAACGCGGCGATGGCCAGCCGTCCCGCCGGCACGCCGCGCCGCTCCTCCAGTTCGGTCTCCGCGCGCTCCACGAGCGCCATCAACTCCTGTGCGGCGGACGCCAGTTGCCATGCCTCGTCGGTGAGCCGCACGCCGCGGCCCTCCCGCTCCAGGAGCACGGTCCTGGTCTCCCGTTCCAGCTTGGCGATCTGCTGGGAGACGGCGGACGGGGTGAAGCCGAGCGCGGCGGCGGCCGCCCCGACGGTGCCGTGCACGGAGACGGCGTGCAGGGCGCGCAGGCGCTGCAGGTCGAGCATGGCGGCTCCCGGGGGTAATAGATCAGCGTTGCTTCATCCAACCATGCAGCAATCATCGCTGGTGCTACATGGTCGCACCGGGTGATCCTCGACGCATGCGACCTTCCCACCTCGCCCTCGGCGTGCTCGTCGCCGCCGTCTGGGGCGTCAACTTCACGGTCATCGAGATCGGCCTCGACCACTTCCCGCCCCTGCTCTTCTCCGCCCTGCGCTTCCTGGCGGCGGCCCTGCCCGCGGTCTTCTTCACGGGCCGCCCGAAGGTGGCCTGGAAGTGGATCGTGGCGGTGGGCCTGGTGCTCGGGGTGGCCAAGTTCGGCCTGGTCTTCGTCGGCATGGACGCGGGCATGCCGGCCGGCCTGTCGTCGCTGGTGCTGCAGGTCCAGGCGGTGTTCACGGCGGTGATCGCGGCGGCGGTCCTGGGCGAACGCCCCACCGGCGTCCGGGTGCTGGGCATGCTGGTGGCCTGCGCCGGCATCGGCGTGGCGGCCGTCGACGAGGGCGCCTCCGGCCCGCTGGGCGCCTTCGCGATGGTGGTCGGCGCGGCGGCCGCCTGGGGCGTGTCCAACGTCCTGACCCGCAAGGCCTCCCCGCCCGACGCGCTGAACTTCATGGTGTGGGTGTCCACCGTCCCCGTCCTGCCGCTCCTCGCCCTGTCCCTGCTGACGGAAGGGTCCTCCCGGGACCTCGCGGCCCTGCGCGGCCTGGACTGGCAGGGCGCGGGCGCGCTGCTGTTCGTCGCCTGGGTCTCGACGGTCTTCGGCTTCGGCGCCTGGGGCTGGCTGCTGCGCCGCCACCCCGCCTCGACGGTCGCGCCGTTCTCCCTCCTGGTCCCCGTCTTCGGGATGACGTCGGCGGCCCTGTTCCTGGGCGAGCCGGTGAGCCCGCTGCGGTGGTGCGCGGCGGCCCTGCTGGTGGGCGGGGTGGCGCTGACGTCGGTGACCCGCCCGCGCCGGGAGGAGGACCCGTGCGACGGCGACGGGCCCGGGCGGGAGGATCCGGCGGACGACGTCCACGCCGAGGGCGCCGGTCCTCGGGGGCGCGCCGGTACGGCCGGCACCGCCCCGGCCGCGGCACGCGGCTGACCCCGCCCCGGCGGCGGAGGGGGAGGAACGCGGCACCCACGCGTCCCCCCGGGTGCCCGGGGCCGGGGCGTCGGCGCGCACCTCGCCGCCCGGCCCGCGCGCCGGGAAATCCCCGCGCATCATCACCCCGGAACGGGGGGCGGACGGACAGGCGGACACCAATACAGAGTAATAGTCGGGATATTCCTTCACTCGTTTGCCGCGCATCCGGCTGAGACGGCCGACGTTAGTGAGGACATGACCAAGGTAACTGGGGGGAAGTGTCTCCCTTGGGATTCCGAGCGGAAGAACGCGGTGGGGGACCAGGGCGGAGCACCCGTCGCACTCAGCGAAACCGAGCCGATCCTGCGTGATTTCCTGAATGTCATGGGCGAGCTCCAGGAGGATCTCGCCGGGCGGTGGGCCGCGACGAAGGAACAGCCCGTCCTTTCGCGAGCCGAGTGACCGGACCGTGCACGACGAATACCTCTACGACGGACCGGATTCCTCCCCCTACGACGCACCCCGCCACGAAGCGGGTCGGGGCCGGCACCGCGCCCCCGTCGACGACCTCTCGATGCCCCTCCCGGACCTGTTCTGGGACCCGTCCGAGGAGCTGGCCTCCATGCTCCAGGACGCCCTGGAGGAGCAGCTCCCCGAGGCACCGTCCCCCCGGGACGAGGCGCCGGCCACGGCTCCGGCGCCGGGCGGCCCCCTGCAGAACCTGCAGGACATCACGGCCGAGCTGCCCCCGCTGAGGGCGTCCGCCCACCGCCACCGCAAGGTGCGGGTGCGACGCGGCCCGCGGGGGCTCCAGGCGGTCAGTTACGTCATCGCCGCCGCCATCACCGTCATCACCTCCGCGGTCAGCCTCTTCGGCGGCATGGTCGCCTACGACCCCCTGCGCGTCGTCGCCCTGACCCGCCTGCAGACGGGCGCCGTGTCGTGGTGGCCCCTGCTCGTCTACGGGCCCTGGCTCGCGGCGTCGCTGTCCGTCCTGCGGGCGGCGCTGCACCGGCGCCGTGCCGTGCACTCCTGGTGCGTCGTCCTGGCGTTCTCGCTCATCGCGATGCTCCTGTGCGTGGCCGCCCAGACGCCCGAATCCGTCATCGACGTCGCCGCCGCCGCCCTGCCCGGCCTGGCGTCCCTGACCTGCTTCCAGCAGCTCGTACGCCAGATCACCCTGACCCGCCCGCCCCGGCGCGCCGCACCCCGGCACCGCCTGCGGTCCTCGTCCCCGGAGGGGGCCGACGCGGCGCGGGCGCCCGGACCGGCACCGGCACCGGCACCGGCACCGGACCCGGGCCCCGGCCCCGGCGCGCGGCGCGAGGACGCCCGGCCCGCCGGCGGTCGCCGGCCGTCGGCGCCCACGGCGAAGACGTACGTGATCAGCGACAACCGGCCGCTGCGGGACCGGGCGCGGCGCTCGCCCGACCCCTTCCCGCAGCCCCGGCGCGCCGACCGTCAGGCCGACTCGCTGAGCAGCCGGGCGAGGTGACGGCGGCCCTCGTCCAGCAGGCCGGGCAGCGGGGCGGCCGCCTCGTACCACCGCTTCTCGTACTCCCAGCACAGCCAGCCGTCCCAACCTCGCGGGAGAGCACCTCCACGCACTCGCCCAGCGGCAGCACGCCCGCGCCGAGCGGCACCGGCGTGGTGTCGTCGGGCGAGGCGATGTCCTTGACCTGGACGTAGCCGAGGTGCGGGGACAGCGCCGCGTAGGTGTCCACGGGCTGCTCGCCGCCCAGCCAGGTGTGCATGACGTCCCACAGGGCGCCGACCTGGCGGTGGCCGACCGGGCCGAGCACGCGCATCGCGTCGGCGCCGGTGCGGTGCGAGTCGTGGGTCTCCAGCAGGATGCGCACGCCCGCGTCGGTGGCGTACTCGGCGGCGGTGCCCAGGCGCCGGGCGGCCGTCGCGTCGGCCTCCTCGGGGCTCTGGTCGGTGCCGCCGCCGGGGAAGACGCGGACGTACGGGGCGCCCAGGTCACGGGCCAGGCCGAGCAGGTCGCGGATCTCGGCGACGACCGCGTCGTCGTCACCGGGCGCGGCGACCCGCGCGTACCCCGCGACGGCGAGCACCTCGACGCCGGCCGCCTTGAACGCGGCGGCGGCGTCGGCCCGTTCGGCGGGGGAGAGGCCGGGGTTGACCGGCTCCTCGGGGTGGGCGCGCAGTTCGACGCCGTGGTATCCGTGGGCGGTCGCGAGCCGCAGCACGTCGGGCAGGGGCAGTCCGGGCAGGCCGAGGGTGGAGAACGCCAGCTTCATGCCCGGGGACCATACCCGCGATCCGCGCGTGGATTCCTCCTCCGCGGAGGTGTCACGCCGGGAGCCGCCGTCGTTTCGGGGACCCGGGGGCGGCAGCCCCCGGCGACGCCCGCACGGACACCGCGCACCGCCAAGGGGGCGGCACCTTCGAAGAACCCCGCACGGCCACCGCACACCGCCGGGCAGACGCCACCCTCACTTCCGCGGAACCCCGGAGGACCCCCGCACCATCAACTCCCCCCGCACCGTGGCGATGTCCCCGGGCGGAGCCTCCTCGCGCCCCATCGCGATCCGCCCGGCCCGCGCCCCCGCCTCCGACAGCGGCAGCCGGACCGTCGTCAGCGCGGGCACCGCGTCGATGCTGAACGGCAGGTCGTCGAAGCCGGCCACCGACACGTCCGCCGGGATCCGCAGCCCGGAGTCCCGCAGCGCCGCGCACGCCCCCAGCGCGACGGTGTCGTTCGCGGCGACGACCGCGGTCAGGGACGGGTCCCTGCGCAGCAGCTCGAGCGTGGCCTCGTAGCCGGAGCGCCGGTCGTAGCGGCCGTGGACCGTCCAGCGGGGGTCCTCCTCGACGCCGTGCGCGGCGAGCGCGGCCCGGTGCCCCTCCAGCCGGTGCCGCGTCGTGGTCCGCTCCTCGGGGCCCGCGATGTACCCGAGCCGCCGGTGCCCGAGGCCGATCAGGTGCTCGGTCAGCTCCCGGCCGCCCCCGCGGTTGTCGAAGGTCAGCGCGATCGCCCCGGTGCCCGGCGCCGGCGGCCGCCCGCACAGCACCACCCGCGTCCCGGCCTCCGACAGCTTGCGCAGCTTCGCCGCGACCGCCGCCTGGTGCGCCGCGTCCTCCATCGCCCCGCCGGTCAGCACCACGGCCGCGGCGCGCTGCCGCTGGAGCAGCGTGAGGTAGGTCAGCTCGCGCTCCGGGGCGCCGCCGGTGTTGCAGACCACGGCGAGTCTCTCGCCGCCGGCCCTGCCGCCCGGCCCGCCGATCTCGGACTGGATCGCGCCGGCCATCACCCCGAAGAACGGGTCGGCGATGTCGTTGACCAGGATGCCCACCAGGTCGGACGTGGCCGCCGCCAGGGCGCTCGCGGGGCCGTTGAGCACGTAGTCCAGCTCGTCGACGGCCTTGAGCACCCGCTCCCGGGTGGAGGCGGCCACGGGATAGTTCCCGTTCAGCACGCGCGACACCGTCGCCGGGGAGACCTGGGCGCGGGCCGCCACGTCCGCCAGTGTCACCGTCATGTCCTCGTCCTCCGGTCGCGCTCTCGTCGTACGCCTTCGTACACGGGTTAGCCGGGCCCGGGTCCGGCCCGGTTCCGTGCAGACCTTACGGCCACCGCCCGCCGCTGTTCGCCCACTCGAACAACTCGCCCCGCCGCACGGTCTTGTCCGGACCGCCGTCCACAGGCTAGCTTCATAGTGAATAGAAAGCGCTTGCTGTATCGCCTTGTCCCGATCTTCGGCGTATGCGGCGCGCGGACCGCGTACGAAGGGAACGACGTGACACGCAAGACGGTGCGTATCGCCATGAACGGTGTGACCGGACGCATGGGCTACCGGCAGCACCTCGTCCGCTCCATCCTGGCCATCCGCGAGCAGGGCGGTCTCGACCTCGGCGGCGGCACCGTGCTGTGGCCGGAGCCGGTCCTGGTCGGCCGCCGCGAGCACGCGCTCCGGGAACTGGCCGAACGGCACGGGCTGGAGCACGTCTCCACCGACCTGGACGCGGTCCTCGCGGACGACAGCGTCGAGATCTACTTCGACGCCCAGGTGACCTCGGCCCGCGAGGAGGCGATCAGGAAGGCGATCGCCGCGGGCAAGCACGTCTACACCGAGAAGCCGACCGCCACCGGCCTGGACGGCGCCCTGGAGCTGGCCCGCCTCGCGCGGGCGGCCGGCATCAAGCACGGCGTCGTCCAGGACAAGCTGTTCCTCCCGGGCCTGCTCAAGCTCAAGCGCCTCGTCGACGGCGGCTTCTTCGGCCGGATCCTGTCCGTGCGCGGCGAGTTCGGCTACTGGGTCTTCGAGGGCGACTGGCAGTCCGCCCAGCGCCCCTCGTGGAACTACCGCGCCGAGGACGGCGGCGGCATCGTCGTCGACATGTTCCCGCACTGGGAGTACGTGCTCCACGAGCTGTTCGGCCGCGTCACCTCCGTCCAGGCCCTGACCGCCACCCACATCCCGCAGCGCTGGGACGAGAACGGCAAGCCCTACGACGCCACCGCCGACGACGCCGCGTACGGCGTCTTCGAGCTCGACGGCGGGGCGATCGCGCAGATCAACTCCTCCTGGGCGGTCCGCGTCAACCGCGACGAGCTGGTGGAGTTCCAGGTCGACGGCACCGAGGGCTCCGCGGTCGCGGGCCTGCGCAACTGCCGCGTCCAGCACCGCTCCGCCACCCCCAAGCCCGTCTGGAACCCGGACATCCCCGCCACCGAGGTCTTCCGCGACCAGTGGCAGGAGGTCCCGGACAACGGCGAGTTCGACAACGGCTTCAAGGCCCAGTGGGAGCTGTTCCTGCGCCACGTC
Organism: Streptomyces sp. JHA26; assembly: GCF_002005565.1. GTDB lineage: Bacteria > Actinomycetota > Actinomycetes > Streptomycetales > Streptomycetaceae > Streptomyces. Next base: position 37,854 of record NZ_BDJC01000045.1, on the reverse strand, counting down.
CACGCCGACGCCCCCTACCACTGGGACCTGCTGGCCGGCGCCCGCGGCGTCCAGCTCGCCGAACTGGGCCTGAGGTCCTCGGCCGAGGGCCGCCGCCTCGACGTGCCGGAGATCTCCCTGTGACCCTCCACCTGCCCGACGCGAACGGCACCCTGCGCGCCTACGAGCCCCGCACCGCACCCCTGGCCGTGTCCCCGGGAAGCGCTTTCACCTCCCGTACGGTCTTCTCCGCCGCGCACGTCGTCGCCGACCCGTACGCGGACACCACGCCGGACGGCCCCGCCGCCGTCGACTGGGACGCCACCCTCGCCTTCCGCCGTCACCTGTGGTCCCACGGACTCGGCGTCGCCGAGGCCATGGACACCGCCCAGCGCGGCATGGGCCTGGACTGGGCCGGCGCGGCCGAGCTGATCCGCCGCTCGGCCGCCGAGGCGAAGTCGGTCGGCGGCCGCATCGCCTGCGGCGTGGGCACCGACCAGCTCACCGCCGGCACCCTCGCCGAGGTCCGCGCGGCCTACGAGGAACAGCTGGCCGTCGTGGAGGAGTCGGGCGCCCAGGCCATCCTGATGGCCTCCCGCGCCCTCGCCGCCGCGGCCCGGGGCCCCGAGGACTACCTGGAGGTCTACGGCCACCTGCTGCGCCAGTCCGCCGAGCCGGTGATCCTGCACTGGCTGGGCCCGATGTTCGACCCGGCGCTGGAGGGCTACTGGGGCTCGTCCGACCTCGACGCGGCCACCGACACCTTCCTGGAGGTCATCGCCGCCCACCCCGACAAGGTCGACGGCATCAAGGTCTCCCTCCTCGACGCCCGGCGCGAGGTCGACCTGCGCCGCCGCCTGCCGCGGGGCGTGCGCTGCTACACGGGCGACGACTTCCACTACCCCGAGCTGATCGCCGGCGACGACCAGGGATTCAGCCACGCCCTGCTCGGCGTCTTCGACCCGCTGGGTCCGCTGGCGGCCGAGGCGGTCCGCGTCCTGGACACGGGGGACACGGAGGGCTTCCGCGCCCTCCTCGACCCCACGGTCCCCCTCTCCCGCCACCTCTTCCGGGCCCCCACCCGCTTCTACAAGACGGGCGTGGTGTTCCTGGCCTGGCTGGCGGGCCACCAGAGCCACTTCACGATGGTCGGCGGCCTCCAGTCGGCCCGCTCCCTGCCGCACTTCGCCCGCGCCTACGAACTCGCCGACGGACTGGGCCTGTTCCCGGACCCGAAGCTGGCGGAGGAACGGATGAGGTCCCTGCTGAGCCTGTACGGAGTGAACCGGTGAGCGCCCCCGACCTGTCCCGCTTCAGCGTCAACCAGATGACGGTCAAGCAGCTGTCCCTGCCCGAACTGACCGCGGCCTGCCGCGACCTGGGCATCGGCAACGTCGGCCTGTGGCGCGAGCCGGTCCAGGCGTACGGCGTCGAGGCGGCGGCCGGGCTGGTCCGCGACGCGGGCCTGAACGTCACCACCCTGTGCCGGGGCGGCTTCCTCACGGCCACCGACCCGGACGAGCGCGCCCGGGCCCTCGCGGACAACCGCCGCGCGGTCGACGAGGCGGCCGTCCTCGGCACCGACACGCTGGTCCTGGTCTCGGGCGGCCTCCCGCCCGGCTCGAGGGACCTGCGCGGAGCCCGCGAACGCATCGCGGACGCCCTGGCCGAACTCGGCCCCTACGCCGAGCAGCACGGCGTCCGCCTCGCCATCGAGCCGCTGCACCCGATGTTCGCCTCGGACCGCTGCGTGGTCTCCACCCTCACCCAGGCCCTGGACATCGCCGAGCACTTCCCGGCCCACCAGGTCGGCGTCACGGTCGACACCTACCACATCTGGTGGGACGACCGGGCCCCCGCCCAGATCGCCCGGGCCGGCGCGCAGGGCCGCATCCACACCTTCCAGCTCGCCGACTGGACGACCCCCCTCCCGGAGGGCGTCCTCAACGGCCGCGGCCAGATCGGCGACGGCGCGGTCGACATGCGGGAGTGGAAGGGGTACGTCGAGGCGGCCGGGTACACCGGCGCCATCGAGGTCGAACTCTTCAACGACGCCCTGTGGGCCCGCGACGGACGGGAGGTGCTGGCCGAGACGGCGGCGCGCTTCGCACAGCACGCGGCGTAGCCGTCCCGCTCCTCTCCCCGGGTCCCTCCGGCTCCCTCCTCCCCCTCCGCATCCCTCCGGTCGACGATTGTGGCAAGTTGCCAAAGGCGTCCCCGTGGCGGCGCTCGCGGCGGTGCGGGGGGCGGGGGCGGCGGTAGCGTCCAGGTCGTCCTAGTGTTCGGGCGCACCCAGAAGGAAACCCGATGAGCGAGCAGCACGTGCGGTCGGCCCCGGCGCGGGAATCCGCGCTGCCCTGGCGCTGCGGTGGCGGGGGTCCGGCCTGGGGCACCTCGAGCCCGTTCCTCCCGCGCCGGGTGCGGCCCGCGCCGCAGGACCGGCTCGCGGTGGCCGACCTGCTGGAGCGGGTGCGCGAGGACGACGGGGAGGAAGTGCCGCGGCTGCGCTTCCTGCCCGCCCTGGAGCGGCTCGTCTCGTCGCTGGACACCGAGGCCGGCCTGCACGCGGAAGGGCGTGCCGCCGTACGCCGCGAACTCGTGGAGGCCCTGGTCCGCCAACGGCAGCTGGTACGGCTGCTGCGGGACCACCCGGTGATCGCCCTGACCGACATCAGGGCCCCGGTGTTCGTCACCGGCCTGCCGGGCAGCGGCGCGGCCCTGCTCCACAACCTGTTGGCGGAGCACCCGGGCCTCGACGCCCCCGCCCTGTGGGAACTGGCGGACCCCGGCACCGAACTCGCCGACGTCCGGCAGCGGCTGGCCGCCATGCGACGGGCTCGCGCGGAGGCGGAGGAAGCGGCCCGGTCGACCCTGGGACGGGGCACGGGGCAGCTGCTGCGGCACACCCGCCCCGGCGGTTGCCACCGCCTCCTCGCCAACGCGTTCCACAGCATGACGGCCACGCTCACCTGGCGCGTGCCGGGCTACGGAGCCTGGCTCGAGGAGGCCGACCTCACCGAGGCGTACGCCTTTCACCGCGCCCAGGTGCAGGCGATCACCTGGCGGATCCCCGGCTCCCTCCTGGTGCTCCGCGACCCCTTCCACTCCCGCCACCTGCGCGCTCTGCTGCACGCGTACCCGGACGCCAGGATCGTCCACGTGCACCGCAGCCCCGCGGACGTCGTGGGCGCCTGTGCCGGGATCAGCGCCGCCCGAAGGCTCCGCACCGCACCGGTGGGCGACCCGGGCGCGGTGGGCACCGAGTGGACGGAGCGTGTGGAGCGGCACTTCGCGGCGTCGGAACAGGCCAGGTCGGCACTGCCCCGGGCCCGTCTCCTCGACGTCCGGCACGCGGAGCTGGTGGCCGACCCCGTCCGGCAGGTACGGCGCGTCCAGCGGTTCGCCGGCGTGACGCCCACCCCGCTGGCCGACCGCGCCGTCGCCGAGCTGGCCGCGCGGTCGAGCAGGGCGGCGCGCGCCGCGCGCCCCTTCCGGCCCGAGGAGTTCGGCCTCTCCCGCCGCCGGCTCGACGGCCGCTTCGCCGTGTACCGGACGACGTACGGCGTCTGAACCCTCCCGGGACCGGCCCCTTTCGGACCAGCCCCCCGGGGCCGGCCCCCTGGAAGCCCCCGATTGCGCATCACGATCCGGCCCCCGGGCCGAAGAGAGAGGCAGAGGTGCCGCCCATGACGTCACAGATCCTGGAGATGCCCGACGACGAAGGAGCGACGACGGTGACGACCGCCCCCGGCGGCGACGGGCCGGAACCGGAGCCGGACCCGCCGCGCAGACTCGGTCTCGCCGTGGGCGTCGTGGCCCTCGGTGGGCTGCTGTTCGGCTTCGACACGGGAGTGATCTCCGGTGCCCTGCTCTTCCTGAAGACGGACTTCCACCTGTCCGCGTTCCAGGAGGGCACGGTGATCTCCTCCCTCCTGCTGGGCGCCGCGGCGGGCGCGTTCGGCAGCGGCCGGCCGGCCGACCGCTGGGGCAGGCGCCGGACCCTGATCGTGGTCGCGGCCGCCTTCACCCTGGGCCTCGCCATGGCCACCCTGGCCGCCGGCTTCTGGACCATGATCGCGGCGCGGGTGGTGCTCGGACTGGCGGTGGGCTCCGCGTCGACGGTCGTCCCGCTCTACCTGGCCGAGATCGCGCCGCCCCGGCTGCGCGGACGCCTCATCACCGTCAACCAGATCCTGCTGACCACCGGGATCCTGGTCTCCTACCTCGTCAACCTGTGGTTCGCGGACGAGGCCGACTGGCGGGCCATGTTCGGTGTGGGCCTGGTGCCCTCGCTGCTGATGCTGGTCGGGCTGTTCCTCGTACCCGAGAGCCCGGTGTGGCTGAGCGGCCGCGGACAGGAGCGGGAGCGGAAAGGCGCGGGTCCGGCCGGTCACCGCGGCCGCCTCGCCGACGCCACCGTGCGCCGGGCGCTGCTGATCGGGCTGACGCTGGGTGCCGTGCAGCAGTTCGCCGGGATCAACACCATCATCTACTACGCTCCCAGCATCATGCGGCGCGCGGGACTGCCCGCGACCAACTCGATCCAGTACTCCGTCGTGATCGGCGTGGTCAATCTGCTGATGACGGTGGCGGCCGTCCCCCTCGTCGACCGTGCGGGCCGCCGTCCGCTGCTCGTGCTGTCCCTGACCGGCATGGCGTCGGCCCTGGTCCCGCTGGGCTTCGCCCTGGACGGCGGGCTCGGCCCCGCCTCGCACGTCGTCGCCCTCGTCTGCATGGGCGTGTACGTCTCGTCCTTCGCCATCGGGCTCGGCCCGGTCTTCTGGATCCTGGCCGCGGAGGTCTTCCCGCCGTCCCTGCGCGCCTGGGGTGCCGCACTGTGCGCCCTGGTCAACTGGGCCGCCAACTTCCTCGTGGGCCAGCTCTTCCTGCCCGCGGTGGACCTGGTGGGGGAGGCGGTCGTCTTCTGGTTCTTCGCGGCGGTGGCGCTGGCCGCCCTGTGGTTCGTGCTGCGGCACGTCCCCGAGACGAAGAACCGGCCGTTCGCCGCGATCCAGGAGGAGCTCATGGCCCGCACCGCCGCCACGCCCGCCCGCGCCGCCGTCGCGGGTGCTCCCCCACGCGCTCACTCGTCGTCTCCTTCCTCCGTCTCCCTGCCCGAATAAATGCTTGATCAAGCATTGTTATCGCCTTCTGGAGGGGCCTCCATGACCACGCACGCCAGACCCGCCGAAGCACCGGGGCTCGACGCGTCCCCGCCGGGATTCTCGCGGCTGCCCTCGCTGACCGGCATGCGGTTCGTCGCCGCCATGATGGTCTTCCTGTTCCACTCCTCGCTGACGACCGAACCGCCGCTGAACCCCTTCAGCGGCACGGCCTCCGACCTCTACCACGCGGCCTTCACCAAGACCGGGTGGATGGGCGTCACCTTCTTCTTCCTGCTCAGCGGCTTCGTGCTCACCTACTCGGCGCGGCCGGACGACACCCGGCGCCGGTTCTGGCGCCGACGGTTGGTCAAGCTCTACCCGAGCCACGTCGCCGGGTGGGCCGGTGCCATGGCGCTCTTCGCCGCGGCCACCGCCACGTGGCAGCAGTGGCTGCCCAACCTGCTCCTGCTGCAGACCTGGATACCCGAGTACCACACCTACCTGAGCATCAACCCGCCCAGCTGGTCGCTCTCCTGCGAGGTCTTCTTCTACCTCTGCTTCCCCCTGCTGCACCGCTGGATCAAGCGGATCCGGCCCGAGCGGCTGTGGGCGTGGGCGGGCGGCCTGGCCGCCGCGATCACCGTGATCCCCGCGCTCGCCTACCTCCTGCTGCCCGACGGCACGATGTCCAACGGCTTCCCCGTCTCCGAGGTCCAGTACTGGGCCGTCTACATGCTGCCGCCGGTGCGCACCCTCGACTTCGCCCTGGGCATGATCATGGCGCGCATCGTGATGAGCGGCCGCTGGATCCGCCTCGGTCTCCTGCCCGCCTGCGCCCTGGTGCTCGTGGGCTACGCCGTCGCCAACGCCGTGCCCTGGCTCTTCGGCCTCAACGCCGCGGCCCTCGTGCCGTTCGCGCTGCTCATCCCCGCCGCCGCCACCACCGACCTGCGCGGGGAGCGCTCGCCCTTCCGCGGCCGGGTCATGATCCGGCTGGGCGAGCTGTCGTTCGCCCTCTACATCGTGCACAACGTCCTGATGGTGTGGGTGCGGTCGCTGATCGGCGAGAGCCGGCTCTACGGCGTGCCCGGGGGCGTCGGCGTCATCGCGCTCTACTTCGCGCTGTGCCTCGCCGTGGCCTGGCTGCTGCACAAGGGGGTCGAGATGCCGATGATGCGGCGGTTCGGCAAGCCCCGCGCGCGGGTCCGGTCCTGACGGTCCAGGCGGTCCGCCGGCCGGTGCGCGCCCCGAGGGGGAGCGCACCGGCCGGTTCCCGTACCGGGGAGTTGCTCTATGCTTGCGGAAGCAAGTTCATCGTTCGGCGAAGCCGTGCCGCGGCGGGCGCCGGGCACGGGACAAGGTGGTGCAGGGACATGGCGGTGAGCGGGCGGGGACGGCTGGGCGGTCAGCAGGAGTTGTGGCGGCAGCTGCTGTTGCTCGTCAACGGCGTGGGGTCGACGCTCGACAAGAAGCTGCAGCGCCGGCACGGCATCACGTCGTCGGAGTTCACCACGCTGTCCATCCTCGCCGGCGGCGCCCTGCGGATGCAGGAGCTGGCCGACTCGGTGGGCCTGAGCCAGTCCACGATGAGCCGCATGGTGAGCCGCCTGGAGAGCGCGGGACTCGCCGCGCGCACGGCGGGCGAGGACGACCGGCGGGTGATGTTCGCCCACCTCACCGAGGACGGCCGGAAGCTGGTCTCCGGGGCCCAGGGCACGTTCACCAGGGAACTGGAACTGGCCCTGGAGGCCGCGGCGTACGAGCCCGCGACGGCGTCCCTGGTGAACCGCCTGCGGCGCGACCCCATGGCCCGCTAGGGCCGGTCACGACGAGAGCCCGGTGAGGGGGACGGACCGGATCCGTCCCCCTCACCGGGTCGTGTGCGCCGCGACGCCTACGGGGTCACGCGGCACTCGCCTCGTCCGCGTCCTGGTGGATGAACCCGTTGATGATCTCGGCCAGTTCGTCCGGCTTCTCGAAGAGCGCGAAGTGGCCCGCCTCCATCTCCACGTACGTGCTGCCGGCGATCGACGCGTGCAGCTCCCGCGAGTGCCGCACCGGCACCATGCGGTCGTGCTTGGCACCGATGACCAGCGTCGGCGCCGTGATCTTCGGCAGCAGGCCGGTGATGTCGGTCGTCAGGTTGAGCGCGATCTGACGGCCGATGCCCGCCGGGATGCCCCCCGAGACGAGCTCCTCGACGCCCTTGGTGCCCAGGACGTTCAGCTGCTCGTCGGTCCAGCCGTGCAGCTGCAGGAAGCGGCCGAAGGTCTCGTGGTCGAGCTGGTCGAGGCGGTGCCACATGTCGAAGAACAGCCGCTGGCGCTCGTCGAGCGAGGCCCACCCGGTCAGCAGGACCAGGCGGCGCACCAGCTCCGGGCGGTCCGCGGCGATCTTGGCCGCGACGACCGCGCCGAGGGACCAGCCCACGAGGTCGACCGGCCCTTCGGCGGGGCTGTCCTCGACGGCCGCGACGACCTGCTCGGCCAGGAGGTCCAGGGTGAGCGGGGCACCGTTGTCCTTGGTGGCACCGCTGCCGGAGTAGTTGGGGGTGATGACGGTACGGCGGTCGTCGAACTTCTTCAGCAGGTGCTCGTAGCCGGCCGCGTCGCCGCCGGTCCCGTGGACCAGCGCGAGTCCGGTCCCGGTGCCGGTGACGAAGTACTCCACCACCGAGTCGGACGTCGAGACTGTGGGCATGCCGTTCTCCTTTGTCACTGTGCGGATACTCAGGGGGCCGCCCGCACGGCCCGGGCCGCGCGGGCGGGGGACGTGACGCGGGAAGGGGGACCGCGCCACGTGGTCGGGGAAACTCAGCGGCGGTCGGACCGCGGTTCGACGGACTGGGCGTGACGCAGCACGCCGCGCGGGTCCCAGACGGCCTTCACCCGTTGCAGACGGGGGTAGTTGTCCTTGTAGTACAGCGTGTGCCACGGGACGCCGGACTTGTTGTGGTCCGGGTCGCTCAGGTCGACGTCGGCGTAGTTGACGAAGCAACCGTCGGTGACCCTGCCGGGCGCGGGCACGCCGCCGGTCGCGGCGTACACGTCGCGGTAGAACTCCCGCACCCAGGCGAGGTTCTCGTCGTCCTCGGACGCGTCCTGCCAGAAGGCCAGGTACTGCAGCTTCATCACCGAGTCCCGCTGGGGCACCGCCGTCGCGCCGGGGGCGACGGCGTTGACGCGCCCGCCGTAGGCGGCGATCAGGAGCAGGGCCGCCGGATTGCCGTAGTCGGTGCGGGTCAGGTGCCGGTACATGGCGGTGAGCTGGTCGTCGGGGAAGGAGGCGCGCATGTACGCGGACTTGTCCTCGAAGCGCAGGGTCGGGTCGCCTCCCGCGAAACCGGGCCACTTGGTGGCGTGCAGGAAGGGCAGCCGCTGGGTGACGGCCTCGGCGGTGACGGGGACGCCCCGGCCCACCGCGGCGACGAACGCCTCCAGGTCCCGCTCGGCGTCGGGCCTGGTGGCGTCGATCTGCGTCACCATGGTGATGACGCCGCCCGAGCGGTGCGCGGCCTTCAGCTGGCTGAACAGGTCGAGGCAGGAGGAGTCCGGGGAGCCGTGGGCGGCGAACCAGTCGCCGTAGTTCTTCACCAGGCGCTTGAACCCGGCCTGCGTCATGCCCTCCCAGGACCAGGTCACGGTGGAGGTGAGGAGCTCGGCCGGCGGACGCGGCAGGAGCTTCGCCGGGTCCGTGCCGGTGGCGCCCGGGGTGCGCAGCAGGTACTTGGTGACGATGCCGAAGTTGCCGCCGCCGCCTCCGGTGTGGGCCCACCACAGGTCCCGCAGGTCCGGGTCGTCGCTGTCACGGGTGGCGAGGACCTTGCGGACGGCGCCGTCCTCGCCGACCACGACCACCTCGACGCCGTACAGGTGGTCGACGGTGAGCCCGAACATGCGGGACAGCGCACCGTATCCGCCGCCGACGATGTGACCGCCGGCCGCCACCGAGGGGCAGGAGCCGCCGGGCAGGGTGACGCCCCACCGCTTGAACAGCGCGCAGTACAGGTCCGAGAGCCAGGCGCCGGGTTCCACGACGAAGACCCGTCTCGCGGCGTCGAACGAGACGTCCGTGAGCTCCGACAGGTCGATGACGACCTTGACCTCGGGGTCGGTGGTGAAGCCCTCGTAGCAGTGGCCGCCGCTGCGCACGGCGACACGCTTGCCCTCGCGGACCGCCTCGCGGACCGCGTCGACGACCTGGTCGGCCGTGTGGACGAGGCGCACGTAGTCGGGGCGGCCGACCCAGCGCTGGTTGGTGCCGCGGGCCAGTTCCGGGTAGCGGATGTCCGTCGGGCGTACGGTGATGGCGTCGAGTTCCGCCACCGCGGCCTCGGCGGCGGCTGCGGTGGGGCGGGCGTGGCCGAAGGCCGGGACGACGTCGGCCGAGGCGACGGCCAGGGCGGTACCGCCGGCCAGGGCGGACCGGCGCAGTACGTGGCGCCGGGTGGGCTCACTCATCGGTTGCGCTCCAGGGGGAGTCGGCCGCCGCTGTCCGAGGCGGCGGTGGCGTCGGACGGAACGGGCTGCCGGGAGGGTTCGGAAGACTTGACCCGGGGGGTTTCGGAAGACGTGACGGGGTCCGCGGTGGCGGCGCCGGACGGCGCGGAGCCCTCCGCGCGTCGGTCCACGGACAGTTCGCGCACGGCCAGCAGCATCGCGGCCCACGAGAACAGCGCGGCGGCGGTGATCACGACGCGCAGGCCGAGGCCGAGACCGAGCAGCCGGCCGCCGAACCAGGCGCCGAAGGCGATGCCGAGGTTGAAGGCGCCGATGTTCACGGCGACGGCCAGCGTGGGCGCGCCGTCGCCCGCGGAGGTCAGGATGCGGGCCTGCAGGGCGGGCATGACCGCGAAGTAGGCGGCGCCGAAGACCACGAGCAGGACGATGACCAGCCAGGGCACGCGGGCCCCGAGGGCCATCAGGACGAGGTCGGCGCCGAGCACCGCGAGCACGCCCACCAGGGACGGCATCAGCGCGCGGTCGGCGAGCCGGCCGCCGATCAGGTTGCCGACCAGGGACCCGCCGCCGATCAGGAGCAGCAGCCAGCTCACGGTGGACGGGGCGAAGCCGCCGAGGTCGGTCAGGATCGGGGTCACGAAGGTGTACGCCGTGAACACCCCGGCCATGGCCAACGCGGTGATCAGGATGGCCAGCCGGACCCGGGGGCCGCGCAGGACCCGCAGTTCGGCGGCGGCCCCGCCCTCGGCCCTGGCGGCGTCGGCCGGCAGCAGGGAGGCGACCAGGAGCAGGGCCACCAGGCTCAGCCCGGCGATGCCCCAGAAGGCGGCCCGCCACCCGAGGTGCTGTTCGGTGAGCACGCCGAGGGGCACACCGAGCACGGTGGCGAGGTTCAGGCCGACGGCGACCTTCGAGACCGCGGACGCCTCCTTGCCCGGCGCGGCCATGCCGCTGGCCACCACGATGCACACCGCGAAGAGCGTGCAGTGGGTGAGGGCGGAGAGCACGCGGGCCGTCATGAGGACCCCGTAGCCCGGGGCCAGGGCGGCCAGGGCGTTGCTGACCACGAAGAGCGTCATCAGCCCGAGCAGCAGCGGCTTGCGGGGGACCCGGCTGCCCGCCAGGGTGACCACGGGGCCCGCGATCACCACCCCGAGCGCGTACGCGGTGACGAGCAGGCTCGCGTCGGCGAGCGAGACGTCCAGGTCGCCCGCGACGGCGGGCAGGATACCGGCGACGACCAGCTCGGCGGTGCCGACGCCGAAGACACAGAGCATCAGGGAGAACAGGGGCAGCGGCATGGCTAGTCCAAGTCGTAGGCGGTCATGAGGGGGCCGTCCGTCGGGCGGGGCCCGTTCACTCCGCCGCGACCAGGAGCTTGCCGCGGCTTCCGCCCGCCGCCAGCCTGCGGTGCGCCTCGCCCACCTCGTCCAGGGAGAACACCCCGGCCGTCCGCAGGGTGAGCACCGACTCGCCGACCAGGCGGCCGAGCCGCGCGAGGCGGTCGCCGTCCTGCTCGACGAACGACATGCGCACGTCGATGCCGCGCTCGGCCACCGGGGGCGCGGTCGGCACGATCGACACGGCGCTGCCGCCGTCGCGCACGCCGTCGACGGCGGCGGGCTGCCCGGCGGTCTCCAGGAGGTGGTCGGCGACGCCGTGCGGCACCGGGTGCTCGGCGGTGAACACCTCGTGGGCGCCCAGCGCGCGTGCCGCCTCCACGTCGGTGGGACGGACCAGGGCGAGCACCTTCAGGCCCCGGTCCACGGCCAGTTGGACGGCGAATCCGCCGACCGCTCCGACCGCGCCGGTGACCAGGAGGGTGCTGCCGGGCGCCGGCGCGAGGACCTCCAGGGCCTGGTCGGCGGTGAGCCCCGCCAGCGGCAGGCCCGCCGCGTGGACCAGGTCGACGCCGCGGGGCGCGGGCGCGGCCAGGGTCGCGTCCAGGGCGACGTACTCGGCATGGGTGCCGACGCCCGTGGCCATCTGGGCCGACATGGCGACGACCTGGTCGCCCACGGCGAACCGGGTCACCCCGTCACCGCACTCCACCACGGTGCCCGACAGGTCCCAGCCGAGCACCATCGGGAAGGGGTGGCTCACCCGGCTCGCGGCCTGGCCCGAACGCACCTCGATGTCGACCGGGTTCACAGCCGAGGCGGCCGCGCGGACGAGGATCTGGCCGGGTCCCGGGACGGGGCGCGGGAGTTCGACGACGGTCAACTGCTCGGGACCGCCGTACCGGTGCAGAACGTTGGCACGCACGACGCAACTCCTTCTTCTGCCGCTTCTGCTTCGACTGCGAACGACCCCCTGGCCGTTGCTTGCGGAAAAAAATAGCATTCGTTCTCTACTGATGACCGGCCTCCGCCGCGAGCCGCCCACTACTTGGCCAAGTCGGGATCCGGAGGACGCACTCTGGGAAGTACATGCTTGACAATGCATATAAACGCTCGCCACGCTGCTGGCAGATCCCCCCAAGTCCGCATCAACGAGAGGTGTTCCATGTCTGTGTCCAGCTCTGGGCTCGTGGGCCTGGCCGACGGCTCGGCGCGGGCTCTGTCCGGCCCCGGCCTGTACGCCTACAGCGAGCGCATCGACTCCTGGACGGTCCGCGCGTCCAAGCCGGTCAGTTACGAGGTCAGGGTCGCGGACGGGCTCTTCGACCTCACGCGGACCGACCTGCTGGAACCGGCCGGCGTCCCCGGACAGCGCGTCCGCAGGCTCGTCGTGCTCGACGCCAACGTCGATCTGCTGCACGGCAACCGCATCCGTGCCTACTTCGACTACCACGACGTCGAGTACCGCCTGTGCGTCGTCCCGGCCAACGAGACCGTCAAGGACTTCGACGTCGCGGCCCGGGTCGTCCGCGAGCTCGACGACTTCGGGATCGACCGCAGGCGCGAGCCGGTCATCGTCATCGGCGGCGGCGTCCTCATGGACATCGTCGGCCTCGCCAGCAGCCTCTACCGGCGCGGCACCCCCTTCATCCGGGTGCCCACCACGCTGATCGGCCTGGTCGACGCCGGGGTCGGCGCCAAGACGGGGGTCAACTTCAACGGCCACAAGAACCGTCTGGGCACGTACTTCCCGGCCGACCTCACCCTGCTCGACCGGTCCTTCCTCGCCACCCTCGACCGCCGCCACATCGGCAACGGGCTCGCCGAGATCCTCAAGATCGCGCTGATCAAGGACGTACGGCTCTTCGGACTCCTGGAGGAACACGGCCCGATGCTCCTGGACGACAAGTTCCAGGGCGAGAGCGAGCAGGGTGACGAGGTGGCCCGCGAGGTGGTGCGCCGCGCCATCCACGGCATGCTCGAGGAGCTGCAGCCCAACCTGTGGGAGACCACGCTGGAGCGCTGCGTCGACTACGGCCACACCTTCAGCCCGACCGTGGAGATGCGGGCCCTGCCCGAGCTCCTGCACGGCGAGGCGGTCAGCGTCGACATGGCGCTGACCACCGTGATCGCACACCACCGCGGTCTCGTCGACACCGTGGACCGCGACCGCGTCCTCGCCGTGATGCGCTCCCTCGAACTGCCCGTCTGGAACGAGCTGCTGAGCCGGTCCGAGCTGCTGACCGCCGCGCTGCGCGACACCGTCCGCCACCGCGACGGCCTCCAGCGCCTCCCGCTGCCCCGCGGCATCGGCGAGGCGGTCTTCGTCAACGACCTCACCGAGCGGGAACTGCTGGACGCCGTCGCCGGACTGGAGTCCCTCGCACGGGAGCAGGAGGAGGACCGTGTCTGACCTCCTGTACGCACCGGCCGGCGCCCGCGACGCCGTCGTCGTCGGCGACATCACGGGCCCCGCCGAGATCCACGGGGTGCACGGCACCACCGGGATCACCTGGTGGAAGTGCCTGGCCTCGGGCGCCGACCTGCGCGGCGACTGGGAAGCCGTCGAATGGGCCGCCGTCCCGGCGGGCGGCGTCAGCGGCGAACACCGGCACACCCGCACCGAGGAGATCTACTTCATCCTCTCCGGCAGCGGCGAGATGTACCTGAACGGCGTCGGACGCCCCGTCGGGCCGGGATCGCTGGTCCTCACCGGCCTCGGCACCGTCCACGGCCTGCGCAACACCGGCCCCGGCGATCTCGCCTGGCTGGTGATCGAGATGCGTTCGCCCCGGTTCGCCGCCGCCCTCGCCGCCGGCGGCCCCGCGTCCGCCGCAGGACACCGCAGCCCCGCGAAGCCCTTGACCCCGCCGAAGGAGACCGCCGTGCGAGCCCGTATCCACGACCTGCGAGCCGAGCGCTCCGTCGACCCGTCCGGGGTCTTCACCGGACCCCTGCGCACCGTCGCCATCGAGACCGTTCCCGCCTCCGGCACGACCGGACTGGCCTCCGAGGGCTGCGAACACATGGTGTTCGTGCTCTCCGGCACCGGCTGGGTCGACACCGGCGCGGGCACCGCGGAGCTGCGCCCGGGCACCGCCGTCACCCTGCCGCTCGGCACGCGCGCCCGGGTCGGCGCCGACCGGGGCACGGAGCTGGAACTCTTCCACGCCGAACTCGCCGTCCCCGCGGGAGGGCCGGGCCGGTGATCGTCAACAACCAGGACCTGCCCGCCCGCCTCCTGCGGCCCGGCACGCCCGACACCACCTGGAGGTGCCTCGCCCGCCGCGGCATGCTGCACAGCGAGTGCGAGGCCTTCGAGCAGATACGGCTCGCCCCCGGCACCGGCTGGACCCACGAACCCGACCACGGCACCGAGGTGGCCCTCTACGTCGTCGCCGGACGGGGCGCGGCGGACGACGGGGCGGAGGAGCGCCCGCTGGACGCCGGGAGCGTCCTGCTCGTGCCGGCCCGCTCCGCGCTGCGGGTGACCGCGGGACCCGGCGGCCTGAACCTCGCCGTCGTACGCGTCCTGCCCGGTGAGGTCACCGCCGAGTTGCCCGCCCGTGTGCCGGAGCTCCCGGCCCACGAGCAGACCGCGATCTTCCGCCCGGAACCCGACGGGCCCTGACCCAGGAGGGGATCTTGTGAGCGCACACCACGACAAGGTGCTGCCACCCACCGACGACCTGCTGTGCGGCCGCTGGCCGAACGGCTCCATGACCGCCGCGGCCGTCCTGGAGGCGGGCAAGGTCGGTCAGGTGGAACTGGAGATACCGGGGCCCGAACTGGGCTACGTACTCGTCGCGCCGACCACGGTCGGCATCTGCGGCACCGACCTGGAACTGCTGCACGGCACCGCCTCCTACGTCAGGGACGGCCGTGCCGTCATGCCGCACGTGTTCGGCCACGAGTGGGTCGGACGGGTGGTGGCCATCGCGGGCAACTGCCAGTACTCGCGGCAGCTGGAGATCGGTGACCGCGTCGTCGGCCAGACCATGCTCTCCTGCGGCGGCTGCCGGGCCTGCCAGCGCGGCCACCGCAACGAGTGCTCCCAGCTCAAGGAGGTGGGCCTGTACGGCCAGCAGGGCGCGGCCGCGGAGTTCATCCGGCTGCCCGCCCACTCGCTGACCAAGGTTCCGCCGGGCGTCGACGACTTCGCCGCGGCCCTGGCCGAACCGGCCGTCACCGTCCTGGCCGCGCTCGACAAGGTCGGCGTCTTCCCCGGCGAACGCGTCCTGGTGCTGGGCACCGGCACCATGGGGCTGCTCGCCGTGCAGATGGCCCGCCGGGTCGCCGGCACGGTCGACGTGGTCGGCGTCGACGACGCCGGCATCGGCACCGCGCTGCGCATGGGCGCCGAGCACGCCTTCCTGCCGGGCGAGGCCAAGGACGGCCGCTACGACGTCGTCATCGAGGCGTCCGGCGCGGTGTCCGCCCTGCTGGAGTCCCTGCGCGTCGCCGACATCGGCGGCCGCATCGCCGCGGTCGGCGTACCGAACGCGACCCTGCCCTCGGTCGACGCGGCCGAGATGGTGCTGCGCGGCGTCACCGTGGTCGGCGTACGGCACGGGCTCGACTACTACGAGCGCGCGCTGCGGCTCTTCGAGGAGGGCGTCCTGTCCGCCAAGGGCATGGTCGCGGACGTCTTCCCGCTGGCCGCCGCCGACCAGGCCTTCGACCTCCTGGAGAACGGCCGCAGGGCCGCGCCCAAGGTCGCCCTCTCGGTCACCTCGCGCCCCTGAGCCGAGGCGTTCCCCGGCCGAGGCGTTCCCCGGCCGAGGCGTTCCCCGGCCGAGGCGTTCCCCGGCCCCCCACCGGCCCCCGCCCCCCGGCTCCACGCGGCGCCGAGGGGCGGGGGCGAGGGCGGGCCGGCTCGCCTCCCGCACCCGTCACCGTCCCCGTACCTCAGCAGAAAGGACCCCCCCATGTCCCGACCCATCGCCTTCGTCACGGGAGCCAGTTCGGGCATCGGCGCCGAAGTGGCCCGGGCCCTGGGCGCGGCCGGCCACGACGTCGTGGTCGGCTACGGCCGGCAGGCCGCGGCCGCGAAGGAGCTCGCCGACGCCATCGCCGTGCGGCACGGGGTGCAGACCCGCACCCTCGGCCTCGACCTGTCCGACCCGCAGGCCGCGGGCGAGGCGCTCCAGGAGGCGGCCGAGGCCGCCGGCGGCATCGACGTCCTGGTCAACAACGCCGGAGTCAACCGGCGCGCGTCCGTGACCGAGGAGACCCTCCAGGACTGGCAGCGCGTCCTCACGGTCAACCTGACCAGCCCCTTCCGCCTGTCCCAGATCGCCGCGCGGCGGATGATCGCGCAGGGCAGGGGCGGCCGGATCATCAACATCACCAGCGTCCACGAACACCTGCCGATCGGCGAGGGCAGCACCTACTGCGCCGCCAAGGGCGGACTCGGCGCGCTGACCAAGGCCATGGCCCTCGACCTCGCCCCGTACGGCATCACGGTCAACGCCGTCGCGCCCGGCGAGACCGCCACCCCCATGAACAACGTCCCCGCGGGCCTGGACGCCGCGCGGATCGCCCGCCCGGCGATCCCGGCCGGGCGCCCCGGCCGGCCGCAGGAGGTGGCCGCGCTCGTCGCGCACCTGGCCTCGCCCGAGGCCGCCTACACGACCGGCACGTCGGTCCTCGTCGACGGCGGCATGGCCCTGACCGCCGCCGTCGCCAACGCCGCCCACGCGGGCACCGTCTGAGTCCCGCACACCCCACCCCACTCTCCTCTGGAGCACACCGTGTCAGCACCCCTGGCCACCGAGGCGCCCGGCGCCGCCGTCATCCCCACCCTGCGCAACGTGGACCACTACGCGTACACCGTGCCCGACCTGGACCGGGCGGTGGACCTCTTCACCCGCGTCCTCGGCGCCGAACTCCTCTACCGCCTCGGCCCGGTCGAGGACCCGGACGGCGACTGGATGACGCGCCAGCTCGGCGTCCACCCCCGGGCGAGCGCGCACATCGCGATGCTGCGGTTCGGCCCGGTGAGCAACCTGGAGCTGTTCCAGTACGACGCGCCCGGACAGCGTGTCCGGATGCCGGAGTTCACCGACGTCGGCGGGCACCACATCGGCATCCACGTCGGCGACCTGGAGCGGGCCCTCGGCCGGCTGCGCGAGGAGGAGGGCGTACGCGTCCTCGGCGAGCCGCGCACCGAGACGGAGGGCCCCACGGCGGGCAACCGCTGGATCCACGTGCTGACCGACGGCGGCCTGCGCCTCGAACTGCGCGAGGTCGCGGCCGAGCTGCCGTACGAGAGGGAGACCGAGGCCCGCCTGTACCGGCCCGCCCCGGACTGGAGCGGCCCCGGCCTGCCCACCGCGCGCGGCGTGGACCACGTCGGCTACACGGTCGAGGACCTGGACGAGGCGGTCGCCTTCTTCACCGGGCCGATGGGCGGCGAACTCGTCCACCGCGCCGCACGGTCCGTCGACCGTGACCTCGCGGCACGCCAGTACGGCGTCGACCGCCCCTTCCGCGTCGACACCGCCGTGATCCGGCTCGGTCCGGTCACCAACCTCGAACTGAGGAGCTGCGAGATCGAGGGGCAGCGGGTCGAACGCCCCCGCAACAGCGATGTCGGCGGCCACCACCTGGCCTTCTTCGTCGACGACGTGGCACGCGCCGCGGCCTGGCTCGCGCAGGTGCCCGGCGCCGAGGTGCTCGGCGAACCCCAGCTCATCGAGGACGGCGGCCCGATCGACGGCGACCGCTGGGTCTACTTCCGCGGGGTCGGCGGCTTCCAGCTGGAGGTGCTCAACATGCCGCCCGGCATGCCGTACGAGAAGGAGACCGCGGCCCGCAGGTTCGGTCCCAGTCCGCGGTGGGGCGACCGCTGATGGCGCGCGGAGCCGTGCGCTGGCACGACGTCTACGTGGAGAGCGCCGCGGTGACACTGGGCACGCCCCAGAGCAGCCGGGAGGCGGTGGCCGCGGGCCTGCTCGACGCGGCGGAGGCCGAGACGAGCCGGCAGGTGTCGGTGTCGGTCAGCCGGGACCGCAGCGGGCCCGAACTCGCCGTGGACGCGGGCCGCAAGGCGCTCGCCGCGTGCGGGCGCGACCCGCTGGACATAGGACTGCTCATCCACGCCGACTGCTGGTACCAGGGCCTGGAGTTCTGGAACACGGCCGCCTACGTCCAGCAGCAGGTGCTCGGTCACGGCGCCTGCGTGGCCTTCGAGCTGCGGCAGATGTCGAACGGCGGCGTGAGCGCCCTGGAGACGGCCGCGACCCGGCTCACCGCCGTCCCCGACACCGGCGCGGCCCTGGTCACCACCGGGGACCGCTTCGCCGGACCGGCCTTCCCGCGCTGGACGACCGACCGCGGCCTCGCCTTCGGCGACGCGGGCACGGCCGTGGTGCTCTCCCGGCGGCCCGGTGTGCTGCGCCTGGTGGCCACGGCCGCCTGGTCGCAGCCGCTGCTCGAAGGACTGCACCGGGGGGAGGAGCCCTTCGGTGACAGCGCGGGGCAGGCCGGGCCGCTCGACCTGGTCGCGCGCAAGAAGGGCTTCCTGCGGCACCACGCCGTCGACGAGGTCACCGCCCGCAACGAGGCCGGGATGCGCACCGCGGTGGAGAACTGCCTGGAGGCGGCCGACGCCGCGATGACCGACATGGCGGCCGTCGTCGTGCCGTTCTTCGGCGCCAAGCTGTCCCGGCTGCAGTGTCTGGAGCCGCTGGGCATCCGGCCCGAGGACACGCTCCAGGAGTGGGGGCTCACGACCGGTCACCTCGGCGCGGGCGACCAGCCGGCCGGCCTGGCGAAGCTCCTGCAGCAGGACCGCCTCGCACCGGGCGACCGGGTGCTGCTCGTGGGCGTCGGCGCGGGTTTCAGCTGGACCTGCGCCGTTCTCGAACGACTGTGACATCGCCGTAGGCGCAGGAGGGGAGGACATCCGTGGAGAACGCGGTGAGGAAGCTGTCCGGGGCGGGCGTCAGCGTGTGGGTGGACGCCGAGGGCGAGGTGTCCGCTCCGGACGGGGAGCGCACGCCGGACACCGGCCGTCTGCTGCGGCTGCTCGACGAGAGCGGGGCGACCGGGGTGCGGCTGGGGCCGGACGGGCCGCGGCGTCCCGGCGCGGTCCGGGAGCTGTGCGAGCGGCTGGCGCCCGCGCACCGTGCGAGCGGAGGGCGCGACGGGCTCGTGTCCGTCCCGGTCGAGGTGGGGGCGGACACGGACGTCCCGGCCCTGGTCGCGCGGGCACGTGCGCTGCGCTCGGCGGTGGACCGGCCCAACCTGGTCGTACGGCTGTCCGGATCGCCCGGCCTGCCGGCGGCGGTCACGGGCTGCCTGGCCGAGGGCATCGGGGTGGAGGCGGCGGGCCTCCACTCCCCGCGGCAGTACGCGGAGGTCGCCCACGCGGTGATGGACGGTCTCGAACGGTGCCTCGACGCGGGGCGCGGGCGGGGGGAGGGCGTACCGGGCGGTCCCGTGTCGCTGCTCGCCTTCGGGGTGGCGGACGTGGACGAGCGGGTCGACTCCCGTCTCGACCTCATCGGCTCCGACGAGGCCAAGGCGCTGCGGGGCCGCGCCGGCCTGGCGGCGGCCCGGCTCGCCCACCAGACGCACGACATGACCTTCGGCTCGGCCCGCTGGGGAGCGCTCGCCGCCGCCGGTGTCCCGGAGCCCCGGCCGCTGTGGGTCACCGCCGCGCGCACCGCGTCCCGGTCCGCCTGTTACGCCGAGGAGTTGGTGACGCGGGGCACGGTCAGCGCGTTGCGGCCCCCGGCCCTGCGCCTGCTGGGGGCGCGGGGCGTGTCCGGCGCGGACCTCGTGTGCCGCCACTACCCGGACGCGGCGAGGACGCGCGACTACCTGCGGTGGTTCGGCATCTGCCTGGACGACGTGGCGGGCTGCCTCACGCGAGCGGCGCACACGAAGGAGGCGCACCCGCGGACGACGCACACGAAGACGGCGCACACGAAGACGGCGCAGCCGAAGGCGGTGCGCGTCCGGCGCGACGCCTCGGCCGCGCGGGCCGGACGCGACGGCGCCGCACGCGGGCGGCCGGGGGTCGCCGCGTGACGCGACCCCGCGCCCGGGCGGTGCGCCACGGCGGATCGCCCCGGACGCGGGGACCGGTGCGCGGTCGACGGCGTCCGGCCTCAGGCCGACCGCAGTTCGGCGGCCGGAGCCCGGTCCGCCGTGAGGCTGTGATAGGCGAAGGCCGCCGAGACCAGGGTCATGTGGTGGTGCCAGCCCGGGTAGGAGCGGCCCTCGAAGTCGTACAGACCGAAGTCCGCCGCCAGGCTGTCCAGGGTGTCCGCGGTGGCCGCCTGCGCACCGAGCAGGCCGAGGAGTTCCTCGGCGGGCCGGTGGATCGAGTTGGTGATCCACAGCTGTCCCGTCCGCGGCCCGCCGGGCCCCTGGCGCGGTGCGGCGAAGAGGCGGCACAGCTGCGGGTCCGCGCCCCGCTCCCCGGTGAGCCGCACCCACGCGCTGCCGGCCCGTCCGCCCCGGGCCGCCGCCCTGCCCCGCCCCCGCAGCAGTCGCTCGGCGGGCAGGGCCGGAGCGGACCCGCTCCACCGCGGGCCGCCGGGCGGGCCGTCGGGCACGAGGGGCAGTGCCGCGGGCACGGCGACGACGAACTCCCTGCCGCGCGTGCCCAGTCCCCGCAGCAGCTCGTGCGGGTCGCCGTACCCGGACAGGTCCGCCACGATCGGAAGCGGGCGGTGCGGACTGCGGGACACGAGGTCGTCGGCGAGGTCCAGCACGCCGCCCGCCACCGAGCGCGCCGCCGTCGCCTCCGGGATGCGGGCCCGGCGGCACAGGACCGGATCCTCCAGCCACGCGCCGGGCAGGTGCAGGAACCAGTCGACCGGGACCTGACCGACCTCGGTCGACAGGAACGCGCCGACGGCCAGCTGGCAGCTGACGGAGCGTCCGAGCTCCGGAACGAAACGCCGGTGCACCCCGCAGGACTTGGTGCCGCGCTTGGGCAGCACCACCGGCGCGATGGTCCAGGCGCGGGGCCGGGCGTACCTGTTCACCTGCGCGATCAGCTCTGCGCGCACGTCCGACCAGAGCCAGGGGCTGGCGTTGACGAACTGGTGCAGGGCCTGGGAGGCGGTGGGCGAGTCGGAGACGGAGGCCGCGAGGCGGCGCATCGTCTTCTTGCCCGGTGTGACCAGCAGTGCCCGCAGGTAGGCCTGGGCCCACCTGCGCTGGTCCGCCCGGGGCAACCGGCGGAACACCTCCTCGGCGAAGACCGAGGGCGACGCCGACTTCCGAGCCCCCTGCTGTACCGACATGCTCGTTCCCTCCCTCGTACCGGCCCACTCAGGGGCGATCCGCTCTAGAAGAATAGAGAATGCTCGCTATTTTTTCTCGTCAGGAAGCACTCCGAGCGCTACTTCGAGAGGTCGCGTGTGCCGTGGAGGGCCGACGGGGTGCCCCAGGGGCGTCTCAGGGGTGTCTCAGGGGTGTCCGGGTGACTCCGCGCGGGTCACGCAGGCGAGGGCCGGCTCCCGAAGCCGCCGAGGAGCAGCTTCCACAGGCGGCGCACCTGCTCTTCGGTGCCTTCGCCGCGCCACCCCGTCTGGACCGCGGCCTCCGCGCCGGCCACCAGGTAGAGGGCCAGGAGCTCGAGGTCGGCCGGATCGCCGTACCCCTCGACGTCGTCGGCGGCCCCGGTGACCAGTTCCCGCACCTGTGGCATCCAGGCGGCGTGCCAGCTGCCCGCCCCGGTGTCCGCGCGCTCCCGCCCGAGGCGTGCGGCCGCCCGTGCGACGACGTCCTCCTCCAGGAGGCGGGCCAGGGTCGCGGTCAGCTCGACCAGGGCCCCGACGCCTCGGGCGGGGTGGGCCGTCACGGTGCGCAGTGCCTCGTGCGTGAGGTCCGCGCCGCGGGCGCCCACGGCGGCGGCCAGGGTGGTCTTGGAGGGGAAGTGGAAGGTCAGCGCCCCCATGGTGACGCCCGCGGCGGAGCAGACGCGGGCCAGGGACGTGCCCGCGTAGCCGTTGCGCGCGAACTCCGCGGCGGCCGCCGTGATCAGGGCGCGGCGGGTCCGTGCCGCTCGTTCCTGGCTCACCGGGGCTCCGGGCGCGGACAGGAGCAGACCGGGGCAAAGTGCGCGGGAAGCGGGCGCAGAGGGCTTCGGGCGGACGGTTGCACGTCTCCTCCGGGCGGTGGTGCGGCGGTAATCGAAAGTTAACCCGCCCCCGCGCCCGGGATGCCGCCGATCGGCCGTATTGCCTACGGCTTTGGCAACTTGCCGTTCCGCTTCCGGTACCAGGCACCGGCGCCGTCGAGCCGTGCCAGCGGCCCGGGGCCCTCGGGGCACCCGGCCAGCCGCCAGATCTCCTCGCCGCGGTACCAGTGGTCGCGGGCCAGGAGGGAGAACTGCCGCTCGGACAGCCGTCCCGGGGTGCGGCGGAAGCGGTCCAGGCACTCCTGCCAGGTCCAGTCCTGCGTCACCGGGTCGAGCACTCCGAGGGCGGTCAGGCGGGACATCAGGTCCAGGTTCCGCACGGGAACGGGGTGGCTGGCGTGGTACACCCCCGCCGGACCGTCCCCCTTCGCGCACGCCAGGGCGGCGATCAGCCGTGCGAGGTCCCCGACGTCCACCATGGACGACAGGGCCCGCCCGCCGTCCCACCGGGCCGGGACGCGCGCCCTCAGCTCCACCAGCGCCGGGACGACCCACCGGTCCCCGCGCCCCAGGACGAGCCCCGGCCGCAGCACGGTCGCGCCCGCCTCGACGGCCGCCGCCTCGCCCTCGAGCCGCGTACGGCTGGCCGGAGAGGTGGGCGCGGGGTCGATCTCGCCGACGCCGGGGCCGCTGTGGGGGCCGGGGCCGTACACCGCGGCGGTGGACAGGTGCACGATCCGCCCGACGCCGGCCCGCCGCGCCTCCTCCATCAGGGCGCCGGTGCCGTGCACGTTGACCGCCGCGCAGGTGGCGTCGTCCCCGCTGACGAGCGAGGCGAGGTGGATCAGGACGTCCGCGTCCCGGCAGACGCCCCGCAGGGAGGCGGGCGCCGTGAGGTCGGCGCTCTCCCAGACGAGCCCCGGCGGCGTGGGGCGGCCGGACGCGCCGCCGCGCGCGAGGGCGCGCACCCGCACCCCTCCCTCCGGCGGCCGGACGGCCAGGAGTTCGCGGAGCACGGCCGAGCCGACGAAGCCGGTCGCGCCGGTGAGGACCACCCGCAGGGGACTCATGCCTGCGCGTCCGATCCCCGGGAGGAGGCCGGCCCGGGCTGCCTGGGGGAGAGGTCGAGGCGGGCGATCACCTCGGCGGGCGCGACGGCGGGCAGCAGGTAGCGCCACATGGTGGCGATCCGCTGCGGGAGGTCGGCCCGTCCGCAGGAGATCTGCGACATGATCTGCGTCCCCGTGTACGAACCGACCAGCTGCTGGGCGAACTCCGTCTCGCTCACGTCCGGCAGCAGCTCGCCCAACTCGCGGGCCCGGACGAGCTGCTTGCGGAAGTGCTCGGTCCACCAGTCGTAGATCGTGTAGTCCTGCAGGTCGGGCTCGTTCTGCTCGACCGCGAGCCGTACGCCCGCCCTCAGGAGGGTGTTGCGCTGCATCTCCAGGGCCAGGTACTGGGTCATGTCGACCAGTTGCTGCAGGCCGTCCCGCTCCTGCGGGAACTGCAGGTCGGCGGCCTGTTCGAGGATCACCGCACGGGCCAGCCCCTCCTTCGACTTGAAGTGGAAGTACACCGCCCCCGCGGTCACTCCGGCGATGTCGAGGATCTTGTTGATGCTGGCCCCGGCGTAACCCACTTCGTCGAACACCTCGGCGGCGGCGCGCAGCAGTACCTCACGCGTTCGCTGGGCCCGTTCCTGCATCTGGCGCGCCATGCTTCCGTTCCCTGTTCTCTCGGCATCTCTCGACAAACAAAAAGAATGACCTCTATGTTATGCCCAGGCGCCTCGCCGCACCACCGTGTGCCGCGGTCGCCTCACGTCACCGACCCTTGGGGGAGAGTCAGGCATGTCGTTACACCTTGCTCAGGACCGGACCACGAGCGTTCCGCAGGCCCTGACGCACAAGGTCAACCAGGACGAGGTGCTCCTGGAACGATGGGGGAAGACCGGCCCCGACGTGTTCACGGTCACCGCCCGCTGGCCGCGTTCGCACGGCTTCTACCTCACGCGCCACGGACTGCACGATCCGCTCCTGCTGAGCGAGACGATTCGGCAGACCCTGCCGCTCCTGTCCCACGGAGCCTACGAGGTACCGCTCGGTCACCAGCTCCTGTGGCGCGACTTCCACTGGAGTCTCGCGCCCGAGGCGCTCACCGCCGAAGAGGCCGACGCCGAGATCGAACTGCGCATCAGGTGCACGGACGTCACCTACCGCAGGAGCCGCGCCGCGGCCATCACCCTGCACGTCGAGGCCCTGCGTGACGGCGCCCACCTGGCCGTCGCCCGTACCAGCTTCTCCATCCAGGACCGCTCCGTCTACGAGCGTCTGCGCGGCCGCTACGCCGACGTCGCGCAGGCCAACGCGCGGTCGATCCCGTTGTCCCCGCCGGCCTCCGCGGCACCGGTCGGCCGCGAACGCTTCGACGACGTCGTGCTGTCCAACACCGACAGCGCGAACCGGTGGCAGCTGCGCGCCGACACGGCCCACCCGGTGCTCTTCGACCACCCCGTCGACCACGCCCCGGGCATGCTGCTGCTCGAAGCGGCACGCCAGTGCGCCCAGGCCATGACCCACCCCCGGCCGAGCGTGGTGGTCGGCATGGACTCGGCCTTCGCCCGCTACGTCGAACTCGACAGCCCCTGCTGGCTCCTGGCCGAACCCCTTCCCGACGACCTGGCGGGGCGCGCCCGGGTCCGCGTCGTCGCCGAGCAGAACGACGCCGTGGCCTACTCCTCCGTGGTGGTCCTCGCCCAGGCCCCCACGGCCTAGCACCGCCGCGCGGTGATCCGCCGCCCGGCCGTCCCCCCCCCACGCGTCCGCGGTCCCGTGACGGTCGGGAGGCCTGGACGACCGGGAGCCTGTAAAGGCCGTCCGCAAAAGGCCGTTCGCACCCTCCCCGCGTGCCGGGAGCCCGCTCCCGGCACGCGGCGTGCGGTGCGCGTCACGGACCCGTGCGGTCACGCACCGCGCGGACGCGCACAGACCGCCGGTCGCCGCGGGTCCCCCGACCCGTGGGCCGGGGGACCCGCGGGTCAGGAGACCGCCCGGGCCGAGGGCTCGGGGGCCGCGACGACGTCGAGGCGGTCCCGGTGGATGCGGTCCCGGCCCCACTCGCCGAGCGGCCGCAGCGCCTCGTTGAGCGCCGCGCCCGACTCGGTCAGCGAGTACTCCACCTTCGGCGGGACCTCCGCGTAGACCCTGCGGTGGACGAGACCGTCCTCCTCCATCTGACGCAGATGCTGCGTCAGCATCTTCTCGCTCACGCCCGGTATGGCACGCCGCAGTTCGGCGAAGCGCCGGACGCCGTGGGTGTGCAGCTCCCACAGGACGAGGCCCTTCCACTTGCCGCTGACGACGTCGAGCGCGGCGTCGATGCCACAGATGTAGGGGCCGTTGCGGGGTGCCTTCGCCATGGAACCTCCCTGCTCACCAAAAGGTAAGTACCGCAGTAAATAGTGGGTACTTCCGCGACGATACCGCGTTGACCAGCATGGTCGACGTGCCTGAATCCACACCGAATCCAGTCCGTTCGACCGACATCAGCATGCTCGGCCTCGGCGCGATGGGCAGTGCCCTGGCGACCGCGTTGCTCGACTCCGGCCGTTCCGTGACCGTCTGGAACCGAACCCCCGGTCGCGCCGAGGGACCGGTGGCCCGCGGCGCTCGTGCCGCTGGCCCGGTCCGCGAGGCCGTCACGGCGAGCCCCGTGGTCGTCGCCTGCCTGTTCACGCTCTCCTCCGTCCAGGAGACCCTCGGCCCGGTCGCCGCCGTCCAGGCGCTGATCAGCCGCCAGATCGCCGCGGGCCACGGCGCGCAGGGCTTGCCGAGGATCTACGAGAGCCTGCGCGCCGTCGGCTCCGGCTCCGGCTCCGACGAGGGAGGCGCCGCGTGAACGCCACACCCGTCACGATCATCGGCCTCGGCCCGATGGGCCGGGCCATGGCGAGGACGCTCCTCGCCGCCGGCCACCCCGTCACCGTCTGGAACCGCACCCCCGGCCGGGCCGACGGCGTCGTGGCCGACGGGGCCACCCCGGCCGCCTCGCCCGCCGACGCGGTCACCGCCGGTGAGCTGGTGATCCTCAGCCTCACCGACTACCAGGCGATGTACGACGTCCTGGGAGCCGCGACCGGCGCGCTCGCCGGCCGCACGATCGTCAACCTGAGCTCGGACACCCCCGACCGCGCCCGTGAGGCGGCGGCCTGGGCGGCCGGACACGGGGCGCGCTTCGTGACCGGCGGCGTGATGGTGCCCGCGGCGATGGTCGGCACCGAGACGGCGTACGTGTACTACAGCGGACCGGCCGAGGCCTTCGAGGCGCACCGCGCGACCCTGGCCCGGATCGGCACGCCCCACCGGCTCGGCGAGGACCCCGGGCTGGCCCAGCTGATGTACCAGGCCCACCTCGACGTGTTCCTGACGAGCCTGTCCTCGCTCCTGCACGCCACCGCGCTGCTGGGCTCGGCCGGGATCACCGCGACGGAGGCGGTCGCGGAGCTGATGCGGACGCTGACCGACATCCCGGCGATGCTCCGGGCCGGGGAGAACGTCGGCGCCCAGATCGACGCCGGTGAACACCCGGGCCACCTGAGCACGGTGACCATGATGGGCGCCACCGCGGACCACATCGTCGCCACCAGCGCCGCCGCCGGCATCGACCTCGCCCTCCCGCACGCCGTCCAGGCGCACTACCGGCGCGCGATCGCCGACGGCCACGGGAAGGACAACTGGACCCGCATCATCGACGGCATCCGCACGCCGGGGACGAACGCGGGGGCATGACCCACGGCGATCCGGGGCGGGACCCGGGGCAACCCCGGGTCCCGCCGGCGCGGAGCACACCGTCAGGCGCCCGTCCCCGCCCCCGCCCCCGGCACACCGGCCCGCAGGTGCGCCGCCAGGCGGTGCAGCTCACCGAGGGCACGGGCGTCGGACCCGTCACTCAGCGGGTAGTGCAGAGCCGGCCCGGAGGCGGGCCCCAGGGCGACGGGCCGTACTGCGACGGGCGGGTTCGCAGGGGCGGGTGCTGCGGGCGGGCCGATGGACGATCTGCAGGGTCACGGGCGAACTTCTCCGAAGCGGGTCGTGACGGGAGGCGGACAGGACGGACACGGACCCGCACGTACGGGCCGGACGCTCATCGCACCCTCACCGCGCGTCCCATCACCTCGGCGGCCAGCCGCAGGACGGCCTGCTGCGTGGCGTGTGCCACCAGGTCGGTGCGGATGGGACCGCCGCCGGCCAGATGACGGTCGTAGGGCACGGTGACGACGGTGACCCCGACCTCCCCGAGGTGCCCGGCGGCCGTCCTGTCGTCGAGGAGCGCGTCGGGGGTGTCCGACACCAGTGCCACGACCGTCGTGGCGAGGGCGGAGTGCGGCAACCGGGCCAGCCAGTCCAGTACCTGACGGGTGGCGTTCACCCCCTCCGCGGTGGCCGGCGAGACCACCACCCGGGCGTGCGCGGTGTCCATGGCGGTGCGGGCCACCTCGCCGGGGAGCGTCTCGCAGTCGACCACGGTCACGGCGAAGTAGCGGCGCAGCGCCAGCGTCACCTTGCGGTACGACGTCATGTCGAGGGGTGGACCGACCTGCCCCCGGCTCGCGGGCAGCAGCCAGCCGCCGCTCGACACCGGTACCAGGTAGCCGGTCACGTCGGTCAGGTGCATGGACGGATGGAGGATCGACGCGAGGTCGGCGCAGGTCCAGCGCACCGCCTTCGCCCCCATGCGCACCGGCAGCGTGCCCAGCGCGGCGTCCGCCTCCAGGGTGAGCACCGGGTCGTGCCGGTAGTGGTTGAGGGCGTGGCCGAGCAGCGCCGAGACGGTGGACTTGCCGACCCCGCCGCGGATGGAGGTGACGGCCACCACCCGGCCCGTGGTGACGGGCTGCTGCACCTCACGGGCGATCCGCGTCTGCTCGGTGACCTCCTGGGCCACGGACGAGGCGAGTCTGCGCAGGGCCCTCCCCGTACGCCGGGTCACGGGATCGCCGTGCAGGGGACGTCCCAGGGCGAGGAGGAGACGGGGATCGAGGGTGGGGGAGGACTCGGGGGCGGGGGGGAGTCGGGGACCGCGGACGGGGACGGGGGCGGCGGGCGTGACGGGCCGCTCCGGGCCCGGTTCGCCGACGGCCCGGGCACCGGGTGCGGGGACCGTGGACGCGGGGCCGCCCGGAGCACCGGGCGCGGACGGGGACACCGGACCGGGGGACACCAGGCCGGGGGCCTGCGGACCGCCCGAGCCCGTCCCCTCTCCCGCCACTGTGACCGCAGGCCGCGGGGGTGCGGGGTGCGCGAGCCGCAGCGCGGGCTCACCGGGCCGGACCGGGGCCGTCCCTCGGCCGTCGTCACCGGCACCGGTCTTCGAACGGTCGTCTCCCACGGCGTCACCCAACTCCCTCAGCACGTCCCGCTGCCAGTCGCCGCCGTCCGCCGACGGCAGCCCGTGCCTCTGCTCCCCC
Source organism: Streptomyces sp. JHA26 (assembly GCF_002005565.1). GTDB lineage: Bacteria > Actinomycetota > Actinomycetes > Streptomycetales > Streptomycetaceae > Streptomyces. Next base: position 9,400 of record NZ_BDJC01000045.1, on the reverse strand, counting down.
TGCGTCATGCGGCCGTGCTCCCTAAACGAAGGTGCCGAGCGGTCGCCCGTACACGCCGAACAGGCCGACGAGCAGCGGGAGCAGCGCGATGACCCCCACCGATTCGAGCAGGTCACCGACCCGGCGCAGCCGAACCCGCACGTGCTCGGCCAGTTGCACACCGAGCGCGCCGGCGGCACACAGGAGCGTTGCGGCGAGCCCGTACCCGCGCATCCGCCCCAGGACCGCACCCGCGGCCGCACCGGCGGCGGCGAGCAGTGCGCCGGCGGCCACCGCGTCGTCGTACCGCGCACGCGCGAACAGGGCGGCGACGACCACCCAGCCGACGCTCGCGACCCCCGCCGTGGCCCGCCGTGCGGCGGGCCCCCACACCCATGCCCGGTGACCGAGGTCCTCGGCCGCCATGTCGGCGACGTCGTGCACGACGGGGGCGGGCGGGGCGTCCTCCGCGCGGACCAGACGCAGCACGGCGCCGTCGCGGACGCCCGCCGTTTCCAGTGTGCTGTCGTGATCGAGCGCGGAGCCGTCCATCGTGACGAGCTGACGAGAGGCGGGGCGCCCCTCCACGCGGTCGCCCAGCAACCGCATGATCTCGGGCAGCAGCAGCCCGACCGGCTCCCGCGCGGGAAGCACGAGGTCGACGCGGCGCCGCTCACCGACGAGCGTGACCCGGCTCAACGCCGTCGGCCCACCGGCCGTTTCCCTGCTCAAGGCCCCCGTAGACATCACGTTCGCGAACCTATCACCGGCTTGTAGGACTGTCGGATGGTACGGAGGTGCCGGGAGAGTACGGGCTCTGCCCGATCAGCCGGTGCGACACGAACGACCACCCCACGCACCCCGCACACAGCACGGCCGCGATCACCATCCCGGCGACCACCTTCCCCACCCGCTCGTCCACGGCACGCCGTTGCCGCTGCACCCCGAACGCCAGGGCGTCCCGCAACCGCCGCCGCACGGCGACGGATTCGAGGAGCTGGCTGTCGTAGTCCTGGGCGGTCATGGTGATGCTCTACCTCGTGTCAGGTGGGGAACTCGCCGAGCCAGCTGCGCTTGAGCAGGTGCTCGGGCAGGTATTCCGACTCGACCTCGACGGGCAGTCCGGCGTCGTGGGCGAGGCAGGTGAGGGCGAGGATGTCGAGGGGGATGTCGCCGTCGCCCGTCTCCTGGCGTTCCTCGCTCGCGGTCCAGTACTCCTTGTGGAGCTCGAGCGCCCGCACCAGTGCCTCGTTGAACTCCTCCGGGTCCCGGCCGGCGAAGCGGTAGAACAGGTTGATCGGCGGATACAGGACCTTGAGCATCATCTCGCGGTCGAGGAACCGCAGCCGGTCCGGATCGGTCCCGTCGAACGCGGCCGTGAGCTTCTCCCCGAGCCCCGGCCCCTCCAGCCAGTACGTCTGGAGGGCGTCGACCCAGTGGTAGATGTACTCCTCGAACACCGCGCCGGAGGCCCGCAGCGTCTCGACCGGCACCTGACACAACTGCGTCATCCGAGCCTGGTCCCGGCAGACGACCGCGAGCCAGAAGGCTTCCAGCCAGGTACCGGCGTCGGTGAAGTGCGTGACCCCCACGGCGGGGATCGTCCGTACCTCATGCCCGATCATGCACTGCACGGTGGAGCCCTCGGGAGCGGTCGCCGAGGCGAACAGGGCGGACCCGACCTGCATGGCCATGGTCCAGGCTTCCCACGTCTCCAGCTTGTCGGCGGTGGGATCATCAAGAGTCTGCAGCTTGGCCCTGCTCAGGGCGCTACTGAAAGTCCGACCAAAGCTGTCCGGGTACTTCTCGAGATCTTCGATTTTCGAGAGAGTGCGGGCATTCAGTTCCTCTCGGAATGTATCCGGAATTGTTTGGGTGCCCTCCAATGCGGGCCGCAAAACAATGACCGGCAATTTATGTCACCTCCGGCTCTCCAGTACACGTACATCGCCGCCACGCTCCCGAAGCCAGCGCTCCAGATCGGCGCCGCCGATCTCTTGTCGGCCCTCCTGGCTGATCAGTTGAAGAGGGCCGAAAACGGTGCCGGAAAGACCTGTAAATCTGGTCTCCTCGTCCACAGCCACTTCGAACGTGTTCTCTTGGACGACCGCTTCGGACAAGTCCGCCCCGCAGAAGTCGACATCGATCAGTGAGGAACCCATGAGACGGGCGCCCCGTAGGGAGGCAGCCGAGGCGTCGACCGCGTACAGCGATGCCTTGACCAGATCAGCGCCGTCGAGGACCGCACCCCGAAGCACCGCGTCATCGAGGTTGGCGCGTACCATCGACGCCTGTGTGAGGTCGGCTCCTGAGAAGTCGGCCCCTTCGGCGTCGGACCGGTAGAGGTCCACGCCGACGAGTTTGGCCCCCACCAGCTTGGCATCGGTGAACCAGGACGCGTGAAAGACACCGCCGGAGAGATACGCCCCACTGAGATCGAGACCGATCACGTCGATTTCACCGACGCCACCCCGTGAAAGCCACTCCTCGAGCCGTGCCGCGGCTTGAGAGTTGGGCGGAGCCTTGGGGAGAGTCCAGGGCTCACGGGCACCAGATGCCATCGTCTTCCCCATCATTCTTTCGGGCGATTGGCTCGACCTAGAAGAACACCCCGCACCGCACCAGCACGTTCGCGTACGGCCGGGCCTCGCCCGTGCGGACCACCAGGCGGGCGCCCGCCGACAGGGCTTTGAGGCGTTCGTGCGGGACCAGGGACAGGTCGGGGAAGTGCCCGTCCAGGAGGGCCGCGGCCTGCGGGTTGGCGTCCCGGACCTCCGTCGCCGCCGTCGCGCCCTCGATCACCAGCTCGGCCAGCAGGCCGTCCAGCACCTCGGCGAAGGACGGCACCCCGGCCCGGAAGGCGAGGTCGACCACGCGCGGGCCGTCGGGGATCGGCATGCCCGCGTCGCAGACCAGCACGCCGTCGCCGTGGCCGAGTTCGGCCAGGGCGCCGGCGAGGTGGCGGTTGAGTATCCCGGACTTCTTCACGGTGCCGCCCTCTTCACTCGCCTCGTCGCGGTTCCCCCGCTCACAGCGCCTCGACCTCCGCCGCCGTCGGGTACGACACCTGCGCCCCCGCCCTCGTGACCGCCGCCGCGCCCACCCGGGCGGCGTAGGCCGCCGCCTCGGCGAGCGACGCGCCGGTGCCGAGCCGCCAGGCCAGCGCCGCCGTGAACGCGTCGCCGGCGCCCGTGGTGTCCACGGCTTCCACCTTCACCGACGGGACCCGGCGGACGCCCTCGGCCGCCGAGGCGACCAGCGCGCCCTCGGCGCCCAGGGTGACGACCACCGAGCGCGGGCCCTTGGCCAGCAGCAGGCCGGCCCAGTCCTCGGGGCGTTCGCTCACGCACGCGTCGCCGAGGATCACCCTCGCCTCGTGCTCGTTGACGATCAGCGGGTCGCAGGCGTCCAGCACCTCCTGCGGCAGCGGACGCGGCGGCGACGGGTTCAGCACGAAGCGGCTGCCCGGTGCCAGGCTCCGGACCACCTCCACCACCGTCTCCAGCGGAATCTCCAACTGCGCCGAGACGGCCCGGGAGGCGTGGAAGAGGCTGGCGGCGGCCCGGACGTCCCCCGGGGCCAGCCGGCCGTTGGCGCCCGGCGAGACGACGATGCTGTTGTCCCCGGACGGGTCGACGGTGATCAACGCGACGCCGGTCGGCGCCCCGCCCACCAGCACGCCGACCGTGTCGACGCCGGCCGCCCGCTGCGAGTCGAGCAGCAGCCGGCCGTAGGAGTCGTCACCGACCCTGGCCAGCAGGGCCGTACGGGCGCCGAGCCGGGCGGCGGCCACCGCCTGGTTGGCGCCCTTGCCGCCCGGGTGGACCACCAGGTCCGAGCCCAGCACCGTCTCGCCGGCCCCGGGCCGCCGATCGACGCCGATCACCAGGTCGGCGTTGGCCGACCCCACGACCAGCAGGTCGTAGTCGTACATGAATCGCTCCCCGATCCGAGTGAATCCGAGTGAATCCGAGTGAATCCGAGTGAATCCGAGTGAGTTCGAGTGAGTCCGAGTGAGTCAGGATGAGCCCGAGTGAGCCAGGGTGAGTCCGACTGCGTCCGACCGACGTGGGCGGGTGGTCGTCGTGACCGCCCGCCCACGTCTATCCGTGCGCCCGTGTCAGCCCTCGAAGCCGGCCACGTTCTCCTTGGTGACCACCTTCACCGGCACCTTCACCATCTTCTCCACCTTCTCGCCCTCGGCGGCCCGCAGCGCGTTCCGTACGGCGATCCTGCCCAGTTCCTTCGGCTGCTGCGCGACGGAGGCGTACAGCGTGCCCGCCTGGACCGCCTTCAGCCCGTCCGGCGTGCCGTCGAACCCGACGACCTGGACCGACTTCCCGGCCTTGGAACCGAGCGCCTTGACCGCGCCGAGCGCCATCTCGTCGTTCTCCGCGAAGACGCCGTCGATGTCGGGGTGCGCCTGGAGCAGGTTGGTCATCACGTCCAGGCCCTTGGTGCGGTCGAAGTCCGCGGGCTGCTTGGCGACGACCTCGATGCCCGGGTAGGCCTTCAGACCGGCCGCGAAGCCCGCCCCGCGCTCCCGGCTGGCGGAGGTGCCGGCCTGGCCCTGCAGGATGACGATCGTGCCCTTGCCGCCGAGCTTCTCGGCGAGCGCCTTGGCGCCGAGCTGACCGCCCTCGACGTTGTCGGAGGCGACCAGCGCCGCCGTGTCCGCCTTGTTGACGCCGCGGTCCACGGCGACGACGGGGATGTCGGCCTTGTTCGCGCCGCGCACCGCGGGACCGGCGGCGTCGGAGTCCACCGGGTTGACGATGACCGAGGAGAGCGAACCGCTGGTGAAGTTCTGCAGCTGGTTGGCCTGCTGCGAGGCGTCGTTCTGCGCGTCGGTGACCGTCAGGTCCACGCCCAGCTTCTTCGCCTCCTCCTGGGCGCCCGCCCGGATCTGCACGAAGAACGGGTTGTTGAGCGTCGACAGCGACAGGCCGATCTTCTGCGACTTGCCCGCCGAGGAGCCGTTGTGCAGCAGCGAGGTCGCGCCGACGACCGCCACGGCCACGACGGCGGCGATCACGTACGTCAGGGCCTGCTTGCCCCGGTTGCCGCCCCCGGACGCCCCGGCCGCCGGAGTCACCGCGCCCGCCTTGCGGCGCAGCGTGTCGAAGAGCACCGCCAGCGCGATGACCACACCGATGACGACCTGCTGCCAGAACGCGGAGACGGACAGCAGGTTGAGGCCGTTGCGCAGCACCGCGAGGATCAGCGCGCCGATCAGCGTGCCCGAGGCCTTGCCGGTGCCGCCCGCGAGGGAGGCGCCGCCGATGACGACGGCGGCGATGGCGTCCAGCTCGTAGCCCTGCGCGGCCTGCGGCTGCGCGGAGGCCAGCCGGGAGGCGAGCACGATGCCCGCGGCGGCGGCGAACAGGCCGGAGAAGGCGTAGATGGCGAGCTTCTGCCGCTTCACGCGCAGCCCGGACAGCCGCGCGGCCTCCTCGTTGCCGCCGATGGCGTACATGGCCCGGCCGATGTAGGTCCGGCCGAGGACGAAGGCCGTGATCAGACCCATCACGATCATCACGAGCACCGGCACGGGCAGCCAGCCGCCCAGCGTGTCACCGAGGTGGGAGACCGAGTCCGGGAAGGCGATCGGCGAACCCTGCGAGATGACCAGCGACAGACCGCGCCCCACCGACAGCATGGCCAGCGTCGCGATGAACGGCGGCAGCTTCCCGTACGAGATGAGGAAACCGTTCACCAGGCCGCAGGCGATGCCCGTCAGGACGGACAGCAGCACCGCGAGCGCGACCGGCATCCCGGCCTCGGTGGCGCTCCACGCCAGCACGGTGGCCGACAGCGCGGCGACCGAGCCGACCGACAGGTCGATGCCCGCCGAGACGATGACGAAGGTGACGCCGAACGCGAGGATCGCGGTGACGGCGGCCTGCACGCCGACGTTGAGGAGGTTGTCGGCGGTCAGGAAGTCCCCGGACAGCGCCGACATGGCGACGACGAGGACGATCAGCGCGGTCAGCGCGCCGTTGTCGAGGAGCAGGCGGCGCAGGCCGCCCGTGGCGCCCGGCGCGCCCGGCTTGCTCTTGAGCGTGTCAGTGGCCACGGGAGGCCTCCGTTCCGTTGCTGGTCGTACTGGTCGTGCTGGTCGTGCTGGGGTTGCTGACGGCGAGGGCCATCACGGCGTCCTGGGTGGCCCGTTCGGCGGGGAGTTCGCCCGCGACCCGGCCCTGCGCCATGACCACCACCCGGTCGCTCATGCCGAGCACCTCCGGCAGATCGCTGGAGATCATGAGCACGGCGGCACCGGCGGCCGTCAGTTCGTTGATGAGCTGGTAGATCTCGACCTTGGCGCCGACGTCGATGCCGCGGGTCGGCTCGTCGAGGATCAGCACCTTGGTGTTCGCCAGCAGCCACTTGCCGATGACGACCTTCTGCTGGTTGCCGCCGGACAGGGTCCGCACGTGCTGCCCGAGCCCGGCCATCCGCACGCCGAGCTGCCCGGCGATCCGCTCGGCCGCCTCGTGCTGGCCCTTGAGGTCGACGAGCCCGGCGCGGGCGGTGGACCTCAGCGTGACGAGCCCGAGGTTCTCCTCCACGGAGGCGTCGAGCACCAGTCCCTGCCCCTTGCGGTCCTCGGGGACTAGCCCGATCCCGGCCGCCATCGCGGCGTTCACGTCGTGCCGCCGCAACGGCGCGCCCGCGACGTGCACGCTCCCGGAGTCGTACGGATCGGCGCCGAACACCGCCCGCACGACCTCGGTCCGCCCGGCCCCGACCAGCCCCGCGATGCCGACGACCTCACCGGCCCGCACCTCGAAGCCGACGTCGTGGAAGACACCGTCGCGGGTGAGCCCCTCCACCCTGAGCAGCGCCTCACCGGCGTCGGTGCGCTCGCGCGGGTACTGCTGCTCGATCGACCGCCCGACCATGAGCCGCACGAGCTCGTCCTCGGGCGTGGAGGCGGGCACCTGCCCGACGCTGCGCCCGTCCCGGATGACGGTGACCCGGTCGCCGAGGGCGGCGATCTCCTCCAGGTGGTGGGTGATGAAGACGATGCCGACACCGTCCTCGCGCAGCCGCCGCACGATCGCGAACAGCTTCTCGACCTCCTCGGAGGTGAGCACGGCGGTCGGCTCGTCCATGATGAGCACGCGCGCGTCCAGGCTGAGCGCCTTGGCGATCTCCACCATCTGGAGCCGGGCGATGCCGAGTTCGCGCACCCGCGCACGGGGGGAGACGCTGACCCCCACCCGCTCGAGCAGCACCTCGGCGTCGGCGTCCATCTTCTTCCGGTCGATCATCCCGAACCGGCGCGGCTGGCGCCCCAGGAAGATGTTCTCGGCGACCGTCAGGTCGGGGACGAGGTTGAACTCCTGGTAGATGGTGGCGATGCCGAGCCGCTCGGAGTCCTGCGCACCGTTGATGCGCACCTCCTCGCCGCCGACCAGGATCCGCCCGGCGTCGGGCGTGTAGGCGCCGGAGAGCATCTTGATCAGCGTGCTCTTGCCCGCGCCGTTCTCACCGAGGAGCACGTGCACCTCGCCCCGGCGCAGGTCGAAGTCGACGCTGTCGAGCGCGACGACACCGGGGAAGGTCTTGCGGATGCCCTCGATGCGCAGCAACTCGTCGGGATCACGGCTGCTCACGGCGTACTCCTTCGTACGGGGGACGGGGACGGGGACGGGTCGTGCGGGGACGGGTCGTGCGGGGAGGCGGCCTCGCCGCAGGAGCGGCGGACGACGAGCCGCGCCGGCAGGGTGACGGACTCGCCGGCCCCTCCCTCGATGCGGTCGACCAGCGCGCGCACGGCGGCCCGCCCGAGGTCGCCCGTGGGCTGGGCGATCGCGGTGATCGGCGGATCGGTGTGCACGAACCAGCGGATGTCGTCGAACGCGGCGAGAGCGATGTCGTCGGGGACGCGCATGCCCCGCGCGCGTACGGCGTCCAGGGCGCCGAGCGCCATCAGGTTGTCGGCGGCGAAGACGACCTCGGGCGGCTCGGGCAGGTCGAGGAAACCCTCGGTGACCCGGCGTCCGCTGCCGGCCTGGAAGTCGCCCTGGCCGATGTAGGCGTCGGGGAGGGGGAGCCCGTACGCGCCGAGCGCCTCGCGGAAGGCGTCCACCCGCTCGCGGCCGGTCGTGGTGGCGGCGGGCCCGGCGATGATGGCGAGCCGCCGGTGCCCGAGCCCGTGCAGGTGCGCGACCAGGTCCCGTACCGCCGCCCGCCCGTCCGACCGGACGACGGGCACGTCCACGCCGGGGATCCAGCGGTCGACGAACACCATGGGCGTCCCGGCGCGCGCGGCGTCCAGCATGCGCGGGGAGCCGCCGTCGGTGGGGGAGACGAGGAGCCCGTCGATACGGCGGTCCAGCAGCGTCGTGACGTGGTGGTCCTGGAGGTCGGGCCGCTCGTCGGCGTTGCCGATGATGACGCTGTAGCCGAGCGCGCGGGCCTCCTCCTCGACGGAGCGGGCCAGTTCGGTGAAGTACGGGTTCAGCACGTCGCTGATGACCAGGCCGAGGGTGCGGGTCTGCGCGGTGCGCAGGGACCGGGCGACGGCGTTCGGGCGGTAGCCCAGCGCCTCGACGGCGGCCAGCACGCGGGTGCGGGCGTCCGGGCTGACGGACGGGTGGCCGTTGAGGACGCGCGAGACCGTCGCGACGGACACGCCCGCCTCGGCGGCGACGTCCTTGATGCTCGCCATCGCCGTTCCACCTCCTTGTGGAATCGATTACACGGAGGATTGGAATCGATTACACGGGTGGGAATCAAGGGGTGGGGTGGCGCCGCAACCCAATCGTGACCGGGGGATGTGGAAGTGGACGTCCAGGTCGGCGAGGCGACCCCCTGTGAGAGGAGTGGCCGTGGGGCCGCCCGCTTCTTGGTCAGTGTCGTGCTTGTGCGAGCCGAGTAAAGGGCGCTCCCTGCGGTCGCGTCGGCTGCGCCGATGGGCCTGCGGCCCACCCTTGACTCGGCTCGCTCCAGCACGGGGGAGAAGCGTGCGGGCGGCCGGGGAGGGATGGGTGTCCCGGGTGCGCCGGTCCCTGCTCTGTGTTTGCCGGTCGCCCGGCGTGAGGGTGCGCGTCAGCGTCTCGCCTGCACGCCGGGTGGTTTGGCGTCCACCGGCCGGTGGGGGGGCGGAGGCCTACGGCCTGTGGACCCCTCGGCCCGGTGGGGCCGGGGGGTCCGACACTCGGTGGGGCGTGGGGGATCACCGCCCGGTGGGGGCTGGGGTCCCGCGGCCGGTGGGGGAGGGGTATCCCGGGGAGCTGGATGCCTGGTGGCCTGGCGGTCGTGCCGGGAAGTGCCCCCACCGCCCACCGCCGACCACGCACCACCCCCGGTCCGCCCCGCACCCTTCACCACCCACCGGCGGGTGGACGCTGAGACGGCCCGGCGTGCTGGCGAGACGCTGACGCGCTCCCCTCCACCGGACCGCAGACGCTTA
>NZ_BDJC01000044.1 GCF_002005565.1 Streptomyces sp. JHA26 | reverse complement strand
GCCAGCCACTGGGGCAGCAACTCCATCAGGTCGGGCGCCGCGCCTCTGCGCCCACCGCCCGCGCTTCCGGGTCGGTCGGTGAGGAGCGTCGTGAGCCGGCGGGCGGCCGCGGCCGGCAACGGCGGACGGTCGTCGTCGGGAGCCGGCTCCGGGCGCCGGGCCGCGCGGGCCGGGGTCAGTCCGGCGCGCCTGCGGACGGTTTCCACGGCCGCGGCGTCCAGCAGCGCCGCCGGTGCGTCCCGGCCGGGCTCGCAGCCCCGGGGGGTGCGCCGCTGCGTGCCGAGCAGCGCCGAGGTGACGAGGTCCTCCCAGGCGTCCGGCGGGGGCGCCTGCGGGACGGGCGTCCTGGTCATGCGGTTCCCTTCCGTGGGGTGGGTCAGCACAGCGACACCGCCGGGCCCGGCCCGTCGGGCCAGGCCGTCAGCGGGGTGAAGCCCCGGTGGCCGCACTCGCCGAAGACCGTGACCGGCCTGCCGCCCGCCAGGGCGACCAGGCGCCACAGGCCGGGGCGGTCGCGGGCCGCCGGGGTGAGGGGCAGCGCGGTGTCCTCGTCGGCGTCCGCCAGCTGCCAGGAGTCGCCGTCCGGTACGGGCACGACCCGGCCCAGGGTCACCGGGACCGACTCCAGCCACGGATCGTCGCCGAGGGCCTCGCCGTAACGGGCGACCGCACGGGAGGCCGTCACTCCCGGCGGGCGTGCCCCCGTCCACGCGGGCGGCGCGAACTGCTTGCCGAGCGCGACCCGTCGCTGACCGGCGTCCGGGTGGAAGGACACCTCCGCCTCCAGCGTCAGCCCCACCGGAAGCGCGAGCTCCGGGGCCCGGCCCGCGGCCCCGTAGGAGAGGAGCAGCGCGGTGCGGTCCGACCCGGTGCCGTACAGCCAGACGCGCCGGGTCGTCAGCCGCGGGTCCGCCGTGTCGTACTGGGCGAGGACCAGCCACTGGTCCCGCACCGGCGGCCCGTCCGCCGACGCGGGCAGGCCGACGCGTGAACGGACCGTCGCCGCCAGCGCGTCCGGAAGCCGCTCGCGGCGCAGCCAGCCCCGGTCGAGGAGGTGGAGCAGGGCGCACTCCTCCAACAGCCGGGCCGGCCAGCCGGGCCCGGACGACGGCAGGGCGCCCAACTCGCGCGCCCGAGCGGCCAGCCCGGGCGCCTGGGCGTCGACCATGCGGGCAGCGGTCTCCTCCCACCAGGCGTACCCGGTCTGTTCCGCGCCGGCCAGGCCGTCGCGCAGCAGGTCGGCCAGGCGCTGCTCCAGCTCCGTCGCGCCCGCGGTGATCCGCTCGGCCCGGCGCTCCGCCCGCCGTCGCGCCGCCTCGGGATCACCGGTCCCCTCCGCGGCCCCGGAGGAGCCCCCCGCGCCCCCCGCCCCCCGCTCCTCCGCCCGCTCGCGTCTGCCCGTGATCCACCGCTCCACCCAGTCCGGCGCCTCCGCCCGCGGCACCGCGTCCGCGTCACCCGCCCACAGGAGCAGCAGCCCGAGCGCGTGCTTGCACGGGAACTTCCGGCTCGGACAACTGCACGTGCAGGCGGGCCCGGACACGCCCGCGACGTCGACGGCCGTCCGGTACGGCGTGCTGCCGCTTCCCTTGCACAGCCCCCACACCGCCCCCTCGTCGGAACTCCCCGTCCCGGACCACGGACCGGCCGCGCCGAGTTTGCTGCCCGCTTTGCGCGACGCGGCGTCAGGTGCCAGTGCCAGCACCTGGTCCGCGGTCCAGCGCACCCCCTGCTGAGTCATGTCCCCGAAGGTAGAACGTGCCACTGACAACCGGCCCCGCGAGAACGCTCGCCGGGTCGTTCGTGCAGGTCAGGGCGATTGTCAGTGGCGTGGTGCACGGTTGGTGCCAGACCGAACCGGCCGCGCTGGAGGGGGACTCCGCCATGACTGTGTCCGTAGAACCGACGTCCGTCGATCCGATCCGGAACGGGCTCACCGCGGAGGCGTTGCGGCCGCACGCCGAGCATGCCTTCGCGGCCGAACTCGCCGCCCTGGCGGCGCAGGACGACCGCCCGCGCCCGGCCCGCTGGAAGCTGTCGCCGTGGGCCGTCGCCACGTACCTGCTCGGCGGCACGCTGCCCGACGGCACGGTGATCACCCCGAAGTACGTGGGACCGCGCCGCATCGTCGAGGTCGCCGTCTCCACCCTGGCCACCGACCGTGCGCTGCTCCTGCTGGGCGTGCCCGGGACGGCGAAGACGTGGGTGTCCGAGCACCTCGCCGCCGCCGTCAGCGGCGACTCGACCCTGCTGGTGCAGGGCACCGCCGGCACCCCCGAGGAAGCCATCCGCTACGGCTGGAACTACGCGCAGCTGCTCACCCACGGCCCCAGCCGCGACGCCCTGGTGCCCAGCCCGGTCATGCGGGCCATGGCCGAGGGAACGACCGTCCGCGTGGAGGAACTGACCCGCATCCCGGCCGACGTGCAGGACACGCTCATCACCATCCTGTCGGAGAAGACACTGCCGGTACCGGAACTGGGCCAGGAGGTGCAGGCGGTCCGCGGCTTCAACCTGATCGCCACCGCCAACGACCGCGACCGCGGGGTCAACGACCTCTCCAGCGCGCTGCGCCGCCGCTTCAACACGGTGGTGCTGCCGCTGCCCCGGAGCACCGAGGCGGAGGTCGACATCGTCACGCGCCGCGTCGACCAGATCGGCCGGTCCCTCGACCTGCCGGCCGTGCCCGACGGCATCGACGAGATCCGACGGGTCGTCACCGTCTTCCGCGAGCTGCGCGACGGGGTGACGGCCGACGGGCGCACGAAACTGAAGTCGCCCAGCGGCACCCTGTCGACGGCCGAGGCCATCTCCGTCGTCACCGGAGGCCTCGCACTGGCCGCCCACTTCGGGGACGGAGTGCTGCGCTCCGGTGACGTCGCCGCCGGCGTCCTCGGCGCCGTCGTCCGCGACCCGGCGGCCGACCGCGTCGTCTGGCAGGAGTACCTGGAGACCGTCGTCCGCGAGCGCGACGGCTGGGCGGACTTCTACCGCGCCTGCCGGGAGGTGAGCGCGTGAACGGCGTGCGGACGCGGTCGCGGGCGGCCCTTCCGGTCACTGGCCCGAGGGGGGACGACGGGGACTCGACCTGGTCCCGGAGGCGAGGGGGGACGGCGTGACGGGCACGGACCAGGAGGCCGGGAGGAAGCCCGGGGACGGGCCGCTGCTGCTCGGCGTGCGCCATCACGGGCCCGGGTCGGCACGGGCGGTCCGGGCGGCGCTGGAGGCGGCCCGGCCGGGGGCCGTGCTGATCGAGGGACCGCCCGAGGCCGACGCCCTCCTCCCGCTCGCCGCCGACGAGGACATGCGGCCGCCGGTCGCTCTGCTCGCCCACGCCGTGGACGAACCCGGCCGCTCGGTGTTCTGGCCGCTGGCCGAGTTCTCCCCGGAGTGGGTGGCCCTCCGCTGGGCCCTGGAGCACGGCGTACCGGCCCGCTTCATCGACCTTCCGGCCGCGCACACGCTGGCGTGGGACGCCCCCGGGAGCGCGAGGCCGGGCACAGGCCCGGAGGAGGGGGATCCGGGCCCGGAGGCGGGGACCACGGGGGAGACCGGCCCGGGGGAGGGGGAGCGCGAGCCGGGCGCCGGCTCCGGTGTGCGGTCCGATCCGCTGGCCGCGCTCGCCCGGGCCGCCGGCCACGACGACCCGGAGCGGTGGTGGGAGGACGTCGTCGAGCACCGAGGCGCCGGTGAGGGGGACGCGCTCGCACCGTTCACCGCGCTGGAGGAGGCCATGGGGGCGCTGCGGGAGACGGAGGAGGACGGCGGGCGCGACCGGGACCTCGTCCGGGAGGCGTACATGCGGCTCCAGGTGCGGGCCGCGCAACGCGAGTCCGAGGCGGGCGTGGCCGTGGTGTGCGGGGCCTGGCACGTGCCCGCGCTGCGCCGCAGGGCCACCGTCGCCGCCGACCGGGCCCTGCTGAAGGGGCTGCCCAGGACCAAGGTGGACATGACCTGGGTGCCCTGGACCCACCGCAGGCTGTCCCGGGCCGGCGGGTACGGGGCGGGCATCGACTCGCCCGGCTGGTACGGGCACCTGTTCCGGGCCCCGGACCGGCCCGTCGAGCGCTGGCTGACCAAGGTGGCCGGCCTGCTGCGGGAGGAGGACCGGGCCGTCTCCCCGGCCCACGTCATCGAGGCGGTGCGGCTGGCCGAGACCCTCGCGGTGATGCGCGGCCGGCCGCTGCCCGGCCTGGGCGAGACGACGGACGCGGTACGGGCGGTGATGTGCGAGGGCTCGGACGTGCCGCTGGCCCTGGTGCACGACCGGCTGGTCGTCGGGGACGTGCTGGGGGAGGTGCCGGCGGGGGCGCCCGCGGTGCCGTTGCAGCGCGACCTCGCGCGGATCCAGCGGCGACTGCGGCTCAGACCCGAGGCGCGGGAGCGGGAGCTGGAACTCGACCTGCGCAAGGAGACCGACGCGGGCCGCAGCAGACTGCTGCACCGGCTGCGGCTGCTCGGCATCGGGTGGGGGGAGCCGGTCGGCTCGCGGGGCGCCACGGGCACGTTCCGGGAGACCTGGCGGCTGCGGTGGGAGCCCGAGCTGTCCGTGCGGATCGCCGAGGCCGGGGCGTGGGGCACGACCGTGCTCGCCGCCGCGACCGCCAAGGCCGAGGCGGACGCCCTCACCGCCCGGAGGCTCGCCGAGGTCACCGCACTCGCCGAGCGCTGCCTGCCGGCCGGGCTGCCGGACGCGCTCCCCACGGTCATGCGGGTCCTCACCGACCGGGCGGCGCTCGACACGGACGTCGGCCACCTCGCCCAGGCCCTGCCCGCCCTCGTCCGCGCGCTGCGCTACGGCGACGTGCGCGGCACCGACACCGGCGCGCTGGCCACGGTCGCCGCGGGGCTCGCCGAACGGGTCTTCGTCGGTCTCCCCGCGGCCTGCGCCGCGCTGGACGCCGACGCCGCCGGGGAGATGCGACGGCACGTGGACGCCGTGCACGGGGCGGTGGGTCTGCTCGGCGACGACCCCGCGACCGGCCACGGCGACCTGCGCCCCCGCTGGCGGGCGGTGCTGCGGACGCTGTCGGCGCGGGACACCGTGGCCGGCGTCGTCCGGGGCCGCGCCGTGCGGCTCCTGCTGGACGACGGCGCGCTCGCGGCGCAGGAGGCGGCGCGCCTCATGGCGCTCGTCCTCTCACCGGGGACACCACCGGCGGACGCGGCGGCCTGGATCGAGGGCTTCGTCGGAGGCGGATCCGGGGGCGGGATGCTCCTCGTCCACGACGAGCAGCTGCTCGCCCTGGTCGACGCCTGGCTGACCGGCGTACCGGCGGACGCGTTCACGGACGTGCTGCCGCTGCTGCGCCGCACCTTCTCGGCCTACGAACCGGGAGTGCGCCGCACCCTGGGCGAGCTGGTCCGGCGCGGACCGGAGGGGCGCGGCGCCGTGACGGCGGCCGGCTCGGCCGTGCCCGGCTTCGGCGCGGGATCCGACACCGCGCGCGCGGACGCCGTGCTGCCGGTGGTCCGCCTCCTGCTCGGCCCGGACACGAAGGACGACGATCTCGTGGAGGTGGACGCATGACGACCGGGCGCGTGGAGACGGACCCGGCGCAGGAGCGGCTGCGGCGGTGGCGGCTCGTGCTCGGCGGCGACACGGCCGACGGCACCGGATGCGCGCTGTCCGGACGGGACGCCGCGATGGACGGGGCACTCACCGCGCTCTACGGCAAGAGCGGCGGACAGGGGGAGCGACGGGACCGTTCGGCGGGGCTCGGCGCCTCGGCGCCGTCCGTGGCACGCTGGCTGGGGGACATCCGGACCTACTTCCCGTCCTCCGTCGTGCAGGTCATGCAGCGGGACGCCATCGACCGGCTGGGCCTCGCCTCCCTGCTGCTGGAGCCGGAGATGCTGCAGGCCGTGGAGGCCGACGTCCACCTCGTCGGCACGTTGCTGTCCCTCCACAAGGCGATGCCGGAGACGACGAAGGAGACGGCACGGGCCGTCGTCCGCAAGGTCGTCGAGGACCTGGAGAAGCGGCTCGCCACCCGCACCCGGACCGCCCTCACCGGCGCCCTCGACCGCAGCGCGCGGACCGGCCGGCCCCGCCACCACGACATCGACTGGAACCGCACCATCGCGGCCAACCTCAAGCACTACCTGCCCGAGCACCGGACGGTGGTGCCGGAGCGGCTCGTCGGCTACGCGCGGGCGTCGCGCTCGGTGAGGAAGGAGGTCGTCCTCTGCATCGACCAGTCGGGGTCGATGGCGGCGTCCGTCGTCCACGCCTCCGTGTTCGGGGCGGTACTGGCCTCCATGCGGTCGATCGACACCCGACTGGTCGTCTTCGACACGACGGTCGCCGACCTCACCGACCGGCTCGACGATCCGGTGGACGTGCTCTTCGGCGTGCAGCTGGGCGGCGGGACGGACATCAACCGGGCGCTGGCCTACTGCCAGTCGCAGATCACCCGGCCCTCGGAGACGGTGGTCGTGCTGATCAGCGACCTGTACGAGGGAGGCATACGCGACGAGATGCTCAAGCGCGTCGCGGCGATGAAGGCGGCGGGGGTGCAGTTCGTGACGCTGCTGGCCCTGTCCGACGAGGGGGCGCCCGCGTACGACCGGGAGCACGCGGCGGCGCTCGCCGCACTGGACACGCCGGCCTTCGCCTGCACGCCGGACCTCTTCCCGGAGGTGATGGCGGCGGCACTCGAGAAGCGGCCGCTGCCGATACCGGATGCCGGCTGACGACTCGTCGATGCCCGGCGGCTCTTTTCCGTGCAGCAAAACGGACATGACTACCCATCGGTAACAGGGGGCTTGCGCGACCTTGGGAGTGTCGTGCGAGGATCTCGCGTCCGTTCGGTGCACGAAGGAAGCTTCCCCTTGACGTCCTCAGCCGCCCTGCCCGGTGCCGCTCTGCGCGTGATGCGCACCGCGGCCGGGTGGCGTGCGCTGCGGCTGGTGCTGCTGGTGGGTGGGTTGTTCCTGCTCGGCGTGGTCTGCGGGGAGCGTGCGCAGGCGGCCGAGGAAGCGCCGGCGGTGCCGGATGCCGTGGGCAGGGTGCTGGACGTCGTTCCGGTGGAGCGGGTACCGGCGTCCCTGGCCCTCAAGGCGCCGCCCGCCTCTCAGGTGCCGCCCGCCTCCGAGATGCCGCCCGCCTCCGAGGCGTCCCCCGCGGCACCGGACACCCGCCCCGGCCGTGTCGTCGGTCCGTCGGTGCTGGACGCCGTCCGCCCGGTGACGGGTCTCGTCGTCCGCACCGTGACGGACCAGGTCGTGCGGCCGGCCGGTGACGTGGTGGGGACGGTGACCGAGGAGCTCGACGAGGTCGTGCGGGCGGAGGTGCCGCTGCTGGAGGTTCTGCCGCAGCTGCCGACGTCGCTCTCCCTGCCCCCGGTCCCTTCGTCGCCCTCGCTGCCGACGCTGCCCGACGCCTCCGACTTTCCCGGCGCCTCCGACCTGCCGGGTGTCTCCGAGCTGCCCGACGGCTCCGACCTGCCGGAACCGCCCGGTGGGCCGATTCCGGACGACCGGGGGCCCGCCCCCGCGACCGCGACCGCGCCGCCGACCGCTCCGGACGCCGGCGCCTCCGGGGCCACCGGCCCCCGGGCCGTCTCCGGCGGCCCGGCGACCAGGGGTCCGGCGGACGCGGTGACCGTCGCGTACGGGCCGGAACCGGACGGGAACGGCGGGACGCGCCTCACGACGGCGCACGACGACGCCCACGGGGTCACGTCAGGTCCCCCCACTCCCGCACCGGCCCACCACGCGCCCGCCGGCGGCGCCGACGGTGTGCTGGGGAGCGGCACGGGTGCCGACGGCGGCTCGCCGCGCCACGGCGACGCCCACGCGATCGCCCCGCTCCACCAGGTACCGGTCCGGCTCGTGCCCGGCGCCGTGGCGCACTCCGACGCGCCCGAGCCCCGGGAGCGCTACCGGGACATCCCCGTCTCCCCGGCCTAGCACGCGCGTCGCACGTCGCGCGCCATACGCCCGGGCGGCCCTTGCCCGCCGGATGGACGGAAGCACCCGGAGCCGTACCCGGAGCCCCTGACCACCGGTCGTGAGCCGGCCGTCTCCGACGCCCCGACCGCTTCCGGCACCCCGGCCTCTCCACCGACCCGTCCGTGGCGTCGGCTGGTCACCCGGCAGGTCACCTGACCGGTCACCCGACCGGTCGCTCCGGGCCGGGCTCGGGACGCGCGACGAGCAGCCGCACCGCACCGCCTCCGCCCCCTCCGCCCCGCCCCCGCCCGCACGCCGATCCGCCGTGACGGCAGCGGCACCGGGGAACGGCGCTGGGGAACGGCACCGGGGCGGACGAAGACCCCGCGAGGTCTCGGGACCCGGACGGACGGCCGAAAGCCGTCGGCGGTCCGTCCGGGCCGTCACCCCGCGGATGTGCCGGAGGTCCCCATTGGGGTGGGGACCAGCCGGCCCGCGCCCCGCAGGAACCCACACACGGCACCCGCGGAGCGCGACGACGGACCTCACCGGGCCAACCCCAACCCGGTGAGGTCCCCCTCCCCCCTCCCCGGACGACGCCCAGGCCGCACCCCCGTCCACCCCGTCCACCCCGCCCACCCCCCATCCGCACCCCCTCACACACGGCACCCCGTGCCAGTGAGCGCGGCATCATGTGACAGGTATCACCGCTCAGGTGTGACCCGCGATTTAGAGACCCCCCGCAACCGGCGATAACCTGCGAGACGGACATGCCGCGCGCTCGGACACCGTGTGCGCCCCCCTTGTGACTCAGAGCGGACGTCACGTTGCCCTCGCGGCACGCCCACGCATCCAACGAACCGCGAGATCACTGATAGGGACGGAAGCGCGTGGACCTGTTCGAGTACCAGGCGAGGGACCTCTTCGCCAAGCACGATGTACCGGTGCTGGCCGGTGAAGTCATCGACACGCCTGAGGCGGCGCGCGAGATCACCGAGCGTCTGGGCGGCAAGTCCGTCGTCAAGGCTCAGGTGAAGGTCGGTGGCCGCGGCAAGGCCGGTGGCGTGAAGCTCGCCGCCACCCCGGACGAGGCCGTCGCCCGCGCGACGGACATCCTCGGCATGGACATCAAGGGCCACACGGTCCACAAGGTGATGATCGCCGAGACCGCTCCGGAGATCGTCGAGGAGTACTACGTCTCCTTCCTCCTCGACCGTGCCAACCGCACCTTCCTCTCCATCGCCTCCGTCGAGGGCGGCATGGAGATCGAGGAGGTGGCCGCCACCCGTCCGGAGGCCGTCGCCAAGACCCCGATCGACGCGATCGACGGCGTGACGCCCGAGAAGGCGCGCGAGATCGTCGAGGCCGCGAAGTTCCCGGCCGAGGTCGCCGAGAAGGTCGCCGACGTCCTGGTCAAGCTGTGGGACACCTTCATCAAGGAGGACGCCCTCCTGGTCGAGGTCAACCCGCTGGCCAAGGTCGCCTCGGGCGAGGTCATCGCCCTGGACGGCAAGGTGTCGCTCGACGACAACGCCGAGTTCCGTCACCCCGACTTCGAGGCCCTCCACGACAAGGCCGCGGCCAACCCGCTCGAGGCCGCCGCCAAGGAGAAGAACCTCAACTACGTCAAGCTCGACGGCCAGGTCGGCATCATCGGCAACGGCGCGGGTCTCGTCATGAGCACCCTGGACGTCGTCGCGTACGCCGGTGAGAAGCACGGCAACGTCAAGCCCGCCAACTTCCTGGACATCGGTGGCGGTGCCTCCGCCCAGGTCATGGCGAACGGCCTCGAGATCATCCTCGGCGACCCGGACGTCAAGTCCGTCTTCGTCAACGTCTTCGGTGGCATCACCGCCTGCGACGAGGTCGCCAACGGCATCGTCCAGGCGCTGAAGCTCCTGGAGGACCGCGGCGAGAAGGTCGAGAAGCCGCTCGTCGTCCGCCTCGACGGCAACAACGCCGAGCTGGGCCGCAGGATCCTCACCGACGCCGACCACCCGCTGGTCCAGCGCGTCGACACCATGGACGGCGCGGCCGACAAGGCCGCCGAGCTGGCCCACGCCGCCAAGTAAGCACTCAGGACGAGGACACCAACACACCATGGCTATCTGGCTCAACAAGGACAGCAAGGTCATCGTCCAGGGCATGACCGGCGCCACCGGCATGAAGCACACCAAGCTCATGCTCGGCGACGGCACCAACGTCGTGGGCGGCGTCAACCCGCGCAAGGCGGGTCAGTCCGTGGACTTCGACGGCACCGAGGTACCGGTCTTCGGCACCGTCAAGGAGGCCATCGAGAAGACCGGCGCCGACGTCTCCGTCATCTTCGTGCCGGAGAAGTTCACCAAGGACGCCGTCGTCGAGGCCATCGACGCCGAGATCCCGCTGGCCGTCGTGATCACCGAGGGCATCGCCGTGCACGACTCGGCGTCGTTCTGGGCGTACGCCGGCAAGAAGGGCAACAAGACCCGGATCATCGGCCCGAACTGCCCCGGCATCATCACCCCGGGCCAGTCGAACGTCGGCATCATCCCGGGCGACATCACCAAGCCGGGCCGCATCGGCCTGGTCTCGAAGTCCGGCACGCTGACGTACCAGATGATGTACGAGCTGCGTGACATCGGCTTCTCGACCGCCGTCGGCATCGGTGGCGACCCGATCATCGGCACCACGCACATCGACGCGCTCGCCGCGTTCGAGGCCGACCCCGAGACCGACCTGATCGTCATGATCGGCGAGATCGGCGGCGACGCCGAGGAGCGCGCGGCCGAGTTCATCAAGGCCAACGTGACCAAGCCGGTCGTCGGCTACGTCGCGGGCTTCACCGCGCCCGAGGGCAAGACCATGGGCCACGCCGGCGCCATCGTCTCCGGTTCGTCCGGCACCGCCCAGGCGAAGAAGGAGGCCCTGGAGGCCGCCGGCGTCAAGGTCGGCAAGACGCCGACCGAGACGGCCAAGCTCGCCCGCGAGATCCTCGCCGGCTGAGCGACCCGCACCGCACGAGTGGGCCCGCCCCCCGCACAAGGGGGCGGGCCCACTCGGCGTTCCGGCCGGTCTCACCCCGCTCGGTCTCACCCCGGCAGGTCTCATCCCGGCCGGTCTCACCCCGGCCGGGGCACCAGCCTCTCCGGCCCGTCCTGCAACTGGTCCCGCAGCTTCCGGCGCAGCTCCAGCTCCCGGTCCGACAGCGCGCCCGGCGCCACCCGGGTCGGCACGCCGCGTACCGCCTGTCCCGAGGGCACGGACGGTTCGTAGTGCGTGGGAGCCGTGCGCAGCGTCAGGGCCGTGGTGCCGATCAGGGCGGCCGTGAAGGCGATCGCCGCCCGCGTCCAGAGCCGTGCCCGGCGTTCGCCGCCCGTCCGCACCGTCGGCGGCCGGGACGCCCGCAGCCGCTCGGTGGACGCCAGTTCGGCCAGTCGCCGGTGCAGCGCCTGCGGGTCGCCCAGCTCGGGCAGCCGGTCCGCGACGGCCTCACGGGCGCGCAGCAGCCGGCCGGCCGCCGTCGGGGTGCTCGCCTCCGTCTCCGCGGCCGTCTCGGGCAGGCCGAGGCCGACGCCGTCGTACAGAAGGAGCGTGCGGCGGCGCGGCGGGGGGAGACTCAGCAGGACGTTCAGCAGGGTGCGGTCGCCGGGCTCGGCGGGCGGCGGCTCCGGCTGCCGGTGCCGCCGCCGGAACCGGTGCCAGGGGGAGAGGGCGTACTCGTGCGCCGTCGCCCGCACCCAGCCCACCGGGTCCCGGTCCCGGGCCACCTCGGGCCAGTGTTCCCAGGCGAGTTGGAAGGCCCGCTCCACCGACTCGCGCGCCAGCTCGCGGCGGCCGGTCAGCAGGTACGTCTGGCGGACGAGAGCGGGGGCGCCGAACTCGTACAGCGCGTCGAAGGCCTGAGCGGGCGTCAGCGCGGCGGTCTCGCGCGGGTGCCGGTGCGCCGCGGGAGGAGGGGGCGGGGGCGCGGCGCTCCTCTTCACAGGACACCCTTTCGTACGAAAAAGTACATAAACATATATTGAACGACACAACGGTGCTTTGCCCGTTACGCCGCGAAAGCGCGTGTCGTTGGGAGCATGGCGGGCGTGATCCAGACGACCGCTCGCCGAGCCCCGCTGTCCCTGCTCCGCACCCGGTGGCACGACCGGGCGCCCGGGATGGCCGCCGGCCTCCTGGGCGGTGCGTTCGCGGCGGCCCTGGGACTGGCCGCGATCGCGGTGCTGGTGACGGTGCTGTGGATCAGCTCGCCGTACCCCGACCGCGGGCCCGGCGACGCCCTGCACGTCGCCGCGGCGCTGTGGGTGCTGGCGCACGGCGCCGAACTGATCCGCACCGACACGCTCTCCGGCGTCCCCGCGCCCGTGGGCGTCACCCCGCTGCTGCTGCTCGTGCCGCCCGTGTGGCTGGTGCACCGGGCGGCACGGGACGCCACGGACCCCGGGGACGGCGTGGGGGTGGCCGTGGGGGCGGGCGCGAAGGCGGGTGTCGGCGTGCGCCTGGGCGGCGCCGGGGGGCGGGACGACGGGCCGCACCCCCTCTCCGCGCGCCTCGCCTGGGCGGGGGTCGTCGTGGGCTACCTCTCCGTCGCCGCGCCCGTCGTGCTGTACGCGGCGGGCGGCGGACTGCGGCCCTCCCTGGGCCGGACCGCGGTGTGCCTGCCGCTGGTCACCATGGCGGCGGCGGGCGCGGGCGCCTGGACGGCGTTCGGCCGCCCCGGCGGGCCGGTGGGACGGGCGTTGCGCGTGCTGCCCCGGAACCTGCGGGACCTGCTCGTGGAACCGGACACCCGCCTGGGCGTCGCGACGCGCGCCGCGGCCGCGGGGGTGGCGACGCTCGTCGGGGGCGGGGCGCTGCTGCTCGCGATCTCGCTGGTGTGGCACGGCGGCGCCGCCCGCGGGGCGTTCCTGCGGCTGAGCGAGGGGTGGTCGGGGCAGTTCGCCGTGCTGCTGCTCTGTCTGACGCTGGTGCCGAACGCGGCCGTCTGGGCCGCGGCGTACGGCCTCGGACCGGGCTTCGTGCTCGGCACCGGGCACGTGGTGGGGCCCCTGTCCTCCGCGCCGGCTCCGCTGCTGCCGCCGTTCCCGCTGCTGGCGGCGGTCCCGGAGGCGGGGGTCGGTACGCCGCTGCACTGGGCGGCGGGGGTGGTGCCGCTGGCGGCGGGAGCGGCGGTGGGGTGGTTCACGGCGCGGGTCGCCGCGGCGGGGGGCGGGCCGTCGGGGTTCGCGACGACGCAATTCGTGACGGCGGGGTTCGCCACGACGGGGACGGGCCGGGAGAGGTCCCGGGACGGCGGCGGGGAGGGCGGCGGGGACGCGGGCGACGACGGTGCCGGCGAGCCGTGGACCGTGCGACGGACCGCTGTCGCGGCCTGGACGGCCGCGCTCCTGTGCGGGGGGACGGTCGCCCTGCTGGCCGCGTGGGCGGGCGGGCCGCTCGGGAGCGCGGGGCTGGCGCGGTTCGGGCCGGTGTGGTGGCAGGCCGGGGGCGCGGCGGTGGCGTGGGTGGGGGTGGTCGCCCTACCGGTGGCGGTGCTGGGACGGTGGTGGCTGTGCCGGGGGGGCGGGGGCGGTCGCGTCCTCGAGCGCTGGACGGGCTGGTGGGAACGGGCGGTCGCGTCCTCGAGCGCTCGACGGGCTGGTGGGGTCGGGGGCGGTCGCGTCCTCGGGCTCCTCCGGCGGAACACCCCCGGGACAGGGCGGTGAGGGGGGTCAGTCCTCCGTGCCCAGGACGTCGCGCAGGGGTTCCGGGAGCAGCTTGCCGCAGGTCTGCTCCGCCTCGTGGGTCAGGGCGTCGTCCTGGCAGGTGTAGTAGTCGCTGTAGACCAGCTGCGCGGTGAAGGACGTGGCGACGAAGAGGAGGGCCAGGGAGGACGTGACCAGGCCGCTGATCGCGGCGGTCCGCTGGGGGCGGGTGTCCTGGGGGGCGGCCGGGGCCGGGGTGTCCGGGTCGGTGGCCGTGCGGGGCTTGGCGCGCAGGGAGCTGATGCCCCAGTACAGGGCGAGGGCGCCGAGCAGCAGGGCCACGTACTGCCAGGTGAAGAGCGCGAAGAACAGGGCCCACATGCCGCACAGCAGGGCGTAGCGGGCGCGTCGCTGGGCGGGGTCCGTCGGGTCCCAGCGCGGGCCCCCGCCGCCCCCCGGGCCCTCGGGGCCGGAGCCGCCGGGCCGCTCGCCGAAGCCGCCGGAGGAGCGCCCCGGCTGGCGGTCGCTCCACTGACGGCCCCACGAGGAGTGCCCGCCGCCCTGCGGACCCTGCGCGCCGTCGCCGCCCGACGGGTGCCGCGGCTGCCAGGGGCGGTCCGGCGAGCCCTCCGGGGGCGGGGCGAAGGGATTGTCGTCCTGGGGGGTGCCGTCGCCCTGCCCGTCGCCGTTCTTCCGGTCCGAGGGCGCGTCGGACGGCGTGGAAGGGCGTTCCCGCAGCAACACGGAGCTGCGCTGGTCTGGCTGCGCCGACTGCTGGGGGAGCGTGAGCAGTCGCAGGCTGCGGTCCGGCATCAAGTGAGCGTCTTCCCCTTGGCGATAACGAACGGGCGGCAACGGAGCGGAGGGCACGAACGGGACGGTACGACCGGTGAACGTGCGGCACGTGGATCCCGTTCCCCGTCCGGCTCCCCGCAGACGCTACCTGTCGGCCCGGCCCCCGTCCCGAGGGGGCCGTCCGGTGTGCCGGTATCGTTGCTGACGGTCGGCCGCTTCGTAGACTTCCCCGTATCCCGGGGCGCGAAGCATTCGTAGGTTCGTATGAACCGGCGGATGCGGGGCCGACCGCACAGACCCGCTCCCCCGAGAAAGGCCCCCACCGTGGCCGCCAAGCCCGTGGCCCAGCGAGCCAAGCGCCTCGTCGTGCTGGTCTCCGGATCCGGTACGAACCTGCAGGCGCTCCTCGACGAGATCGCCGCCACCGGCGTCGAGGCCTACGGAGCCGAGATCGTGGCCGTCGGCGCCGACCGCGACGGCATCGAGGGCCTCGCGCGCGCCGAGCGCGCCGGGCTGCCGACCTTCGTGCGGAGGGTCAAGGACTACGGGACCAGGGAGGAGTGGGACGCGGCGCTCGCCGAGGCCGTCGCCGCCCACGAGCCGGACCTCGTCGTCTCGGCCGGGTTCATGAAGATCGTGGGGAAGGAGTTCCTCGCGCGGTTCGGCGGGCGGTTCGTCAACACCCACCCCGCCCTCCTCCCCAGCTTCCCGGGAGCCCACGGCGTGCGGGACGCGCTCGCGTACGGCGCCAGGGTCACCGGCTGCACCGTCCACTTCGTCGACGACGGCGTCGACACCGGGCCGATCATCGCGCAGGGCGTGGTGGAGATCCGGGACGAGGACGACGAGAGCGCTCTGCACGAGCGCATCAAGGAAGTCGAGCGAAGGCTGCTCGTCGATGTCGTGGGGCGGCTCGCCCGCAACGGCTATCGCATTGAGGGACGAAAGGTAGTTATCCAGTGACCGCCACCGCCGAGAGCAACAAGCGGGCCATCCGTCGCGCGCTCGTGAGCGTCTACGACAAGACCGGGCTCGAGGACCTCGCCCGCGGGCTCCACGAGGCCGGCGTCGAACTCGTCTCCACCGGCTCCACCGCCGGCCGCATCTCCGCCGCCGGCGTCCCCGTCACCAAGGTCGAGGACCTCACCGGCTTCCCCGAGTGCCTGGACGGCCGGGTCAAGACCCTGCACCCGAAGGTGCACGCGGGCATCCTCGCCGACCTGCGCCTGGAGAGCCACCGCCAGCAGCTCGACGAGCTGGGCGTGGCGCCGTTCGACCTGGTCGTGGTGAACCTCTACCCGTTCCGCGAGACCGTCGCCTCGGGCGCCACGGCCGACGAGTGCGTCGAGCAGATCGACATCGGCGGCCCCTCCATGGTGCGCGCCGCCGCCAAGAACCACCCCTCCGTCGCGGTCGTCACCAGCCCCGACCGGTACGCGGACGTGCTCTCGGCGGTCAAGGACGGCGGCTTCGACCTGGCCGCCCGCAAGCGGCTGGCCGCCGAGGCGTTCCGGCACACCGCCGAGTACGACATCGCCGTCTCCTCCTGGTTCGCCTCGTCCTACGCGCCCGCCGACGACTCGCAGTTCCCGGAGTACCTCGCCACCAGCCTGGAGCGCGCCCACACCCTGCGCTACGGCGAGAACCCGCACCAGCCCGCCGCCCTCTACACCGCCGGCACGGGCGGCCTGGCCGCGGCCGAGCAGCTGCACGGCAAGGAGATGTCGTACAACAACTACACGGACACGGACGCCGCCCGCCGTGCCGCGTACGACCACGCCGAGCCCTGCGTCGCGATCATCAAGCACGCCAACCCGTGCGGCATCGCGATCGGCGCGGACGTCGCCGAGGCGCACCGCAAGGCGCACGCCTGCGACCCGCTGTCCGCCTTCGGCGGCGTGATCGCCGTCAACCGCCCGGTCTCCAGGGAGATGGCCGAGCAGGTCGCCGAGATCTTCACCGAGGTCATCGTCGCGCCGGACTACGAGGACGGCGCCCTCGAAGCCCTCACCAAGAAGAAGAACATCCGCGTCCTGCGCTGCCCCGAGGGCCCGTCGCACCCCGTCGACGTCAAGCCCATCGACGGCGGCGCCCTCCTCCAGGTCACCGACCGCCTCCAGGCCGAGGGCGACGACCCCGCCACCTGGACGCTGGCCACCGGCGAGGCCCTGTCCGAGGCGGAGCTGGCCGAGCTGGCCTTCGCCTGGAAGGCCTGCCGGGCCGTCAAGTCCAACGCCATCCTCCTCGCCAAGGACGGCGCCTCGGTCGGCGTCGGCATGGGCCAGGTCAACCGCGTCGACTCCGCGAAGCTCGCGGTGGAGCGGGCGGGCGCCGAGCGCGCGCAGGGGGCGTACGCCGCCTCCGACGCCTTCTTCCCCTTCCCGGACGGCCTGGAGATCCTCACCGCGGCCGGCGTGAAGGCCGTGGTCCAGCCCGGCGGCTCGGTCCGCGACGAACTGGTCGTGGAGGCCGCGAAGAAGGCCGGTGTGACGATGTACTTCACCGGGACGCGGCACTTCTTCCACTGAGCGGCGGCACGAGGGGCCCGTCGGCGTCGGCCGACGGGCCCCTCGTCCGTGTCGTGCGGCGGGTGGCTTCGGCGGCCGCCCACGCCGTACGAGGGCGACGCGCCAGGGCCGTGTCCCCCTCGTACGGGTGGGACACGGCCCTGGGAAGTGGTCGGCGCGGACGGTTCGGCCGCCGCACGGCCTTCAGTAGCGCGGGCGGCTGAACCAGGCCGTGCCGCTGGAGACCACCGGCGCGGCGGTGATGATGGCGCCGAAGACCACCCAGATGAGCGGGAAGATCACCATGCTGGCCAGCCCGGAGTCCAGGCCGACGAAGAGCAGGAGCAGGCCGGCGATGGTGCCGAGAGCGCCGTAGACGACGGTGGTGATCCGCACGCCCTGGCCGCCGCGGCCGAACTTGACGCCGAGCGTGATGGACAGGGCGGCCAGGCCGAGGGCGATCAGGGCCAGGATCACGAAGGCGCCGGTCGCTATGTCACTGCCGTCGCTGAACGCGCTGAACGGGTCGTCGGAGGAGGAGCTCAGGTCGTCGGCGGCGTCCGAGACGTCGCTGGCGAACGCCGCGAGGTACAGGTAGACCAGGCCGAAGAGGATCTGGACGGCCGAGATGATGAAGAGGAAGACCCGGGCCGTCACCAGCAGCCCCGGCATCGACTGCGGCAGCATCGGGTTGCCACCCGGGTAGCCCGGGTAGGCCGGCTGCTGAGGGAAGCCGTAGCCCGGCTGGGGAGCGGCGGGCGGCTGCTGGGGGAAACCGTAGCCCGGCTGGGGAGCGGCGGGCGGTTGTGCGGGCGGGGGCCCGTAGGGATTGTTCGGGTCGCCGAAACTCATGGCGGTCCTTCCTCCGATGTGCTCCGTGTGCGGGGACGCGCGGCACGGCTGGGAGGAATTTCTCCAGATGGTTGCGGTCCGTCCCCCCGGTACTGCCCGCGGCACTGTGCCGCACCATCGTTCTCGACCGTCACGGGCTTGTCCAGCCGGATTCGCCAGGCGTTGTGCAAGTGCAACATCGCTGATCAAGGCCGGACACGGCGGGGCCCGTCCCCCGTGTCCGGAGTCCTGCGGCAGGCGCCCGCGGGCCGGACGGATTGGAACCGGGGGCCGGTCATCCGCGAGGATGGGGGCATGACCGCCCAGATTCTCGATGGCAAGGCCACCGCAGCCGCGATCAAGTCCGAACTGGCCGCCCGTGTGGCGGCGCTGAAGGAGAAGGGCGTCACGCCCGGCCTCGGCACCGTCCTGGTCGGCGACGATCCCGGCAGCCAGAAGTACGTCGCGGGCAAGCACCGCGACTGCGCCCAGGTCGGCATCGCCTCCATCCAGCGCGAACTGCCCGGCACGGCGACCCAGGAGGAGATCGAGGCGGTCGTCCGCGAGCTGAACGAGGACCCGGCCTGCACCGGCTACATCGTCCAGCTGCCGCTGCCCAAGGGCATCGACGAGAACCGCATCCTCGAACTGATGGACCCGGACAAGGACGCCGACGGCCTCCACCCGATGAACCTCGGGCGCCTCGTCCTCAACGAGCCCGCCCCGCTGCCCTGCACCCCCAACGGCATCCTCACCCTGCTGCGCCGCTACGGCGTGGAGATCAAGGGCGCCGAGGTCGTGGTCGTCGGCCGCGGCGTCACCATCGGCCGCCCGATGCCGCTGCTGCTCACCCGGCGCAGCGAGAACGCCACCGTGACCCAGTGCCACACCGGCACCCGCGACCTGTCCGCCCACCTCAAGCGCGCGGACATCATCGTCGCCGCGGCCGGCTCCCCGCACCTGGTGCGCGCCGAGGACGTCAAGCCCGGCGCGGCCGTCCTCGACGTCGGTGTCTCGCGCAACGCCGAGGGCAAGATCGTCGGCGACGTCCACCCGGACGTGGCCGAGGTCGCCGCCTGGATCTCCCCGAACCCCGGCGGCGTCGGCCCGATGACCAGGGCCCAGCTGCTCGTCAACGTGGTCGAGGCGGCGGAGCGCAGTGCCGGCTGAGGGACGCAGCGCGGTGCCGGCCGAGGAGAGGAAGGGGACCGGGGGCGACGACGGGCGTCCGGAGGACGAGCTCACCGTCCGGGACCCCGTCAGCGCGCCCGACGCCGAAGGCAGGCCGCGGCGCGTCACCCGGCGGTTCCCGCTCTTCACGCGGGACACCGCGCGTCCCGAGGGCGGCGGCCGGGCCGCGCCCCGTGACGCCCCGGCGCCCGCCCGGCAGTGGCCGGTGCTCACCGTGGTGGGCCTCGTCGGGATCGGCCTGCTGCTGACCGCGCTGGACGTGTTCCGCTGGGGGACGCTGCTGATCGGCGTCGCGCTGCTGGTCGGCGCCGCGCTGCGCTGGGCGGTGCCCGACGTCGGCATGCTGGCGGTGCGTTCACGCTTCACGGACATCGCCACCTGTACCGTCCTCGGTCTCGCCATCGCCCTGCTGGCGTTGATGGCACAGCCCGATCCGGTGCTGCAGATCCCGTTCCTGAAGGACGCCCTGCACTTCACGGTCAGCCGGTAACCGGCCCGCGTACGGCGGCCCGTCCTCCACCCCCGTGGGAGAAAGGGCCGCCGTCGTGATCAACCCTCCTGCACGCGGAACGCCCTGTTCAACGCCTGGCGGGACGCTGTGGCACGGAAGTGACCGTTCCGCTACGGAGTACGTGAAAGACGGGACCCTCGTGCCCGGCGTGACCGCACATGTGCGTTCCGTGTGCCGAAGTGTCGACAAATTCGCGGATGTGCCCCAAGCCGTGCGACGACGGGGCTAGCGTGGCCGAACGGGTCGATCCGGGCGTTCCGTACGACGGCCGGGGTGTCCCGTGCGGCGGCCGGGGGGTGTTCCGCGCGGCGATCGGGGGCGTTCCGTACGACGCTGGGCGTTCCGTACGGCGGCGGGGGTTCCGTTCGATGCACGGGAACGCCGATGGGACACTGGACCGCGGACCAGCGCGTGCGACGGTGCGTGTTCGCGACCTCCGTGTTCCTGTGCGCCCCCACCCCGGGAACTGGGATCCTGACCCGGCGCATCCCCGTGGGTAGCCGGAACGGGGACGCGCCGCGGGACGCCGCGCGCGAGGACCACGGGGACCGAGCGGGGAAAGAAACAGCACGTCACCGGGGGAAGAGGGGGGAAGTGATGCCTCGTTGGAAGGCTCTGCCGGAGGAACTCGATCCGCAGATCGGGGAGTTCGTCGGCCAGTTGCGCCGACTCGTGGACCGCAGCGAGCTGAGCATCGCGTCGCTGGCCGACGCGACGGGCTACAGCAAGACGTCCTGGGAGCGCTATCTGAACGGCCGGCTGCTCGCGCCCAAGGGCGCGATCGTGGCCCTGGCGGAGGTCACGAGGACCAACCCCGTCCACCTGACCACCCTGTGGGAACTGGCCGAGCGCGCCTGGAGCCGCTCGGAGATGCGTCATGACATGACCATGGAGGCCATCCGGATCTCGCAGGCGCGTGCCGCGCTCGGCGAGCTGGGCGCGCCCGCGACCGGTTCCAAGGGCGGCCGGGGCGGCAAGTCGGGCCGGCACGGCGGCGGTGCGGCGCCCAAGCCGGGGATCGCCGGGCCGGGCGGTGTGGCGCCCACGCTGCCGCCGGCGTCGGTCCCCGCGCAGCCGACGGCCGCCGACAGCCCCGACTCGGCCGCCGGCCCGGTCCGGGGCGGCGGTGCGCCCGGCGGGCCCCCGGCCACGTCCTCCGGCGGGCCCTCCGACGGCAACTCGTGGGGGCTCGCGGGATACCGGGGGCCGTCGCCGACCGGCGAGCGCGCGGCGCGCCAGGGCGCCGGGACCGGAGCGGGGGCGTACGCGGGCGGCGGGGCCGCCACCGCGCCGGTGCCGGAGCGGCACGGCGCCGCGGACGCGTACGGCCTGCCCCCGCGGGGCGGTTCCGGGACGCGGAACGGCGCCCCGGGGGGCGGCAAGCGGATGGGGACGTTCGTCGCGGGTGCCGTCGGCGTGCTCGTCGTGGCCGCCGGCGCGTTCTTCCTCCTGAACGGCGGCGACGACAAGGAGACCGAGAGCGCCAAGCCGTCCCCGTCGCCCACCGTCAGCGCCAGCACCCAGCTGCCGCCCGGGGTGAAGTGCGCCGGGGACCAGTGCACCGGCAAGGACCCCGAGGCCATGGGCTGCGGCGGCGACCTGGTGACCACCGCCGCGAAGGCCACCGTCGGCACGGCGTCCGTCGAGGTCCGCTACAGCAAGACCTGCGGCACCGCGTGGGCCCGCGTCACCCAGGCCGGCCAGGGCGACGAGGTCCACGTCAGCGCGGGCGGCGGGAACGAGCAGACGGGCAGGATCACCGGCGCCGGCGTCACGGCCGCGTACACCCCGATGGTGGCGGTGAGAACCGCGGACGAGGCCAAGGCGTGCGTGACCCTGGCGGCGGGCGGCCGGGGCTGCACGGACTGAGGCACCGGCCCCGCCGGAGCCCCGACCACCCGGAGGCGGAGCCCCGACCGCCCCGAGGTGGCCCCCCTGGGACCGGAGCGGGGACGCCGGCGGTGCACCCACCCGACGACGGCCGGGTACCCCGCGCCGCGGTCGCGCCGGGATCCGCCGACACCGTCGGGCCGGGCGCGGCAGGCGCCGGACCGCGGCGCGCGCGGCGAGGCGTTGGGCCGTTCGGTGGAGATCGCGAAGATGCGGAAGAAAAACTTCCCGGCACAGGCATGGCCGACGCCCCCGGGGGCACGCGACAGATGTCCCCCCACGGGAGTCCGGCAACGGTCCCCGAACGGCGGTCGCCCCAGTCCCTCCCTCTCCCGGACGGGCGGCCGCCTCTCCCTGTCCGTACCGGCGTGCGGCCCGTGCCCCCTCCGGACGACGGACGACCGGACCACCGGACGCCGCCCTGTGGGCCGGGCCACACCGACCCGGACGTGCCGGACACCGCGGGCGCGATAGCCTGACCGCTGGATCTCTCTTGACGCCAAGAGATCGATCATCCGTCGGTGATCCATCCGTACCGGCGATCGATCATCACGGCGGTCCGGTCACGAGCCGGAGCGGGATCCCGCACCCCGGGGCAGGGACGCCCCACCGCCAGCTGTCATACGGAGAACGCCATGACCCGCACTCCCGTGAACGTCACCGTCACCGGCGCGGCCGGCCAGATCGGTTACGCCCTGCTCTTCCGCATCGCCTCCGGCCAGCTGCTCGGCGCGGACGTGCCGGTCAAGCTGCGCCTCCTGGAGATCACTCCGGCGCTCAAGGCCGCCGAGGGCACCGCGATGGAGCTGGACGACTGCGCGTTCCCGCTCCTGCAGGGCATCGAGATCACCGACGACCCGAACGTGGCCTTCGACGGCGCCAACGTCGCCCTCCTCGTCGGCGCCCGCCCCCGCACCAAGGGCATGGAGCGCGGTGACCTCCTCGAGGCCAACGGCGGCATCTTCAAGCCGCAGGGCAAGGCCATCAACGACCACGCCGCGGACGACATCAAGGTCCTCGTCGTCGGCAACCCGGCCAACACCAACGCCCTGATCGCCCAGGCCGCCGCCCCGGACGTCCCGGCCGAGCGCTTCACCGCGATGACCCGCCTCGACCACAACCGCGCGCTGACCCAGCTCGCGAAGAAGACGGGCTCCACGGTCGCCGACATCAAGCGCCTGACCATCTGGGGCAACCACTCCGCCACCCAGTACCCGGACATCTTCCACGCCACGATCGCCGGCAAGAACGCCGCCGAGGTCGTCAACGACGAGAAGTGGCTGGCCGACGACTTCATCCCGACCGTCGCCAAGCGCGGCGCGGCCATCATCGAGGCCCGCGGCGCGTCCTCCGCCGCCTCCGCCGCCAACGCCGCCATCGACCACGTGTACACGTGGGTCAACGGCACCGCCGAGGGCGACTGGACCTCCATGGGCATCCCGTCCGACGGTTCCTACGGCGTCCCGGAGGGCCTGATCTCCTCCTTCCCGGTCACCTGCAAGGACGGCTCGTACGAGATCGTCCAGGGCCTGGACGTCAACGAGTTCTCCCGCGCCCGCATCGACGCCTCCGTCAAGGAGCTGTCGGACGAGCGCGAGGCGGTCCGCGGTCTCGGCCTCCTCTGATCCGACCTGGTGTGCCCGGCGCCGGTGCGCTACAGTTGATCACGCACCGGCCGCCGGAGAACGGCACCAGGTGATGCGTTGGTGGTCCAAGGAAAGACGCCCCGCTTCCTGCGGGGAAATGCAGGTGCAAGGCCTGCCCGGCGCTCCAGCACGAGGCCCGTCCCGCTCACGCGGGGCGGGCCTCGTCCCGTTCCACGGGCCCGTCGACCGGACGCGGTGTCTTCCGCTCCCCGGGCCGGAACTCGGCACC
Source organism: Streptomyces sp. JHA26 (assembly GCF_002005565.1). GTDB lineage: Bacteria > Actinomycetota > Actinomycetes > Streptomycetales > Streptomycetaceae > Streptomyces. The sequence goes on along the minus strand of NZ_BDJC01000044.1, from coordinate 38,771 downwards.
GTCCGCCGCGTCCCGGCCGGAGGCGTCGGTGTGTCCCGGTCGGGCGGAGGTCAGGCCGCCGGTTCCTTCACCGGTGGCGCGGGCGTGCCGGGAGCCGGGGCGCCGGGGGCGGGGCGGCCGGCGCCGCGGTGGCCCGCCACCACGACCGCCGTCGCGACCAGCACCGTCAGACCGACCGTGCGCAGGGCCGGGCCCATGCCGGTCGCGAACCCGGTGTGACCCGCCAGGGCCGTGCCCGCCACGGCGACGCCCAGGGCCGCGCCGATCTCGCGGGCCGCGGTGCCGAGGCCGGAGCCCAGCCCCGCCTGGTGCGGCGGAAGGGACACCACCACGCCCAGGGTGAGCGCCGGCATCGCCAGGCCCGTCCCCGCCGAGATGACCAGCAGCCAGCACGCCCACAGCGGGTAGGGCGTGCCCGCGTCCGCCGTGGACGCGGCCAGCAGACCCAGTCCGATCAGCGCGAGCCCGGCGCCGACGACCGGACGGGGACGCGCCGACCAGCGGGCCGCGAACTTCGGGACCAGGGCCATGCCGGCGATCAGCGGGACGATCGCCACGCCCGTCACCGCCGGGGCGAACCCCTTCACCTCCTGCAGGTACTGCGAGTTGACGTAGAACAGCGCGAACAGCCCGAAGAAACCCGTCGCCAGGCCCAGCGTGGTGGCCCGCAGCCCGCCGGAGCGGAACACCCGCGGGTCGAACAACGGGGCACGGGAGCGCAGGGCGTGGACCGCGAAGCCGGCCACCAGCAGGAGGCCGGCGCCGAACGCCGACAGGATGCGCGGCGAGGTCCAGCCGTGACCGGGGCCCTCGATGATGCCGAAGAGCACGGCGACCAGTCCCGCGGTGAGCAGCGCCGTGCCCAGCGGATCCGGACTGCCGGTCGTGGAACGGGCCGTGCGCGGGGTCGTGAGCGACACCGCCACGGCGAGCACGGCCGCCAGCGGCACCATCACCCAGAACAGGGCCCGCCAGGACAGGAACTGGCCGGCCAGGCCGCCGCCCAGATTGCCCGCCAGGCCGCCCACGCCGATGGCCAGCGTCCAGGACGCCATGGCCTGGGCGCGGCGTTCGGGCCCCGCCAGGTGGACCAGGATCGACATCGTCGCCGGGGTGATCAGCGCGGCCCCGGCGCCGGACACCCCCCGGCCGGCGATCAGCAGCGCCGGGGCGGACGCGAGCGCACTGGTCGCGGCGCCCGCGGCGAAGAGGGCCAGCCCGGCGAGCAGGGCGCCCTTGCGGCCGTGCCGGTCGCCGAGCGCGCCCGCCGGAACGAGCAGACCCGCGAAGACGATGACGTAGGCGTCGACCGTCCACAGGACCTCGGTGCGCGAGGGGTGCAGGGACGACGAACCCAGTTGCGGGATGAGGAGGTTGACGGCGGCGACCATGCTCTGCGCGACCAGTACGCAGGCGCACAGGGTCAGCAGGGTCGAGCGTTTCAGGGCGTGCGCGGGCACGGCTCCTCCCGGGAGCTGGAAGACGAGTGGGATGCGCATGCTGGGATGCGCTGTCACCGTAGGCTCGGGGCCGTCCTGTACTCCAGTGCAACCTTCGCAAGGAATGAATGCGCGTGACGCAATCCGCGGGGATCGACCTCAACCTGCTGCTCGCCCTGGACGTGCTGCTGGAGGAGCAGAGCGTCCAGGGCGCCGCCCGCCGACTGCACCTGTCCGAACCCGCGATGAGCCGCACGCTCGGCCGTATCCGCAAGGCGCTCGGCGACCCGGTGCTGGTGCGGGCCGGGCGGCGGATGGTGCCGACGCCGCGCGCCCTCGCCGTGCGCGCCGAGGTGAGCGCCGTGGTGGAGCGGGCGCGGGCGCTGTTCGCGCCGGCCGCCGACACCGACCTGCGGACCGTCAGCCGTACGTTCACGATCCTGTGCCACGACACCCTGCCCGCCGCCCGGGGCGCGGTCCTCTTCGCCCGCGCGGCCGAGGAGGCGCCCGGCATCCGGCTGCGCTTCCTCAACGAGAGCCACGTGGACGCACCGTTCCTGCGCGAGGGCACCGCCGATCTGGAGGTCGGGATGGTCGACTCCACCGCGCCCGAGGTGCACGTGGAGATCGTGCGCGAGGACCGGATGATGGGGGTCGTGCGCGCCGGGCACCCGCTGCTGGCGGGGGAGTTGACCGTCGAGCGGTTCGCGGCCGCCGATCACCTCATCGTCTCGCGGCGCGGAAGGCTGCAGGGCCCCATCGACACCGCCCTCGCCGAGCGCGGGCTGCGGCGTCGGGTGACGGGCACCGTCGGCACCTTCCCGTCCTCGCTGTTCGTGCTGCGGGAGACGGACCTGGTGGGGCTGATCACCTCCTGGAGCATGCCGCTGGCCGACACGCTGGGCCTCGTGCCCTTCGAGATCCCGCTGCCCCTGCCGCCGCTGCGGCTCGGCCTGGCCTGGCACCCCCGCCACGACGCGGACCCGGCGCACGCCTGGCTCCGCGCGACGGTGGGCGACCTGCTGTCCCCCTGAGCGGCGTCCGTCGCCCGAGACCCGGCTCCGCCCGGCGCACCGGCGCCGTCGCGCCCCGTTTGTCCGTTGATATCCCCGATTTCCGTGAGGCAGCGCACTTTCGGTGACGGATTCCGCATGGCTCTGGGGGGTACGGGCATGCGCTCACGGTCCCCGTGGGTGACACGGATGTGACACACGGGCACCGAACGGAACGGAAGGCACATACCGATCATGGCGGACCACACACAGCAGTACGCGGGGCGGACCCACCACGTGGGAGGGGAATGGCGGGGCGCCGTCTCGGGGGCCACGCGCGAGATCCTCGACCCCGCGGACGGCTGGCCGTTCGCCGTGGTCGCGGAGGGCGACGAGAAGGACACCGACCTCGCGGTGGCCGCCGCACGGCGCGCCTTCGACGCCGGCGACTGGCCGCGCACCCCGGTCGCCGAACGCGCCGCCCTGCTGCGCCGCGTCGCCGACCTCCTCGTCCGCGACCGCGAGGAACTCGGCCTGCTGGAGAGCCGCGACGCGGGCAAGACCGTCGAGGAGGGCCGGGTCGACATCGACTGCGTCGCCGACGCCTTCCGCTACTTCGCGGACCTGGTCGCCGGCGAGGCCCCCGGCCGGGTCGTCGACGCGGGCTCACCCGAGATCCACAGCGTCGTCGTGCACGAGCCGGTCGGCGTCTGCGCGATGATCACGCCCTGGAACTACCCGCTCCTCCAGGCCAGTTGGAAGATCGCGCCCGCGCTCGCCGCCGGCAACACCTTCGTGATCAAGCCCAGCGAGATCACCCCGCTCACCACCGTCGCCCTGATCGACCTGCTGGTCGAGGCCGGACTGCCCGCAGGCGTCGCCAACATCGTCACCGGCCCCGGCCACACCGTCGGCGCCCGGCTCGCCGAGCACCCCGACGTCGACCTGGTCTCCTTCACCGGCGGCCTGGTCAGCGGCACCAAGGTCGCGCGGGCCGCCGCCGTCACCGTCAAGAAGGTCGCCCTGGAACTCGGCGGCAAGAACCCGAACGTCGTCTTCGCCGACGCCTGCGAGACCGAGGAGGGCTTCGACACCGCCGTCGACCAGGCCCTCAACGCCGCCTTCATCCACAGCGGCCAGGTCTGCTCCGCCGGCGGGCGCCTCATCGTCGAGGAGTCGGTGCGCGAACGCTTCGTCGCCGAACTCGCCCGCCGCGCCGCGCGGATCCGCCTGGGCCGCGGCACCGTGGACGGCGTCGAGTGCGGTCCGCTGGTCTCCGAGCAGCAGCGCGCCAGGACGGAGGACTTCGTCGCCTCCGCCCTCGCCGAGGGTGCCGTGCTGCGCTGCGGCGGCAAGCGCCCCGAGCCGTCCCCCGAGCGGCCCGAGGGCGGCTACTTCTACGAGCCGACCGTCCTCGACCAGTGCCACCGCGAGATGCGGGTCGTGCGGGAGGAGGTCTTCGGGCCGGTCCTCACCGTGGAGACCTTCCGCACCGAGGACGAGGCCGTCGCCCTCGCCAACGACACCGAGTACGGGCTCGCCGGCGCCGTCTGGACCGCCGACGCGGGCCGCGCCCGCCGGGTCGCCGGCCGGCTGCGCCACGGCACCGTCTGGATCAACGACTTCCACCCCTACCTGCCGCAGGCGGAGTGGGGCGGCTTCGGCAAGAGCGGCGTCGGCCGCGAACTGGGCCCCGCGGGCCTGGCCGAGTACCGCGAGACCAAGCACGTCTACCAGAACCTCGCACCGAAGCCCGTCCGCTGGTTCGCCGGCTGACCCTTCCGCACCACCCGTCGCATTCCGTCCCCACGCCCCACTGGAGTACCTCCATGCCCGAAACCACCCAGGTCTACGACTACGTCGTCATCGGCGGCGGCACCGCGGGCTCCGTGATCGCCGCCCGCCTCACCGAGAACCCGGACGTCACCGTCGCCGTCATCGAGGGCGGTCCCAGCGACGTCGGCCGCGACGACGTGCTGACCCTGCGCCGCTGGATGGGCCTGCTCGGCGGCGAACTGGACTACGACTACCCCACCACCGAGCAGCCACGCGGCAACTCCCACATCCGGCACAGCCGCGCCCGCGTCCTCGGCGGCTGCTCCTCCCACAACACCCTCATCGCCTTCAAGCCGCTGCCGTCCGACTGGGACGAGTGGGAGGCCGCCGGCGCGAAGGGGTGGGGCGCGGTGCAGATGGAGGCGTACTTCGCCCGGCTGGAGAACAACATCGTCCCGGTCGACGAGAAGGACCGCAACGCCATCGCCCGCGACTTCGTCGACGCCGCGCAGAAGGCCCTCCAGGTCCCCCGGATCGAGGGCTTCAACCAGAAGCCGTTCACCGAGGGCGTCGGCTTCTTCGACCTCGCCTACCACCCCGAGGACAACAAGCGCTCGTCGGCCTCGGTGGCGTACCTGCACCCGGTGATGGACGAGCGGCCCAACCTCACGATCATGCTGGAGACGTGGGCGTACAGGCTCCGGTTCGACGGCACCCGCGCCGAGGGCGTCCACGTCCGCACCAAGGACGGCGAGGAGATCCTGGTCCAGGCCCGCAACGAGGTCGTGCTGTGCGCGGGCGCCGTCGACTCGCCGCGCCTGCTGCTGCACTCCGGCATCGGCCCCCGCGAGGACCTCGAGGCCCTCGGCATACCCGTGGTGCACGACCTGCCCGGCGTCGGCGAGAACCTGCTCGACCACCCCGAGTCGGTGATCGTGTGGGAGACGAACGGCCCCATCCCGGAGAACTCCGCGATGGACTCCGACGCCGGTCTGTTCGTGCGCCGCGACCCCGAACACGCGGGCCCCGACCTGATGTTCCACTTCTACCAGATCCCGTTCACGGACAATCCGGAGCGACTGGGCTACGAGCGGCCGGAGTTCGGCGTCTCCATGACCCCGAACATCCCCAAGCCCAGGAGCCGCGGCCGCCTCTACCTCACCAGCGCCGACCCGTCCGTGAAGCCCGCCCTGGACTTCCGCTACTTCACCGACGAGGACGATTACGACGGCCGCACCCTCGTCGACGGCATCCGCATCGCCCGCGAGATCGCCCGGACCGAGCCGCTCGCGACCTGGCTCAGGCGCGAGGTCTGCCCCGGCCCGGACGTCACCGGCGACGAGGAGCTGAGCGAGTACGCCCGCAAGGTCGCCCACACCGTCTACCACCCGGCGGGCACCTGCAAGATGGGCGCCGCCGACGACGAGACGGCCGTCGTCGACCCCGAGCTGCGCATCCGCGGCCTGGACGGCATCCGCATCGCCGACGCCTCCGTCTTCCCGACCATGCCCGCCGTGAACCCGATGATCGGCGTCCTCATGGTCGGGGAACGCGCCGTCGAGCTGATCGGCGGTGATGCCCGATGACCGCCACCACCGCCACCGCCACCGTCGACGGCGCCGCGGCCGAGCGTCCCCCGGTCTTCTCCGTGGACGGCCTGTGGAAGGTCTTCGGCCCGAAGGCCGCCCGCGTCCCCGCCGACCCCGAGCTGACCGCCCTGACCCCGGCCGAGCTGCGCTCCCGCACCGGCTGCACGGCCGCCGTCCGCGACGTCTCCTTCGACGTCCGCAAGGGCGAGGTCTTCGTCGTCATGGGCCTGTCCGGCTCCGGCAAGTCCACGCTGGTGCGCTGCCTGACCCGGCTGATCGAGCCGACCGCGGGCACCATCGCCATCGACGGCGAGGACGTCCGCGCCATGGACGGGTCCCGGCTGCGCGAACTGCGCCGCCACCGCGCCGCGATGGTCTTCCAGCACTTCGGCCTGCTCCCGCACCGCACCGTCCTCGACAACGTGGCGTACGGCCTGGAGGTCCAGGGCGTGGGCCGCGCCGAGCGCCGCGAGCGCGCCGCCGCGATCGTCGCCAAGGTCGGCCTGGAGGGCCTGGAGCAGCGCCGCCCCGGCCAGCTCTCCGGCGGTCAGCGCCAGCGCGTCGGCCTCGCCCGCGCCCTCGCCGTCGACCCCGAGGTGCTGCTGTTCGACGAGCCGTTCAGCGCGCTCGACCCGCTGATCCGGCGGGACATGCAGGAGGAGGTCGTCCGGCTGCACCGCGAGGAGGGCCGCACGATGGTCTTCATCACCCACGACCTCCAGGAGGCCCTGAAGCTGGGCGACCGCATCGCCCTGATGCGCGACGGCCGCGTCGTGCAGCTCGGCACCCCGGAGGAGATCGTCGGCTCGCCCGCCGACGACTACGTCCGCGCGTTCGTCCGCGACGTCCCGCGCGAGCAGGTCCTCACCGTCCGCACCGCGATGCGCCCCGCCGCCTCCGCCGACGAGGCGGGCACCGGCCCGGCGATCCGCCCCGAGGCCACGGTCGCCGAGGCCATCGAGGCCGTGGCGCGAGCGCATTCCCCGGCCCGCGTGATGGACGACGGCCGCTGCCTGGGCGTCGTGGACGCGACCGACCTGCTGTCGGTGGTGGCGGGCACGGCCGAGGCCCCCGCCCCGGCCACGGCGGACGATGCCGCCACAGCCGGCTCGGCCGCGGGCAGTCGTGCCGCTGGGGCGGCACGGGTGGGCGCGGCACCGGCCCAGCGCCGTGAGCCGACCACCCCGCCCCCCGCCCCCACCGAGGAGCCGGCGTAATGGCAACGATCACCGCACCGACGTCGCGTAAGGCCGCCCCGCCGGGCATCCTCACCCACCCCGCGACCCGCAAGCTCCTCGCCCTGGCCCTCGCGGCAGCGATCCTCGCCCCCATGGCCGCCACGCAGTGGCCCGGCACCACCTGGCCCACCGCCCTCACCGTCGACGTCTCCGCCCCCCTCGGCAGCGCCAGCGACTGGATCATCGACAACCGCGACAGCCACCCCCTCTTCCTCTACTTCTTCGGCCACGTCAGCAACGCCGTCACCATCGCCGTACGCGCCGTCTACCTCGCCCTCCTCGCCGTCGGCTGGGCCGGGGTCACCGCGATCGGCGCCCTGGTCGCCTGGCGGGCGGCCGGCGCGAAGCTCGCGCTCGGCACCGCCGCCGCGTTCCTCGCCTGCGGCCTGCTCGGCATGTGGGTGCCGACGATGCAGACCCTCGCCCTGATGGTCGTCGCCGTCCTCGCGTCGGTCGCCGTGGGCGCCCTGCTGGGCCTCGCCGCCGGCCTGTCCGACCGGATGGACCGCGTCCTGCGCCCGGTGCTCGACACCATGCAGGTGCTGCCCGCCTTCGCCTACCTCCTCCCCGTCGTCCTGGTCTTCGGCATCGGCGTCCCCGCCGCCGTCCTGGCCACCGTCGTCTACGCCGCCCCTCCCATGGCCCGGCTCACCGCCCTCGGCCTGCGCGGCGCCGACAAGGAGGTGCTGGAGGCCGTCGAGTCCCTCGGCACCACCGCCCGCCAGCGGCTGCTGACCGCGCGCATCCCGCTGGCCCGCAAGGAACTCCTCCTCGGCGTCAACCAGACGATCATGATGGCGCTGTCCATGGCCGTCATCGCCTCCGTCATCGGCGCCGGCGGCCTGGGCGACCGCGTCTACCAGGCGCTCGCCTCCGTCGACGTCGGCGCCGCCCTCGCCGCCGGCATCCCGATCGTGCTGCTCGCCGTCGTCCTGGACCGCGTGACCGGCGCGGCGGGGGAGCGGCTCGGCGAGGCCGGGAAGTCCCCGGTGACCTGGCTGTACGTCGCGGCTACCGCCGTCGCGGTGGCGCTCGCCGGACGTCTCGCCGGCCTCCTCGACTGGCCCGAGGCGTGGGAGGTGGACATCGCCGAGCCCGTCAACCGGGCCGTCGACTGGATGACCGCCCACCTCTACTCCGGCGTCCCCGTCGTCGGCGGCACCGCCGACTGGGCCGCCCACTTCACCAGCTGGGTCCTCAACCCGCTGCGGGACGGCCTCCAGTGGCTGCCCTGGTGGTCGGTGCTCCTGATCGTCGCCGCCCTGGCCTGGCTGATCGGCACCTGGCGCACCGCGCTGACCGCCGTCCTCGCCATGGCCGCGATCGGCGTGCTCGGTGTGTGGAAACCGTCCCTGGACACGCTCTCCCAGGTGCTGGCGGCCGTCGCCGTCACCCTGGTCATCGGCTTCGCGACCGGCGTCGCCGCCGCCCGCAGCGACCGCTTCGACCGTCTGCTGCGGCCCGTCCTGGACGTCTGCCAGACGATGCCGCAGTTCGTGTACCTGATCCCGGTCGTCGCCCTGTTCGGCGTCGGCCGCGCCCCCGCGGTCGCCGCCGCGGTCGTCTACGCCCTCCCGGCCGTCGTCCGCATCACCGCGCAGGGGCTGCGCCAGGTCGACCCGGCCGCGCTGGAGTCGGCCCGTTCGCTCGGCGCGACCAGCGGGCAGCAGCTGCGCCAGGTCCAGCTCCCGCTGGCCCGCCGGTCCCTGCTGCTCGCCGTCAACCAGGGCGTCGTCCTCGTCCTCGCCGTCGTCATCATCGGCGGCCTGGTCGGCGGCGGCGCGCTCGGCTACCAGGTCGTCTTCGGTCTCGCGCAGGGCGACCTGGCGACCGGTCTGGTGGCGGGAGCCGCCATCGTCTGCCTCGGCCTGATGCTCGACCGGGTCACCCAGCCGACCGGACGCCATACGAGGAAGGGAGCCTGAGATGTCCCGCAAGCGGATCACGGCGGCCGCCGCCGTGCTGGTGCTGGCCACCGGCTGCGGCGCCGCCGACATGACCAAGCAGGCGTCCCCGTTCGCGAACGCCCGGGGCGCGAAGACCGTCACCCTGTCCGTGCAGTCCTGGGTCGGCGCCCAGGCCGACGTGGCCGTCGCCCGGTACCTGCTGGAGCACGAGCTCGGCTACCGCGTCGACACCGTCCAGGTCGACGAGGTCCCCGCCTGGGACGCGCTCAGCCAGGGCCGGGTCGACGCCATCCTGGAGGACTGGGGCCACCCCGAGCAGGAACAGCGCTACGTCGCGGACAAGAAGACCATCGTCCCCGGCGGCGACCTCGGCGTCACCGGGCACATCGGCTGGTTCGTCCCGACGTACTTCGCGGAGAAACACCCGGACGTCACGGACTGGAAGAACCTGAACAAGTACGCCGAGCTGCTGCGCACCGCCGAGAGCGGCGGCAAGGGCCAGCTGATGGACGGCTCCCCGTCCTACGTCACCAACGACAAGGCGCTGGTGAAGAACCTCGGCCTGGACTACCAGGTCGTCTTCGCCGGCTCCGAGGCCGCCCAAATCACCCAGATCAAGCAGTTCGCCAAGGAGAAGAAGCCCTTCCTGACCTACTGGTACACGCCCCAGTGGCTGTTCGAGAAGGTCCCGATGACCGAGGTGAAGCTGCCGCCGCACCAGGAGGGCTGCGACGCCGACCCGGCGAAGGTCGACTGCGCCTACCCGGTCACCCCGCTGCAGAAGTACCTCAACGCCGGCTTCGCGAAGAACGGCGGCGAGGCGGCGGAGTTCCTCGAGAACTTCCGCTGGACGACCGAGGACCAGAACCAGGTCTCCCTGATGATCGCCGAGCAGAAGATGCGGCCCGAGGAGGCGGCGGAGAAGTGGGTGGACAGCCACGAGTCCGTCTGGAAGGAGTGGCTGCCCTGAGCCTCACTCCGCCAGTTCCGCCGCGATCTCCCGCAGCGCGCTCTCCGCGCGCCGCTGGAGGCCCGGCCCGAACGTGATCCGGGTGGCCCCGAGTGCGCCGAGCTCGGCGGGCGAGGGGCCCTCCCCGGGCCGGGCGAGGACGTTCACCGGCCCCTGGACGCCGGACCGCAGCAGCGGCACCACGTCCACGGGGGCGCCGATCGGGTACACGCAGTCGGCGCCCGCGGCGACGTACAGCGCGGCCCGCTCCAGAGCCCGGTCCGGGTCGGCGACGCCCCTGACGAACGTGTCGACGCGGGCGTTGACGAACAGCCGGTCCCCGGCCGCCGCCCGCACCTCGGCCAGCCACGCGGCGTGCTCGTGCGGGTCCTTGAGCACCCCGCCCGTGGAGTCCTCCAGGTTGCAGCCCACGGCACCCGCCGCGAGCAGCCGCTCCACCAGCTCCCCGGGGGCCAGCCCGTACCCGTCCTCCACGTCCGCCGACACCGGGACGTCGACGGCCCGGGCGATCCGTGCGACCGCCGCGAACATCTCGTCGGCCGGGGTCCGCCCGTCCTCGTACCCCAGGGAGGCGGCGACCCCGGCGCTGGGCGTCGCCAGCGCCGGGAACCCGGCCCGCGCGAACACGCGGGCGCTCGCCGCGTCCCAGGGACCGGGCAGGACGAGGGGGTCGTCCGGGGCCCGGCCGTGGTGCAGGGCGCGGAAGACACCTACCTTGCTCACGGCGTGTACCCCCCTGGTGGGATGCGGCGGGCGACCATCAGCCGGTTCCAGCCGTTGATGACGGCGATCAACCCCACCAGGTGGGCCAGCTCGCCGGCCGGGAAGTGCGCCGCGGCCCGCTCGTACACGGCGTCGGGCACGAAGCCCTCCGTCAGGACCGTCACCGCCTCGGTCAGCGCGAGCGCGGCCCGCTCCCGCTCGCTGTAGAGCTCCCCGGCCTCCTCCCAGGCGTCGAGCAGACCGAGCCGCTGCTCGTCCTCCCCGTTCTTCCGGGCGAGGGTGAGGTGCATGTCCAGGCAGAACGCGCAGTGGTTGAGCTGCGAGGCCCGGATCATCACCAGCTCGGCGAGCGCGGGATCGCCGAGCCCCTTCTTCGCCGCCGCGCTGAGCGCGGACATGGCCTGCGCGACCTCCCCGTCCAGGAGTCGCGTGCGGGCCGTCATCCGTGCTGCCCCGGCCGGTAGTGCCCCGGGGTCATACGGCAGGTCACGCCGAAGCGGTTCCAGGCGTTGATCACCGTGATGACGGCGATCAGCTGCGCCAGCTCCGGCTCGTCGAAGTGCTCCGCGGCCCGCTCGTAGACCTCGTCGGGGACGAAACCGTCCGTCAGCACGGTCACGGCCTCCGTCAGCTCCAGCGCCGCGAGCTCCTTCTCGGTGTAGAAGTGCCGCGACTCCTCCCAGGCGCTGAGCTGGATGATCCGCTCCACGCTCTCCCCGGCCGCGAGGGCGTCCTTGCTGTGCATGTCGATGCACAGGGCGCAGCGGTTGATCTGGGAGGCGCGGATCTTCACCAGCTCGAACAGCGTCGGGTCCACCCCCCGCCGGGCGGCCGTGTCCAGCCGGATCATCGCCTTGTAGACCTCGGGCGCGTGCTTGGCCCACTCCAGCCGTACGGGCAGTTCGGAGGCGTGCTCCGCGGTCGTCGTGTCATCGGTGTGCGTCGTCATGCCCTCGACCCTAGGAACGAAGCAGCCCAGGGGTATGGTCCATTGCCATGGCGAAACCCTGGGCCACTTACGGCGTCGACCTGCACCTGGAACCGGCCGGGCCGGGCCTGCGCCGCGGCCTGACCGACGCCCTGCGCGAGGCCGTCCGCACCGGCCGCCTGGCCGCCGGCACCCGGCTGCCCTCCTCCCGCGCCCTCGCCGCCGACCTCGGCATCGCCCGCAACACCGTCGCCGACGCCTACGCCGACCTCGTCGCCGAGGGCTGGCTCACCGCGCGCCAGGGCTCCGGCACCCGCGTCGCGGACCGCGCCGTCGTCCCGCCCGCGGGCTCGGCCCCGCGCCCCCGCACCCCCACCCGCCCCGCCCACGACCTCCGCCCGGGCACGCCCGACCTGGCCTCCTTCCCGCGCGCGGAGTGGCTCAAGGCGGCCCGCCGCGCCCTCGCCGCCGCCCCCCACGACGCCCTCGGCTACGGCGACCCCCGCGGGCGCCCGGAGCTGCGCACCGCGCTGGCCGGCTACCTCGCCCGGGTCCGCGGCGTGCGCGCCGACCCCGAACGCCTGCTGGTCCTCGGCGGGTTCGCGCAGGGCCTGGCCCTGCTCGCCGCCGTGCTGAAGGCGCGCGGCGCGCACACCGTCGCCGTCGAGTCGTACGGCCTCCACGTGCACCGCGACCTGCTGACCGCCGCCGGACTGCGCACCGTCCCGCTGCCCTTCGACGCGCGCGGCACCGACCCCGTCGGACCGGACGGCGCGGGCGCCGTGCTGCTCACCCCCGCCCACCAGTTCCCGATGGGCGTCCCCCTGCACCCCGACCGGCGGGCCACCGTCGTCGACTGGGCGCGGCGCACCGGCGGACTGGTCCTGGAGGACGACTACGACGGCGAGTTCCGCTACGACCGCCAGCCCGTCGGCGCCCTCCAGGGCCTGGACCCCGACCGCGTCGTCTACCTCGGCACCGCCAGCAAGTCCCTCGCCCCCGGCCTGCGGCTGGCCTGGGCCGTGCTCCCGCCGGGTCTCGCCGACGACCTCACGGCGGCCCGCGGGGGCCTCGACACCACCGGCGTCCTGGACCAGCTCACCCTGGCCGAGTTCCTCACCTCCGGCGCCTACGACCGCCACGTCCGCTCCGCCCGCCTGCGCTACCGGCGCCGCCGGGACGCCCTGGTCGCGGCGCTCGCCGACCGCGCGCCCGAGGTGCGGGTCACCGGGATCGCGGCCGGTCTGCACGCCGTCCTCGGGCTGCCGCCCGGCACCGAGCGGCAGGTGGTCCGGGCGGCGGCCTGGCAGGGCCTCGCCGTGCACGGCCTGTCCCTCTTCCGCCACCCCGAGGCCGTCACCGCACCGCGGGACGCCGTGGTCGTCGGCTACGGCACCCCGCCCGACCACGCCTGGGAGGGGGCCCTGGACGCGCTGTGCCGGGCGCTGCCGTAGAGTCCACCGGCGGCGCGGTCCGTACACTCGAACGGCCCAAGTGTCGTACACCCGAACGAACAACGGGGAGACAAGGACATGGCGGAGACCCGGCGACGACTGCGGTCGAGCACGGTGGTGCTCGGCGGCATGGGAGTGCTCGCGGCGGCCCTCAGCGCGTGCGGCTCGGACCCCGACCGCCGCTGCGTGGACCGCGACAGCTACGACTACTTCCTCGGCTACAAGGTCGTCGCCGACAAGAACTGCACGTCGGTTTCGTCGGGCAGCTCCTCCCACAAGGGCCGCAAGACCGCGAGCGCCACGGACGCCGACTGGTACTACGACGCCGACGTCAGCGACGGCTGGGCCGACGACGGCACCTTCAGCCGGTCCGAGGCCGTCGACCGCGGCGGCTTCGGCTGCTCGGGCTCCGGCAGCGGCGGCGGCTGAGCCCCGTGGAACGCCGCACCATCGCCCCCCGCCCCGGCTGGCAGCAGACCGTCGAGGAACAGGGCCTCATCTACCCCCTCACCCGCTACCCCGACGACTCCCTGCGCCCCTACTGGGACGAGAGCGCCTACTACGTCTTCTCCCTGCCCGAGGTCGAGGCGCTGGAGGAGGTCGTCGAGGAACTGCACCGCATGTGCCTGGCGGCGGCCGAGCACATCGTCACCGCCGGCCGCTTCGCCGACCTCGGCATCACCGACCCGCGCGTCGTCCACGCGGTCACCGAGGCCTGGCACCGCCGCGCCGAACTCCCCTCCGTCTACGCCCGCTTCGACCTGCGCTACGACGGCACGGGCCCGGCCAAGCTCCTGGAGTACAACGCGGACACCCCGACCTCCCTCGTCGAGGCCGCGTCCCCGCAGTGGTTCTGGATGGAGGACCGCTTCCCCGGCGCCGACCAGTGGAACAGCCTCCACGAACGCCTCGTCGACGCCTGGAGGAAGCAGGCCGCGCTCCTGCCGCCCGGCAACCCGCTGTACTTCGCCCACTCCTCGGACGACGAACTCGGCGAGGACCTGATGACGGTCGCCTACCTCAAGGAGACCGCCGAGCAGGCCGGCCTGGCCACCGACTGGATCTCCATGGAGGAGATCGGCTGGGACCGCCTCTCCGGCCGCTTCGTCGACAACAAGCTCCGCTTCATCCGCAGCATCTTCAAGCTCTACCCCTGGGAGTGGCTCACCACCGACCGCTTCGCCGGCCACGTCCTGGACACCCTCGACAACGGCGGCGGCACCGGCACCACCCTGTGGATCGAACCCGCCTGGAAGATGCTGCTCAGCAACAAGGCCCTGCTGGCGATCCTGTGGGAGCTCCACCCCGGCCACCCCAACCTCCTCCCGGCCCACCTGGACGGCCCGCGCGAGCTGGCCGGCACCACGGGCTGGGTCGCCAAGCCCCTCCTGGGCCGCGAGGGCGCCGGCGTCACGGTCCACGCCCCCGGCACCGACCCGGCACCCCGGGACGAACCCTGCTGCTACCAGGAGCTCGCCCCCCTGCCCGACTTCGACGGCAACCACGTCGTCCTGGGCGCCTGGGTGGTGGAGAACGAGTCGGCGGGCCTGGGCATCAGGGAGTCGTCGGGCCTGGTGACGGACGAGTACGCCCGCTTCCTGCCCCACGTGATCCTGTGACCGGCCCCGCGGGGGCCGCCCGTCAGGGGCGTGGGGAGAACCGCTCGCGACCGGCCACGACGCACCCGCACCCCGCGACGACCGACGACCCCGCGCACGCTCCCGCATCCCGGACACCGAAGGCACCGCCACACCACACCCGGTACCCTGACCGTGGGCCGTGACTGGCGCGCTGGGATGGGTCCAACCATCAGGGAGCGGCCCGAGAAGAACGAGTGCCGAGCGCCTGGGCCGACCTGAACGCTGATTCCCACGTCCGGAGGCCCCCTCGTGTCCGCAGACCCGACCCCCGAGTCCATCGCCTACCGCGCCGCCCTCGACGTCATCCGGACGGTCGAGCCCCGCGTCGCCGACGCCATCGGCCAGGAGGTCGCCGACCAGCGCGAGATGCTCAAGCTGATCGCCTCCGAGAACTACGCCTCCCCGGCCACCCTGCTGACCATGGGCAACTGGTTCAGCGACAAGTACGCCGAGGGCACCGTCGGCCGCCGCTTCTACGCCGGCTGCCGCAACGTCGACACCGTCGAGTCCCTCGCCGCCGAGCACGCCCGCGAACTGTTCGGCGCCCGCCACGCCTACGTCCAGCCGCACTCCGGCATCGACGCCAACCTGGTCGCCTTCTGGGCCGTCCTCGCCGACCGCGTCGAGGTGCCCTTCCTGGAGAAGACCGGCGCCCGCCAGATCAACGACCTCTCCGAGGCCGACTGGGCCGAGCTGCGCCAGGCCTTCGGCAACCAGCGCATGCTCGGCATGTCCCTCGACGCGGGCGGCCACCTCACCCACGGCTTCCGCCCGAACATCAGCGGCAAGATGTTCGACCAGCGCTCCTACGGCACCGACCCCGCGACCGGCCTGATCGACTACGAGGCCCTGCGCGCCCAGGCCCGCGCGTTCAAGCCGCTGATCCTCGTCGCCGGCTACTCCGCGTACCCGCGCCTGGTGAACTTCCGGATCATGCGCGAGATCGCCGACGAGGTCGGCGCGACCCTCATGGTCGACATGGCGCACTTCGCGGGCCTCGTCGCGGGCAAGGTCCTCACCGGCGACTTCGACCCGGTCCCGCACGCCCAGATCGTCACCACGACGACCCACAAGTCGCTGCGCGGCCCGCGCGGCGGCATGGTGCTGTGCGACGACTCCCTCAAGGACCAGGTCGACCGCGGCTGCCCGATGGTCCTCGGCGGCCCGCTCCCGCACGTCATGGCGGCGAAGGCGGTCGCCCTGGCGGAGGCGCGGCAGCCGTCCTTCCAGGACTACGCCCAGCGGATCGTCGACAACTCCCGCGCCCTCGCCGAGGGCCTGATGCGCCGCGGCGCCACCCTGGTGACGGGCGGCACGGACAACCACCTGAACCTGATCGACGTGGCCTCCTCCTACGGCCTCACCGGCCGCCAGGCCGAGCAGGCCCTGCTGGACTCCGGCATCGTCACCAACCGCAACGCGATCCCGGCCGACCCGAACGGCGCCTGGTACACCTCCGGCATCCGCGTCGGCACCCCGGCGCTGACCACGCGGGGCCTCGGCACCGCCGAGATGGACGAGGTCGCGGGCCTCATCGACCGCGTCCTGACGGCCGCCGAGCCCGGCACCACCAAGTCGGGCGCCCCCTCCAAGGCGTCCCACGTCCTGGACGGGAAGATCGCCGACGAGATCTCCCGCCGCGCGACGGACCTGGTCGCCGGCTTCCCGCTGTACCCGGAGATCGACCTGGGCTGAGCGGCCGGCGGCGTTCAGAGGTCGATCAGCTCCTGACGCGGCTCGCCGCGCGGCGGTCCGGCACCGTGCCGGGCCGCCGCGCGGCGTACCAACAGGGTCGCGGCGACCCCCGCCGCGAGCCCCGCGGCGCCCCACCGCACCCCGCCCCACGGTCCGCCGCCACCGCCGTCACCGGCGTCGGCGGGTTCCTCGCCGAGGAATCCCTCGGCGGCCAGCCGGTCGTACACCCGCCGCGGGGCCCGGCGCCAGCGGATGTCGTCGTCCGCGACGTCCGGCGCGGGATCCGTACGCACCCACGGAGTGCCGTCCTCGGCCACCAGCAACTGGTCCTGGCGCAGCATCGCCACGTCACCGCCGGGCGCCCGCCGCGTCTGCGGCCAGCCACCCACCCCCGTCATCCCCCACAGGACGGTGAGCCGCACGGGGGGCGCACCGCCCGCCGTCCAGGACCCGGGGACCCGCTCCGTGTCCGGGTGATCCTGCTCCAGCAGGTCCCGCAGCCGGTCGAAGTCGGGCTCCCCGGCGTGCCAGGACGCGGTACGCCCGGTGCCGGACCACACGACCACCGCCACGTCGGGCTGGTCGAGCGGCGCGCCCTCCGCCGCAGCGGCCCCCGGCCCGCCCCCGAGCAGCACCGCCGCCGCCGCGGCCACCGCACACGCCAGCCGTCGCATGACGCCCCCTCCCGCCCCGTCCTCCCTCGTTGCACCACCGTCCTTGTTACATCACAGCGGACGGCCGGGAACACCTCCGTACCGGACCAGTGCCCGACCGCCCGCCCCGGCCTGAGAGAATGGCTGGCATGGTGAATGACCGTCCCCGCGTGCTCTCCGGTATCCAGCCGACCTCCGGCTCGTTCCACCTCGGCAACTACCTCGGTGCCGTCCGTCAGTGGGTCGACATGCAGAACACCCACGACGCGTTCTACATGGTCGTCGACCTGCACGCGATCACGGTCCCGCAGGACCCGAAGGTGCTCCGGGAGAACACCCGCGTCGCCGCCGCCCAGCTCCTCGCGGCCGGTCTCGACCCGGAGCGCTGCACGTTGTTCGTGCAGAGCCACGTGCCCGAGCACGCCCAGCTCGGCTGGCTGATGAACTGCATCACCGGCTTCGGCGAGGCCTCCCGGATGACCCAGTTCAAGGACAAGTCCGCCAAGCAGGGCAGCGACCGCACCACCGTCGGCCTGTTCACGTACCCGATGCTGATGGTCGCCGACATCCTGCTCTACCAGGCCGACCAGGTCCCCGTCGGCGAGGACCAGCGCCAGCACCTGGAGCTGACCCGCGACCTCGCCGACCGGTTCAACCAGACCTACGGCGACACCTTCACCGTGCCGAGCGCGTACATCCTCAAGGAGACGGCGAAGATCTACGACCTTCAGGACCCGACCGCCAAGATGAGCAAGTCGGCGGCCACCCCGAAGGGCCTGATCAACCTGCTCGACGAGCCCAAGGTCACCGCGAAGAAGGTCAAGAGCGCGGTCACCGACACCGACACGGTGATCCGCTTCGACCGCGAGCACAAGCCCGGCGTCAGCAACCTGCTGACGATCCACTCCACGCTCACCGGCACGTCGATCCCCGAGTTGGAGCAGCAGTACGAGGGCAAGGGCTACGGCGCGCTGAAGACGGACCTCGCCGAGATCATGGTCGAGTTCGTGTCGCCCTTCCGGGAGCGCACCCAGCAGTACCTGGACGACCCGGAGACCCTCGACGCGGTGCTGGCCAAGGGTGCCGAGAAGGCCCGTTCCGTCGCCGCGGAGACCCTCTCCCGGGCCTACGACGGCATGGGCTTCCTGCCCGCCAAGCACTGACCGGCGGCAGGACCCCGAGCGCCCGGTACGCCACCGTAGCGCTGCACATCACTCCGGTTGCGCCTGCCCGGGGCGCGGTCGTGGCCGTACAGTCGATATCCGGGTGGCCGCATCGGCGGCCACCGCCGCGCGCCGGTGGGCGGGCGGCACCGACAGAACGACAGGGAGACGACGTGGGGACCGTAACGATCGGCGTGTCGATCGCGGTCCCGGAGCCTCACGGCAGCCGGCTTCAGCAGCTGCGCGCGGGCTTCGGCGACGCCGCGGCACACGGCATCCCCACGCACGTCACCCTGCTGCCGCCGACCGAGATCGACGGCGCGGCGCTGCCCGCCGTCGAGTCGCACCTGGCGGAGGTGGCGGCCCGCGGCCGGCCCTTCCCGATGCGGCTGTCCGGCACCGGGACCTTCCGCCCGCTGTCGCCCGTGGTCTACGTCCAGGTCGTCGAGGGCGCCGCGGCCTGCTCCTGGCTCCAGAAGCGGATCCGCGACTCCTCCGGGCCGCTCCCGCGCGAACTGCCGTTCCCGTACCACCCGCACGTCACCGTCGCGCACGGCATCGACGAGGCCGCGATGGACCGCGCCTACGAGGAGCTGGCCGACTACGAGGCCCAGTGGCCGTGCACCGGCTTCGCGCTCTACGAGCAGGGCCCCGACGGGGTGTGGCGCAAGCTGCGCGAGTTCCCCTTCGGCAGCGCGGTCGTCCCCCCGCAGGCCGGCCGCGTGGAGACCGGCTCCCTGCCGACCCGCTAGGACCTGTTGCGAAAGTGGCCTCTGCCGCGCGACGCCCGGCACGCACTCTCGCCGCACCGCCCGGAAGCCCGGGTACGCCCAGTACGAGGGCTTCCGGGCGGCACGCCGAGAGCACGCACCGGACGCCGCGCGGCCGCCCTTCGGGCGACGAGGCCACTTTCGCACCAGGCCCTAGACCCCTACACCGGCAGCCGCCGGAACAGCGGCCGCGGCAGGTGCCGCAGCGCCGACATCACCACCCGCAGCGCACCCGGCACCCACACCGTCTCCGAGCGGCGCCGCAACCCCAGCTCGATGGCCGACGCGACCGCCTCGGGCGTCGTCGCGAACGGCGCCTCCTCCCTCCCGGCGGTCATCCGCGACCGCACGAACCCGGGGCGTACGACCATGACGTGCACGCCCGTGCCGTGCAGCGCGTCGCCGAGGCCCTGCGCGAAGACGTCCAGGCCGGCCTTGCTGGAACCGTAGATGAAGTTGGCCCGGCGGGCCCGCTCCCCGGCCACCGACGACAGCACCACCAGCGAGCCGTGCCCCTGCGCCTGCAGCGCGCGGGCGCTCACCAGACCGGCCGAGACCGCGCCGGTGTAGTTGGTCTGCGCGACCCGCACGGCGTTCAGCGGCTCGCGCTCGTCGTGCGCCTGGTCGCCGAGGACGCCGAACGCGAGCAGCACCAGGTCGATGTCGCCCTCGGCGAACACCTTGCCCAGCGCCTCCTCGTGGGACTCGGGGGCCAGCGCGTCGAAGGCGACGGTGCGCACCTCGGCGCCGAGCTCCCGCAGCCGCCCGGCCGCCGCGTCCAGCGCGGGGGAGGGCCGGCCGGCCAGCCACACGGTGCGGGTGCGGCGGGCGATCAGCCGGCGCGCGGTGGCCAGCGCGATCTCGGACGTACCGCCGAGGACGAGAAGGGACTGGGGGAGGCCGAAGGCGTCCTTCACGACAGCTCCAGGAAGGGTCACAGGGCGAGGCGCCGGGACAGGTCGGACGTGAACACCCCGCGCGGGTCCAGCTCCGCGCGCAGCGCGCGGAAGTCGTCCAGGCGCGGGTACATCGCGGCGAGCAGGTCGGGCCGCAGCCGGGAGTCCTTGGCGAGGTAGACCCGGCCGCCGGCCGCGGCGACCTCCTCGTCGAGCTCGTCGAGGAAGGCGCCGAGCCCCGGCAGCCCGGCCGGGACGTCCAGCGCGAGGGTCCAGCCGGGCACCGGGAACGACAGCCAGCCCGGGTCGGCCTCGCCGAAGCGCTTGAGGACGGCCAGGAAGGACGGGCAGCGGTGCGCGGAGATGCGCCGCACGATCCGGTGCAGGGTCTCCTCCCGGCCGTGACCGACGACGAACTGGTACTGCACGAAGCCGCCGCGGCCGTAGATCCGGTTCCAGTGGGGCACCCCGTCCAGCGGGTGGAAGAACGTGGAGATCCGCTGGAGCTGCCCGCGGCGCGCACGGGGGGCCCTGCGGTACCAGAACGCGTTGAACAGGCCCACGCTCGTCCGGCTGAGCAGTCCCTCCGGCAGGAAGGCGGGGGCCGCCGGCAGGCGCGGGGTGCGGAAGGCCAGCGGCTCGCGCCGGGCGCGGGCCGGCAGCGCGTCCAGCGGGGCGTGGTCGCCGCGGGTCAGGACCGCGCGGCCGGTCGCCCCGCCGCGCGCCAGCAGGTCGATCCAGGCGACCGAGTAGCGGTAGCGGTGGTCGGTGGCCGTCAGGCGGGCCATGAGGTCGTCGAGGTCGGCGGCGCGCTCGGTGTCGACCGACATCAGCGCGGTCTCGACCGGCTGGAGCCGCACGGTCGCGGTGAGGATCACCCCGGTCAGGCCCATGCCGCCGGCGGTGGCGTCGAACAGCGGCGTGCCCTGCCCCACCGTGCGGACCCGGCCGTCGGCGGTGAGCAGCTCCAGGGACAGCACGTGCCGGGCGAAGGACCCGGACACGTGGTGGTTCTTGCCGTGGATGTCGGCGCCGATCGCCCCGCCGACCGTCACGTAACGGGTGCCGGGCGTCACCGGCACGAACCAGCCGAGCGGCAGCAGGACCTCCATCAGCCGGTGCAGGGAGACGCCCGCGTCGCACAGCACGGTGCCGCCGTCGACGTCGACGGCGTGGATCCGGTCCAGGCCCGTCATGTCGAGCACCGCGCCGCCCGCGTTCTGCGCCGCGTCGCCGTACGCCCGGCCCAGGCCCCGCGGGATGCCGCCGCGCGCCCCGCACTCCCGGACCGCCGCCGCGGCCTCCTCGTACGTCCGCGGACGGACCAGCCGGGCCGCGGTGGGCGCGGTGCGGCCCCAGCCGGTGAGGGGGCTCCATTCGGCGACGGGAACGGTGTCGGCAGACATGCCGGTGACCGTATCCCCCTAGGACGAACCATCGGTTCCGGAACATCCCGGCCCTCCCCGAAACGGGTGATTAATGGTATGTCGCCCGAGGATGCCGGACTTACCACGCCTCCGGCGTGAACAGTGAGTCCCCATGGACGACCTCGACGACATGGACCACCGGATCGTGACGGCGCTCAGAGCCTGCGGCACGGACCCGCGCGTGGCCGCCGCCGCGCGCGCCCTGTCCTGGGCCGGGGAACACGGAGCACTGTGGCTCGCCGCGGGCCTCACCGCGGCCGCCGTGGACGGCCCGCGACGGACGGCCTGGCTGCGCGGCACCGCGCTCACCGCGGGCGCGCACCTGGCCAGCATGGGGGTGAAGCGGGTCGTGCGCCGCCCCCGCCCCGCACACGTCCGGCCCCTGGTGCGCACCGCGAGCCGGCACTCCTTCCCCAGCTCCCACGCCGCCTCCGCCGCGGCCGCCGCCGTCGTCTTCGGCGCGCTCGGCGTGCGCGCGGCCTGGCCGGCGGCCGCCGCCGTGTGCGTGTCCCGGCTGGTCGTCGGCGTCCACTACCCGTCCGACGTGGCGGCGGGCGCGGCCCTCGGCGCGCTCACGGCCCGGCTCGGCGCCGACTGGATGCGCGGAGGGACCCGGTGACCGACACGGCCGTCCTGCGACAGCGCTCGTCCGAACAGCCCCCGCAGCCCGACCCGCCCCGCGGCGGCCTCGTGGGCGGCCTGCTCAGGACCGCGCGCCCCCGCCAGTGGATCAAGAACGTCCTGGTCGTCGCCGCCCCGGCCGCCGCCGGCGAGCTGTTCTCCCGGCACGCCCTGACACAACTCGCCCTCGTTTTCCTCCTGTTCACCGCCTGCGCCGCCGCCGTCTACCTCGTCAACGACGCCCGCGACGCCGAGGCCGACCGCGCCCACCCGGTCAAACGCCACCGCCCCGTCGCCGCCGGACAGGTCCCGGTGCCGGTCGCCTACGCCGTCGGGGGCGCCCTGGGCGTCCTCGCGCCCCTCGTCGCGGCCCGGCTGTGCCCCCCGCCCGTCGCGGCCCTGCTGGTCGCCTACCTCGCGATGCAGGTGGCGTACTGCGTCAGCCTCAAGCACGTCCTGGTCGTCGACCTCGCCGTCGTCACCACCGGCTTCCTGATGCGCGCGATGATCGGCGGGCTGGCGCTGGGCATCCCGCTGTCGCGCTGGTTCCTCATCACCACCGGCTTCGGCGCCCTGTTCATGGTCTCCGCCAAGCGCTACAGCGAGGCCGTGCAGATGGCCGGCAAGCAGGGCGCCACCCGCGCCCTGCTCACCGAGTACACCACCGGCTACCTCCGCTTCGTCTGGCAGCTCGCGGCCGGCGTCGCCGTCCTCGGCTACTGCCTGTGGGCCATGGAGGAGGGCGGAGTCCCGCACACCAGCGTGCTGCCCTGGCGCCAGCTGTCCATGGTCGCCTTCATCCTCGCCGTGCTGCGCTACGCCGTCTTCGCCGACCGCGGCACCGCGGGCGAACCCGAGGACGTCGTCCTGCGCGACCGTGCCCTCGCGCTGATCGGCGTGGTGTGGGTGGCGATGTACGGCCTGGCGGTGGCCAATTGGTAACCGCCCGGCGCGAACTGCTGGGCTTCGCCACCGCCGGACTGCTCGCCTACGCCGTCGACCTCGGTCTCTTCACCGTGCTGCGCGGCCCCGCCGGACTCGGCCCGCTCACCGCCAAGGCCCTGTCCTTCGCCGCCGGCTGCTCGGTGGCCTACGCGGGCAACGCGCTGGGCACCTACCGGCACACCCGCCCCCGCGGCCTGCGCCCGTACGCCGTGTTCTGCGCCGTGAACGCCGCCGGCGCCGCCGTGCAGCTGCTGTGCCTGACCGTCAGCCACTACGGCCTCGGCCTCACCTCGCAGCGCGCCGACACCGTCTCCGGGGCGGGAATCGGCATGGCACTGGCCACCATCCTGCGTTTCTGGGGCACAAGGACACTGGTCTTCCGCTCCGGGGAGACGACCGGCCGCCGGCCGGGATCATGGACCGGGACGACCGGGGGCAGGGTCGGATCATGGACTGGCTGAAGAAGCTCCCCGTGGTGGGGCCGTGGATCGCACGGCTGACGACCACGCACGCGTGGCGGTCGTACGAGCGGCTGGACCGGGTCGCGTGGACGCGGCTGGCCGCCGCGATGACGTTCACCAGTTTCGTCGCGCTCTTCCCCCTGCTCAGCCTCGCCGCCGCCGTCGCCGCCGCCACGCTCGGCAAGGAGCAACAGGACCAGCTCCAGGACAAGGTCGCCGAGCAGGTGCCGGGCATCTCCGACCAGTTGAACATCCAGGGCCTGGTCGACAACGCCGGCACCGTCGGCCTCATCGCCGGCCTGCTGCTGCTCTTCACCGGCATCGGCTGGGTCGACGCCACCCGGGGCTGCCTGCGCGCCGTCTGGGAGGTGCCGGACGAGGAGGAGAACCCGCTCCTGCACCGGGCCAAGGACGCGGGCGTCCTCGTCGGCCTCGGCGGCGCCCTCCTGGTCACCGTCGCCATCTCCACCGTCGCCTCGGCGCTCGTCGGATGGATCGTCCGTCAGCTGGGCATCACCGAGGGCGGCTTCGGCAGCGTCCTGCTGCACGTCGCCGCCCTCGCCGTCGCCGTCCTCGCCGACTTCCTCCTGCTGCTGTACGTGCTGACCCTGCTCCCCGGCGTCCACCCGTCCCGCCGCCGCCTGCTGGTGGCCGCCCTGATCGGCGCGGTCGGCTTCGAACTGCTCAAGCTGCTGCTCAGCGGCTACATGCAGGGCGTCGCCACGAAGAGCATGTACGGCGCCTTCGGTGTCCCCGTCGCCCTGCTGCTGTGGATCAACTTCACCTCGAAGCTGGTGCTGTTCTGCGCCGCCTGGACGGCGACGGGCAGCAAGGCCGAGGAACTCACGGACGGGGACGGCGGCGCACCAGCTCCGGCAGCGGCCAGCGACGGTTGACCAGGAACGCGCCGCCCGCGAGCAGCACCAGCACCCCGGCGGCGATGCCGGCCGCCGTCCCGACGCCGGTGGAGCCGTCCGCGGCCGGGGCGCCCGCCACCGGCTTCGTCCCCGCGGCGGCCTTCCCGTCGCCGCCCCCGGCCTGACCCGAGGCCTCGGGTCCCGGGTTCGCCCGCACCGCGCTCCGCGGCGGCACCAGCTCACCCACCGGCTTCACCTTGCCGGCCGCCTGGAAACCCCAGTCGAGCAGCCGGGCGGTCTCCTTGTAGACCTCGTTGTGCTCACTCTTCGCCGGGTTCATCACGGTGACGAGCAGCACCCTGCCGTTCCGCTCGGCGACACCGGTGAAGGTGGCGCCCGCGTTGGTGGTGTTGCCGTTCTTCACGCCGGCGATGCCGGGGTAGACGTCCACGTCGTAGTCGCCGCGCAGCAGACGGTTGGTGTTCTGGATCTCGAAGGACTTGCGGTAGGTCCTGCCCTTCTTGTCCTTGGCCGTCTCGCCCGGGAACTTGGCGCGGACCGTCGAGGCGTACTCGCGGAAGTCCTTCTTCTGCAGCCCCGAGCGGGCGAACAGCGTCAGGTCGTACGCGGAGGAGACCTGGCGCGGGGCGTCGTAGCCGTCGGGGCTGACCACGGTGGTGTCGAGGGCCTGCAGCTCCTCGGCGTGCTGGTTCATCTCCGCCACGGTCTTGTCGACGCCGCCGTTCATCGCGGCCAGCACGTGCACGGCGTCGTTGCCCGACATCAGGAAGACGCCGCGCCACAGGTCCTCGACCGTGTACGTCTCCTCCTCCTTGACGCCGACCAGGCTGGACCCGGGGCCGACGCCCGCGAGGTCGGACACCGCCACCTTGTGCCGCGTGGTCTTCGGCCACTTCGGCAGCAGCGTGTCGGCGAACAGCATCTTCAGGGTGCTCGCCGGGGCCAGCCGCCAGTGGGCGTTGTGCGCGGCGAGCACGTCGCCGGTCTCGGCGTCGGCCACGATCCAGGAGCGGGCGGTGAGGTCCTTGGGCAGGACGGGCGCCCCGCCCGCGAGGTCGACCTGGTTCCCGGGTTGCCCGAGCCGCGTGCCGCCCACGGACGACATCGTCGCCGGGGGAGTGGCCGAGGGGCTCGTCGACGGGCCGGGCGCCGCGTACGCGGCCGGCGTGAGGGTCAGGGCGGTCAGGGCGGCGGAGGTGACCAGCAGGGAGCGCCGGCCGGTCTTCTTGGATGCGGGCACGAGCGAGAACGTACCGCCCGGCGCCGGCGTGCTCCCACCCCGCTCCCCACCCCGGGCACGGAATCGGACGGGCGGCGGTGATACTGGATTCATGAAGCTCAGCCGCCCCGTCTCCTGGTTCCTGCTCGCCTTCGGGGTGTGGAGCTGGATCATCTGGATCACTTTCGTCAAAAACCTGGTCGAGGACGCCAGCGGGCTGGCCTTCGAGGACGGCGACCCCACGGCGTACTTCTGGGTGCACCTGCTGCTCGCGATCGTCTCCTTCCTCCTGGGGACGGCCGTCGGGGTCATCGGGTTGCGCGGAGTGCGCGCACTGCGCCGAACGTCATAACGTCACCGACGACACGACTGAGGGGATCCGACGGCATGGTGGTCGTCTTCGCGCTCGTCGCACTGGCCGTGGTGGCCGTGGTGGTGACGGCCAACTGGTACGTGTGGCGGCGCCTGTTCCGCGACACGACCCGCGGTCCCGGCACCGCGCGCCGCATCGGCGCCGTGGTGATCGCCGGCGGCTGGGCACTGGCCGTCGGCGCCCTGGTCGCCGAGCGCGCCGGCGCCCCCTTCTGGCTGCAGCGCACCCTGGCCTGGCCGGGCTTCCTGTGGCTGGCCCTGGCGCTCTACCTGCTGCTGGCGGTGCTGGCGGGCGAGGTCGTACGGCCGCTGCTGCGCCGGTTCCTGGAGCGGCGGGCGGCCGCGCGGCCGGCGGACCCCGGTGAGCTGCCCGCCCCGGCCGCGGACCCGGAGCGCGTACCGGCGGGCACCGCGCCGCCCCGGACACCCCCCGCCGACCCCGAGCCGTCCACCGCGTCCGGCACCACGCCCCCGAGCCCCCTCGCCGTCCCCTCGCGCCGCCTGTTCGTCTCCCGCGTCGTCGCCGGTGCCGCGGCCGCGGCGGCCGTCGGGACGGTCGGGTACGGCACGTACGGCGTGCTGCGCGGCCCGAAGGTGAAGCGGGTCACCGTGCCGCTGGCCAAGCTGCCGCGCGCCGCGCACGGCTTCCGCATCGCCGTGGTCAGCGACATCCACCTCGGCCCGGTGCTCGGCCGGGGCTTCGCGCAGACGGTCGTCGACACGATCAACTCCACGCAGCCCGACCTCATCGCCGTCGTCGGCGACCTGGTGGACGGCAGCGTGAAGGACCTCGGCCCGGCGGCGGCGCCCCTGTCCCGGCTCGGGGCCCGGCACGGCGCGTACTTCGTCACCGGCAACCACGAGTACTTCTCCGGCGCCGAGCAGTGGGTGGCCGAGGTACGCCGCCTCGGCCTGGTCCCGCTGGAGAACGCCCGCACCGAGCTGCCCCACTTCGACCTGGCCGGCGTCAACGACGTGGCGGGCGAGGACGAGGGCCAGGGCCCCGACTACGTCAAGGCCCTCGGCGACCGTGACCGGGACCGCGCCTGCGTGCTGCTCGCCCACCAGCCGGTGCAGATCCACGACGCCGTCGAGCACGGCGTCGACCTCCAGCTCTCCGGCCACACCCACGGCGGCCAGCTCTGGCCGGGCAGCCTCGTCGCGGGCGCCGCCAACCCGACGCTGGCGGGCCTGGAGCGCTACGGCGACACCCAGCTGTACGTCAGCCGGGGCGCGGGCGCCTGGGGCCCGCCCACGCGGGTCGGGGCGCCGTCGGACATCACGGTGATCGAGCTGGCGTCCCGTCAGGCCTGACCGGTGGCCTTCCTGGCCGCCGGGTCGGGCAGCGCGCCCGTCATGCCGGGCAGGAAGTCCGTGAACAGCTCGTGCACCTCGCGCACCAGCGGGCGCAGCACCCGGAACCTGGCCAGCGCGACACCCCGCGCGGTGAGCCGGGCCCCGCGCTCGGCCAGCCGGTAGCTGCGCTCGCGGCCCGGGGTGCGGTCGAAGACCCAGTACAGGACCAGCCCCATCTGGGAGAGCCACATCAGCTCGGGCAGGATGTCCCGCAGCTCCTCGGGCACCTTGGTCCTGGTGCCGGCCAGCACCTGCCGGTGGACGCTGATGGCCTCCACGCGCGCGTGCTCCGACTCCGGGGAGAAGGGGCTGAGCGGACTGTCCGGGTCGGCGGCGTTCTTGAAGAACTGCACCGCGAACTCGTGGTACGGCGTCGCGATGTCCAGCCACGCCTTCAGCACGCCGGCGAGCCGCGCCTCCAGGTCGGTCTCCTTCGCCAGCACCTCGCGGACCGCCGCCTGGTGCTCGGCGGCGATCCGGTCGTAGAAGCCCTGGATCAGGTGCTCCTTGCCCGCGAAGTAGTAGTAGGCGTTGCCGACGGAGACGCCGGCCTCCTGGGCGATGGCCCGCATGGTCGTCCGGTCGTAGCCGCGTTCCTGGAACAGCCGCATGGCCGTCTCCAGGATCAGCGCGCGGGTCTGTCCGGACTTGCTGAGGGGGGCTCCGCCGTCGGGGCCGTCGTTGGTCGCAGGCACGAGAAGAGAGCCTAACGAGTGACGCAGGCGCCGTCGTCGCAGCCCGGCCCGGTGTACAGCCACCCCAGCCGCGGCTCGTAGACCCACCCGTCCGCGCGGCGGTACCCGTCGCCGCCCCACCGCCGCTGCCCCTCCCGCCACTTGGCGGCGGCCAGGACGGCGCCCCGGGCCAGCCGGGCGCCGGTGGGCGTGGCGAGCCGGTGGGCGAGGCGGCGGTACCCGCGCAGCGCCCACAGGACGACGATCCAGGCGGCGGCGCCCCGGTAGACCTGCCCGGCGTCGCCGACGGCGGTGACCTCGTCGAGGGAGGCGCCGTGGTCGAGCCCGGGGAAGCACCGCCGGGCCTCGTCCGACCCGGCCGGGACCAGCTCCAGCGGCACCAGCCGGGGCTGGCGCAGCAGCCAGTCCCGCACGTGGGTGCACAGGGAGCACTCGGCGTCGTAGAGGACGGTGAGCCGGCGCACGGGGGCGCCGGCCGCCGTCCCGGGAGCGGGGGCCATCGGCTCAGGCCCCGGCCGTCGGGGCCACCCAGCCCTGCGGCGGGACCGGCGGCACCTGCTCGCGCTCCATCATGCCGCGCCGCCGGATCTTGTTGAGCACGTACACGTTGCCCAGGTGCATCACGCCGAGCACCAGCAGCACCACGCCCAGCTTGGTCGACAGCGCCTCGAAGATGCCGCGGGTGTCGGTGATGGTCTCGTCGTCGCTCAGGTACAGGGCGACGAAGCCGAGGTTGACGAGGTAGAAGCCGACCACCAGGAGGTGGTTGACGGCGTCGGCGAGCTTCTCGTTGCCGTGCAGGACGTCGGCGAGGAAGACCCGCCCGTTGCGGCTGAGCGTGCGGGCCACCCAGACGGTCAGACCGATGCTGACGACCAGGTAGATGACGTAGGCGATGACGGTGCGGTCCATGCCCCACCCCTTCTTGAACGCGTTCAAAACGCTGACAGGGGTGACTGTAGACCTGCTTTTGAACGTGTTCAACTCAAGGGTGGAGTGGTCCGCGTCACGCGACCGGTGGCCGCGTCGGTCCTACGGCCGGCGGCCCAGCTCCGGGCGCTTGGAGTAGTCCGTGAGGCCGATGACGTTGCCCCACGGGTCGGCGAACTCGACGGTCCAGCCGGTGGCGACGGGGAACGGCTCGTCGAGCGGCGCGACGCCCGCCTCGCGCAGCGCCCGGGCCGCCGTGCGGGCGTCGGGGACCTCCAGCCAGACCCGCGCGGAGGGCCACGGGGGCGGGCGCCGCCCGAACTCCTCCTCGGCCCGCAGCAGGACGCCCGGCGTCTCGCCACCGACCTTCAGCAGCGCGATGCCGGCCTCGTCGAGCCGGAAGGCCACGGGGAAGCCGGCCCGCTCGTAGAACCCGACGGCCTCACCGAGGTCCCCGACGGGCAGCAGCACGTTGTCGAACCCGAGCAGTTCGTACGACTCGTCATCTGACATGGCGTCAGGCTAGGACGGTCATCGCCCGGAACGGCTGATTGTCAGCCCTCGTCGGGCGCGGGCTTCGTCCGTCCGGCGGCAAGGATCTCGGCGACGTCCAGCGTGACCTCGGCACCGAGGGAGCCGGGGAGGGTGACGTGCTCACCGGGGGAGTGGACGCGGTGGGTGTAGTAGTCGGCGCAGTCGGGGTCGGTGAGGACGTGGAGCCGCTCGTGCTTGCGGTCGACGATCATGTAGACGGGGACCATGGCGGCGGCGTAGGCGGTGACCTTGGCCCTCAGGTCGTTCTTCCAGTTGCTGGAGGTGACCTCCAGGACGAGACGGAAGCAGACCGGGTCGTAGCAGTTGTTCTCGACGAGGTGGTCGTCGATGTCGGCATCCACGATCGCCAGGTCCGGAATGGCGTAGTCCTCGGCGTCGGTGGGCAGCCAGAGACCGATGCCCTGGTGTACTTCGGTTTCGCCGTCGTCAAGGCCCGCAGCGATGAACGGGCGCATGAGTTTGGTGAGGGCCCGCGAGTGCGGAACGTCGGGGGGCGGGGTCACGAGGAGCTGGCCTCCGATGATCTCGACGCGGTAGCCCGGGTTGCGGTCCATGAGGCGGTTCGCCTCCGCGATCAGCGGAAGGTCGCCGTGGGGCAGCTCTACGGATGCTGCGGACATCGCGTGCCTCCTGGGGGCTGGTGTCGAGAGCATCATCGTAGGCCGGACCGGGCCCGCGGGGTGCTTCATCGGCCCTTCACCCGAACGCGTGGCATATGCCAGAGGGCCCCGCTTCCAGGGGAAACGGGGCCCTCACCGGCCTACGGCGGCGAACCGACGGACGTCAGAAGCGGCGCGTGATCAGCGCCCGCTTCACCTCCGCGATCGCCTTGGTGACCTCGATGCCGCGCGGGCAGGCGTCCGTGCAGTTGAAGGTCGTGCGGCAGCGCCAGACGCCGTCGCGGTCGTTGAGGATCTCCAGCCGCTGCTCCCCGGCCTCGTCACGCGAGTCGAAGATGAAGCGGTGGGCGTTCACGATCGCGGCCGGGCCGAAGTACTGCCCGTCGTTCCAGAACACCGGGCACGAGGACGTGCACGCCGCGCACAGGATGCACTTGGTCGTGTCGTCGAAGCGCTCGCGGTCCTCGGCGGACTGCAGGCGCTCGCGCGTCGGCTCGTTGGTGTCCTTCGTGATCAGGAAGGGCATCACGTCCCGGTACGCCTGGAAGAACGGCTCCATGTCGACCACGAGGTCCTTCAGGACCGTCAGGCCCTTGATGGGCTCGACCGTGATCGGCTTCTCGGGGTTGATGTCCTTGATCAGCGTCTTGCAGGCCAGCCGGTTCTTGCCGTTGATCCGCATGGCGTCGGACCCGCAGATGCCGTGGGCGCAGGAACGGCGGAAGGTCAGCGTGCCGTCCAGGTCCCACTTGATCTTGTGAAGGGCGTCGAGGACGCGCTCCTTCGGGTCGATCTCCAGCTGGAAGTCCTGCCAGGTCGCCTCGGCCGAGACCTCCGGGTTGAACCGGCGGACACGGACCGTGACGGTGATGTAGGGGGAGTCGGCGAAACCGGGCTCGGGGGCCTTGTCGCTCTTCTCCAGGACAGGGGTAGCCATCAGTACTTACGCTCCATCGGCTGGTAGCGGGTCTGGACGACCGGCTTGTAGTCCAGACGGATGGACTCGGTGCCGTCGTCGCCCACCTCGCGGTACGCCATGGTGTGGCGCATGAAGTTGACGTCGTCGCGGTTGGGGTAGTCCTCGCGGTAGTGACCGCCGCGCGACTCCTTGCGGGCGAGCGCGGAGACCGCCATGACCTCGGCCAGGTCGAGCAGGTTGCCCAGCTCGACGGCCTCCAGCAGGTCGGTGTTGAACCGCCGGCCCTTGTCCTGGATGGCCACGTTCTTGTAGCGCTCGCGCAGCTCGGCGATCTTCTCGACGGCCGTCTTGATCGTCTGCTCGGTGCGGAACACCATGACGTTGGCGTCCATGGTCTCCTGCAGCTCGCGGCGCAGCGTCGCCACCCGCTCGGAGCCGGTGGAGGTGCGCAGCCGCTCGATCTGCTCGACGACCAGGGACTCCGGGTTCTCCGGCAGCTCGACGAAGTCCGCCTTCTGCGCGTACTCCGCGGCGGCGATGCCGGCCCGCTTGCCGAAGACGTTGATGTCCAGCAGCGAGTTGGTGCCCAGGCGGTTGGCGCCGTGCACGGACACGCAGGCGACCTCGCCGGCCGCGTACAGGCCCGGCACGACGGTGGTGTTGTCCGCGAGGACCTCACCCTGGACGTTGGTCGGGATGCCGCCCATGGCGTAGTGCGCGGTGGGCTGGATCGGGATCGGGTCCGTGTAGGGCTCGATGCCGAGGTAGGTCCGCGCGAACTCCGTGATGTCGGGCAGCTTGGCGTCCAGCTGCTCCGGCGGGAGGTGGGTGAGGTCGAGGAAGACGTGGTCGCCCTCGGGACCGCAGCCGCGGCCCTCGCGGATCTCCGTGTAGATGGAGCGCGAGACGACGTCACGGGACGCGAGGTCCTTCATGACCGGCGCGTACTTCTCCATGAAGCGCTCGCCGTCCTTGTTGCGGAGGATGCCGCCCTCACCGCGGGCGCCCTCCGTCAGCAGGATGCCCATGCGCCAGATGCCGGTCGGGTGGAACTGGAAGAACTCCATGTCCTCCAGCGGCAGCCCGCGCCGGTACACGGCGGCCTGACCGTCACCGGTCAGCGTGTGCGCGTTCGACGTCACCTTGAAGAACTTGCCGGTGCCGCCGGAGGCGTAGATCACGGACTTCGCCTGGAAGACGTGGATCTCGCCGGTCGCCAGCTCGTACGCCACCACGCCGGCGGACTTCTTGACGCCGTCGACCTCGGTGATCAGCTGGTCCAGGACGTAGAACTCGTTGAAGAACTCCACGCCCTCCTTGACGCAGTTCTGGTACAGCGTCTGGAGGATCATGTGGCCGGTGCGGTCCGCGGCGTAGCAGGACCGGCGGACCGGGGCCTCGCCGTGGTTGCGGGAGTGACCGCCGAAGCGGCGCTGGTCGATGGTGCCGTTCGGCGTCCGGTTGAACGGCAGGCCCATCTTCTCCAGGTCGAGGACGGAGTCGATGGCCTCCTTGGCCAGGATCTCGGCGGCGTCCTGGTCGACCAGGTAGTCACCGCCCTTGACCGTGTCGAAGGTGTGCCACTCCCAGTTGTCCTCCTCCACGTTGGCCAGCGCGGCGGCCATGCCGCCCTGCGCGGCGCCCGTGTGGGAGCGGGTGGGGTAGAGCTTGGTCAGGACGGCGGTGCGGCTGCGCTTGGTCGACTCGATGGCCGCGCGCATGCCGGCGCCACCGGCGCCGACGATGACGGTGTCGTACTTGTGGATCTTCATGATTCTCGCAGCCCCGTGCCTAGCGGATGTTCGGGTCGAAGGTGAAGATCACCAGCGTGCCCAGCAGGATGGTGAACACCGTGGCGGTGTAGAGCAGGCCCTTGAGCCACAGCCGGGTGTTCGGCCGCTCCGCGTAGTCGTTGATGACCGTGCGCAGGCCGTTGGCGCCGTGCAGCATCGCCAGCCACAGCATCAGCAGGTCCCAGACCTGCCAGAACGGCGAGGCCCAGCGGCCGGCCACGAAGGCGAAGCCGATCTTCGAGACGCCGCCGTCCAGCACGAGCTGGATGAGCAGGTGCCCGAGGACCAGGACGACCAGCACCACGCCGGACAGGCGCATGAAGAGCCAGGCGACCATCTCGAAGTTGCCCCGGGTGGACTTCGGGGTCTTCTTGGTCCGGACGCGGGGGGCTTCGATCAGCGGTGCCGGGTTGTCGACCGTGTAGACGGAGGCGCCCTCGACGGGGCCGATCCCGGAAGCGGTGGATTCAGAGGTGGACATGCGCGTCAGCTCCCGAACAGTTCACGAGCGGCGTGGCCGAGGACGGGGTAGATCGCCCCGAGCATCAGCACGACCCAGACGGCGACGACGGCCCAGAGCATCTGCTTCTGGTAGCGGGCGCCCTTGATCCAGAAGTCGACGGCGATGACACGCAGACCGTTGAGCGCGTGGAACAGGATGGCGGCGACGAGGCCGTACTCCAGCAGCGCGACGATCGGGTTCTTGTACGTGGCCACGACGGTGTCGTAGGCCTCGGGGGACACGCGGACGAGCGCGGTGTCCAGCACGTGAACGAACAGGAAGAAGAAGATGAGGACGCCGGTGACTCGGTGAGCCACCCAGGACCACATTCCTTCCCGGCCGCGGTACAGCGTTCCAGCCGGCACGGAAATTTCCTCCGGGAGCGGGGATTGGGGCCGCGCCGGCTTTCCTTGTCGGTCGGGCCCGGCCGGGTACGGTCCACCGGCCCCCAGCATGGTAGCGACGTGTTCCTGTGCTGCTTACGGGGGGCCTGCCTATGTGATCAAAGTTGCACTCAAAGGAGCAGTCGGCCGACTGCGGACGGCTACCGGAACGGCATGGTTCGCCCGGATTCCGGGATGCGGGCCGCCGGCGGTCGCTCGCGACCGCGCGGCGGAGCCGCCGACGTCATGGCCCCGTGTCCCCGAAGGTGCAGGTCAGGCGCGTCTCCGCCAGGCGCCGGAGCTCTTCGGCCGCCACCAGCCGTTCCTCGTCCGGATCGTTCGTCAATCGTGACCGGATGGCCGCCAGGGCGTGGTCCAGCGCCTCGTTCGGCGGCATGCCGTCCAGGCAGATGGCGAACGCGTGTCCGAAGCGGCTCTCGTAGGCCGCCGTCGCCGCGCTCAGGGCCGTGTGGGCCACCGCGTACATGTCCTCCGGCAGGGCGGGCAGGGCCTCGGCCGCCAGCGCCTCCGCCAGGTCCCGCGGGGTCAGGTCGTACGTCGCCTCGTCGGCCGCCGCCAGCAGCGCCGGCAGGTCCGGGTAGGGCCGGTGGGAGACGAGGAGCCGGGCCCAGTGGCGGCTGTTCAGGCAGGCGAGCAGGGTCCGGACGGCCTCGTCGGCGGGGACGGTGTTGAAGTGCTCCAGCGGGGAGCCGACGGCCGGCGCGGCGCGGGTTTGCGGCGGCACCGGTATGGCGACTCGGCCGGGGAGGTCTGGGAGGCGGTGCACAGGCGGCGTGGGTCCTTGTGGGCGTCACGTGTGTGTCGGCAGGGGATTGTGCGAAAGATGTGCCGACACGTTATCGAGCAAGGACATCACCTGTCCGTACGCTGCCCGAATTTCACCCGAACGGAAGAGTTTCGGAACATGTGGTGGACGCGTTGTGGAGCGGGCGGACTTAGGTTGGCGATGTGAGCCAGCACGGACGCCGGACACCGGCGCACAAGGTCAGGCAGCGGGCGGTGATCGCCGGCGCGGCGGTCGCGGCGCTCGGCGTGGGAGTCGGCCTGTGGGCCACCGACGGCGACGGGAGCGCCGGGCCCGCGGGCTCCGCGGCACGGTCCTCCGACGAGGCGGCCGCCCCCTCCACCCCGCCCGCTCCCAGCCGCTCCTACGCCCTGTCCCAGGAGCCACGGACCATACCGGCCGTACGGCAGCACACCCCGGCCCGCGGCCCCGGCTGGCGGCCCGGCCCCGGTCACCGGGTCGTCGTCGCCGACGCGTCCCTCGCCGACGAGGGGCGCCTGGTGGCCGGCGAGCTGGGGATGGCGTACGCCGGCGAGAAGGACGACGCGCGCGCCGGGGACCTGCGGCTGGAGATCGAGGCCGACGAGGGCGCGAACCCCGAGTCGTACACCATGACCGTGCGCGACGGCCGCGTCACCGTCAGCGGGCCGGCCGAGGCGGGCGTCTTCTACGGCACCCGCACCCTGAAGCAGGCGGTGGACGGCGGCGGCACCGCGCCGGAGGGCGTGGTGAGGGACGAGCCGGCCAAGCCCAAGCGGGGCTTCATGCTCGACATCGCCCGCAAGCACTACGACGCCGACTGGATCAAGGACCGGGTCCGCGAGCTGGGCGACCTGAAGTACAACGAGCTGGGCCTGCACTTCTCCGACGACCAGGCCTTCCGCATCGAGTCCGACTCGCACCCGGAGATCGTCTCCCAGGACCACCTGACCAAGGCCGAGGTCAAGGAGATAACCGACCTCGCCGCCTCCCGGCACATCACCGTCGTCCCCGAGATCGACTCGCCGGGACACCTCGGCGCGGTGATCGCCGCCCACCCCGACCTCCAGCTGCGCAACGCCCGGGGCACGGCCACGCGCGGCGCGATCGACATCTCCAAGCCGGAGGCCGGCGAGATCGTCGACGACCTGCTGAACGAGTACGCCGCCCTCTTCCCCGGCTCCCAGTTCCACCTGGGCGCCGACGAGTACCAGGCGCTCGTGGTGCCCGACCCCGAGGCGTCCTACCCGACGCTGGCCGCCGCCGCCCGCAGGGCCTACGGTTCCGGCGGCACCGTCGCCGACCTCACCACCGGCTGGCTCAACGACCGCGCCAAGACCGTCCTGGCCGACGACCGCACCCCGCGCGCCTGGAACGACGGCTTCTTCAAGGACACCTCCGTCGAGCCCCTGAAGGACATCAAGGTCGCCTACTGGACCGGCAAGGAGATCGGCGCCCGGCCGCCCGCGGAGTACCTGGGCGCGGGCCGCGAGGTCCTCAACTACAACGACGAGTTCCTCTACTACGTGCTCGGCGAGCCGCAGACCTTCGTCTACCCGACCGGCGAGCGCATCTACGAGCAGTGGACCCCGCGCGTCCTGCGGGGCACCACGGCCGTCGACGCGAAGTACGACGACCAGATACTCGGCGGCAGCTTCGCGGTCTGGGGCGACATCCCGAACGCCCAGACCCCGGCCCAGGTCGCCGCCGGCATCCGGCTGCCGCTGGCGGCGACGGTCCAGAAGCTGTGGGACCCGGACAGGCCCGAGCTGTCCTGGACCGACTTCAAGACGCTGGCCGACCGGCTCGACTGACCGGCTCGACCGACCGGGGCGCGGGCCGGTCGCGCCGTATCGTCCGATCCGGCTGCGCACTCCCGTGCGACTGTGGTGATGTGTGGGCGAGCCGAACCGACACGCCGGGGGGAGCCGGGACATGGGCTACTGGGGATATTTCGTCGTGGGCCGCGCCGAGCGGCCGCTCGTGGAGCTGGACGCGCTGGCGGGCGCCGCGGACATGGACCTGCGGGCGTCCGCGCCGGGCGGCTGGCAGCTGTGGGAGTACCCGGGCGGCGAGGGCGACGTCGGCAACATGAACGACCTGGCCGCGCAGACCGGCGCGCCCGCGCTGTTCGGGTACGTCATGGACAGCGCCTGCGTGGTCGTGGAGGCGGCGGCGCCCGGGGGCGGGGCGTGGACGACCTGCCTGGCGCGGACCGCGATGGCCCAGTACCTCGGCGCCGAGAACGAGGGGCTCACCCTGGAGGACTACTTCCTCGAGCCCCGTGACGCCGCCGAGCGTGCCGTCGCCTGGGCCGCCGAGGCCGGGCGCACCGCGGACGCCGGGGAACTGACCGACGTGCTGGCGGCGGAGCCGGGGGACGGCGCGGTCCCCGGCCCGGGCTCCGCGTCCGGGGCGGCCCCGACGGCCGAGGACCTGTTCTTCCGCTTCCTCGACCGGCTGGGCGTGGTGCCGCTGTGACACTCGCGGGCCGTCGCGCGCAGTAGGGGGAAGTGCGGGGTCCGCGGCGGAGCGCGGGCCGGGGCGGTAGGGACGAGGAGGCGCCGGATGAGTCTGGTGGAACTGATCGCGCAGGCCGACGCACGCGGGCTCGCCGCGAGCGGACTCGCCTGTCTGGACCGCTGCCTGCCGTTGCTGGACGGCGACGACGACGTGCTGCGGCCCTTGTGGGCGA
Source organism: Streptomyces sp. JHA26 (assembly GCF_002005565.1). Lineage (GTDB taxonomy): Bacteria > Actinomycetota > Actinomycetes > Streptomycetales > Streptomycetaceae > Streptomyces. The sequence goes on along the minus strand of NZ_BDJC01000044.1, from coordinate 1,783 downwards.
CCCTCGCCGACGGGGACGCGACCGGGGGCGGGCCCGCCTGGGCACCGGGGTGGGAGCAGGTGCGCGGCGAGCTCGCCGGGCCCGACGCGGCCGGTGAGGACGAGGCCGTCCTGCTGGCCCGGCGGATGCTGGCCGCCGCCCCGGCCGGGTGCTCGGCCGCCGAGGTGCGGGCCTGGGCCGACGCCTGCTCCGTGGCCTCGCTGCGGATCCACCGGCTCCTCGACCCCGCGACGGTGGCCGCCGGTGGCGCCGACACCGGCGGCGAGGAGTCCGCGTGGGGGACGTCGCCGCTGGTCGTCGCCGAACTGCGCCGCCAGGTCACCGTCCTGGAACTGCTCGCGGGCCACGGCCCGGCAGGGCTGCGCGGCGCCCTGGACGTGTCCGTCGAGGGGCGCCGGGTGCTGCGGGCGGTGGTGTCCCGCAGGGCGCGCGGACGGGGTTGACGCCCGCCGGGCCGTGACCGCCCCGCGGGGACGCAGGCAAGGGAAGAAGGCGGGCCGGGGCCGCGGCGGGTGGCCCCGCGCCGGAGGCGACGGCGGTGGCCGGGGCGACGGCCGGAGCCGCCACCCCCCACAGGAGAGGCCCCGGCCGTCGCGCGGCACGGGTCGCGCGGCGGCCCGCACTCCCTACAGCGTCGCCTTCGCGTTTTCTGTCACACCTCACCGAGTCACGGCTTAGTTGCGTCTTGTACGGCAATGCGATGAGGACATGGACGAGCGGCGGTTTCAAGACGTAACGTGCCTTTCGCGCCGACCAGCGGGGGAGCTTCCTCCCGCATCACACCAGCGGTGGACCACCGCAACCACTCCATGTGGAACCACGACGGCGAGCACCCGGTCCGCGAGAGCGGTACCGGCTCAGGCGCAGAGAGAGGCGCGTTCGGTGCTGGGGGACGACGCGGAGCTGACCGCCGCGGTGCGTGCGGCACAGGACGGGGACGAGACCGCGTTCCGGACGGTGTACCGGGCGGTGCACCCGCGGTTGCTCGCGTACGTGCGGACGCTGGTCGGTGATCCGGACGCCGAGGACGTGGCATCCGAGGCGTGGCTCCAGATCGCCCGTGACCTGGAGCGTTTCGACGGTGACGCGGACCGGTTCCGCGGCTGGGCCGCCCGCATCGCCCGCAACCGCGCGCTGGACCACATCCGTCTGCGCGGACGCCGGCCCGCGATCGGCGGCGACGAGACCGAGCTGGCCGGCCGGGCCGCCGATTCCGACACCGCCGGTGAGGCCATCGAGGCCCTGGCCACCGACAGCGCCCTCTCCCTCATCGCACGGCTGCCCCAGGACCAGGCCGAGGCGGTCGTCCTGCGGGTGGTCGTCGGCCTGGACGCCAAGAGCGCGGCCCGGACGCTGGGCAAGCGTCCCGGCGCCGTCCGCACGGCGGCGCACCGCGGGCTCAAGCGCCTGGCCGAACTGCTCGGCGGCGATCCGGAATCCATCGGGGCGCTCCACGCCGTGCCGCCCCAGCGAGAACCGCGCGGCCGTGCGGTGACGTCCGCGACTGTGACGCATACGCGTGCGCGGACGCAGAAGGACATGTGATGGCGGACGAGCAGGACGGGTGGCTGGACCGTGAAACGGCGGAGGTCCTGCTGCGCGGGGAGTCGCTGAAGGCCGTCGACCCCGCGGTCCGGGACCGGGCCGAACGGCTCGCCGGGGCCCTGGAGGCCCTCGCGGCGCACCCCGCCCCGACCAGCGGCGAACTGCCCGGTGAGGCCGCCGCGCTGGCCGCCTTCCGCAAGGCGCGCGACGAGCGCGCGGGGGAGCGGGCCGACGTGCC
>NZ_BDJC01000043.1 GCF_002005565.1 Streptomyces sp. JHA26 | reverse complement strand
CCGGTGGAGCGAGCCGACGTACGACGTCACCGTCGACCTCGGCCGCTCCTGCTCGTCCTACGACGCCCTGGCCGACGTCGACGACCTGACGAGGAAGCTCGGCGAGGTCCGCTTCTCGGTGTACGCGGACGGCGTCCGGCTGTGGAACTCGGGGCCGGTCCAGGGCGGGAACCCGGTGGTTCCCGGCGGCCCGGTGGCGCTCGCGGACCGGGCGCAGTCGCGCTTCACCCGCGGGTAGGGGCCGCGGTGGTGTCCGGTCCGGCCCCGTGCGTCGTCGGCGCGGCCGCGCCGGGGCACCTGCTGGACCGGCACCCCGCCGAACTCGCGCGGACCGCCGCGGGCGCCGTCACCCCCGTCGCACCACGGCCCCCGCGCTCCCCAGCGCCCCGCGCTGCGGCGCGATGCCCGCGGGGACCGCGCGTTGCCGTGCCGGGGTGCCGGTCCAGCAGGTGCCCCGGCGGGCGAGGAGGCGGCGGAGCCAGAGCTCCAGGGAGACCAGGCCGGCCAGTCCGTCCAGCGGCAGCGGCTCGCCCGAGGCCGCCCCGCGCACCGCCTTGCGCACGACCCGCGCCTCGACCAGCCCCGCCTCGGCGAGCAGCGGTGTGTCGAACAGCGCCAGCAGGGAGTCGGCGGAGGCCCGCAGTCCCGTCCGCGCGGCGGAGACGGCCAGTGCCTGCGTCGGCGCCCCCCAGCCGCTCGGCAACTCGCTCACCCCGGCGCCCTCCAGCACCGTGCGCAGGATCGCGGCCCGCGCCCCGGGCTGGACGCGCAGCGCCTCCGGCAGCGCACGGCAGGCGCGGACGACCTGGTTGTCGAGAAACGGCGCGTGCAGCCGCTGGAAGCGGATCTCCGCGGCCTGCTCCAGCACCCGCACCTCGGCCGCCTGCCGGGCCAGTGCCGCCCGCGCGCGGAAGTCGCCCGGCCGCTGTCCCGGCCCGGTCCCGGCCCGTTGGAGGGAGGCCTGGAGGCGAACCGATACTTCAGCGAGCGCTTCCCCGGTCAGCCACCGCGCCGCCGGCCCGGGCCCGGCCCAGGTGAGCACGGCGAGCGACGCCTCCATGGCACCGCCGCCCCCGCCGGCCGGCTCGTCGAAGCGCCGGCGCAGCAGCCGCTCGGCGAGGCCCTCGACGCCCGCGCGGTAGGACGTGCGCGACAGGCGCCGGGCCGCGGCGTACACGCGCGCGGGGACCAGCACCGAGCCGTCGGCCTTGGCGAGCGCGGCGACCGGGCGTACGAGATGGCGGCGCTTGCGGTCCATCAGCAGGTCGGCCAGCCTGGCCGGATGGGCGTCCAGCACCTGCCGCGCCCCGTAGCCCGTGAAGTGGTCCGCGCTGCCGGCGGCCAGCCGGACCCGGTGCCGTGCCGCCGACACCAGGCAGGAGCCCGGTTCGTCGGTCAGGGGCCCGTCGAGCACGGCGTACGGCAGGGACTCCTCGCCGCCGGTGACGACCACGTGGTGCAGCCGCGGGTTGGCGGCCAGGGCGCCCGCCCGCTCCAGTTCGGACTCCCGGCCGCCGACGGCCAGGTCGTTGAAGGTGACGGCGAGCAGCCGTTCGCCCGCGCCCGTGCCGTGCCCGAGCACGGTGCCCGGTGTCCCCGGCAGCCCGGCGGCCAGCAGCGCCAGCGTTCCCGAGGCCGGTCCGCCGGACAGGTCGGCGCCGATCCCGGGCACCGGCATGCCGCGTGCTGCACGGCGTTCGGCGGGCCCCATGCCCGGTACCGGCCCGGGGTCGATGCCGTCCCCGGGGACGTGCCGGGGCGCGGCGAGGCGGGTCCGTACGGCTTCGACCAACGCGTCCCGCACGCCGTCGACGGCTCTGTCCGGGTCGGCGGCGGGTGCCGCCACGGCGAGCGAGGCGACCTGCTCGTACCCGGCGATCTCGCGCGCCCCGGCGCGCAGGATCAGCGCATGCCCCGGCGGAATGCGCTTCACGCCGTCGTACGGGGTGGAGTCGTCCAGCGCGGCCGGCACGTCCGGTGCGGCCAGCAGTGCGGCGAGGTGCCCGAAGTCGAGGTTGGCCTCGACGAGATCGGCGAGGGGCAGGGCGGCGGTCGCGTACGCCGTGCCGCCCGCCCAGGGGGTGTGGAACACGGGCCGCGCGCCCGCGAGGTCGCCGCAGACGGTGATCCGCCGGCCGACCTGGACGACCGCCGTGTAGCTGCCGGGCCACGCGGTCAGGTGCCGCAGCGCGCCGCCGCGCGCGGCGAAGAGCCCGACGCGCAGCTGCTCGTCGGAGGCGCCGCAGATACCGAGCACGGCGATCCGGGTCCCGGGGTCGACGGTGACGACGCGCACCTCGTCGGGGCGCCAGTCGCCGACCGCCCACAGGGGGTCGGGGCCGCCCCACAGGAGCTGGGACCCCACGGGCTGCACCGTCTCACCGTCGTACCCGGTGGCCCCGGCGGAGCCGTCGGCCCCCGCCCTTCCCGCGGCTCCCACGGCGGTGCTGCTCCACCCCACCAACCACCGCATCGACGCCTCCACAGGCCGGGGAACCAGTGCACCGTACGAACTGGTTCCCCATGCTGCCATGAAGGGCGCGCCGCAGAGCGTCGACGGAGCCGCACGTGCTCCCCTGAATGCGCCCCCGCGGATACCCGGGCGAGGACGTCATGTGCCGGTGGCCGGGCGCCGGTCACGGCGCGCGGACCTCCCGGGGGCTCGTCCCGACGACGCGAATGCGCCCCCGGAACACGCCCCTTGGCTACCCCGCGCGCCCTCAAGCCCCATGGTGAGGGCGCCGGAACCTCCTCTTCCCGGGGGGCTGTTTTTGGCCAAATCGGCGTCACACGGACAGCTGTGAACACGCTCCGTACAGGCTCTGCGCACCACCCGGAGTCGCGCAGTCCGGGAGGCGGGCCACGCCTCCCGGACCGGTCCGCCGCCCGCGGGGATGTAGGCGGCGGCGTCCCCCAGCCCGCTGGACCCAGTACAGCGGGCCGACCCACGCAATCGCCATGGAACCGCTCCCCCGGTGGCCGGAGAAGAGCGCACGGGCGGGCGCACGGCCACACACCGGGAGCACGCAGCGACGGTCCGTGCAGAGGACGCCCTCCGGTACGGACCACAATCCCGCCAACCGGAACAATGCCCCTTAACGCATGGGATCCGGAGAACTACGCTGGGTTTACGAATGCCGCGTGGTTATGCCAGCACGGCAGCCGTCTGTGTCGAGGGGTGGCGCATGTCCAGGGAGCAACGCGGGCCGAACGAAAAACTCGGCGCCGTTCTCGCCCTCGCGGGAATCAGCAACGCAGGACTCGCCCGGCGCGTCAACGACCTCGGCGCCCAACGCGGGCTGACGCTTCGCTACGACAAGACGTCGGTGGCGCGCTGGGTGTCGAAAGGCATGGTGCCGCAGGGTGCGGCACCGCACCTGATCGCCGCCGCCATCGGCCAGAAGCTCGGCCGTCCGGTGCCGCTCCACGAGATCGGCCTGGCGGACGCGGACCCCGCTCCCGAAGTGGGCCTCGCCTTCCCGCGGGACGTCGGGCAGGCGGTCAGATCCGCCACCGAGCTGTACCGCCTCGACCTCGCCGGCCGCCGGGCGGGCTCCGGCGGCATCTGGCAGTCGCTCGCCGGCTCGTTCGCGGTGAGCGCGTACGCGACACCCGCCTCACGGTGGCTGATAACCCCGGCCGACAGTTCGGTGGCGCGTGAGGCGAGCCCGGCCGAGGGCTCCGGCGCACCGATCAAAGTCGGCCACAGCGATGTGCGGAAACTGCGGGAGGCCGCCGAGGACGCCCGCCGCTGGGACTCCAAGTACGGCGGCGGCGACTGGCGTTCGTCGATGGTCCCCGAGTGCTTACGCGTCGAGGCGGCCCCGCTGCTCCTCGGCTCCTACTCCGACGAGGTCGGCCGCGCCCTGTTCGGCGCCTCGGCCGAGCTGACCCGCCTGGCCGGCTGGATGGCCTTCGACACCGGTCAGCAGGAGGCCGCCCAGCGCTACTACATCCAGGCCCTGCGCCTGGCCCGCGCGGCGGCCGACGTCCCCCTGGGCGGCTACGTCCTCGCCTCCATGTCCCTCCAGGCCACCTACCGCGGCTTCGGCGACGAGGGCGTGGACCTCGCCCAGGCCGCCCTGGAGCGCAACCGCGGCCTGGCCACGGCCCGCACGATGAGCTTCTTCCGCCTGGTCGAGGCCCGCGCCCACGCGCGCGCGGGCGACGCGCCGGCGGCGGGTGCCGCCCTGAAGGCCGCCGAGAGCTGGTTGGAACGCGCCCGCCCGGGCGACAACGATCCGACCTGGCTGGGTTTCTACTCCTACGACCGGTTCGCCGCCGACGCGGCCGAGTGCTACCGCGACCTGAAGGCACCGCGCCAGGTCCGCCGCTTCACCGAGCAGGCGCTGTCGCAGCCCACGGAGGAGTTCGTCCGCTCGCACGGCCTCAGGCTCGTCGTCTCGGCGGTGGCCGAGCTGGAGTCCGGCAACCTGGACGCGGCCTGCGAGCAGGGCGTGCGGGCGGTCGAGGTCGCCGGGCGCATCTCCTCGGCCCGCACCACCGAGTACGTCAAGGACCTCCTGCACCGCCTGGAGCCGTACGGCGACGAACCCCGCGTGGCCGAGCTCCGCGAGCGCGCCCGGCCGCTCCTGGTGACCCCGGCCTGAGCCCGGTGCCGCACGGGTTCGAGGGCATTGTCAGTGACGCGGTGCACTATCGGAGGCGGGGGACGGACCGGGAAGGGACCGGAAGGTGGCACACGTGCGGACCGGGATCGCATACGACTGCGACGTGCTGGTGATCGGCGGCGGGATCGTCGGCCTGTCCACGGCGTACGCGATCACGCGCACCGCGCCGGGCACGCGCGTGACGGTGCTGGAGAAGGAGCCGGGCCCGGCCCGGCACCAGACGGGCCGCAACAGCGGCGTGATCCACAGCGGCATCTACTACCGCCCGGGCTCGCTGAAGGCCCGCTACGCGGTGCGGGGCGCCGCCGAAATGATCAAGTTCTGCGCCGAGTACGGCGTCGACCACGCGGTCACCGGCAAGCTGATCGTCGCCACCGAGCGGGCCGAGCTGCCCCGGCTGCACGCGCTCGTGCAGCGCGGCCGGGAGAACGGCATCCCCGTGCGGGAGCTGGGCACGCCCCAGATCCACGCGTACGAACCGGAGGTCCGGGGCCTGGCGGCCATACACGTCGGGACCACCGGCGTCTGCGACTACGTCGGCGTGGCACGGCAGCTGGCCCGGGCGTCCGGGGCGGAGATCCGCTACGGCGCGGAGGTCCTGCGCATCGACCGGCGCCCGGACCTCGGGGTCGCCGTCCGCACCCGTACCGGTGACGTGCTCCGCGCCCGGGTCCTGGTCAACTGCGCCGGCCTGCACTGCGACGAGGTCGCGCGGATGACGGGGGACGACCCGGGGATGCGGATCATCCCGTTCCGGGGCGAGTACTACGAGCTGGCCCGGCCGGAGCTGGTGCGGGGCCTGGTCTATCCGGTGCCGGACCCGGCGTTCCCGTTCCTCGGCGTGCACCTGACCCGCGGCATCGACGGCAGCGTGCACATCGGCCCCAACGCGGTACCGGCCCTGGCCCGCGAGGGCTACGGCTGGGGCGTCGTCCGGCCCCGCGAGCTGGGCGCCGTGCTCTCCTGGCCGGGCTCGTGGCGCATCGCCCGGCGGCACTGGAGGTACGGCGCCGGGGAGCTGCGGCGGTCGGTGTCCAAGGGGGCGTTCACGTCGGCGGTGCGCAGGCTGCTGCCGTCGGTGACGGAGGACGACCTGGTGGGGGCGCCGGCGGGGGTGCGGGCGCAGGCGGTCCTGGCGGACGGGACGCTGGTGGACGACTTCCTGATCAAGGAGGGGGCGTGCGCGGTGCACGTCCTGAACGCGCCGTCCCCCGCGGCGACGGCGGCGCTGCCGATCGGGCGGGAGGTGGGGCGACGGGCACTGGCCGCGTTGGGGACGGGGGCGGCGGGGTGACGGGGACGGCGGGGCGCCCGGCGCCGGGACGGCGGGGTGCCCGGTGCCGGGACGGCGGGGTGCCCGGTGCTGGGACGGCGAGGCGGTTCCCGCCTCCGTCCGGCCGTAAAATCGACTCACTGTGTCTGATTCACGCCATGCCCCCGAGACCCCGCAGCCGGTTCGCGCCAAGGGTGAGCCCCGGTTCCCCGACGGCCCGAAGGCCGATCCCGCCGGGTCGCACTTCGAGCGGCGCATCCGGAGTTTCCAGCCGCGCCGGAGCCGGGTCACCACCGGGCAGGCGGACGCGCTGCAGCGACTGTGGCCGAAGTGGGGACTGGACATCGACGGACAGCGGGTCATCGACCTCGCCGAGCTGTTCGGGAACACCCGCCCCGTCGTCCTGGAGATCGGTTTCGGCATGGGCGAGGCCACCGCCCAGATGGCCGCCGCCGACCCGGACACCAACATCCTCGCCGTCGACGTCCACACCCCCGGCCAGGGAAACCTGCTCGGTCTCGCCGAACGGAACGGTCTGTCCAACATCCGCGTGGGCAACGGCGACGCGATCATCCTGCTGCGCGAGATGCTCGCCCCCGACTCCCTTGCCGGACTGCGCGTCTACTTCCCCGACCCCTGGCCGAAGAAGCGGCACCACAAGCGCCGCCTGATCCAGCCGGAGTTCCTCTCCCTGGCCGCGTCCCGCCTCGCGCCGGGCGCCGTCGTGCACTGCGCCACCGACTGGGAGCCGTACGCGGAGCAGATGCTCGAGGTCCTCACCGCGCACCCCTGCTTCGAGAACACCGTGGCCGGCGGCGGTTTCGCGCCGCGCCCCGCCCACCGGCCACTGACCCGTTTCGAGGGCCAGGGACTGGACAAGGGACATGTGGTGAACGACTTGCTCTTCCGTCGCGTACAGGAGCTTCCCCCCACCGGTTAGGGTCCATGCCGTGGCCACCTGTCCCCCGTATCCGACGCGTCCGCCCACCCTCGCGCACACGCGTCCGCACTGGTGGCAGCGCACCTGGGTGCGCTACGGCGCGCTGATCACCCTGCTCGCGCTCTCCGGCCTGGTGATCCTGGCCCTGGTGCGCGAGCAGACCGGCACCCAGGGGTTCCTGGTGGGGCTGGGGCTGGCGGTCTTTCCCGTGCCGCTGCTCATAGCCGCCTTCCGCTGGCTGGACCGGGTCGATCCCGGCCCCTGGCGGAACCTGCTGTTCTCCTTCGCCTGGGGCGCCTGCGCGGCGGCGCTGATAGCGATCATCGCCAACAGCTTCGCGACGCGGTGGATAGCGACGGCCACCGCCGACCCCACCGGCGCGGACACCCTGGGCGCCACCGTGATAGCGCCGGTCGTGGAGGAGTCCGCCAAGGCCGCGGCCGTCCTGCTCGTCTTCCTCTTCCGCAGGCGGGACTTCACCGGCATCGTCGACGGCGTCGTCATAGCGGGTGTCACCGCCACCGGCTTCGCCTTCACCGAGAACATCCTCTACCTGGGCACCGCCTTCGGCACCGACCAGCTCACCGGCGACCGGGGCATCGCCTCCGTGACCGCGGCGACCTTCTTCGTCCGCGTCGTCATGTCGCCGTTCGCCCACCCGCTGTTCACCGTGCTCACCGGCATCGGCTTCGGCGTCGCCGCGCTCCGTGCCGACCGCCGCCCCCTGCGCCGCGTCCTGCTCCCCCTGTCCGGCCTGCTGCTCGCGATGGGCATGCACGCGCTGTGGAACGGCTCGGCCGCGCTCGGCGAGTACGGCTTCTTCGCCGTGTACGCGGCGTTCATGGTGCCGGTCTTCGGCCTGCTGACCTGGCTGGCGATCTGGTCCCGGCAGCGCGGACTCGCCGCCGTGCGGACCGAGCTGCCCGTCTACGTGGTGGCCGGCTGGCTGGCACCGGCCGAACCGTTCGCGCTCGGCTCGATGCGCGCGCGCCGCATCGCCCGGCAGCACGCCCGCCGTCACGCCGGGAAACCGGCGGCGCGGGCGGTGGCGGAGTACGAGGCGTACGCGACCTCGCTGGCGTTCCTGCGGCAACGGGGGCGCAAGGGCCGGGCGGGCGCCGACTACGTCGTGCGGGAGGGGGAGTTGCTGACCGAGCTGTGGCACCGGCGGGGGGTGGCGCGCCCGGCACTGGATTACGCGGCCCGGGCCACGGCGCCGCCCCTCCCGGTGGCCGTACCGCCCTGGCCGGCGTACGGGCCGCACGCGGCACCGGTGCGGTACACCGCGCAGCCCCCGTACGTCACCTCGTACGCCGCGCCCGCCTACGCGCCCGGCACCGCGTACCCGCTCCACAACCCGTACCGGACGTGACGCGGGCGGAGGGCGGGGACGGAGGGGCGAAGCCCCTCGGCCCCCTCGGACCCTCCCCCCGGCGCGCCCCTCAGGCGGATGCCTCAGGCGGAGGCCTCCGTCAGCCTCCGCACCTCCGCCTCCGTCAGCTCCACGTCCGCCATCCCGAGCAGCGCCGGCAGTTGCTCGACCGTCCGCGCGGACGCGATCGGCGCGGCCACCGTCGGCTGGGCCGCCAGCCAGGCCAGGGCCACCGTGGCGACCGGCACGCCGTGGGCCTCGGAGATCTCGTCCAGGGCGGTGAGCACCCGTCGGCCGCGCTCGCTCTGCAGGTGCTTCGCGGCACCGCCCGCCCGCGGGCTGTCGACGGTCGTCCCGGGCCGGTACTTGCCCGTGAGGAAGCCGGAGGCGAGGGCGTAGTACGGAACGGCGGCCAGACCGGACCGTTCGGCGAGGTCGCGCAGCTCGCCCTCGTAGGTGTCGCGCGAGACCAGGTTGTAGTGGGGCTGCAGGGCCACGTACCGGGCGAGGCCCTCGCGGTCGGAGAACTCCAGGGACGCCGCGAGCCGCTCGGCCGTGATGTTGGAGGCGGCGATGTACCGGACCTTGCCCGCGCGCACCAGGTCGTCGAGCGCGCCGATGATCTCCTCGACCGGCACCTCGGGCTTGTCGAAGTGCGTGTAGTAGAGGTCGATGTGGTCGGTGCCCAGGCGGCGCAGGGAGGCGTCGGCCGCGGCCTTGATGTTGGCGGCGGACAGGCCGGGGTACTCCGGGTGCTGGCTGACCTTCGTGGCGATCACGACGTCGGCGCGGTTGCCGCGTGCCGCGAGCCACTTGCCGATGAGGGTCTCGGACTCGCCGCCGCTGTTGCCCTCGACCCACGCGGAGTAGGAGTCGGCGGTGTCGACGAAGTTGCCGCCGGCGGCGGTGTAGGCGTCGAGGACGGCGAAGGAGGTGTCCTGATCGGCGGTCCAGCCGAAGACGTTGCCGCCGAGGGAGAGCGGGAAGACCTCGAGGTCGGAGGAACCGAGCTTGCGCAGAGAAGTCATGTCCTACGACAACAACCGCCCCGGAACTGGTCATTCCGAGGCGGTGCAAAGAACGCGCAAACCGGTGGTCCCGGTGTCGGGGGGCGTGGCCGGGGCCGCCGTGGTTCCCGGGGGCGGCGCCGTCGGACGTCCCGTTCTCAGATGGTGAGGCCCTTGCCCTGCAGCCATGCGGCCGGGTCGATCCCGCCCTCGGCGCCGCCGGCGTGGACCTCGAAGTGGAGGTGCGGCCCGGTGACGTTGCCCGTGGCGCCCACGCGGCCGATGACGTCACCGGTGTTGACCTGCTGGCCGACGCTGACGTTGATCGACGACTGGTGGCAGAACCACAGCTCGGTGCCGTCGTCCAGGGTCAGGATCGTGCGGTAACCGTAGGCGCCGGCCCAGCCCGCCTCGGTGATCGTGCCGGTGTGGACGGCCTTGATGAGGGTGCCCGTGGGCGCGGCGAAGTCGAGGCCGGTGTGGTGGCCGGAGGACCACATGGAACCGGCCTGGCCGAAGGTGGAGGTGATCGTGTACGAGGAGGTCGGCAGCGTGAACTGCTTGGCCAGCTCGGCGAGCCGCTCGGCCTCGGCCTTCTTCGCGGCCTCCTCCTCCGCCTTCTTCTTGGCGGCGGCGGCCTTGGCCTCGGCCTCCTTCGCCGCCTTCGCGGCGGCCTCGGCGGCCTCCTTCTCGGCCTTGGCGGCGGCCTCGGCGGCGGCCTTGGTCTCGACCTGGACCTGCTGCTGCTCGGCCTGCTGCATGATGCGCGCCCGCAGGGCCTCACCGGCGTCGGTGGAGCCCTCGGCGGCGTCGGTGGTGGTCACGCCGATGCCGCTGAGCGGGGTGGCGGAGCCCTGGGGCTCCGGTTCGTCGGCGGAGATGTCGGGGATCAGCGAGCCGACGTTCGGCAGGTCGGGCATCGAGATCGGCATCGGCGGCTTGCCGGTCTGGGCGCTGGCCATGCCGCCCGCTCCGACGGCCGCGATGACGCCGACGCCGAGGACGGTGGAGCTACGGGCGAGTCCGCCGCGCTGCTTGGCGACGCGGTGCCGGCCGCGTACGGGACGGATGGACTCCGCGGTGGGGTTCCACTCCTCCCAGGGGCCCTCGTCGGCGCGGTGCACGTCGTGGCCGAAGGCCTCGGTGTCGTGCCCGCTCGGCACGAACGGGGCCTCGGGGGCAGGCCGGTTGGACGCCACGTGGGCGCACTCCTTTCCTTCCTTCCGCCTACCGGGTTAGCTGACGGGTTCGGAGCAGGAAGGTCTCCTACGCGCGTATACCTGCCGTGTCTCCACGGCGGCGTACGCCCGATTCACCCCAAAGTGGTGGTTCCCCGGTTCCCTCGTGGGATTCGGCGCGTGCGCACGGAGCCGCCTTCTGTGACGGCTGGGACGACCGCGCTGCGTTATCGAACGTTAATAGACGGGAGGCGTCGATTCCAAGCCGTTCCGCTTGATCGTTAAAGATTCCGGCCCGGACGTACTCCTCACGAGGGGCGAAAAGGGGGCGAGTTGACCACTCTTCAGATAACAACTTCACATCACACGTTTCTGACGTCGCATCAACTGCTATGCGGAGGGGTGTCGCGCCGTCACCGACCGTGACGCCGATCGGGACGACGATCGGGACCGCCGCACCGCTCAGTGCCGCCGCACCGCTCAGTGCCGGTGTACCGCTCAGTGCCGGCGTACGGCGAGCAGCGCCATGTCGTCCGCCATGCCGCCCCCGGAATGCCGCCGCACCTCGTCGGCGAGGATGTCGAGCAGTTCGGCCGGATGCCGGAAGGCGCGGCCGGCCAGCCGCGCCGGGGGGTCGTAGAACCGGCCGTGGGCGTCGCGGGCCTCGGACAGCCCGTCGGTGTAGAGCAGCAGCGTGGCACCGGAGGGGAAGCCGGTCACCTCCGCCCGGTCGGGCCACACCCCCAGCTCGCCCATCCCGAGCGGCAGCGCGAACTCCCCGGCCTGCACCGGCTGAACGGTGCCGTCGGCGTGCAGCAGCAGGGGCGGCGGGTGGCCGCGGTTGACGATGCGCACGGTTCCCTCGCCGTGCGGGAGCTCGGCGAGGACGGCGGTGGTGAATCCCTCGAAGGCGTCCAGTCCGTCGCGTCGGGTTCCCTCGCGCGCCAGTGCCCGCTCCAGCCGCTGCGCGACCGCCTCCAGCGTCGCCTCCTGCTCGGCGGCCTCCCGGAAGGCACCGATCACCACGGCGACGGCGGCCACCGCACCCATGCCCTTGCCGCGCACGTCACCGACGATGAGCCGCACGCCGTGAGGGCTGTCCTGCACCGCGTAGAGGTCGCCGCCGATGAAGGCGTCGGCCTGCGCCGCCTCGTAGCGGGCGGCGATCTCGAAGCCGCCGATCCGCCCGGCGGGCTCGGGCAGGACGGCGCGCTGGGCCGCCTCGGCGATCTCACGGGTGGAGGCGAGGCGCGCGTCGGTGCGGCGGACGAAGGCGTTCACGAAGACGGCGAGGGCGGCGACCGTCGTGATGGTGATCAGTTCGGTGAGCGAGTCCACGTAGTGGGCGACGCCCTTGCTCAGCTGGAGCCCGATGACGGCCGCGACCACGGCGGCACCGGTGAGCGCGGTGCCGCGCCGCGAGTAGACGGGGGCCGCCACCAGGGGCGCGGCCGTGTAGAGGGGCCCGGCGGTGAAGTACCGGGGGGTGAAGACGTCGTACAGGACGGCCACGACGATCAGCAGGACGGGGAGCAGGCGCACGAGGGTCCGGCCGTACGGGGTCCACCACCGTTTCCGCCCGGGGGACGGTACGGGCACCGGGGCGGCACCGAGGCCGGGATCGGGCACCGGGTCGCCGGGCAACCGGCCACCGGCCCTGGCACACGGTTCGTCGTCGTCCACCTCACCTGGCCACACCACTCGTCTCCCGCCGCCCCTGCACGTCCACGCCGCTTGCCGTCCTGGCCTCCAGGTTTCCCGGAGGAGGGGCGGGGAGCGAGCCGTGAGGACCGGTCGGGTGACGGACACGCGAATACACCGAAGGCCGGAATCCTTGAGGATTCCGGCCTTCGGCCTTGAGTAGCGGGGACAGGATTTGAACCTGCGACCTCTGGGTTATGAGCCCAGCGAGCTACCGAGCTGCTCCACCCCGCGTCGTTGTGTCTCCAGTGTACGTCATGTCGGGACCGGAACGCACACGCGTATCTCAGGAGCTGTAGGTTCCGGGTCTGCGTTGGCGGTGTCGGTCGATCTCTAGCAGTCGGCTGGCAATCTTCCGGGGCGCGTTAGCAGCACCTGTGGTCGGTGGTGGTCAGCCCCGGGAACTTCTCGGTCATCCGGCCTCTTGGTCCTGGGCGGCTTCTTACGGTCAGCTCATGGTCACCGAGCGTACAAGCGTGAGGGCCGGCAGTCAGAGTCCGCGACGGCTTCGATCCGGTACGAGGACGACTCGGTACGCCGCGTGGAATTCAGCCAGCTCACGAAGCAGAGCACCTGCTCAGCCTCCTGGACGCAGCGCGATCCTCCGTCACCCGACAGGCGGCTCGACCAGCATCACGACGCGGTCCGCCCCGATGTCGAACCCGAAGACCGGACGGCCCCCGTGACCGCCCTCGGCAGACATCAGCACCGGCTTGCCCGACCGGCGACCGATCGCAGCGAGGAATCCGCACAGGGCATCAAGTGGCTCCTGCTGTCGGCGTACGGATCGATGTACATAGCTGCGTACGGATGGACGTGCACAGCGATGCGTACGTGCACTGCTTCGATCCGAGTGAGAGGGCGCAGCTTGTTCACATGTTCTGGCCGTGGTGATCCACAAGGGCAGTGAGGAGTCGGGCCAACTGCTCGCGTTCCGACGGGGTCAGTGGCGCAAGCACCTCGTTCTCCACCTCGGTAAGCAGTTTGTCCAGCTTCAGTAGTTGCCGGTGCCCCTGCTTGGTGACAGCGATGACGTTCTGCCGGCGATCGGCAGGGTTGGGTGAGCGTTCCACCAGTCCGCGTTCGGTCAGCTCGTTGATCACCGTGACCATGTCGCTGCGGTAGATCCCCGTGCGGCGACTCAGCTCCGCCTGGCTGGCGGGTCCGAACTCGTCCAGCGTGGCGAGCGCCGCGTAATGCCACTTGCGGGCGCCCGCGCCCGCCAACTCCTGGTTCACCAGACGATCCGAGTGGATCGCGGCCAGTGACAGAAGCCGGGTCCCCAGATTCCGCAGCCGCGCGGCAGTGGCCAGGCGGTCGGTCGAGGTCGCCATGTCGGGCGTGCTATCGCTCATGCCGCGATCGTACGTTGCGTTAGTCCCACTAACAAACTATCGTCGCCGGCGAGAGGAGCGTTAGTGGGACTAACGATTTGCGCCAAACGCTGGCTGTCCGAACGTCTGGACGCCAAACGAAGCCTCTGGAGTTGAGACCATGATCAAGCCGTTCCGCATCGACATCCCCCAGGCCGACCTCGACGACCTGACCGACCGGCTCTCCCGCGCCCGTTGGCCCAACGAGGTCGCCGACGCCGGGTGGGACTACGGCTTCCCGCTGGCGCGGCTCAAGGAGCTGGCCGAATACTGGCGCACCGGCTACGACTGGCGCGAGCACGAGGCCAAGCTCAACGAGCTTGCGCACTTCACCACCGAGATCGACGGCCAGAACATCCACTTCGTCCACGTCCGGTCTGCGAAACCGGACGCGCTCGCGCTGATCCTCACTCACGGCTGGCCCGGTTCGTTCCTGGAGTTCCTCGACGTGATCGAGCCGTTGTCGCGTGACTTCCACCTGGTGATTCCGTCCATCCCTGGTTACGGCTTCTCCGGGCCGACCCACGAGCGCGGCTGGGATATGGTCCGGGTCGCGCGGGCCTGGGCTGAGCTCATGCGACGTCTCGGGTACGAGCGCTATGGTGCGCAGGGTGGCGACTTCGGCTCGGGCATCTCGACGGCGCTCGGCGCGGTGGCACCCGAGCAGGTCGTCGGGGTGCACGTCAACTACCTGCCGACCCGGCCGGCCCCGGACGCCGACATCGAACTGTCCGAAACGGATGAAGCCAGGCTGGACAAGATCAGGCAGCTGATGGCGAACCGTCCGCCGTACCAGGCTCTGCAGGCCCTCACCCCGCAGACCATCGGCTACGCGCTGACCGACTCGCCGGTCGGCCAGCTGGCCTGGATCGCCGAGCGCTTCGCACAGTGGACCGATCCTCGCTCGCCGATCAGTGACGAGCGGATGCTCACCGACATCTCGCTGTACTGGCTGACCGCCACCGCGGCTTCCTCGGCGCGGCTGCACCACGAGGCTCCGCGGCGGATCGAGCCGTGCCCGGTACCGGTTGGTGTGGCGGTGTTCGCGCACGACATCACGCAGTCGGTGCGACCGCTGGCCGAGCGGCTGTACGACATCAGGCACTGGTCGGAGTTCGAGCGCGGCGGCCACTTCGCCGCTATGGAGGTGCCGGACCTGCTCGCCGAGGACGTCCGGGACTTCTTCCTCACCCAAATCAAGTACGACCACCGGGCCGCCACCCGCTAGGACACACTGCTGGCCGTGAACTCCCGACTACCGGAGCGGCCACGCGATTGCTAAAGATCGGCCGATCGACACACTGCTAACGCGACGCGGAATCCGCAGTCTCAGCAGGACCTCCTGCTGACGAAGCGGCCGAACCTACAAGGAGTCCGGCAGGTGACGGTTCGGGCCCTTCGCCGACGCCTCGTACTCCGGCAGGACGACGACGGCGGCGCCCCCGGCGGCGAGCACCCCGCTGCCGTCGGCACCCGGCACGAACGTGTCCGGCTCCCGCCAGGCGGTGACCACGCGGCGCACCCCGGCGTCGAGGATCAGCCGGGCGCAGGGCGCGGGCCGGGAGGCACGGCGGGCGCACGGTTCCAGGCTGCTGTACACCGTGGCGGTGGTGAGCCGCGGGTCGGCCGGATCGACCTTGGCGAGCGCGGCCTCCTCGGCGTGCACGACCGGGTCCCCGCCCTCCCGCGAGTGCCCGCGCGCGAGCTCCGTGCCGTCGGCGGCGACGACCACCGCCCCCACGCTGAACGCCGTGCCGGACGGCGGACACAGCTCGGCCAGTTCGCAGGCGAGCGCCAGCCAGTGCCGGTCGGCGGCGGTCACGTGGCCGCCGGTGCCCGGGGCGGTCGGCCGGTAGCGCATGAGCACGACGTCCTCGATCCGCCGCGTCTCCACCAGCCTGAGCCGCCCGCGCTGGTAGTCGCCGGGCCCGAACAGCCGGGGGGCGTCCGGGTCGCCGACGAACAGCGGGGCGAGGACGAGCTGCAGTTCGTCGGCGAGCCCCTGCTGCACCAGCCGGCTGTGCACGGTCCCCCCGCCCTCCACCATCAGCCGCCGCACGCCCCGCCGGTCGTGCAGGAACTCCAGCGCCGTCCGCCAGTCGAACGGGTCCCCGAGCGGCACGACGTCGGCGGCGATCCCGAGCGCGTGGGCCCGCCGGGCGCCCTCGCCGGTGGTCAGGAGGACCTTGTCCCCGCCGGTGTGCCAGAAGGCCGCCGCCGGGTCCAGTTCGCCCGATCCGCTGACCGTGACCTTCAGCGGGTACT
Source organism: Streptomyces sp. JHA26 (assembly GCF_002005565.1). Lineage (GTDB taxonomy): Bacteria > Actinomycetota > Actinomycetes > Streptomycetales > Streptomycetaceae > Streptomyces. The sequence goes on along the minus strand of NZ_BDJC01000043.1, from coordinate 46,794 downwards.
CCGGCTTCCCCGCGGCGGCCCGGGCGGCCCGTCGCCCGGGTGAGTTCACCAGCAGCCGCGGATTGTCGGCCCGGATCGTCCCGGCGCCGACCAGGATCGCGTCGACGGACGCCCGCACCTCGTCGACCCGGTCGAAATCGGCCGGGGAGGACAGCAGGAGCCGCTCGGGACCGGTGTCGTCCAGGTAGCCGTCGAGGGACACGGCGGCGGAGAGGATGACGTACGGGAGGGGCATGGGCGTACTCCGGTGAGGCGGGCGGACGGGCGCCGGGTGCGGCGGGGGCAACCCTAGGCGCCCGTGCCGCCGGCGTCCGTTTCCGCCCTCCGGCGACGGGGGGCCGGCACCGGACCGGCCATCCCGCCGGAGGACCGGCCCGCCCGCCGAGTACGGTGTCGCTCGGCTCGCCGCTCGACGTGCTGCGCAGGAGCTCCGCGGACGAGGGCTCGTCGTCACCGTTCGCGGCAAGGGCTCCTTCGCTTCACCGGGGGAGCGGGGTCCGCGATCGCGGTGATCCAGGTCACTGCGGCGTGCGTCCTCGTGATGTTCGCCGTGTGCGGCGCGCTGTAGGTAGGGGTCACCCGTGTGACGAGTGTGCCCCACGTGACTTTTTCCGAGGCCCTCCGCGGGCTTCCTATGGGGTGGATGTGTCATGAGTCGTCGTACGTCGCATGCGTACAGACCGTTGAGCATGAAGAGACGGGCGTGGCTGACGCTCGGCGCTGTGGTTCTCGGGGGCGGGGGCGTGGTGACGTACGCGGTCGCCAGCCCGTCCGACGATCCCGGTGCGACGGGCCGGGCCAAGCGGCCCGTGAAGGTCTACGACCTCGCGCTGAAGGGGACCGCGCGCGGCAAGCGGGAGCTGCCGCGCACGGGCACCAGGCAGTTCTCGCTGGTCGGCGTCTCCTGGTCGGGGCCCGTCGAGGGGCTCGACGGCACGGCGCAGGTGCGCACTCGCGAGCTGGAGAGCGGTGAGTGGAGCGCCTGGCAGGACCTCGAGGTGAACATCGACCCGCCGGAGGACCCGGAGGCCGGAATGCGCGGCGCGTCCGAGCCGCTGTGGGTCGGCCCCTCCGACGGCGTCGAGGCCCAGGTCCTCCACGAGGACGGCACCACCGGCACGCTGCCCAAGGGGCTCGAGGTCAACCTGGTCGATCCGGGCGTGGTGACCAAGGCCGAGACCGAGGCGACCGATCCGGCGGCGTTCGTCGCCGAGGAGAGCGACCCGGCGGCCACCCCCACCGACACCACGGCACTCGCCGGCACTACGGCCGTGACGCCGGCGGACGACGGGACCACCACGTCCCCCGCACCGACCGGTTCGCCGTCCGCCCCGTCGTCCACCACGCCCAAGCCCCCGCTCACCTCGCGCGCCGGCTGGGGCGCCGACGAGTCGCTCAGCCCGGACCCGTCCGAGTACAACGCCGACGTGAAGGCCGTCTTCGTCCACCACACCGACGGGGCCAACGACTACTCCTGCGCCGACTCCGCGTCGATCGTGCGGGGCATCTACGCGTACCACACGCAGGTCAACGGCTGGAACGACATCGGCTACAACTTCCTGGTCGACAAGTGCGGCACCGTCTTCGAGGGCCGCAAGGGCGGCGCCGACCTGCCGGTGCTCGGTGCGCACACCTACGGCTGGAACCGCGAGGCCGCTGGCATCGCGGTCCTCGGCGAGTACGCCTCCGCCCCCGCCTCCAACGCCGCGCTGGCCTCCGTCGCCCGCGTCGCCGCCTGGAAGCTCGGCCAGTACGGCGCCGACCCGGCCGGGACGGTGCAGCTCAGCGCCGGGGCGAGCCAGAAGAACTACTTCGGCACCGGATTCGTCACGGGCACCAAGTACACCTTCAACCGGATCTCCGGCCACCGCGACGGCTACAACACCCAGTGCCCCGGCAACTCCCTCTACGCCCAGCTGCCGACCATCCGCGCCTGGGCGGCCGGCCCGGTGCAGGGGCTGAAGGTGACCTCGGTCGGCGGCGCGGGCCTGTCCGGCACGACGTACTACACCAGGGGCGCCCTCAGCGTGAAGTGGGCGGCCACCACGCCCGCGTCGCTCGTCAAGAACTTCCAGCTGCTGGTCGACGGCAAGGCCGTCGTCACCGCTTCCGGTACGGCCACCTCCGCGAGCACGACCCTGCCTCCGGGCAGCCACACCGTCGCGGTGCGGGCGGTGCACCAGTCCGGCAGGACCGTGACCACCGCCACGCTGAAGGTCGTCGCGGAGACGACCGCGCCCACCTTCAGCACCACGCCGAGGCTCTCCCTGCGCACCGGCACGGTCAACACCGCCGCCGTCCCGGTCACGCTCGGCTGGAAGGCGGCCGACGACAAGGCGCTGCGCGGGGTGAAGCTGCTGACCCCGGCGGCCGCGTCCTTCGGGCCGACCACCACGGCCTCCAACCGCACCGCCGCGTCCGGCAAGACCGTCGGCTGGTCGATGCAGGCATACGACTACGCCGGCAACTACCGCAACGCCTCCGCCTCCTACACGCCGGTCATCCTGCAGGAGACGTCGGCGGTGAGGTCCGGCAGCTGGACGAGCCGTTCCTCCTCCAGCTACCTGGGCGGCAAGTCGTACTCCAGCGGCTCCAAGGGCGCCGCGCTCACCTGGACCTTCACCGGCCGTTCCGCCTCCTGGGTGGTCTCCCGGGCCTCCAGCTCGGGCCAGGTGTACGTCTACGTCGACGGCGTCAAGGTCAGCACGGTCGACCTGAAGTCCTCCACCACCCAGTACCGGCAGGCGATCTGGACGAAGACCTGGTCCGGCAGCGCCAAGCACACCGTCAAGATCGTCGTGGTCGGCACCAGCGGCCGTCCCACCATCACCACCGACGGTCTCGTCTACATCAAGTGACGTCGGTCCCTCGTCCGACGAGGGAGCGACGCCACAGCGGCCCTGGTCCCGCCCTGGTCAACCAGGCGGGACCAGGGCCGGAGGACCGGGGGCCGGGATGAGCGGTTCGCCCGACCGGCCGTGCACCGGGAACAGGCGGCCGCCGGGGAGCCGCTCGAGAAACCACATCCACCGGCGCAGGACGCCGTCCCGCGCCACCCACGCGAGGGACGGCCCCTCGACCACGGGGCGGGAGCAGCGGCGACGGCGCCGTCGCGGGGTACCCATGCCGCATGAGCCCCGAACCCGCGCGGCTGGACGTGGTCGGCGTGGTCGTCCTCGGCATGATCACCGCACTGGGCGGCGGCTTCGTCCGTGACGTCCTCATCGACTCGCTGCCACCCGCCACCCTCCTGGACTGGCGCTACTACACACTCGCCGCCGCCGGCGGCCTGATCGCCTTCGCGCTCAGCAGGCACCTGCGCCGGATCGAGGCGGCGATCACCGTGCTCGACGCGGTCGGCCTGAGCATCTTCGCGGTGATCGGCGCGAGCAAGGCACGGGACGCCGGGCTGGGCGTCGCGCCCGCGATCCTGCTGGGAGTGATCACCGCAGTGGGCGGGGGGACGATCCGCGACACGCTCGTCCGCCGGATCCCGACGGTGCTGAGCAGCGGCCTGTACGCCATCCCCGCCCTGGTGGGCGCGGCGGTGACCGTCACCACCATCGAGACGGCCCTCTACGGCCTCCCGGCCGCGCTGGGAGCGGCGACGGCCTGCTTCCTGGTCCGTGTCATCGGCCTCCGCTTCCGCCTCGACGCGCCCGAACCCCCCGACCACGACCACCAGGACGGTGCCGAACTTGGCCGTGAGCTTGTCGAGGACGGCCCGCAGCTTCGGTTCGCTGTTGGGCAGCTGCTCGTCGAAGACCGTCTTCCCGGCCGGGGTCAGACCGTGGCCGTGATGCGTCTGCTTGCCGACGTCCAGGCCCAGGAAGACACCCACTGCGTCGATGCTGATCACCGTGCCCCCACATGTGTCGACGCGTGCCGGCCCCCAGGGTCGGGTGCCGTTCTCGCGCAGCCACGTTATGCAGACCTGCCGCCCGGACACGGCCGGGCATTGCACCCGGCCGGGCGGCGGTCGGACCTCTGATCAGCGTCTCCGACGGCACCCCTCGGACCCGATGGCACCACCCCCCAGGTCATCCCATCGACAGGGAGCAACAGTCATGCCGGGCCCGGGGGCCAACGGCCCTCTTGCAGGACCGCGAAGAAGATAACGGGGCGGCGTCACGACGGAACGGGATCCACCGCAGAGGTGGCCTGCGGTAGGCGGACGACTGCCTCGAGGGACGTGGCGAGCATCGCCCGGCCACCCGGCGGCAAGGCCCTCCCACAGGCCTCCGGCACAGCCGAATCCTCTCCGCGGACACCACCCTCCCGGCACGTCGACACCGAACCCGGCTCATCACGAGACCGGTGGGCCACCCGGACGAGAGCCGCTTTCCGGCACCGGCCTGAGTACGGGTACTCAGACCCGCTGGTGGCCGGTACCGATGCCCCGTCACAAGACGGTCATTAGCGTACGGCCCGACCACCGACATCACACGGCCACACGTTCACGAAGACATCCACTCGACAGTCCGCGGCAGGGGGGCCACGCATGGCGTGGGACGAATGGGAACAGTTGAAGGCCGCAGCGGCCGAACGCGACAGCGCGCAGATGCAGCTGAACCAGTTACCGGCCGAGCGGAGCGGCGGAACCGGCGACCTCATCTCGAACAAGCCGGCCTGGACCAGGGCCGGCACGGACATCGGCTCGCTGCGGGAGGACATCGGCAAGGCCACGGCAAAACTCAAGGACGGCCAGACGGGCCTCGGCAGCGACACCGGCTGCCTGACCGCCGCCGCTCAGAAGGACGTCTACAGCTCCTGGGAGACCTACGTCGAGAAGGTCAGCGGACGCTGCGGGAAGCTCTCGGGCCTGCTGGTGAAGGCGGGCAACGACCAGTTGAAGACAGACCAGTCGGTCGAGGCCGAGCTCACCAAGCTCGTGGTGACGTACGCGGACACGCCGCCCGTGGGCGGGCAGGACAAGGGGCGGTAACCGGACATCATGGATCTCGCGACGCTCAAAGCCCTCAAGCCGACCCAGTACTCCGAAGCGGCCGACGGTTACCGCAGCACCTCCGACATGGCGAGCACGGTCAAGGACCGCATCGAAAACCAGACAGCGGTGGCCATGAGGAACCAGCTGAAGGGCAAGGCCGCCACCACGGCGGTCACGCAGTTGGGGGAGCTGAGCCGGAACTTCCACTACATCCAGACGCAGTGCGGCCTCGTCAGCACCGCTCTCGAAGCGTTCTCCTACGAGATGGAAGCGGCCAAGCGGAAACTCGACACGGCCCTGGAGAACGCCAAGGCGGCCAACCTCACCGTGAACCCCGACGGATCGGTCACCTACCCGCCCGGCGGCCAGAAGGGCGAGGACGGCAAGACCCCGGACGGTGGCACGGTGAGCGGCCTGACGGACAGCACGGCCTCGGCCGTCGGTCGGCAGGCAGCCAACTTCGACCCCAACCCCCACCACCGCCTCGCCCAGGACTGCGCCGACCTGATCGCCACCGCACTCAAGGAGGCGACCGAGGCCGACGAAAAATGGGCCCCGAAGCTGCGGGCCCTCAAAGCGGACGACGACCTCACCGTCTCCGACGCGGACTGGGCCGATACCAAGGAGGACACCACCAGTGTCCTCAAGGGCGCCAATGGCTACTTGGACTCCTTCAGCGAGCCACCCAGGAATGGGACACCTGAGGAGAACGCCAAATGGTGGGGCGGACTTACCGAAGAGCAACGTGCCGCCTACATGGCAGTGCATCCGGACACAATCGGCTGGATGGATGGCCTTCCCGCACCAGTGCGGGACGAGGCGAATCGAACCGTGCTCGCCGAAGCGCACGGCGTGGCACAGACTGAGCTTGATTCCTGGATAGCAAAGGAACCCAAGCCGGCCTACGTCGAGCGAGAGATCATCAATGCCCAGACAGGTGAGCGATGGATAGCGAAAGTACCCACAGATGATTGGCTCGCATGGGAAAGCAGACGGAAAGAGTTGCAGCACCCCCTCGACGGCATGCAAGCGATCCAGGACCGTTTCGACGCGACCGGCACAAAAGGACTTCCGGAAGCATATCTATTGGGCTTCAGTGCCGACGGAGACGGTCGCGCCATTATCGCGAACGGTAACCCTGACACCGCAGACCACACCGCGGTATACGTCCCAGGGACAACGGCGGACTTGGGGAATATAAAGGGAGACATCGACCGGATGGTCAATGTCTGGAAAGCAGCCGAAAGCAAGGTTGACACTGAGTCCATTTCGACTATCACGTGGTTGGGTTATGACGCACCTGACAGTGTGGCAAAGGATGCCCCCTTCGAACACTACGCGTACGACGGGGCGCCAGCTTTCCGAAACTTTATGAATGGGCTCGACACATCACATGCCGGAGGCCCTTCGCACACAACTGTTATCGCCCATTCGTACGGCACGACTCTCGTCGGCGCGGCAGCCCAAACGGGGCGACTCAATGCGGATGACATCATTTTCGCGGGCAGTCCTGGCGTCAAGGTGTCTGGCGCCGATGAACTGGACGTACCCAAAGGACACGTGTGGAATCAGGAAGCCGACGGTGACGTGGTCCCGGACATCGGCCGTTGGGGGCACGGCGGAGACGGCTTCATTATCCCCAGTGATCCTTCGTTCGGCGCCAACCAGATGATCACTGACACCGAAGGTCACAGTGATTACTGGAAAGCAAAGAAAGAGAGCCTGCTGTATCAGGCACTAGTTGTCGTCGGCAAGGGGGACGATGTACCACTGAAGTCGCCACCGAACCCATGGGAACACGTTAAGTAGGAGCTGATGTGACGTCTCGACCGAGCGCCGCCCTCGAACCCGCCTTGACCCTGGCCCTGGCCCTGCCCCTGGCCCTTACAACCCTCACTGGATGCAGCATGAGCAAGGACGAATCCGATAGCATTCCGTTCGCCGGAACCAGCACTTCACTTGATGCCGCCGATGAGATGGAACGAGTCTCCAGTGGTATATACGACTTGATCGGCGTGAAAGGAAAGGCATCCGACAGTCACTCGACAGTCACCGATTGCCCGGGTAAAGACAAAAACACTTACTTTCAGATTCTCCACCCCTGGAGCTTTCGCCCGACTGCGGCAAGCGACCTTGATGTAGCCATGGACCGGCTTGAAGCAGAACTGCCGAAGCACGGGTGGAACATCGTCGATTACGGGCCGGACAGCAGCAAGAACAGGAACGTGAGGATGACAGCCGACAACGACCGGGAGAAGGCCAGCGTCGTGGTCGTCAAGATGGCGAAGGAGGACCCGCCGATGTTGAGCCTGGACGTCGTGTCCGGCTGCTACAAGGTTCCAGACGGCCAAGAGATCCAGCGCTTCTAAGCATGGCGACAGCCCCTCCCGTGTGGCCGCAGCTCCGTGGCGCAGTGGGGAGAGCGCGGCCTGGTTGCGCACGCATGGTCGTGACGCTCCTGGTGGGTGCCTTAGGGGTTTCCCGGTGGGGTGGTGAGTGCGGTCAGTGCGGGGGGTCGTACTGCGTCGGCGGCGGCCGAGCCGAGCAGGAGTTCGGTCAGGTCGTGAGGCTGGGTCCGCTCACCGGTCGGTGCCGCCGCTGTGATCCGGTCCAGCCGGAAGCCGCGGCCGGCCCGGCGGGTGCGGCACCAGGCGATGAGGTACCAGCGGCCGTCGGCGGCGAGGAGTCCGGCCGGTTCCACCACGCGGTCGCTCTCGTGCCCCGCCGCGTCGGTGTAGGACAGCCGCAGCGCCACGCTGTCGGCCAAGGCCTGTTCCACCGCGGTACGGACCGCGGGGTCGACGCGCGTCGGCAGTGTGACGATCCGTGCGGCGAGTTCCTGGGCCGCCGCCGAGGCGGGGCCGGCCGTCGAGGCCACGATCTTCTGAGCCGCGGTGCGGGCCGCGCCGGCGTAGGGGGTGGAGGCGCCGGCCCCGGCGAGCGCGGCGGTCAACGCCGAGGCTTCCTCCGCGGTGAGGTGGATCGGGGGCAGGGTCATCGTCGGGTCGATCGACCAGCCGCCGCCTCGCCCGGGCGTGGTGCGTACGGGGACTCCGGTCTGCATCAATGTCTGGAGGTCCCGCTGTACCGTGCGGGCGCTGACCTCGAACCGGGTGGCGAGCGCCGCGATCGTCAGCGGCCGCGGCGCTGCCGCGCGCAGCTCTTCCACCAGCGCGTACAGCCGGGCGGTGCGGTTCATGTCGCCGACGCTACCGTCACGCGGCGGCCAGGAAGTCCCGCTCTCTCCGCAGTTCCCGCTCGGTGACGGTCAGCGGGAACAGGGTGAAGCCGTGCATCGCGCCGGCGACGACGCCAAGCCGCACGGGCGCCCCCGCCGCCCGCCACCGTGCGGCCAGGAACAGGGAGTCGTCCAACAGCGGATCCTCGGTGCCGACGACGATCCGGGCGGACGGCAGCCCGGCCAGGTCCGCGAACAGGGGCGAGACCTCCGGACTACGGCGCTGCTCCTCCCCCATCCCCGGCGTGAACAGCTCGTAGCTGCCCCGCAGGCTCTCCGTGTTGCTCAGCAGCTGTCGCGAGCCGAACCTCCGCTGGCTCGGGGTCATCGACAGGTCGTAGGGGCCGAAGAGCAGGTGGGCCGCCCGGAAGGCACCGGCGATGCCGTGCCTGTCGCGAAGGCGCAGCAGCGTCACGACGCTCAGGTGAGCACCGGCCGATTCACCGCCGATCAGCAGCCGTTCGGTACCGAACTCGGCCGCGGCGTGTGCCACCAGCCAACGGGCCGCGGCTTCACAGTCGTCGGGCCCGGCGGGAAAGGGGTGTTCCGGTGCGAGGCGGTAGTCCACGCTCACCACGGCCAGCCGTGTCCGCTCGGCGAGCCGCCAGAGCCGCTCGTCCTGTCCGCCCGCGGACCCGAACGCCCAGCCTCCTCCGTGGAGGTGCAGGTACACGCCCTCGACGTGGTCCGGCACGAAGACCCGCACGTTCACTCCGCCGTCGACGACGCGGTCCCGGCCGTGGGGCAGTCTCACCGGCGGCGTGTCACCGCCGAGCCGGTTGCGCCGCAGGAGCGCCAGCCCGGCTGCGTCGGGCATCCGTCCGCGAGCCGGCCGGCTCGCAGCGGCAACCTCGAACTGCTCGTTGAACGCCAGGGTCTCCTGGAGGCAGTCCTCATCGGTGATCGTCATGCCGTCGACGGTCCCAGCCGTCCGCGACAACACCCTGTCACCCTTTCCTTGTGACCTGAGTCACACCCGCGGTCGGAGGGGGATCGCATACCGGGGCGGCGGGGCGGTCGGGGTCCGCCGGCCGACCGAGCGGGAGGAGCGCTCCAAGACGGTCGCAAGGCTCTGCGTGCGGACCGGTCGCGAACTGCCGCGTCACCGGCAGGGAATCCGCAGGCGGCGTGCCGGCCGATCACGCATCGCTCGCGCAAGACCCCGAAAACGAAGGAGCGTCCGAGTCGGCCGAAGCCGAACCGGACGCTCCCTGGCAGGTCGAAGGGCACACAGCCTGCCTGCGCGCGGTAGGCCCTGTGGGACTCGAACCCACAACCAATGGATTAAAAGTCCACTGCTCTGCCAATTGAGCTAAGGGCCCAGGCGTTGTGTCGCGCGGTGCTGCGCGATGTTGCCACACCGAGCATAGCCCGACGCGGCCGGGACGCCGATCGGGTATCGGGGACTCGGCCGTGTCGGCGGGCGCCATGGGGGGAGTGCGATCGCCGGTCACCGGGTGGCACCGGGTGGGGACGGCGTCACGGGTCCACCGGCTCGGGGGCGTTCGCCCGGGCGGCCGCGCGGGCGCGGGTGCGTTCGTGGTCGGGGTTGAGGAACCAGTGCCGGGCCGAGGCCAGCCACCAGGTCGCGGCGAAGCCGAGGACGACCAGGACGGCGATCGGCGCGTAGTTGAAGGTCTCCCAGGTGACCGGGGAGACCTGGGGCAGCATGAACAGGACCGTGATGACGCAGACCCACGTCACCGCGACCACGCCCACCGCCCGGGACCAGCGGCCCAGGTGCCACGGCCCCCGTTCGAAGGCGGCGCCCTTGCGGACCCTCAGCAACGTCGGGATGACGTACGCGATGTAGAGGCCGATGACGGCGATCGACGTCACCGCCGCGTACGCCGTGACGTTGATCAGGTACGGCAGACCGAGGACCAGCGCGCCCAGCGCGGCCAGCCACACCGCCGCGACCGGCGTGCGGGTGCGCGGGTTCACCGTGTGCCAGACGTGGGACCAGGGCAGCGCCCCGTCGCGCGAGAAGGCGTAGATCATGCGACTGTTGGCCGTCACCGACGCCATGCCGCAGAAGAGCTGGGCCCCGATGACGACGAGGAGCAGGAGCTTGCCCGCGGTGGCGCCCAGCGCGTCCAGCAGGATCTGGGCGGGCGGCGCGCCCGTCGGGGACGCCAGGGCGCCCTCGTAGGACTGGATGGCGAAGGTGAAGCCGAGCAGGAGGACGAAGCCCGCGATCCAGGACGTCCAGATGGAGCGGACGATGCCCTTCGGACCGGCGGTGGAGGCGTCGCGGGTCTCCTCCGTCATGTGGGCGGAGGCGTCGTAGCCGGTGAAGGTGTACTGGGCCATCAGCAGGCCGATCAGGACGACGTAGACGCCGCTGCCCCAGCCCGTGTTGTTCACGAACTCGCCGAACACGAAGGACGCCGACCGGTGGTGGTCGGGCACGAAGGTCAGCGCGCCGACGATGACCGCGACGCCGAGGACGTGCCACCAGACGCTGACGCTGTTCAGCAGGCCGACGATGCGGACGCCGAAGGTGTTCAGCAGACCGTGGAGGACCAGGATCGCGGCGAAGAGCAGGATCGTGCGGCCGGGGGTGACCTCGAAGTCGAACTGGAGGTTCAGGTAGGCGCCGAGGAAGGACGCGGCGCCGAAGTCGATGCCGGCGGTGACCGCGACCTGGCCCAGCACGTTGAACCAGCCCGTGAACCAGGCCCAGGCCGCCGCCGTGCGCGGGGGTGCCAGGCGGTGCGCCCAGAAGTACAGGCCCGCCGACGTCGGGTACGCCGAGCAGATCTCGGCCATCGCCAGACCGACGAAGAGGGTCATCAGGCCGACGGCGACCCAGCCCCACGTGATGACGGCGGGGCCGCCCGTGTTCATGCCGAACAGGTAGAGGGTCAGGCAGCCGGAGAGGACGGAGATGATGGTGAAGGAGACCGCGTAGTTGGAGAACGCCGACATGCGGCGGGCCAGGACCTGGGTGTAGCCGAGCTGGGCCAGCCGTTCCTCGTCCGAGGGTCCGCTCGCCTTGGCGTCATCTGTCATGCCCCCAGCAATTCCCCCGCCGGGGACGTGACATGCGTCACTCCGCGGCCGGAAACCCGCCGCCTCGGTCGAGGAGCCCGCCCACCACGGGAAGAGCCGTGGCCCCCACCCGGTCGGGCAGGGGCCACGGCCCTCGGTGTCAGCGGCAGGCGTCAGCCGTTGCGCTTCCAGCGCGGCTTGTCGTCACGACGGCCGAAGGACGAACCGCGGTGGTCGTCACGGCGACCGAAGGGACGCTCGTGACCACCGGCGCGGAAGCCGGGGCGGTCGTCACGACGGTCGCGGTTGAACGGACGGTCGCTGCCACGGTGGCCGGGGCGGTCGTCGCGGCGGAAGCCACCACGGTCGCCGCGGTCGTCACGACGCTCGAACGAACGACCACCACGGTCATCACGACGGTCATCGCGGCGGAAGCCACCACGGTCACCGCGGTCGTCACGACGCTCGAACGAACGACCACCACGGTCATCACGACGGTCATCGCGACGGTCGTCCCGGCGGAACCCGCCCCGGTCACCCCGGTCGTCACGGCGGAAACCACCACGGTCGCCGCGGTCGTCACGACGCTCGAACGAACGACCACCACGGTCATCACGACGGTCGTCACGACGGAAGCCGCCGCGGTCACCGCGGTCGTCACGACGCTCGAACGAACGACCACCACGGTCATCACGACGGTCATCACGACGGTCGTCCCGGCGGAACCCGCCCCGGTCACCCCGGTCGTCACGGCGGAAACCACCACGGTCGTCACGACGCTCGAAGCGCTCGGTCTTCTCGACCTCACGCGGACCCGACGCCTGCGCCGGCACCGAGACCTCGGCCTCGACGGCGGCGGTGGCCACCTCGGCCAGCACCGTCTCCGGGTCCTCGCCCCGCTCCCGCGCCACGCGGGCGACCAGCCGGTCCGCCTCCTCACGCAGCTCCGCGGCACGCCGCTGGGCCCGCTCCAGCTCCTTGGTGAGCTGGGCGACCTCACGCTCGGCCTGCTGCGCCGCGTTGCCCGCGGACTCGGCCTGGACCTCGGTCATCGACCGGGCACCGGTGATCTCGGCGACCTCCGGCTCGAAGGCCGCGCCGCCCTGGATGATGTGACGCGTGGCGTCGACGCCCGCGTCCTCCATCAGCCGGAAGATCTGACGACGCTGGTGCGGCAGCGACAGGGAGACGACCGTGCCGGTGCGGCCGGCGCGGGCCGTACGGCCGGCGCGGTGCAGGTAGTCCTTGTGGTCACCGGCCGGGTCCACGTTCAGCACCAGGTCGATGCCGTCGACGTGGATGCCGCGCGCGGCGACGTCGGTGGCGACCAGGACGTTGACGTAGCCGTCCTTGAAGTCGGCCAGCGTGCGGGTGCGCGCCCCCTGGGTCATGCCGCCGTGCAGCGCGTCCGCCTTCACGCCCGCGTCGCGCAGCTGCTCGGCGACGCGGTCGGCGCCCAGCTGGGTGCGGACGAAGATGATGGTGCGGCCCTTGCGGGAGGCGATGGCCGCGGTGACCGGCGCCTTGTCCTTGGGCTTCACGATCAGGATGTGGTGCGACATGGTCGTCACCGCGCCCTGGGCGGCGTCGACCTCGTGGCTGACCGGGTTGTTCAGGTACCGGTCGACGAGGGTCTTGATCTCGTTCTCCATGGTCGCGGAGAACAGCATCCGCTGACCGCCCGGCGGCACCTGGTCGAGCAGCTCGGTGACCTCGGGCATGAAGCCCAGGTCGGACATCTGGTCGGCCTCGTCGAGAACGGCGATCTGCACGTTCTCCAGGGAGCAGGCGCCGCGGTTGATGATGTCGCGCAGACGGCCCGGCGTGGCCACCAGGATGTCGACGCCCTTCTCCAGGGCGTAGATCTGGTTGCCCATGGACGTACCGCCGCAGACGACCTTCATGCGCAGCCCGACGACGTCCCCGTAGGGCTGCAGCGCGTCGGCGACCTGCATGGCCAGCTCGCGGGTCGGAGTCAGGATGACCGCGCGCGGCTTGTGCTTCTCGGTGCGACCGCCGGCCAGCGTGGCCAGGGTCGGCAGGCCGAAGGAGAGGGTCTTGCCGGAGCCGGTGCGGCCCCGGCCGAGGATGTCCTTGCCCTCCAGCGCGTCCGGGATGGTCGCGGCCTGGATCGGGAAGGGGGTGGTCACGCCGTTCTGCGCGAGCTTGCGCACGATGCCCTCGGGCAGACCGAGGTCGGCGAAGGTGGTCTCGGGGGCGCCGGCGGTCTCGGAGGCCTCGACGGCCTCGGGAGCCTGCTGACCCTCGGAGACGCCCTCGGCGTTCTCGGGCACGACGGCGTGATCAGTACTGATGATGGACATGCGAATGCGAAACCTTCCGGAGTCTCTCGTCGGCACGCGCCCGTCAACTCCGTGAATCGCGATTCGCAATACGACCGCCTCGATGCGGTCCACCACGGCAAGGGAGAGAGTACGCGCCACACGGCGCGCTCTGCGATGGCGCCGGGCAAATGGGATCAAACGATCTACCACCATACGCACCCACCCCCCCGAATGGCAAACCGGGTAGCACATGCCCAGCTCAGCCGGTCCTTCGCCCCCGTCCCCGGGCCTCCGTCCACCCCTCCGACACCCGGCCCGGACCGCACCGCCCGGACCGCACCGCCCGGCCTACGCCGGCGCCCCCGCCTCCGGCGCCGGCTCGCGATGCGCCAACTGCGTCCCCGGCGGCTCGTGCGCCGACGAGGACGGCTCCGGCGACGGCTCCGGAGTGGGGGAGGCGGGAGGCTCCGGGGGCGGCGTCGGCTCCGGTTCCACCGTCCGCGGGGGCTCCGGGTCGGCCGTCCACGGGGGCGTCGGCTCGCCCGGTCCGTCCTTCGCCGGGGCGGAGCCGATCGGGTGCGCGGAGGGCGAACCCGAAGGAGCCGCGTCCTTGCCCCCGTCGCCCTTGCCGCGCCCCCTGTCCTCGCCCTCGCCCTTCTTGCCCTTGCCGCGGCCGTCCTCGCCCTTCCTCCCCCTGCCGTGGCCACGCCCCTCTCCGGCCGCCGCCGGGCCGTTCCCGGCCCCGCCACCCGACACCGCCGGCTCACCACCGGGCTCCTCGTCACCCCGCTCCCCGGCCGAGTGCGACGGCCCGGCGTCCCCACCGGACTCGTCACCGACGCTCATGCAGCCGGCGGCGGCGACGACGGCCACGACCGTGGCGGCCAGACGGACGGGTACGGGCAAGGGGCGCACGGCGGCCACCTCCGGGGGTCAGGAGTCGCCGTGCCCAACTCCCGCCACCCGCGACAGGACACGCGCCCCGCACCGAAGACCGTCACCCGACTCCCGGACCGCGAGCCGCGCGCCGCGGGCCGCCGCCCTCACCCGTACCCGAGAGCGTGCAGACGCGCGTCGTCGATCCCGAAGTGGTGCGCGATCTCGTGCACCACCGTCACCTCGGTCTCCGCCACCACGTCCTCACGACTGTCACAGAACCGCAGCGTCGGCCCCCGGTAGATGGTGATCCGATCCGGCAACACACCGGCGTACCACTCCCCACGCTCGGTCAGCGGCGTCCCCTCGTACAGCCCGAGCAGCTCGGGATCGTCCGCCGGCGGCTCGTCCTCCACGAACACCGCGACGTTGTCCATCAACCGCGTCAGCTCCGGCGGGATCCGGTCCAACGCCTCGGCGACCAGTTCCTCGAACTCCTCGCGCGTCATCTCCAGCACAGGCCCATTGTCGGGTACGACACATCGAGTACGACACCGCCACCACCCACCGCCACCCCCCGCATATCCGCCCGCGGACGTGGGCATACGGCACCAATGGCCCGCGTCCCCGCCGCAGTCCTGCACGTCCTGGCCGAGGTGATGAACCGCATCCGCAGCGCCCCGCACGCCCTCACCCGCCGCCACCGCGCCCGCCCGGCGACCACGACGGCGGACCTCACCCCCCGCACCCACCCCTGGACCCGCGCCCTGGGCCTCGTCACCGTCGTCCTGCTCGGAGCCTGGCTCGGCCTGCTGATCGTGGGCAACGTACGCGTCCCGGTCGGCCCCATGAACACGACGATGACCCTGCGCCCCTCCCTGACCGGCGGCACGAAGATCAACGTCTCACCGCTGGGCGCCCTCCAGCTCGACAGCCACATCGCCCCCGTCCGCCTCGACGTCAACGTCGACCAACTCGACCCGGACCGCTCCCAGGCACTCGTCGACCACCCCGAACGCCTCTCCGGCCTCCAGGACGAAGTCGCGCAGGACGTCGAACAGGGCACGCTCGACCTGGCCCTCCGCTCCTGCGTCGCCGTCGTCACCGGCGCCACCGCCCTCGGCCTCGCCGTCTACCGCCGCCCCCGCCGCGCCCTCGCGGCCGGCGGACTCGCCCTCACCCTCCTCGTCGCCTCCGGCGGCACCGCGTACGCGACCTGGAACCCCGACTCCGTCCTGGAACCCAAGTTCTCCGGCCTGCTCTCCTCCGCACCGTCCCTGGTCGGCAACGCACGCAGCATCGTCACCGAGTTCGACGTCTACCAGAAGGAACTGGCCCGCCTGGTGACGAACGTGACCAAGCTCTACGACGTCACCTCCACGCTCCCCGCCTACCAGCCCGACCCCACCACGATCCGCGTCCTGCACGTGTCGGACATCCACCTCAACCCGGCGAGCTGGAAGATCATCGCCTCGCTGGTGCGCCAGTACAAGGTGAACGTGATCGTCGACTCCGGCGACACCATGGACCACGGCACCGCCGCGGAGAACGGCTTCCTCGACCCCATCGAGGACCTCGGCGCCCCCTACGTCTGGGTCCGCGGCAACCACGACTCCCGCGCCACCCAGGACTACCTGGAGGGCCTCGCGAACGTGCACGTCCTGGACGACGGCCGGGCCCGCACGATCGCCGGCCTGCGCTTCGCCGGCATCGGCGATCCGCAGTACACCCCGGACCGCTCCACGAAGCCCGGCGCCGAGGCCTCCCAGGAACTGGCCGGCGCCCGACTGGCCTCCGCCCTGCGCGACCAGACCAGGGCCGGCACCCCCGTGGACGTCGCCGTCGCCCACGAACCGTCGGCGGCCCGCGAGACCGACGGGACGGTCCCGCTGGTGCTGGCCGGCCACGTCCACCACGAGGACATGGAGGTCATGAAGTACGGCACCCGGCTCCGCATCGAGGGCTCCACCGGCGGCAGCGGCCTGCGCGCCGTCGAGGGCAAGCACCCCGACCCGGTCCAGGCGTCGATCCTCTACTTCGACCGGGACAGCCGACGCCTCCAGGCCTGGGACGAGATCAGGCTCGGCGGCCTGGGCCTGACGACGGCCGAGGTCAGCCGCCACCTGCCGAAGGAGAACCAGCCGGGCGCGACACCGTCACCGTCCGGCACGGACCCGTCCCCGACGGACGCCACCGGTCCCCCGGGCAGCCCGGCTCCCCGCACTCCGTAAACCGTTTTGGCGATACCTCCCGCCATCCCATATGCTTCTCACGTCCCCGACGCGCTGAAAGGCGCGCAGGCGGGCCGATAGCCCTCATCGTCTAGCGGCCTAGGACGCCGCCCTTTCAAGGCGGTAGCACGGGTTCGAATCCCGTTGGGGGCACGCGGTACATGTGCGACACTGTCGTACGAAGCTTGGTCCTGTGGAGCAGTTTGGAGTGCTCGCCACCCTGTCAAGGTGGAGGCCGCGGGTTCAAATCCCGTCAGGACCGCTGAGGTTTCACGTGAAACCTCGCGGCTGGGTAGCTCAGTTGGTACGAGCGATCGCCTGAAAAGCGATAGGTCGCCGGTTCGACCCCGGCCCCAGCCACAGCAAAGGCCCCGATCTTCGGATCGGGGCCCTGTTGTATGTACGTCTCGTGCATCGTCGCTCCGTGTACGAGCGTCCGCGTCCGCTGCCGGCCAAACACCCCGGCTTGCAGCTCGGCCCCGCCGACGGCTTCGGCGTAACCGGCGCATCCAGCCCTAGACGATCAGTCTGAGGGCAGGGACCTGTGACTCGGCCCCGCAGACCCACACCCACCAGCCGCGACGGCCGATGACGTGGGACGCATTCAGGTCGGCGTGCTCAACGAAGCCGCAGGACCTGCAGGCGAACACGGCCTGGGAGGGCCGGTTGCGCTTGTCGATGTGATGGCACCGGGAGCATTCCTGGCTGGTGTACGCCGGGCTGACGTGCACCACGGGCACTCCGGCCTTGCGTGCCTTGTAGGCGATGAAGGAGCCGAGCTGCCCGAAGGCCCAGGAGTTCATCGTGACGCGTTGGGGCTTCTTCAGCCGTGCCCGTTCGCGGATGCCGCTCAGATCTTCGAGGGCGATGCCGCGACCGGTGCGTTGTGCCTCCGTCACGATGTGCTTGCTGATCTTGTGGTTGATGTCGCGGGTGCGCCGTGCCTGCCTGCCCGCGTGGCGTTTGGCCCGTCGTGCGGCCGAGCGGGTCTTCTTCTTGGCGAGGCGGCGGTACAGGCGGCGGTCGTTTTGCCGAGCGCGGTTGGTCTGTCGGCCGCTGTGCCGCCTGCCGGTCGAGGTGGTGGCGATGTTCTCGATGCCGAGGTCGACGCCGATGAAGTCCCGTGGGGCGGGGTTCTGTGGTGGTTCGGGGACGTCGATGGTGGCCAGCAGGTACCAGTGGCCGTTCTGGTGGAGCAGGTCGGATTGTCCCTGGCGTCGGTGGGCGAGGAGGAGCAGTTGGTCTTCCTGGCCGGTGTAGGGGATGCGTTTCATGCGGCCCTGGACGGTCCAGATGGACACGGTTCGCTGCTCGGTCTGCCAGGAGAGCATGCGGTCGTCGTAGGGCTGGGCGGCGTCGGGGCGGAAGGTGAGGGGTTTGCTGGTGGCTTTGGTGTGGCGTTTGGTGCCGGGGCGGCCGAGGTGGCCGGCTTTGAGGCTCCCGTGGAGTGACGCGTATGCGTCGCTGGCCTTCTTGATGGCGAGCTGTGCGGCTTGGGCTCCGAGGCCGAAGCGTTCCTTGATCTGAAGGTAGATCTGGGTGCGGAGCTCGCGGTTTTCCTTGATGCCGGTGGTGAAGGCGTGTCGGGATGCGTGGTTGGCGGCTTCGTTGCAGGTGCGCAGGGTGGCCTGTAGGGCCGATGCCTGGTGGGGTGTCGGCAGGAGTTTCACGCGGATGGCGAGCTTCACGGATGAGAATCTAGATCGCGAGGTCGGTTCGGTCTGGCGATCGACTGTCGATCACCTCTTCCAGCGATCATTCGCACAGGCGATCGAGGGCGGTTCGCATCTGCGGTGCTGCTGTCCTGCGTGGTCCGGGGTGGGCGCGACAAATCGTTCGCCAGGTATTTCCCGGAGGTGAGATCCTGGATCGCGTATGTCTACGCACTCTGCCCCCGCCGCCCCGGCTTTCGGCACCCTCGCCCCCCGGCTGACCGAGCTGTCGCTGCGCGACGCGCACCGGCTCGGCCGCAGGCTGGAGGGTGCGCGGAAGATCCGTAAGCCGGAGGCCCGCGCCGCCGTCCTCGCCGAGATCGAGACGGAGGTGGCCAAGGCCGAGCAGCGCATCGCCGAACGGCGGGCCCGTGTGCCCTCCGTCAGCTACCCCGAGCAGCTTCCGGTCAGCCAGAAGAAGGACGAGATCGCGGCGGCCATCCGTGATCACCAGGTCGTGATCGTCGCCGGTGAGACCGGCTCCGGCAAGACCACGCAGATCCCGAAGATCTGCGTCGAGCTGGGCCGTGGTGTCCGCGGCATGATCGGGCACACCCAGCCGCGTCGGATCGCCGCGCGCACCGTCGCCGAGCGGGTGGCGGACGAGCTGGACACGCCCCTCGGCGAGGCCGTCGGCTGGAAGGTGCGCTTCACCGACCAGGTGAACCCGGACGCCACGTTCATCAAGCTGATGACGGACGGCATCCTGCTCGCCGAGATCCAGACCGACCGCGAGCTGCGCGCCTACGACACGATCATCATCGACGAGGCGCACGAGCGGTCCCTCAACATCGACTTCCTGCTGGGCTACCTCTCCCAGCTGCTGCCGAAGCGTCCCGATCTCAAGGTCGTCATCACCTCGGCGACGATCGATCCCGAGCGCTTCTCCCGGCACTTCGGTGACGCCCCGATCATCGAGGTCAGCGGGCGGACGTATCCCGTGGAGGTGCGGTACCGGCCGTTGCTGGAGGAGGACGGCGACGACGCCGACCGGGACCAGATCACGGCGATCACCGATGCCGTCGAGGAGCTGATGGCCGAGGGGAAGGGTGACATCCTCGTCTTCCTCTCCGGTGAGCGGGAGATCCGGGACACGGCGGACGCGCTGGAGAAGAAGAAGTACCGGTTCACCGAGGTCCTGCCGTTGTACGCGCGGCTCTCGCACGCCGAGCAGCACCGTGTCTTCCAGCAGCACACGGGGCGCCGGATCGTGCTGGCGACCAACGTCGCCGAGACCTCCCTGACCGTCCCGGGCATCAAGTACGTCATCGACCCGGGTTTCGCCCGCATCTCCCGTTACAGCCACCGCACCAAGGTGCAGCGGTTGCCGATCGAGCCGATCTCGCAGGCCAGCGCCAACCAGCGCAAGGGCCGCTGCGGTCGTACGTCCGACGGCATCTGCATCCGGTTGTACTCCGAGGACGACTTCAACGCCCGTCCGGAGTTCACGGACGCGGAGATCCTCCGCACCAATCTGGCCTCCGTCATCCTTCAGATGACCGCGGCCGGTCTCGGTGACATCGAGAAGTTCCCGTTCATCGATCCGCCGGACCACCGCAACATCCGCGACGGTGTGCAGTTGCTGCAGGAGCTGGGCGCGCTGGATCCGGCGCAGAAGGACGTGCGCAAGCGGCTGACGGACACGGGCCGCAAGCTCGCTCAGTTGCCGGTGGACCCGCGGCTGGCCCGGATGGTGCTGGAGGCGGACAAGAACGGTTGTGTCCGCGAGGTCATGGTCATAGCGGCGGCGCTGTCGATCCAGGATCCGCGGGAGCGGCCGGCGGAGAAGCAGGCGCAGGCCGACCAGCAGCACGCCCGGTTCAAGGACGAGAGCAGTGACTTCCTCGCTTTTCTCAATCTCTGGCGGTACGTGCGCGAGCAGCAGAAGGAGCGCGGCTCGTCGTCCTTCCGTCGGATGTGCAAGCAGGAGTACCTGAACTTCCTGCGCATCCGTGAGTGGCAGGACATCTACACGCAGCTGCGCACGGTCGCCAGGCAGATGGGCATCCACCTCAACGACGAGGAGCATCCCGCGCCCGACGACCGGGTGCATGTGTCCTTGTTGGCGGGCCTGCTCTCCCACGTCGGTATGAAGGACGTGAAGGAGGGGGCGAAGAACGAGTACCTGGGCGCGCGCAACGCCAAGTTCGCGATCTTCCCCGGTTCGGCGCTGTTCAAGAAGCCGCCGCGTTTCGTGATGTCGGCGGAGCTGGTGGAGACGTCCCGGCTCTGGGCCCGTGTCAACGCGAAGATCGAACCGGAGTGGGTGGAGCCGCTCGCCGGGCACCTGCTCAAGCGCACCTACAGCGAGCCGCACTGGGAGAAGGACCAGGCGGCGGTGATGGCGTACGAGAAGGTGACGCTGTACGGCGTGCCGATCGTGGCGCAGCGCAAGGTGAACTACGGGCGGATCGATCCGGAGGTCAGCCGCGAGCTGTTCATCCGCAACGCCCTGGTCGAGGGCGACTGGCGGACGCACCACAAGTTCTTCGCGGACAACCGCAGGCTGTTGACCGAGGTCGAGGAGCTGGAGCACCGCGCCCGGCGCCGGGACATCCTGGTCGACGACGAGACGCTGTACGACTTCTACGACCAGCGGGTGCCCGAGCACGTCGTCTCGGGGGCGCACTTCGACTCGTGGTGGAAGCACAAGCGGCACGAGCAGCCCGACTTCCTCGACTTCGAGCGCGAGATGCTCATCAACGAGAAGGCGGGGGCGGTCACCAAGGACGATTATCCGGACTCCTGGCGTCAGGGGCCGTTGAAGTTCCGCGTGACGTACCAGTTCGAGCCGGGGGCGGACGCGGACGGTGTGACCGTCCACATTCCGCTCCAGGTGCTCAACCAGGTCACGGACGAGGGCTTCGACTGGCAGATCCCGGGTCTGCGGGAGCAGGTCGTCACGGAGCTGATCCGATCCCTGCCCAAGCCGATCCGCCGCAACTACGTGCCGGCGCCGAACTACGCGCAGGCGTTCCTGGAGCGGGCCGTCCCGATGCAGGAGCCGCTGACGGTGACCATGGCGCGGGAGCTCAAGCGCATGGTGGGGGTGCCCTTCGAGGCGGAGGACTTCGACTGGGCCAAGGTCCCCGACCATTTGAAGATCACGTTCCGGATCGTCGACGAGCGGCGTCGCAAGCTGGCCGAGGACAAGGATCTGGAGGCCCTGAAGCTCCGGTTGAAGCCGAAGGCGCGCAAGGCGCTGTCGCAGGCCGCGGCGGCCATCGCCGAGCGCAGTGGCGGCGAGTCCCTGGAGCGCTCCGGTCTGACGGACTGGACGATCGGCACGCTGTCCCGGGTCTTCGAGACGCGCCGGGCCGGTCAGCCGGTGAAGGCCTACCCGGCGCTGGTCGACGACGGGGACACGGTGTCCGTGCGTCTCTTCGACACCGAGGCCGAGCAGGCCCAGGCGATGTGGAGGGGCACGCGTCGGCTGATCCTGCGCAACATCCCGGTCAATCCGGCGAAGTTCGCGTCCGAGAAGCTGACGAACCAGCAGAAGCTGGGTCTGTCCGCGAATCCGCACGGTTCGATCCAGGCCCTGTTCGACGACTGCGCCATGGCGGCGGCCGACAAGCTGATCACCGACTTCGGCGGACCGACGTGGGACGAGGAGTCGTACCGGAAGCTCTACGACAAGGTCCGCGCGGAGATCGTCGACACGACCGTCCGTACGGTGGGCCAGGTGCAGCAGGTGCTGACCGCCTGGCAGGCCTGTGAGCGCCGCCTGAAGGCCGTGCGGAGTCCCGCGCTGCTGCCGAACCTCCAGGACGTGCGGACGCAGCTGGACGGCCTGGTGAAGCCCGGTTTCGTGACGGCGGCGGGCATCGGGCGGCTGCCGGACCTGATGCGCTACCTGGTCGCCGCCGACCGCCGCCTCCAGCAGATGCCGGCCAACGTCCAGCGGGACACGACCCGCATGGAGAAGGTCCACGAGATGCAGGACGAGTACGCGTGGCTGCTGGAGCAGATGCCGCGGGGGCGGCCGGTCCCGCGGCAGGTCCTGGACGTCCGCTGGATGATCGAGGAGCTGCGGGTCAGCTACTTCGCCCACGCGCTGGGGACGGCGTACCCGATCTCCGACAAGCGGATCGTGAAGGCGATCGACGCGCTGGCACCGTAGCGGCGGTGCCGTGACGAGAAGCGCACGGAGGGTGAGTTCGACCCCGGGCCCGCCCTCCTGTAGAGTCCTTCTCGCAGCGCAACGCACGAAGGGCGCCGCAAAACCTGGTCCTGTGGAGCAGTTTGGAGTGCTCGCCACCCTGTCAAGGTGGAGGCCGCGGGTTCAAATCCCGTCAGGACCGCAGTAAGAAGACCCGCACCGATCGGTGCGGGTCTTCTGCGTTCGCCTCAGCGTCTCGTGCGACATGCTCGTCGCCCCGCCCAGGCGGACGCCGCGCCCGCGGCGCAACTGCAATCGGACACGGCACATCCCGTCAGGACCGCAGCGCAGAGGGCCCGAGAGGGGCACTGAGGGCTTGGGGAGCCCTCAGTGCCCCTCTCGCGGCCTTGACGACGTCACATTCGCTCGGTACTCCAGAGGCAGAGCACGTTCTCCGTACGGCCCCGGAGGTGGCGTATGGCGGCAGCGGTCAGGCACGAGACGCGGGCGCTGCTCCGCGCGCACCTGTCGGCCGCGTCGTCGTACCGCCATCTGACGCGCCACTGTCCGATCTGCCACCGGCTGCTGCGGCTGGCGTGGGATTCCGCCGCCCCGCCGGTCCAGTCCCCGCTCCTGCGTCCGACGGGCCGTCAAGAGGTCGTCGAGGGCGAGGGCGCCGCCGGCGCGTGAGCCTGTCCGGCCCCAACGCCCCTGTCCCGGCAGGCTGCTGGAACCGTCGGCTCCATTAGCGCACATGTGCCAGAGTCAACAAGCGCCAGGCCGTGTGACGGGTGTCACCGCATGAGTTTTGGAAACGGTGGCACTTACGCCTCTCCTACAACTGGACGATTTAATATGTGCAATTGCACTCTCCCGGAGGGTGCTTTCGCACCTTCCTCCACGGCCCGTTCACAGCGGATCCGACAGCCTCGCCCAGAGTCCGACAAGGCCGCTCTCGGCGGCCCGAGGGCCGGCACAAAAAAATCGCGCTGGACCCGGCGGAGTCCAGCGCGATCCACGACGTACCCGACCGTTCGTCCGACGTGTTCGAACGGCTTGGGCGTGGGGCCTGTTGGGGCAGGACCCGCGTCGGGTGGAGCTGTGGTTCCAGGCGCTCCGGCAGGTTGGGGGACCTGCCGTTCTGCCCGGTTATGCGATGGTTCAGGCCTCGCTGCGCTGCTGCGGAATGCCCGCAAGCAGAGCGCGGACCTCGGCCTCGCGGTAGCGGCGATGCCCGCCGAGCGTGCGGATCGACGTGAGCTTGCCGGCCTTCGCCCAGCGCGTGACCGTCTTCGGGTCGACGCGGAACATGGTGGCGACCTCAGCCGGGGTCAGCAGCGGCTCGGCATCAGGGGTGCGAGCGGTCATGAGCGGCCTCCTCGGGAGAACCGAACCTTCTCGGTTCTTTCCTCTAAATTCTGCACCTTGACCCGCGTTGCCCGAAATGGCGGACGCGAGTCGAGTCGGTTATAGGACGAACGGCTTGTCCTCGGCACTACAACTACACCATCCGTCCAGCCGCGTCGGCCAAACCGATGGAATTGCCCTCCCAGGTGTTCATCAGCGACGGATGCCGATGGACCATGCCATAGCGGACAGTCACGCCCCTGTGACGATCAGTCACAGGATGATCAGACGCCACCAGACCCCCCAAAGCGTGCAATGCTGAGATTCCGCCCACAGTGCATCACAACAGGACGGAAGGAGCCCTCCCCGGACTCCTTGTCCTATTTTGGCATGAGGAGAGGGAAGGGGCGCAAGAGTGGCGTACGTGCGGTCCGTCACGCTTGACACATACGCCCGGATCGGGACGTACGTCCTCGGGTGACGGCGTATCAGGTCACACCGAACAGGCGTCTGAGCGAGAGACGAAACCCCACATCGGGCGGTACGTCAAACGTCAGTTCGCCGACCGCCGGTCCCGCACCGACCGCCACCGCTCCACCAGCCGCCCGTACGCGGCGCCCGCCGTCGCCCCGTCCCCGTCGCGCAGCGCCTCGATGCCCTCGGCCACGTCCGCCGCCGAGTGGTCGTCCTCCAGCTCTCCGGCCGGCAGGGCGTGCACCAGTCCGCCGTAGTCCAGTTCCACCAGTGAGCGCGGGTGGAACTCCTCGAGCCAGCGCCCCACGTCCACCAGGCCGTCGATCAGCGGCCCCTCGTCCATGGCCTCCTTCAGCGCCCGCAGCCCCCGGGCGACCCGCCGCCGCGCCTGCACCATCGGCGTCCGGTAGCGCAGCACCGGCGCCGCCGCCCCGGCACCGTCGCCGCCCTTGTCGTACTCCCGTTCCTCGTCGGCGACCAGCACGAACCAGTTGATCGGCACCTGCCAGGTGGCCGTGCGGATCCAGGGGCGGGCGTCGGGGTTGCCCTCCAGCCAGCGCTCGTAGTCCTGCCTGGTCTGGCGGCGCACGACCGGAGGGAGCAGGGCGTCCAGGACGGGCTCGGGAAAGTCCTCGGCCAGCTCTCCGAGGGCCTGCCAGCCGCGCAGCCGGGTCCGCCAGGGACACACGCAGACCACCCCGTCGACCTCGGTCACGAAGGCGTCGCCGCTCTCGTGCACCGGGACCGGCACGGGCGGGGTGGGCAGCAGGTCGGTCAGGGAACGGCGCAGTTCGTCCTGGTAGGAGGGCAGGTCGGTGCGGCGGGCGTAACGGGCCCAGTGGGCGCGCTCCGGCTCGGGGAAGGCGGCCAGCGGCTCGTAGACGCGCAGGTACGCCGCGTAGGGGACGATCACCGAGGACACCTTGGGCACGCCTGCTCCCTCCCCCGCACCCCGCTTCGAAAACCTGCGGGAGCCGATCACAAACGCGCGGGAATCTCTGCAAATCGTCGCACGTCCGTACTCCGTGTGGAGGTGATCTCGGGCACTGTGCGGCGGGCGGCCACCACCAGGCTCTAATCTCGTGCCACAGTCCCCGCCACCCGCACGGGGACCGTCTTCACCCGCCGCACCTACACAGGAGTCACCACCGTGACCGACGTAACCGGCGCACCTGCTGATGTACTGCACACCCTGTTCCACTCGGACCAGGGGGGTCATGAGCAAGTCGTGCTCTGCCAGGACCGTGCCAGCGGCCTCAAGGCCGTCATCGCCCTCCACTCCACCGCCCTGGGTCCCGCGCTCGGCGGTACGCGCTTCTACCCGTACGCGAACGAGGCGGAGGCCGTCACCGACGCGCTGAACCTCGCGCGCGGGATGTCGTACAAGAACGCCATGGCCGGCCTCGACCACGGCGGCGGCAAGGCCGTGATCATCGGCGACCCGGAGCAGATCAAGACCGAGGAGCTGCTGCTCGCCTACGGCCGGTTCGTCGCCTCGCTCGGCGGCCGCTACGTCACCGCCTGCGACGTCGGCACCTACGTGGCCGACATGGACGTCGTGGCGCGCGAGTGCCGCTGGACGACCGGGCGCTCCCCCGAGAACGGCGGCGCGGGCGACTCGTCCGTGCTCACCTCCTTCGGCGTCTACCAGGGCATGCGGGCCGCCGCCCAGCACCTGTGGGGCGACCCGACGCTGCGCGACCGCACGATCGGCATCGCCGGCGTCGGCAAGGTCGGCCACCACCTGGTCGAGCACCTGCTCGCCGAGGGCGCGCACGTGGTCGTCACGGACGTGCGCAAGGACGTCGTGCGGGCCCTCACCGAGCGGCACCCGTCGGTGATCGCCGTCGCCGACACGGACGCGCTGATCCGGGTCGAGAACCTGGACATCTACGCCCCCTGCGCGCTCGGCGGCGCGCTGAACGACGACACGGTGCCGGTGCTGACCGCGAAGGTGGTGTGCGGCGCGGCCAACAACCAGCTCGCCCACCCGGGCATCGAGAAGGACCTCGCCGACCGCGGGATCCTCTACGCGCCCGACTACGTGGTGAACGCCGGCGGTGTCATCCAGGTCGCCGACGAGCTGCACGGCTTCGACTTCGAGCGGTGCAAGGCGAAGGCCGCGAAGATCTTCGACACCACGCTCGCAATCTTCGCACGTGCGAAGGAGGACGGTATTCCGCCGGCCGCCGCGGCCGACCGGATCGCCGAGCAGCGGATGTCGGAGGCGCGCGCGCGGCGCTGACCGGAGACCGCCCTCCGCGCTGTGCGGAGGGCGGTCCGGCGGCCGTGTTCGAACGCTTGTCCGGTACCCGCCGGGGGGCAGTTGGAGAGAACTCTCACTTCTCCCGGCGGGTCGGCCGTCGAAAGGTGGTTAAAATCGCCGTTGACCAGCGAGGACGGGGCGCCTCGAAGGTCCTGGGCGTAGCCACGTCCTGCGGGCGACGTACCGTATGGGCGTGGGCTCAGGTACCGTGGAAGCCCTACGGACCGGTCTCTCCGCGGAGAGCCCGTTCCGGACCATGAACGCGTGTCAAGACTCTGGGGCCGTCGAGCCCCGTCGTTGAGGGGGTCGAGCCATGGGGCGCGGCCGGGCCAAGGCCAAGCAGACGAAGGTCGCCCGCCAGCTGAAGTACAACAGCGGTGGGACTGATCTCTCCCGCCTGGCCGAGGAGCTGGGCGCATCGACGTCGAGTCCGCAACCGCCTAACGGCGGGCGGTTCGAGGACGATGAGCAGGACGACGAGCTGTACGCAAAGTACGCCGACCTCTACGAGGACGACGAGGACGAGGACGGCCAGTCCCCGCAGCATCGTCGCGGCGCTTGACCCTGCACTGAACACTCACCCGGTCGGTGACTTCGGTCACCGACCGGGTTCTGTGCTACCCGCATCGCCGTGCCGGTCTCGGCTCAGCGGGCGTAGTCGCCGGTCATCGTGGCGCCCGTGCTGTGGTCGCCGCGGTCGGTGATCTCGCCGGCCACCCAGGCGTCGACGCCGCGGTCGGCGAGGGTCGCCAGCGCCACGTCGGCGGACTCCTGGGGCACGACGGCGATCATGCCGACGCCCATGTTCAGGGTCTTCTCCAGCTCCAGGCGCTCGACCTTGCCGGTCCGTCCGACGAGGTCGAAGACCGGGGCCGGGGTCCAGGTGGAGCGGTCGACGGTGGCGTGCAGGCCGTCGGGGATCACGCGGGCCAGGTTGGCCGCGAGTCCGCCGCCGGTGACGTGGCTGAAGGCGTGCACCTCGGTGGTGCGCGTCAGGGCCAGGCAGTCCAGCGAGTAGATCTTCGTCGGCTCCAGGAGCTCCTCGCCGAGGGTGCGGCCGAGGTCGTCCACGTGCGCGTCCAGGGCCAGGCCGGCCTCGTTCAGCAGCACGTGGCGGACGAGTGAGTACCCGTTCGAGTGAAGCCCGGAGGCGGCCATCGCGACGACCGCGTCACCCTTGCGGATACGGTCCGGGCCGAGCAGCCGGTCGGCCTCCACGACGCCCGTACCGGCGCCGGCGACGTCGAAGTCGTCCTCGCCGAGCAGGCCGGGGTGCTCGGCCGTCTCACCGCCCACCAGGGCGCAGCCGGCCAGGACACAGCCCTCGGCGATGCCCTTGACGATCGCGGCGACCCGCTCGGGGTGGACCTTGCCGACGCAGATGTAGTCGGTCATGAACAGCGGCTCGGCGCCGCACACCACGATGTCGTCCATGACCATGGCGACCAGGTCGTGGCCGATGGTGTCGTAGACGCCCAGCTGCCGGGCGATGTCGACCTTGGTGCCGACGCCGTCCGTGGCCGAGGCCAGCAGGGGGCGGTCGTACTTCTTGAGGGCGGAGGCGTCGAAGAGGCCGGCGAAACCGCCGAGGCCGCCGAGGACCTCGGGCCGCTGCGTCTTCTTGACCCATTCCTTCATGAGCTCGACGGCGCGGTCGCCCGCCTCGATGTCGACGCCCGCGGCTGCGTAGCTGGCACCAGTTGTGTCAGGCATGACGATGAGAACCTTTGTGTCGTACGGCAGGTATTGCGGACGGACGGCTACGGGCGACGGATGGCGTCGGCGGCGGCCGTGCCGGCGGGCCCGGCGGCCAGCTCGGTCTCCAGGAGCTGCTTGCCGAGCAGCTCGGGGTCGGGGAGCTCCATCGGGTACTCGCCGTCGAAGCAGGCGCGGCACAGGTTCGGCTTGGCGATGGTGGTCGCCTCGATCATGCCGTCGATGGAGATGTACGCCAGGGAGTCGGCGCCCAGCGAGGTGCCGATCTCGTCGATGCTCATGCCGTTGGCGATGAGCTCGGCGCGGGTGGCGAAGTCGATGCCGAAGAAGCAGGGCCACTTCACGGGCGGGGAGGAGATCCGGATGTGGACCTCGGCGGCACCGGCCTCGCGGAGCATGCGGACCAGGGCCCGCTGGGTGTTGCCGCGGACGATGGAGTCGTCCACGACGACCAGCCGCTTGCCCTTGATGACTTCCTTCAGGGGGTTCAGCTTCAGGCGGATGCCGAGCTGGCGGATGGTCTGCGAGGGCTGGATGAAGGTGCGGCCCACGTAGGCGTTCTTCACCAGGCCGTTGCCGAAGGGGATGCCGGAGGCCTCGGCGTATCCGATGGCGGCGGGGGTGCCGGACTCCGGGGTCGCTATGACGAGGTCGGCCTCCGCGGGGGCCTCCTTCGCGAGCCTGCGGCCCATCTCGACGCGCGAGAGGTAGACGTTGCGGCCGGCGATGTCGGTGTCCGGGCGGGCCAGGTACACGTACTCGAAGACGCAGCCCTTGGGCTTCGCTTCTGCGAATCGCGAGGTGCGCAGGCCGTTCTCGTCGATGGCGACGAACTCGCCCGGCTCGATCTCGCGGACGTAGGAGGCGCCGCAGATGTCGAGGGCGGCGGACTCGGAGGCGACGACCCAGCCGCGTTCCAGGCGGCCGAGGACCAGCGGGCGGATGCCCTGCGGGTCGCGGGCGGCGTAGAGCGTGTGCTCGTCCATGAAGACCAGGCTGAAGGCGCCCATGACCTGCGGGAGGACCGTGTGAGCGGCCTCCTCGATGGTCAGCGGCTTGCCGTCCTCGTCGACCTGGGCGGCGAGGAGCGCGGTCAGCAGGTCGGTGTCGTTGGTCGCCGCGACCCGCGTGGAGCGGCCTTCCTGCTTGGGCAGGTCGGCGACCATCTCGGCGAGCTGGGCGGTGTTGACGAGGTTGCCGTTGTGGCCGAGCGCGATGGAGCCCTGCGCGGTGGCCCGGAAGGTGGGCTGGGCGTTCTCCCACACGGACGCGCCGGTGGTCGAGTAGCGGGCGTGACCGACCGCGATGTGACCCTGGAGCGAACCGAGCGAGGTCTCGTCGAAGACCTGGGACACGAGGCCCATGTCCTTGAAGACGAGGATCTGGGAGCCGTTGCTGACCGCGATTCCCGCGGATTCCTGGCCCCGATGCTGGAGGGCGTAGAGCCCGAAGTACGTGAGCTTTGCGACCTCTTCGCCCGGAGCCCAGACACCGAAGACGCCACAAGCGTCCTGGGGGCCCTTCTCGCCGGGGAGTAGATCGTGATTGAGTCGACCGTCACCACGTGGCACGTTTCCGAGTGTAGGCGAGATCGACCACTGGTCCGAATTGGGGATCCCGGTTCACCTGCGGCTCATTCGCCGGCCACGGCCCGGACGGTGGTGCCGTCTTCGCTGGTCAGCGTCAGGGTTTCGTGATCGATCCGGTAGGCGACGCGGCCCTCGAAGAGGTGGAGCGTCCTCTTCTCGGCGTCCATGAGTGAGTCTTCGCACACCATTCGGGTGGTGACCGGAGCGCCGAGGGTGATATGTCCGTCGCGGACGGTGGCCCCGGCCTCGACGTGGTTGCAGGCGAGGCGGCCGGAGACGGTGCCCGCCTCCTTGTCGAAGGTGAGGTGGGCGCGGCCCTGCCCGGCGGGGGCGGTGACGGTCCACTCCGTGCCGTACAGGGGCGCGTCCTCGGGCCTGCTGAGACGGACCGCGTCGCCGGCGGAGGTGGTGAGGGTCAGGCGGTCGTCCGCCGTGTCGGCGGTGAGGGGACCGCCGGCGAGGACGCGGCCGAGGGACTTCTCGAAGTCCATGGAGGTCTTCTCGCAGCCCCTCTCCGTGAACGCGGCGTCGCTGAACCGGACGCGCTCGCCGTCGACGTCGGCGCGGGCGCCGAAGGTGTTGCAGCCGGTGCTGCCGGCCGCCTCCCCGTCGTCGTCGATCCGGACCCGTGCGGTGTCCGGTGCCCGGTGGGTGGTGCCGTCGACGGTGACGCTGTCGATGCTCCACCGGATGCCGGTGAAGGGCCGGTCCGCGCCCACGGAGCCGCTGCCGCCGTCCGCCGCCTGGCTGCCGCAGGCCGCCGCGAGCGGGACGAGCGCGGCGACGACCATCACGGTCAGGGTGCTGCTGCGCTGCTGCTTCTGCCTGTACATGCCGATTCGACGGAGGCTCGGAGGATCCGGTTCCCGTCAGCTCATCAGCGGCAGCAGTCCTCCGAGGTCGGCCCGCTCGCCGCTCGCGCTCACCTTCGCCTCCGCCACGGCGTCCTTCCAGGCCAGCCGCCCGGTCGCGAGCCGGATCCAGGTCAGCGGGTCGGTCTCGACCACGTTGGGCGGGGTGCCGCGGGTGTGCCGGGGGCCCTCGACGCACTGCACGACGGCGTACGGCGGTACCCGCACCTCCGTCGACCCGCCGGGCGCCTTCACGGCGAGCGCGTCGGCGAGCAGCCGGGTCGCGGCGGCCAGGGCCTGCCGGTCGTGGGGGATGTCGAGGCCGGGCACGGCGGCGTCGAGGTCGTCGGTGTGGACGACGAGTTCGACGGTGCGGGTGACGAGGTAGTCGTCCAGGGGCAGGGCGCCCGCGTTGGTCTCCAGGAGCCGGCTGCCGGGGTGCTCGGCGAGCAGCGCCCGCAGGCTCTCCTCGATGCCGGCGAGGTGGGCGTCGAGGTCGGGGTGGTCCGCGGCGAGCCTGCGGGTGAAGTCGTCGATCGCGGCGGAGTCGCCGGCGGTGGCGAAGGGCCACTCGACGACCTGGACGTCCTGCCGGGGCGGGGCGGGCCGGTCCACGGCACGGTGCAGGGCGGTCAGGGCCATCCCGATGTGCGCCACCAGGTCCCGTACGGTCCAGTCGCCCAGGCGGGTGGGCAGTGCGAGCTGCTCGGGGGTGAGGGTGCGCACGGCCGCCCGTACGTGCCCGAACTGGGCGAACACGGCGGCACGGGTGCGGGCGGGGTCGTAGGTGCGGGGGCGTCTCCTGGCGGGCGGCATGCAGGGAGCCTATGCGGACGCGGCGCCCGGTGGGGGGGGCCGGAAGTGGCCGTGCGGTTCGCAGGAGTTGGCGTGGTGCACGTGGGGCGACCGTTACTCGTACGTGTGTCTGACGGGGAAACCCGCCCCGGAGCGCCGCGGGACGGAGACACTGGTCCGCGCCTGGGAGGAGGGGCGACATGACGGTTATGGCCGAGCGCACGTCTCAGATGTCGGTGGACGAGTTCGAGACGAT
Source organism: Streptomyces sp. JHA26 (assembly GCF_002005565.1). Lineage (GTDB taxonomy): Bacteria > Actinomycetota > Actinomycetes > Streptomycetales > Streptomycetaceae > Streptomyces. The sequence goes on along the minus strand of NZ_BDJC01000043.1, from coordinate 15,114 downwards.
CGCGTCCGCCGCTCCCGAGAGACGGTGGTCCTCCCCGACCCGGTCGGCATCGAACTCGACACCGAGATCCTGGGGAGTTACGTCCGCTGAAACGACGAGGTCCCGTCCGGAAGCAACCGGACGGGACCTTTCTCGCGGCGAGCGTACGGCTACGCCAGCAGCGCCGGGATCGTGCCCTCGTGGGCCTCGCGGAGGTCGGTCAGGGGCAGGGTGAACTCGCCCTGGACCTCCACCGCGTCGCCGTCCACCACGCCGATGCGGGTCACCGGCAGGCCGCGCGCGCCGCACATGTCGGTGAAGCGGAGCTCCTCCGAACGCGGGACGGCGACGACCGCGCGGCCCGCCGACTCCGAGAACAGGAAGGTGAAGGCGTCGAGCCCGTCCGGGACGACCAGGCGCGCGCCCTTGCCGCCGAGCAGCGCCGACTCGACGACCGCCTGGATCAGGCCGCCGTCGGACAGGTCGTGCGCGGAGTCGACCATGCCGTCGCGGGAGGCGGAGATCAGGATCTCGGCGAGCAGCCGTTCGCGCTCCAGGTCGACCTTCGGGGGCAGGCCGCCGAGGTGGTCGTGGATCACCTGGGACCAGGCCGATCCGCCGAACTCCTCGCGGGTGTCGCCCAGCAGGTAGAGCAGCTGCCCGTCCTCCTGGAAGGCGACCGGGGTGCGGCGGGCCACGTCGTCGATGACGCCGAGGACCGCGACCACCGGGGTCGGGTGGATGGCGGCCTCGCCGGTCTGGTTGTACAGCGAGACGTTGCCGCCGGTCACCGGGGTGCCGAGCTGCTGGCAGCCGTCCGCCAGACCGCGCACGGCCTCGGCGAACTGCCACATGACCGCCGGGTCCTCCGGCGAGCCGAAGTTCAGGCAGTCGGAGACCGCGAGGGGCTTCGCACCGGTGGTGGCGACGTTGCGGTACGCCTCCGCCAGCGCCAGCTGCGCGCCCGTGTACGGGTCGAGCTTGGCGTACCGGCCGTTGCCGTCCGTGGCGATCGCGACGCCGAGGCCGCTCTCCTCGTCCACGCGGATCATGCCCGAGTCCTCGGGCTGGGCGAGGACGGTGTTGCCCTGCACGAAGTGGTCGTACTGCTGGGTGATCCACTGCTTGGACGCCTGGTTCGGGGAGGACACCAGCTTCAGGACCTGGTCCTTCAGCTCCTCGCCGGACTGCGGCCGGGGCAGCTTGTTCGCGTCGTCGGCCTGGAGGGCGTCCTGCCAGTCGGGGCGGGCGTAGGGGCGCTCGTAGACCGGGCCCTCGTGCGCGACCGTGCGCGGGTCGACGTCGACGATCTTGCCGCCGTGCCAGTAGATCTCCAGGCGGTCGCCGTCGGTGACCTCACCGATGACGGTGGCGATGACGTCCCACTTCTCGCAGATCTCGAGGAAGCGGTCGACCTTGCCCGGCTCGACGACCGCGCACATGCGCTCCTGCGACTCGCTCATGAGGATCTCCTCGGGCGAGAGCGTGGAGTCGCGCAGGGGCACGTCGTCCAGGGTGACGCGCATGCCGCCGGAGCCGTTGGAGGCCAGCTCGCTGGTCGCGCAGGACAGGCCCGCGGCGCCCAGGTCCTGGATGCCGACGACGAGCTTCTCCTTGAAGGCCTCCAGGGTGCACTCGATGAGGAGCTTCTCCTGGAAGGGGTCGCCGACCTGGACGGCGGGGCGCTTGGACGGCTTGGCGTCGTCGAAGGTCTCGGAGGCCAGGATCGAGGCGCCGCCGATGCCGTCGCCGCCGGTGCGGGCCCCGTAGAGGATGACCTTGTTGCCCGCGCCGGACGCCTTCGCGAGGTGGATGTCCTCGTGCCGCATGACGCCGATGGCACCGGCGTTGACCAGCGGGTTGCCCTGGTAGCAGGCGTCGAAGACGACCTCGCCGCCGATGTTGGGCAGGCCCAGGCAGTTGCCGTAGCCGCCGATGCCGGCGACGACGCCGGGCAGCACGCGCTTGGTGTCGGGGTGGTCCGCGGCGCCGAAGCGCAGCGGGTCCACGACCGCGACCGGGCGGGCGCCCATGGCGATGATGTCGCGGACGATGCCGCCGACACCCGTGGCCGCGCCCTGGTAGGGCTCCACGTACGACGGGTGATTGTGCGACTCGACCTTGAAGGTGACCGCGTAGCCCTGGCCGACGTCGACGACGCCGGCGTTCTCGCCGATGCCGACGAGCATCGCGTCGTTCTCGGGGGCCTTCTCGCCGAACTGGCGCAGGTGGACCTTGGAGGACTTGTACGAGCAGTGCTCGGACCACATCACGGAGTACATGGCCAGTTCCGCCCCGGTGGGGCGGCGGCCGAGGATCTCCACGACCCTCTCGTACTCGTCCTTCTTCAGGCCCAGCTCGGCCCAGGGCAGCTCGACGTCGGGGGTCGCGGCCGCGTGCTCGACCGTGTCCAGAGGCGTCCGGCTCATGCGTTGACCAGCTTCTTGAGGATCGAGGTGAAGAACGGCAGGCCGTCGGTGCGGCCGGTGCCGATCAGGGGCTCGACGGCGTGCTCGGGGTGCGGCATCAGGCCGACGACGTTGCCCGCTGCGTTGGTGATGCCGGCGATGTCGTTGAGCGAGCCGTTGGGGTTGAAGTCGACGTAACGGAACGCGACGCGGCCCTCGGCCTCCAGCTCGTCCAGCGTGCGCCGGTCGGCGACGTAGCGGCCGTCCATGTTCTTCAGCGGGATGTGGATCTCCTGGCCGGCGCTGTAGTCGCTGGTCCAGGAGGTGTCCGCGTTCTCCACGCGCAGCTTCTGGTCGCGGCAGATGAAGTGCAGGTGGTCGTTGCCGAGCATCCCGCCGGGCAGCAGGTGGGCCTCCGTGAGGATCTGGAAGCCGTTGCAGATGCCGAGCACCGGGAGACCGGCCTTCGCCTGGTCGATGACGGTGTCCATCACCGGCGAGAAGCGCGCGATGGCGCCGGCGCGCAGGTAGTCGCCGTAGGAGAAACCACCGCACAGCACCACGGCGTCGACCTGCTTGAGGTCCTTGTCCTTGTGCCAGAGCGCCACGGGTTCGGCGCCGGCGACGCGGATCGCGCGCTGCGTGTCCCGGTCGTCGAGGCTGCCGGGGAAAGTGACGACGCCGATACGAGCGGTCACTTCACAGCCTCCGTGACAACGTCCTCGGACTCGACCTTGACGGTGAAGTCCTCGATCACGGTGTTGGCGAGGAAGGATTCCGCAAGATCGTGGATGCGGGCGAGGGCGGCCTCGTCGACCGGCCCGTCAACTTCCAGTTCGAAACGCTTTCCCTGGCGGACGTCCGAGATCCCTTCGAAACCCAGTCGCGGCAGTGCGCGCTGCACCGCCTGGCCCTGGGGGTCGAGGATCTCCGGCTTGAGCATGACGTCGACTACGACGCGTGCCACTGGCACTCCCGGTGTGTGGTGCTGAGCAGGTTCCTTCAGACTACCCGCACAAAATTTCTACGCGCGTAGCCTTGGAGGAAAGTACGTGACCCCCATCACGGCCGGGCTTCGGCGGGAGCTCCGGGCGAAAAGCTTTGGAAAAGATCCCGGAACCGCCGTCGATGTCTATTGCGCGGCGGACACGCGGGGAGATTTAGTCGGGCTTCCCATTTCAATGCCGGGCACTGTACAAATGAAATGTCATTAGCCGATACTTTGCCCAATTGCAGGCGAACAGTCGGCATCATCGTGGTGTCCTGGCACGTCATCACGGAGGTGCCGCACGAAGGGACCGATATTCGTGGCGCAGCGTGTCGTGGTCACCCTCTTCGACGACATCGACGGCTCGGAAGCGGCGGAGACGATCGCCTTCGGAGTCGACGGCCGTATGTACGAGATCGACCTGAACGAAGCCAATGCCCGGGAACTGCGCAAGGCTCTCGAGCCCTACGTGTCGGCGGGCCGGAAGCGGGCGCGGTCCGGGAAGGCGTACCGGCAGACGGAGGTCGCGCCCGATCCGGCGGCCGTCCGGGCCTGGGCCCAGGCGAACAGGATGGACGTGCCCGCGCGGGGCCGGATCCCGAAGAAGGTCTACGAGGCGTTCGCCGAGGCGCAGTGAGCGGTCGCGGCCGGCGGCCGCCCCGCCCGCCCGGTGCCCGCGGTACGGCGGCCGGCGGTCCCGCGCGGATCACCGACGGTCGCTCAGCCCCTCCCCGTGGCACCCGACTTGCGCAGCACCCCGGGTGATCAGCTAAAGTCTGGAGCACGCCGAGGGGCGAGGCCGAAAAAGCCCAGCTCACGGAACATGCGGGTGTAGTTCAGTAGTAGAACATCCCCCTTCCAGGGGGAAGGCGCAGTGTGCAATTCCTGTCACCCGCTCTGCATCGCCGTACCGATCACGCAAGTCGATCAGGTAGGCTGGTGCTCGCACCGATCAGTGAGAGCTGGTCGGGGGCAATGCGGACGTAGCTCAGTTGGTAGAGCGCAACCTTGCCAAGGTTGAGGTCGCGAGTTCGAGCCTCGTCGTCCGCTCGGGAATCAGACCCCGGTCCTCCAGGACCGGGGTCTTTTCGTACGGCCCGGGGCGGAACGGGGTAGCGGAGCGCCGTCTGACATTTGTCATTCCGGGTGATGACGGTTCGCACTGACGCACGGTCCCCGGCGCCGGGATGCTCGGAGCATGCGAGCAAACGGACACGAACACGTGATTGAGGTCACCGACCTGCGGCGTGTGTACGGGGGCGGGTTCGAGGCGGTGCGCGGGATCGACTTCTCCGTGCGCCGCGGGGAGGTCTTCGCGCTGTTGGGCACCAACGGGGCCGGCAAGACCTCGACGGTCGAACTCCTCGAGGGCCTCGCCGCACCGGCCGGCGGGCGGGTGCGCGTCCTCGGGCACGACCCGTACACCGAGCGGGCCGCCGTACGCCCCCGCACCGGCGTGATGCTCCAGGAGGGCGGCTTCCCCTCCGAGCTGACCGTCGCCGAGACCGCGCGGATGTGGGCGGGGTGCGTGAGCGGGGCGCGGCCGCCGGCGGAGGTGCTGGACCTGGTCGGGCTGGAGACGAAGGCCGGCGTCCGGGTGAAGCAGCTGTCCGGGGGCCAGCGGCGCCGCCTGGACCTGGCGCTCGCCCTGCTCGGCGACCCGGAGGTGCTCTTCCTCGACGAGCCCACCACCGGACTGGACGCCGAAGGCCGCCGGGCCACCTGGGAGTTGGTGAGCGCGCTGCGCGACGGCGGGACGACGGTGCTGCTGACCACGCACTACCTGGAGGAGGCCGAGAACCTCGCCGACCGGCTCGCGATCATGCACGAGGGCCGGATCGCCGCCACCGGCACCCCGGACGAGGTGACCGCCGCGCAGCCTTCCCGCATCTCCTTCGAGCTGCCGGAGGGCTACCTCCCGGGAGACCTGCCGCCGCTCGGCGAACTGGGCGTGAGCGGTCACGAGACCAACGGCCGGCTCGTCCGGCTGCGCACCCGCGAACTGCAGCGCGCGGCCACCGGGCTGCTCGTGTGGGCCGAACGGGCCGGGGTGGAACTGCGCCGCCTGGACGTGCGGTCGGCGTCCCTGGAGGAGGCGTTCCTCGGGATCGCGAAGGAGGCGTCCACGAGGACGGCCGGGGCCACGACGACGAAGGAGTACGCGGCATGAGCGCCACGGACACGAAGACGCCCGCGCCGCGCGCCGGAAGGCCCGCGGCCACCACGCCCACGAGCCGGATGACGGCGCTCGCCCGCGCCGAACTCACCCTGCTGCGACGGAACAAGGGAACCGTCTTCGCCGCGTTGTTCGTGCCGCTGGTGCTGCCGTTCAGCGTGTACTCGGCGTCCAAGGAGATGGACCTCGACGAGGCCGGACTGACCACCGGCACGCTCGTGCTGCCCGCCGCGATCGGCTTCTCCCTGCTGTTCGCCGTCTACTCGGCCCTCGTCGGCGTCTTCGTCGTCCGGCGCGAGGAACTCGTCCTCAAGCGGCTGCGCACCGGCGAGCTGCGGGACGTGGAGATCCTCGGCGGGTCCGCGATGCCCGCCGTCCTCAGCGGGCTCGTGCAGAGCCTGCTGCTCGCGGCCGGCTGCTTCGCCCTGCTGGACCTGCCCGCCCCGCCCGCACCCCACCTCGCGATCGTCGGCCTGCTGCTGGGCCTGGTGATGTGCGCCACGCTCGCCGCGGTCACCGCGAGCTTCACCCGCACCGGCGAGAGCGCCCAGGTGACGCCGCTGCCGCTGACGTTCGTCTCGATGTTCGGCTCCGGCCTGTTCCTCCCCCTGGAACTGCTGCCCGACCGGCTGGCCTCCGTCTGCGAACTGCTGCCGCTGACCCCCGTCGTCACCCTGGTGCGCGGCGGCTGGACCGGCGACCTGTCGGCCTCCGAGTCCCTGGGCGCGCTCGCCGCGGCGGTGGCCTGGACGGTGCTCGCGGTGTTTGCTGTACGGCGGTGGTTCCGCTGGGAACCGCGACGCTGACGTACGGGCGGGTCCGGGCCGGGAAGGGCGAGGTGGGTGGGGAGATGCGCAGGCCGCGGCACTGGTGGCGGCGGAAGAGCACGCCGGCGAAGGTGGAGACGTACACGCGGTGGTCGTTCCACTTCTTCGGGCTCATCGAGTTCCTCGTGCTGGGGGTGTCGAACTTCGGTCGGATCGAGCCGCGGCTCGCGACCGGGCTGGCCCTGCTGATCGCCGCGCACTCCGCGCTCTGCGCGCTGGTCGCCTCGCGGGCGCTGGACTGGACGCGCGGCCGGCGTCCGCAGCCCGTCCGGCTGCTGTGGGCGCTCACCGCGTTCACCGCGGCGAGCGCCGTCGGCGCGATCGGTCTCGCCGAGCGCGGACCGGGCGGGCCGGACGTGGAATCCGTGGCGGGGGAGGTCTTCGGGGGCGTGCTGTGCTTCGGCGCGGGCATGATCACGCTCGGCGTGCGCAACCGGCGCCGGGTGGTCGCCGTCGTCGTCGGCTTCGCGCTCGGCGCCGGCGCCGTGTCCTTCCCGCTGGGCAGGCCGGACCTCACCTCGCTCATGGTGGCGTGCTTCGTGCTGCTGGGCGGCGGGTTCCTCGCCTTCACCTCGGTCTTCTCCGTCTGGCTGCTCGACGCGGTCTACACGCTCGACGAGGCCAGGGAGACCCGGGCCCGGCTCGCCGTCGCCGAGGAACGGCTGCGCTTCGGGCGCGACCTGCACGACGTGATGGGAAGGAACCTGGCCGTGATCGCCCTCAAGAGCGAGCTGGCCGTACAGCTGTCCCGGCGCGGACGGCCCGAGGCGGTGGAACAGATGATCGAGGTGCAGCGCATCGCGCAGGAGTCGCAGCGGGAGGTCCGCGACGTCGTCCGCGGCTACCGGGAGGCCGACCTGGAGGTCGAACTCGCCGGTGCCCGGGGCGTGCTGGGCGCGGCCGGGATCGACTGCGAGGTGCGCGGCGACACGGCCGGGCTGCCCGCCGAGGTGCAGTCGGCGCTCGGCTGGGTGGTGCGCGAGGCGACCACGAACGTGCTGCGGCACGGGGACGCGGGGACGTGTGCCGTGGTGGTGCGGTCGTCGGAGGGGCGTGTGGTGCTGACGGTGGAGAACGACGGGGTGCCGGAGACGGCGGGTTCCCCCGGTGCGTCCGGAGGCGTCGGCGCCTCCGTCGGTTCCGGGCTCGCCGGGCTGCGGGAACGGCTGTCCGCCGTGGACGGCACGCTGGAGGCCGGACCCGTCGGCAGGGGCGTGTTCCGGCTCACGGCCGAGGTGCCGCTGCCCCTGGCCGCCGGAACCGTGCTGGAGGCGGCGTCGTGACGGACCCCGTACGCGTCCTGCTCGCCGACGACGAGCACCTGATCCGGGGCGCGCTGGCCGCCCTGCTCTCCCTGGAGGACGACCTCCTGGTGGTCGCCGAGGCGGCCACCGGCCCGGAGGCCCTGGCGATGGCGCGGGCGCACGCGCCGGACGTGGCCGTGCTGGATCTCCAGATGCCCGGCGCGGACGGTGTGAAGGTCGCCACATCCCTGCGCACCGAACTGCCCGGCTGCAAGGTGCTGATCGTGACCAGTCACGGGCGGCCCGGACATCTGAAGCGGGCGCTCGCGGCGGGTGTGCGCGGATTCGTCCCCAAGACGGTCAGCGCCCAGCGGCTCGCCGAGCTGATCCGCACCGTGCACGCCGGAAACCGCTACGTCGACCCGGAGTTGGCCGCGGACGCGATCTCCGCCGGGGACTCGCCGCTGACCGCGCGGGAGGCCGAGGTGCTGGAGCACGCGGCCGACGGGGCGCCCGTCGCGGAGATCGCCGAGCGGGCCGCGCTCGCCGAGGGGACGGTACGGAACTACCTGTCGTCGGCCGTCACGAAGCTCGGCGCGGAGAACCGGCACGCGGCAGTGCGCCTCGCGCGGGAGCGTGGTTGGGTATAGTGGCTACCGCACCACGGCGAAGCCCGCGGCGCAGGCGAACGTAGCTCAGTTGGTAGAGCGCAACCTTGCCAAGGTTGAGGTCGCGAGTTCGAACCTCGTCGTTCGCTCCACATGAGGAAGCCCCCGGTCACGGCCGGGGGCTTCTTCGTGTCTCCGTGTCCTACCAGCGCACGCCCGTCAGGCGCTCGTAGGCCTCGACGTACTTGGCGCGGGTCGCCTCCACGACCTGCTGCGGCAGCGCCGGCGGGGGCTGCTCGCTCTTCCGGTCCCAGCCGGACTCCGCCGAGGTCAGCCAGTCCCGCACGAACTGCTTGTCGTACGACGGCTGCGCGCGGCCCGGCTGCCACTGGTCGGCGGGCCAGAAGCGGGAGGAGTCCGGGGTGAGGACCTCGTCGGCGAGGACGAGCTCGTCGCCCTCGAAGCCGAACTCGAACTTGGTGTCGGCCAGGATGATCCCGCGCTCGCGGGCGATGTCCCGGGCTCGCGAGTAGACGGCCAGGGTGGCCTGACGCAGGCGGGCCGCGGTGTCCGCGCCGGTCCGGCGGGCGACCTCCTCGTAGGAGACGTTCTCGTCGTGCTCGCCGACCTCGGCCTTGGTGGCCGGGGTGAAGATCGGGGCGGGCAGCTCCGAGCCGTCGACCAGGCCCTCGGGCAGGGCGAGGCCGCAGACGGTGCGGGACTCGTCGTACTCGGCCAGGCCCGAGCCGGTGAGGTAGCCGCGGGCCACGCACTCCACGGGGACCATCCGCAGCGACTTGCAGACCAGGGTGCGGCCCTGCCAGTCGGCGGGGGCGCCCTCGGGCAGCTCGGTGCTCAGGACGTGGTTCGGGACCAGGTCGGTGAGCTGGTCGAACCACCACAGGGAGAGCTGGGTGAGCACCCGGCCCTTGTCGGGGATCTCGGTGGGCAGCACCCAGTCGTAGGCGGACATGCGGTCGCTGGCGACCATCACGAGGTCGCCCGCCTCGTTCTGGTACAGGTCGCGCACCTTGCCGGTGTGCAGGTGCACCAGACCCGGAACCTCAAGCGGCTCGGGCTTTTCGACGAATCCGGACACGGTTCCTCCCCGTGGTCGAACAAAAGGGGCGCCCGTAGGGCTCCCACAGGGTGGTGGTGGGAGACGGGAGGGCCAAGTGCGTCGATTCTCCCGTATCTGGCTGCCGGGCCGCGTCCGGGGTGGGCGCGGACGGGGTCAGTCGCGTTTGCAGATGCGGTCCAGGAGGTTGGCGGTGGCCCGCTGGATCCGCGGATCGACGTGGCCCGGGCGGTCCAAGGCCGGGGACCAGGCGAACGTCCCGGACGCGAAGACCCAGGCGCCGGACGGCGCCCGGTACAGGGACGTCTCCTGGTGGCGCCGGACGCCGTGGACGTCGGTGTACGGGGAGTGGGCGAGCAGGACCCGCTCGTCGTGCTCGGGGAGCGGGGTGCGCGGGAAGTAGCGGTCGGCCTCGCCGGCGACCAGGTCCTCGATCTCGTCGCCCTCCTGGGCGCCGGTGGCCTCCCAGAGCCAGTGGCCGGCGTTGCGGACGACCATCGGGTGGGGTTCGGGGACGCGGCCGGCGTACTGGATGCCGAGGAGCTGCTGCTCGGCGCGGTCGATCTCCCGCCACAGCACCGGCCGGCCGGGGCCCTGGCGCTTGCGGCAGGTCAGCAGGCGGTCGGGGACGCCGGAGGGGGAGGGGGACAGCTCCACCTGCCAGTACATGGTGTTGGCGGACAGGAAGACCAGGGACGTGCCGTGGTCGCGGGCCTGCTCGGTGGTGCGGCGCATGGCCGTGGACCAGTACTCGTCGTGGCCCGGGAAGACCAGGCCCCGGTAGCGGGTCGGGTCGACGCGGCCGGAGTGCAGGTCGCGGGCGTCGGCGTAGGCGAGGTCGTAGCCGTAGCGCTCGGCGAAGCGGATGAAGTCGTAGGCGTGGCCGACGTGCAGGGGCAGGCCGGCGCCCGCGTAGGGGCGGTCGAAGGAGACGGTCGTCGCGGCGTCGGCCTCGCCGAGCAGCCGGCCCTCCTCGTCCCAGGCGTGGTAGAGACTGGCACCGGTGCGGCCGTCCTCCGGGTAGAGGTTGTACGCCTGCCAGGTGATGTCGGGCAGGACCAGCAGCAGGTCGGCCGGGTGGTCGTCGCGGACCGTGAAGGGGACGTGGGAGCGGTAGCCGTCGGCGGTGGTCAGGACGGCGACGTACGCGCCGATGTTCCAGTACGACGGGATCTGCAGCCGCCAGGACAGCCACCAGTGGTGGCAGGAGACCGTGCGGTCGGCGGTGAGCGGCGGGGGCTGGACGATGCCGGACAGGCGGGGACTGGTGGTGATCTTGGTGGCGCCGTCTCCGCCGTAGTGGCCGATCCGGTAGACGTCGACGCCGAACTCCTGCGGCGGGTCGACGGTGACGTGGAAGTCGATGGCCTCGCCGGGTGCGACGGCCCCGGTGGCGGTGAAGCCCTTGATCTGGCGGCGGACGTCGTCGGCGGCTCGGGGACCTCCGGTGCCGGAGCGCCGCTCGGGGCTCCGCCGGCCCGTTCCGGTCCCGGCCGGGTCCAGCTCGGTGTCCACGTACCAGGGGACGACCTGGCCGGTGTCGTCGAAGTAGGTCTCACCGCCGCGCAGCCAGGGCACGGGTCCCTGGCCGAAGGGATCCGTCACGGCGTGCGCGAGTGCCCCCGACTCCCAGCGGCGGATGTGCTCGGGCCCCATGGGACCGCCCCCTCCCTCGTGTCCCCGTGGTCGTGCGTATGACGAACGCCTTTGCCATGTGCGCGATCGGTCCCAGCACATCACATGTGGCGCGCGTGCTGTCACTGTTCGTCGCGAAGTGACCGAAAGTGGAACAAAGGAGTCCGGATCCAGGGAGCCCGGTGCGGGACCCGGTGGGTGTCCTGGTGGGTGTTCCCGGTGGGCCGGGCGGTCTCAGACCAGGCGTACCGGCTTCTCCGCGCGTATGCCGAGCTCCGTCAGCCAGGCGCGCAGGGGAGCCGGGTCGCCGGTCTCGACGAGGCTGCGGACGCGGGGGGCCAGGTCCGCGGCACGGACGCCGTCGACCAGGAGGGACGGGCCGTCGAGCCAGTCCAGGCCGGGGGTGGCCCCGGCGGTGTCCATCGCGGCGCAGCACACCATCGCCGTGATGTGGTCGGTGAGGACCTCGCGGCCGGTGCGCGGGGGCTGGAGCGGGAGGAGGGGCAGCGCGCGGTCGTCCCAGAGGGCGCTGTCGGGCCCTGTCCGTCCCACGGCCGCTCCGGAGGCGGGGGCCGGGGCCCCGGCCGTTCCGGCCTCCTCGCGGGCCAGCTGCGCGCTGAGCCCGGCGGCCAGGGCGGCGCCCCGGGGGGTGGCGCCGGCGAGGTCGTCCTCGTCGTCGCCGGGTGCGTGGTGGGGGCCGGTGGGGGGCACGGGGGTGTGGACGCCCGGTTCGGCACCGGTCCCGGTCGGGTCTCCCGTCCCCGGCACGGGCCGGGGTCCCGTCCCCGTCGTCACGGGCCGCGTCCCGGCCCCGGCCCCGTGCTCCTCCCGGTCCGCCGACGGGGCGGACGGCGCCGGGGCGGGCCGGTCCGCGAGGTGGTCCAGGACGCGGGCCAGGGTGGGGCCGTCGGCGCCCGGGGCGGCGCCCCCGGCGGTGCGGCGGACGCCCAGGGCGTCCAGGACGCGGTGGAGGCGGGCGGCGTCCGCGCGCCAGGTCCGGTCGACGACCTCCTCCGGATACTCGTCCCACCCCACCGGCGCCCAGTCCGGTCCGGTCTCCGCCGGTCCCCCGTGGAAGAGGCGCGCGGCGAGCAGCGAGACCGCCTCGTCGATCAGCCCGGGCTCCTCCAGCAGGTCGCAGGCGGGACGCTCGCCCAGGCGTGAGGTGAAGCCCTCGGCCAGGCGGTCCCGGCGGGACAGTTCCGTGAGCGCCGCGACGACGCCCACGTCCAGCCGGGCGGGCCAGCGGCCCATCCGCCAGGCGGGCAGCGCCACCCGCGTCAGCAGCCGGTCCCAGCCCGCGTACGCCAGCCCGACCTGCTCCTGGGCGACGATCCGCAGCCCGTAGTCCACGGCCTGGGCGCGCTCGGCGGCCGCCGCCGCGACCCCCCGTTCCATCTCGGCGGCGTGGACGCGACAGCTGCGCAGCAGCAGGCGGGACACCTGTCCGAGGCCCGCGCACACCACGCGGGACGGCAGGCGGCGGTTCCGCGTCGAGGCCACCGCGACCGCGGCGTCCAGGCCCCGTATGAAGCGCCGGGCGGCGGCTATGTCGGGGTGCGCGGACGGTCCCGTGCCGGCGACGACCGGGGCGAGGACCGCGCGCAGCTCGCCCACGCGCATCCACCACAGGAAGGGCGAACCGATGACGAGGACGGGCGCGGCGGGTCCCCGGTGGGGGCCGGGTCCGCCCGGACCGGCCACGTCGCCGCGCCGCTCCCCGGGCGGCGGGCCGTGGGCGGGGTGGGTGCGGTCCTCCAGCCAGCTGTCGCAGTCCGGCGTGAGCGCTATCGCGGACGGGGCGGGCACCTCGAGCCGGTCGGCGAGGTCGCGCACCATCCGGTAGAGGTCCGGCGCCGACTCCTCGGCGATCGGGACCGTCGGGGTCATGGCGGGCCGGGCGCGGGCGACGACCAGGGCGACCCCCGCGGCGGCCGCCAGGACGAGGAGCGCCAGCGCGGACACCGTCCAGCGGGCGGCGTCCCAGCCGGCACCCACGAGGCGGCCGGTGGAACCGCCCGCGAGCAGGATCACCGCGGCGGCGGCGGGCAGCAGGGCGACGGCCAGCGCCCGGCTGCGGACGCGCAGCACGGCCAGCGCCCGGGAGCGCGCGGCCTGCGCGCCCGTCTCCACACCACCGATACCGGTCACGACCGGACCTCACCCCCTCCTCGCCGCCCGGGGACTGCGCTGTCGCTGTTGCTCACTCCCCCACTGTGGCACCCGCCACTGACATCGCAATGCCGGTGGGCCAAGTGCCGGAACGCTTGCGCGGCACCCTAGTTGGGGCCTCGGCGCCCGTCAGCCGTATGGCGCATCGGTCACTCGATGGAATGGCTTTGGGGAAAGGTGGATGACGGACAGCAAGGGTCAGGCCCCGGCTCCTGGGAGGGAGCCGGGGCCTGTCGGGCCGGGTGCGGAGCGCGTGCCCGCCGGGGCGGTCAGGCCCCCGTCGTGCCCTGCGCCGCCGCGTCCGCCGCCGCCTTCGCCGCGATGTCCGTACGGTGCTGGGAGCCGTCGAGGCCGATGCGGGCGACGGCCCGGTAGGCGCGGTCGCGGGCCTCGGTGAGGTCCGCGCCGGTGGCCGTGACGGACAGGACGCGACCGCCGGCGCTGACGACGGCGTCGCCCTCGCGCCGGGTGCCGGCGTGCAGGACGTAGGCGTGCGGGGCGTCCTCGGCGGCCACCTCGTCGAGGCCGGTGATCGGGTCGCCGGTGCGCGGGGTGCCGGGGTAGTTGTGGGAGGCGACGACCACGGTGACGGCCGCGTCCGCGCTCCAGCGCAGGGGTTCGAGGTCGGCGAGGTTGCCGGTGGCGGCGGCCATCAGCAGACCGGCGAGCGGGGTCTTCAGGCGGGCCAGCACGACCTGGGTCTCGGGGTCGCCGAAACGGGCGTTGAACTCGATCACGCGGACGCCGCGCGAGGTGATCGCCAGGCCGGCGTAGAGCAGGCCGGAGAACGGGGTGCCGCGGCGGCGCATCTCGTCCACGGTCGGCTGGAGCACGCTCTCCACGACCTCGTCGACGAGCTTGGGGTCGGCCCACGGCAGCGGCGAGTACGCGCCCATGCCGCCGGTGTTCGGGCCCTCGTCGCCGTCGAGGGCGCGCTTGAAGTCCTGGGCGGGCTGGAGCGGGCGCACGTTCACGCCGTCGGTGACGGCGAAGAGGGACACCTCGGGACCGTCGAGGTACTCCTCGACGACCACGCGTTCGCAGGCGTTCGCGTGCGCCCGGGCGGCCTCGACATCGTCGGTGACGACGACGCCCTTGCCGGCGGCGAGCCCGTCGTCCTTGACGACGTACGGGGCGCCGAAGGCGTCGAGGGCCGCGTCGACCTCGGCCGGGGTCGTGCAGACGTACGAGCGGGCCGTGGGTACCCCGGCGCCGGCCATCACGTCCTTCGCGAAGGCCTTGGAACCCTCGAGCCGCGCGGCCTGACCGGAGGGGCCGAAGACCGGGATGCCCGCCTCGCGCACGGCGTCGGCGACCCCGGCGACGAGGGGTGCCTCGGGACCGACCACGACCAGGTCGGCACCGAGCCCGGTGGCCAGTGCCGTCACGGCCGCGCCGTCGAGGGCGTCGACCTGGTGCAGTTCGGCGACCTCGGCGATGCCGGCGTTGCCGGGTGCGCAGTGCAGCGCGGTGACGTCGGGGTCGAGGGACAGGGAACGGCACAGGGCGTGTTCGCGGGCGCCGCCGCCGATGACAAGGACCTTCACGGGGGCCAGCCTAATGGGAACGGGCCCGGGTGCCTTGTGCGGGCTTCCGAAGACGCGGCCGGGGACGACTTGTGGCTTTCTCCAGTCGGCGCCCGTCGCCGGGTCGTGTCCGGGGCCGCGAGTCGTGCTCGGGTCACCGGGTCGTGCTCGGGTCACCGGGTCGTGCTCGGGTCACCGGGTCGTGCTCGGGTCACCGGGTCGTGCTCGGGTCGGCGTGCGGCGCCTACTCGTGCGCGATCTCCTCCACCACCGTCGCCCCCAGCTCCCGTACGAGCAGGTCCTTCCCGGAGAGGGCCGACTCGTCGAGGTCCGGGTCGTCGTCCTCCGGGATGTCGTCCTCCGGCGAGACCGGGGGCGGCGGCTCGGGCGCCGCGGGCCGGGGAGCGGGACCGGCCGCCGGGGCGGACGCCGGGGCCGCCGAACCGTACGCGGGGGGAGCGGCGGGAGAGCCG
>NZ_BDJC01000042.1 GCF_002005565.1 Streptomyces sp. JHA26 | reverse complement strand
AGCGCGACCAGGAGGACGCCGACGACGAGTGTCCGCCGGGCCCGCCTGCGCCGCTGCTCCCGCGTCAGGACGACGGCGCCGCTCTGCTGGAGCGGGGCGGCGGCCGCCGCGGCCCACGGGTCGTAGCGCCGCCAGGGGTCGGGGTCGGGGGCGCCCGGAGGCGGGGGCGCCCCGCGGACGTGCCGGGTGCGGCGGGCGCGGCCGCGGGCGTGAGGGGTGCCGGCGCCGGGTGCTGGACCGCCGGGGCGGGGGGCGGGGCGTCCGCGAAGGCGGGGTCGGGCATCGGGGTGCCGGAGGGTGCCGCCGGCATCCCCGCGGACACCGGGGGGGTCGTCGTGCCGTGAGCCGGTGTCGTCGCCGGGTGCTGGACCGGCGGGGCGGGGGCCCAGGGACCGGGCTCGCCGTACGGCGGGGTGCTGTAGGGGTCGGGGTCGTGCAGCGGCCGGGGACGCCCGGCGACGGGCTCGGGGACCGGAGCGGGGGTGTCGTCGGCACGGGGGTCGCCCTCGACGCCCGTACCGGGAACACCCGGGACGGCGCCGGTGCCGGTGCCGGTGGTTCCGGCGGCGGCCTCGGGACCGGGAGCGTCCGGAGCGTCCGGGGCGGCCTCAGCAGCGGGAGCACCCGGGGCGTCGGGGGCGGCGCGTGGGTCCGGGACGGTGAGTGGGGTGCCCGGGGCGGCGGCGGTGTCCGCCGGTGGGGCGGCGGGCCGTGCCGCGGGGCCGTCCAGTTCGTAGTCGCCGTCGTGGTCCCGCTCGTCGGCCGCCCGGGCCGCCCCGGGACGCTCCGGCGGAAAGCCGCCCTCGTCGCCCTCGTCACGCTCGGCGCGCTCGGCGTCGCCGGTGCCGTGGGCGGCCTGAGGACGCGCCAGTTCGAAGTCTCCTCCGGAGCCGTCCTCGGACGGGCGAGGACGGCTCCACCATTTCGCCTTCGTGGGCTTCCCCTCGTTCATGTTCTCCCCACACCTGGCCGCGGATCGTCGGCTCCAAGAGCTCTGGCGCCATCCCGGATTCAATCAGGTCCGCGTGCCGGCGCGCAGATCCCTGTCAGGGAGCCGGACGGTGGGACGTGGCGGGGGGCACCGAGGCCCCGGGGGCGGGGAGCGGGTCGGGGACGGGCGCGGGTACGGCGAAGAGACCGGGCCGCTCGATCACGGGCGCCGACGGCCAGGCGGCCAGGGTGAGCGGCGGGACCGACTCCAGCGGCCGTATCAGCGGGGACACGGCGACCGCGTCGGCCGTGGTCAGTGCCCGTACGGCCCGCTGCAGCGGGTCGGCGGCCACGGGGGCCGGCAGGCCGGGCACCAGTGGCGCGGACACCTCGGTCGGGGCCGCGGGGGACTCGCCGAGCACCTGCCGGCCCTGGGCCTGGCCGAGCAGCGGGCCGACCGAGCGGCGGCGCTGGTTCTCGGGGTTCTTGCCCGCTCCCGCGCTCGGGGTGCCCAGCGGCGTCACGTTGCTGCCGGTGCCGGAACCCCGGGCCTCCGTGGTCGTGTCGGGGGTGCCGAGGGTGACACCGCCCAGCGCGATCGCGGCCAGCGACACCGCTCCCGCGGCGACGAACGCGAACCGCATCCCCCGCGACGCCGACCGCTCCGACTCGTGCCGGCTCACGTCATGGATCCGGAAGCCCCGGTCCACCGACGAGGAGGGCTGCAGGGAGGAGTGCGCTCGGGCGGGGACGTAGCCGAACGCGAACTTCCCGGGCGTGCCGGGCATGCCGTCGGAGAAGTCGCCCCTTCTCGGCGACGAGCCGCGGCCGTCCGCGTCGCCGCCTCCCGGGAGCCCCTGGAGGCGGGCCAGGAAGCTCTCGGACGGGGTCGGCTGGGCGGCCTCGGCGAAGACGTTCTTCAGACGGCGCTGCGCGTCGACCTCCGCCTTGCACTTCGGGCAGGTCGCCACGTGCGCCAGCACGCGCTCACGCGCGTCATGGCCGAGCTCTCCGTCCACGAGGGCGGAGAGTCGGTCTCCCAGGTGCTGCTCCGCGAGGTGTCCCTCCGGTTTCGGCCGTGACCCACTCACGCGCTCGTGCCCCCTCCTCCCAGTGCGGGAACACGGGCCACGAAGGAGCGGCGCTCGGCGCGCGCCCGGGGGGAACGGTGCGCGAGGGCCTTGCGCAGCTGGGAGCGGCCGCGGTGGATGCGGGAGCGGACGGTGCCGAGCTTGACGCCGAGGGTCGCGGCGATCTCCTCGTACGACAGCCCCTCGATGTCGCACAGGACGACGGCGGCGCGGAACTCGGGGGCGAGGGTGTCCAGCGCCTGCTGGACGTCCGCGTCGAAGTGGGCGTCGTGGAAGACCTGCTGCGGGCTGGGGTCCTTGCTGGGCAGCCGCTCGGCCGCGTCGTCGCCGAGCGCGTCGAAACGGATGCGCTGCTTGCGGCGCACCATGTCCAGGAACAGGTTGGTGGTGATGCGGTGCAGCCAGCCCTCGAAGGTGCCCGGGGTGTAGGTCGACAGGGACCGGAAGACGCGGACGAAGACCTCCTGGGTGAGGTCCTCGGCGTCGTGCTGGTTGCCGGTGAGGCGGTAGGCGAGGCGGTAGACCCGGCCGCTGTGCGTGCTGACGATCTCCTCCCAGGTGGGCGGAGTCCACGCCTGCCCGTCCGCGTCGCTGGTGAAGGTCGCGGTCTGGGCGGGTCCCGAGGCGGGGCCGGTGGCGTGGCTGTGGTCAGCAGCGGTGTCGTTCACGGATTTCGGCCTGCCCGCCGATCCGAGAAAGCGCCGCAGCACTCCTCCCCGATCCACAGGTACGGCCGCACCTCCTCTGTCGGCTCTGGTGGTGTCCAGTGGGGCCCCTACCATAGCCACCTCGCCCGTTAGCTCCGGATAAGCGGTTTTACGAGAATTTGATCTGAGCTCGTACCGCTCGTACGGCTGCGTCAGCACTTGCTCGGTGCCCTTGCCCATCCGCCGCCCCCGTCGCCGTCCCGGTCGCTCGATCGTGTCTTCCCGTACCCCTTCGAACGACCGGTCCCATCTGCGAGTTCCCGACGGCAACGGATACAGTCACGCCGAGGCAACGACGGGGACAGGAGAGGGTCATTACCGGCAACCGGCAGACGAGCTGGGCGTTCGCCGACGCCTATGTCGCCGAGGACGACGCGCTGCTCTGGGCGCGCGACCGGGCCCGCGAGGCGGGCCTGCGCTCGGTGACGCCCGGCACGGGCTCGGCGCTCGGGTTGCTCGCCGCCGCCGTGGACGCCAAGGCGGTCGCGGAGATCGGTACCGGCTGCGGGGTGTCGGGGATCCACCTGCTGCAGGGCATGCGGCCGGACGGGGTGCTGACCACCGTCGACCCGGAGCCGGAGCACCAGCAGTTCGCCCGGCAGGCCTTCCGGGCCGCGGGCTTCGCCAGCAACCGGGCCCGCTTCATCCCGGGCCGCGCCCTGGACGTCCTGCCCCGGCTGGCGGACGCCGGCTACGACCTCGTCTTCTGCGACGGCGACCGGCTGGAGTACCTGGACTACCTCGCCGAATCGTTGCGCCTGCTGCGTCCGGGGGGTCTCGTCGCCTTCGAGGGCGTCTTCGGGACCGGCAGGACGATCGACTCCGGACCGCAGCCCACCGAGGTGCTGCGGCTGCGGGAGGTGCTGCGCGCGGTGCGGGAGAGCCAGGAGCTGGTGCCGTCCTTGCTGCCGGTGGGCGACGGGCTGCTGTGCGCGGTGAAGCGGTAGCCGGAGCGGACGGCGACGGCCGGCACCGGGAAGCGGTGACCGGTCCCGGGAAGTTGTGGCCGGCACCGTGAAAACGCCCCGGGAATGCCCGGGGAAACCCGGAAATCCGGAGGAAAACCCGGAAAACAATCGCCCCGGTGCCAGGTACGGCACCGGGGCGACTGAACGGGTATGGTCGCTTGCGCGTCAGCCGACGACCTTCTTGAGGGCGTCGCCGAGCGCGTCGGCCTCGTCGGGGGTCAGCTCGACGACGAGTCGACCGCCGCCTTCGAGCGGAACGCGCATGACGATGCCCCGCCCCTCCTTGGTCACCTCGAGCGGGCCATCGCCCGTCCGCGGCTTCATGGCCGCCATGCTCGTTCCCCTTCCTGATACCAGCTCACCGTCACCGCCGACGGCCCGTGAGGGCACGCGCAGTCCGGCACGGAACGCGCGACACCGGCATCGAACACATTGCTTCCCCTCCATTATCCCGCATCCCAGGACCCGATGACCAACATCGGTCTGCATCGCTTGGGCAACGCGCGCGAGCAAAACCACTCAATTCGGCGATGTGGCTGCGATACTGCGCGCCCCGCCCCACTTCCGCCGAATGGATACGGACCGGAAC
Organism: Streptomyces sp. JHA26; assembly: GCF_002005565.1. GTDB lineage: Bacteria > Actinomycetota > Actinomycetes > Streptomycetales > Streptomycetaceae > Streptomyces. The sequence goes on along the minus strand of NZ_BDJC01000042.1, from coordinate 59,352 downwards.
TCTTTGACGCAGGTCACATCCCCGCGACGGTCCGCCATCGGTGATCTCCGTCATGCTGTCCTGCAGACACAAGCCGCGACGCGGAGGGGATTTCCATGGCCGACACCGTGCTCTACGAGGTGAGCGACGGGCTCGCGACGATCACGCTGAACCGTCCCGAGGCGATGAACGCGCTGAACATCGAGGCGAAGGTCGCGCTCCGGGACGCGGCGCGGTCCGCCGCGGCGGACGACGCCGTGCGGGCGGTGCTGCTCACGGCGGCCGGGGACCGGGCGTTCTGCGTCGGCCAGGACCTCAAGGAGCACATCGGACTGCTGGCAGCCGACCGGGAGACGGGTGAGGGCCGGACCATGAGCACGGTCCGCGAGCACTACAACCCGATCGTGCGGGCGCTGGCCGAGGCGCCCAAGCCGGTGGTCGCCGCCGTGAACGGGGTGGCGGCCGGGGCGGGCTTCGGTTTCGCGCTCGCCGCGGACTACCGGATCGTCGCGGAGACGGCGGCGTTCAACACGTCGTTCGCCGGCGTCGCGCTGACCGCCGACTCGGGCGTCTCCTGGACGCTGCCGCGCGTCGTCGGCCCCGGGCGCGCCGCCGACCTGCTGCTGTTCCCGCGCAGCGTCAAGGCCCAGGAGGCCTACGAGCTGGGCATCGCCAACCGGGTCGTCCCGGCCGCCGACCTGCGCGCCGAGGCCGAGCGGACGGCGCGGGCGCTGGCCGAGGGGCCGACGGTGGCCTACGCGGCGCTGAAGGAGGCGATGGCGTACGGGCTGACGCACTCGCTCTCCGAGACGCTGGAGAAGGAGGACGAGCTGCAGTCGCGGGCCGGGGCGTCACAGGACCACGGGATCGCGGTGCGGGCGTTCGTCGACAAGGAGAAGCCCGTGTACCTGGGTCGCTGAGCCCGGTGCGGGCGGGCGGTCGCGGTCGCCCCGCCCGCGTCGCTCACGTCCGTCGGGCCACGCAGGTCGCCAGGTGGTCGTCGACCAGTCCGCACGCCTGCATCAGCGCGTACGCCGTCGTGGGGCCCACGAAGCGCAGGCCCCGCTTCTTCAGGGTCTTCGACAGGGCCGTCGACTCCGGTGTGACGGCCGGGACGTCGGCGAGGGTCTTCGGCACCGGGCGGCCGTCCGGGTCGGGGGCGTGGGACCAGATCAGCTCGTCCAGCTCGCCGAGGGCCCACCCGGCCAGCACGCGCGCGTTGGCGAGGGTCGCGTCGACCTTGGCGCGGTTGCGGATGATGCCCGGGTCGGCGAGCAGCCGTTCGCGGTCCTCGTCGGTGAAGGCCGCCACCTCGGCGATCCGGAAGCCGGCGAAGGCGGCGCGGAAACCGGGGCGGCGGCGCAGGATGGTGATCCAGGACAGACCGGACTGGAAGGCCTCCAGGCTGAGCCTCTCGAACAGGGCGTCGTCGCCGTGGACCGGTCGGCCCCACTCCTCGTCGTGGTACGTCACGTAGTCCGCGGCGGACAGGGCCCAGGGGCAGCGCGGCGCGCCGTCCGGGCCGGTGACGGCCTCGCCGGCGCTCACTGCTGCTCCTCCTGGTCCGGCTTCTCCGTGGAGACGTGGTGGGCGGCGGCCCGGGCGCCCGCCAGGGCGGACTCCAGGTCGGCGATGCGGGCGTCGCGCTCGGAGAGCTCGGCGCCGAGGCGGCCGAGGGCGTCGTCGACGTCCGCCATGCGGTAGCCGCGCAGGACGAGCGGGAAGCGGAGCCGCTCCACGTCCGCGCGGGCCACCGGGCGGTCCGGGGGCAGGAAGTCCCGCAGCCGCTCGGGTTCGGCCTCGGGCAGCGGCCCGCTGTCCCCGCCGCTCACCACGGCGAGCGTCACCGCGGCGACCACGACGGCGAGCGCGACGACGAGGAAGAGGAACATGACCATCGCTGGGCCCCCATGGTCGGAACGAGCGCTGCGATCGCCTGGTCCGTCGGACGGATCGCGTCGGCTGGTTGGATCGTAGTCGGTTGTGTCGGGTCCGATCGTGCCATGCGAGTCTGACAGTCGGGATCGCAGGCGGTCCCAGGACGCGGACGGACGCCGAAGGGCGGGACGTCGGAGCCGGAGCCGGAGCGGGACGTGAGGAACGGTAGGGACGAGGAGATGTCACAGGGGATGCTCAGGCTGGGCAGGCGCGAGTTCGCGGCGCACGAGCCGGTGATCATGGCGATCGTGAACCGGACCCCGGACTCCTTCTACGACCAGGGCGCCACCTTCCACGACGAGCCGGCGCTCGCGCGCGTGGAGCAGGCCGTGGCCGACGGCGCGGCGATCATCGACATCGGCGGGGTGAAGGCCGGGCCCGGCGACGAGGTGTCGGCCGCGGAGGAGGCGCGGCGGACCGTGGGGTTCGTCGCGGAGGTGCGGCGGCGCTTCCCGGACGTCGTGATCAGCGTGGACACCTGGCGGCACGAGGTCGGCGAGGCCGTGTGCGAGGCGGGGGCGGACCTGCTGAACGACGCGTGGGGCGGTGTCGACCCGAAGCTCGCCGAGGTGGCGGCCCGGCACGGGGTGGGGCTGGTGTGCACGCACGCCGGCGGCGCCGAGCCGCGGACGCGGCCGCACCGGGTGACGTACGACGACGTCATGGCCGACATCCTCGGCGTGACGCTGGGACTGGCCGAGCGGGCGGTGGCGCTGGGGGTGCCGCGGGAGTCGGTGCTGATCGATCCCGGGCACGACTTCGGGAAGAACACGCGGCACAGCCTGGAGGCGACGCGGCGGCTCGGGGAGATGGTGGAGACGGGGTGGCCGGTGCTGGTGTCCCTGTCCAACAAGGACTTCGTGGGCGAGACGCTGGACCGGCCGGTGAAGGAGCGGGTGCTGGGGACGCTGGCGACGACGGCGGTGTCGGCGTGGCTGGGGGCACGGGTGTACCGGGTGCACGAGGTCGCGGAGACGCGGCAGGTGCTGGACATGGTGGCGACGATCGCCGGACACCGGGCACCTGCCGTGGCTCGGCGGGGGCTGGCGTAGGGGGCGGGCGCGGCCCGTGGGGCGGACGCGGGACCTCCGGCCCCCGCCGCCCCTTCTCCCGCTCCCGGGCCCTAGCGGCCCGCCTCCTTGGAGACCAGGGCGACCGCCTCGTCCACGTCGTCCGTGACGTGGAACAGGAGCAGGTCCTTCTCCGCGGCCTTGCCCTGGGCGACCAGGGTGCCCCGGAGCCAGTCGACCAGGCCGCCCCAGTACGCGGAGCCGAACAGGACGATGGGGAAGCGGGTGACCTTCTGGGTCTGCACCAGGGTGAGCGCCTCGAAGAGCTCGTCGAGGGTGCCGAGGCCGCCGGGCAGGACCACGAAGCCCTGGGCGTACTTCACGAACATCATCTTGCGGACGAAGAAGTAACGGAAGTTCAGCCCGATGTCGACGTACGGGTTGAGGCCCTGCTCGAAGGGCAGCTCGATGCCGAGGCCGACCGAGATGCCCTTGGCCTCCAGCGCGCCCTTGTTGGCCGCCTCCATCGCCCCCGGCCCGCCGCCGGTGATGACCGCGAAGCCCGCCTCCACCAGGCCGCGGCCCAGCCGGACGCCGGCGTCGTACTCCGGTGAGTCGACCGGCGTGCGGGCGGAGCCGAAGACGCTGATCGCGGCCGGGAGTTCGGCGAGCGTGCCGAAGCCCTCGATGAACTCCGACTGGATCCGCAGGACGCGCCAGGGGTCGGTGTGGACCCAGTCCGTGGGGGCACGCTCGTCCAGCAGGCGCTGGTCCGTGGTGCTCTCCTGGACCTGGCCCCGCCGCCGGAGGACCGGGCCCAGACGCTGCTCCTCGGGCGGCTGCTTCTTGCCCTCCGGGTTGCCTGTGGGCATGTGCGCTCCCTCCGTGTGCAGGTGGTTCCACCTCAGCGTAGATCTACGCGGGTTACGTACGGGGGACGTCAGCATGTCCGGAACGCAGCGGCGTAAACCCGGACCGGATCACGTCGTCAGCCAGGACCGCAGCCGCTCCTCCCCCGCGAGGATCTTCGCCGTCTCCACCCGTTCGTCCCTCTTGTGCGCCAAGTGCGGGTTGCCCGGGCCGTAGTTGACCGCGGGGACGCCGAGCGCGGAGAAGCGCGACACGTCCGTCCAGCCGTACTTGGGCTGCGGGGTGCCGCCGACCGCCTCGATGAAGGCCGCCGCGGCGGGGTGGGACAGGCCCGGCAGGGCCGCGCCGCTGTGGTCGTCGACCACGAACTCCGCCACCCCGCAGTCCGCGAAGACCTCGCGGACGTGGGCGAGGGCGTCCTCGGGGCTGCGGTCCGGGGCGTAGCGGAAGTTGACGGTGACCACGCACTCGTCGGGGATGACGTTGCCCGCGACCCCGCCCGTGATGCCGACCGCGTTCAGGCCCTCGCGGTACTCCAGGCCGTCGATCACCGGGTACCGCGGCTCGTACGCGGCCAGCCGGGCGAGGATCGGGGCGGCGGCGTGGATGGCGTTGGAACCCATCCAGCTCCGGGCGGAGTGCGCGCGCTCCCCCGTCGTCCTCAGCTTCACCCGCAGGGTGCCCTGGCAGCCGCCCTCCACCTGACCGTCGGACGGCTCCAGGAGGACCGCGAAGTCGCCCTCCAGCCACTCGGGGTGGGCCTCGGCCACGTGCTTGAGGCCGTTCAGCTCGGCGGCGACCTCCTCGTTGTCGTAGAAGACGAAGGTCAGGTCGCGGTTGGGGGCCGGGACCGTGGCCGCGATGCGCAGCTGCACGGCGACGCCCGCCTTCATGTCGCAGGTGCCGCAGCCCCACAGGACGCCGTCCTCGTCCAGCCGGGAGGGGACGTTGCCGGCGATCGGCACGGTGTCGATGTGGCCGGCCAGGATCACGCGCTCCGCCCGGCCCAGGTCCGTGCGGGCCACGACGTTGTTGCCGTACCGGTCGACCGTCAGGTGCGGCAGGGCGCGCAGCGCGCTCTCGATCGCGTCCGCCAGCGGTTTCTCGGAGCCGCTCTCGGAGGGGAGGTCGACGAGCCGCGCGGTGAGCTCCGCGGCGTCCAGCGTGAGGTCAAGCGGGGTATCGGCCATGCCGTCGACCCTACCCGCCGGGTCGTGGGCGGTGCCCTCGCGCATCATCCGCACCTCGCCCACCGGAAGTCCTACTCTCCAGTACCTTGTACGCGTGCTTGAGCCGACCACCACCCGCAAACGCCGCGGCCGCCTCCTCCGTGCCGGGGCTGCCCTCGTCGTCCTGCTCGCGGTCGCCGGTTACCTCACGGTCCAGTACGTCACCGGCGGCGCCGGCGCGCCGGGCTGCAGGGTCGTCTCGGGCGGGGACGACCGGACCGCCTACGAGTTCACGCCGGAGCAGGCGGTGAACGCGGCGACGATCACCGCGGTGGGCACCGCGCGGAACCTGCCCGAACGGGCGGTGACGATCGCCCTGGCGACCGCGCTCCAGGAGTCCGCGCTGCGCAACATCGACTACGGCGACCGCGACTCGCTCGGCCTGTTCCAGCAGCGGCCCTCGCAGGGCTGGGGCAGCGCGGAGGAGATCATGGACCCGGCGTACTCGGCGGGCGTGTTCTACGACCACCTGGTCGAGGTGCCCGGCTACACGCGGCTGCCCCTGACGGTCGCCGCGCAGCGCGTGCAGCGCAGCGCCTTCCCCGACGCGTACGCCAAGCACGAGCCGGACGCCGCGCTGCTGGCGGCGGCCCTGACCGGGCGGTCCGCGGCGACGCTGACCTGCGACGGGCGCCCCGGCACGCGCCGGGGCGAGGGACCGGACGCGGTGCGTGCGGCGCTCGTGCGGGACTTCGGGCGCGACGTGCTCCAGCCGATCGGCGCGGAGGTGGGCGCCCCGGAGGAGTCCGGTGCCGCACCGTCCCCGAGCGCCCGCGCCGGCTCCGACGGGCGGACCGTGACGCTGCCCGTGGACGACGGCCCCGGCCCGGGCGGGGAGCGGGACGCCGAGCGGCGCGGCTGGCAGCTGGCGCACTGGGCGGTGGCCAACGCGTCCGCGCTGCGCATCGAACGGGTCACCTACGCCGGCCGGCAGTGGACCGCCGGGAACACCGACAGCACGTGGTCCCCCCTGGCCGCGGGCGGCACCCACGGTGCGGAACGGGGCCCGGGGCCGGTGCGGATCACGTCCGCGCGGTAGTGCGAGGCGTCACTCGCGGGAGGTAGCCGCACCGGCGGGGTGCGCGGGTTCCCGCGCGCTCACCCCCGGATCCGCCGGAGCCCGGGAGGACGAAGGGCTGTAAGGATTCGGCAGACCTTCCGACCGAAACCCTTTTGTCCGCTTTTCCGGGCAACCGATAATGCGACGCATTGCCAACTCTTTACGTCGTGCCGCCGCAACCTTCACGGCCTTCGAGCGGTAGTCACTGCGTCCGTGCCCGGCGATCACCCGCCGGGCACGGACGGAACCCCATCATCGACTTCCGTCGAAGGAGCATCATGTCCCTCCCCCTGACCCGCCGGATCGCCCGTGCCGCGCTGCTCGTCGCTGCGGGAGCGGCCGCCGGGGTCGGTGCGGCCGGCTCCGCGAGTGCGGCTCCCGAGCTGCAGGCCGCCCCGAACCTCGGCGGGCTGACCGCGCTGGACGGGGCGAACGTCGGCGAGGCCGTCGACGGCGCCGCGCAGGACGTCACCGAGGTCGCGGGCGACACCGGCGGCAGGACCGTCAAGAAGACCGTGCCCGCCGCGGGCCGGACGGGCGGCTCGGTCGTCAAGAAGACCACGCCCGTGGCGCAGAAGGCCGCCGCCGACGCGACGGACTCCGCCGGGGACCTCGTCGGTGACACGGCGGCGACGGCCACGAAGAGCGGGCTGCCGGCGGGCGACGCGCTGCCGGCGAAGGGGCTGTCGCTCCGCTGACGGCCGGCTGCTGTCGGCTGTCGCGGTGACGGGGCCCGGGGTTCGTTCCCGGGCCCCGTCGCCGTGCCGTGGGGCTACAGGCGGCTCACCGCTGCCGCCACGCGGTCGTCCGTGGCGGTGAGGGCGACGCGGACGAAGTTCTCGCCGGCCGGGCCGTAGAAGTCTCCGGGGGCCACGAGGATGCCGCGTTCGGCCAGGTGGGCGACCGTGTCCCAGCAGGACTCGTCGCGGGTGGCCCACAGGTAGAGGCTGGCCTCGCTGTGCTCGATGCGGAAGCCGTGGCCGAGGAGCGCCTCGCGCAGGGCCGCGCGGCGGGCCGCGTACCGCTCGCGCTGGACGCGGACGTGCTCGTCGTCGCCGAGGGCCGCCACCACGGCCGCCTGCGTCGGCGCCGAGGTCATCATGCCGCCGTGCTTGCGGATCTCCAGGAGCGGGCCCAGGACGGCCGGGTCGCCCGCCAGGAAGGCCGCGCGGTAGCCCGCGAGGTTGGACCGCTTGGACAGCGAGTGGACGGCGACCAGGCCGTCGTACGAGCCGCCGTTGACGTCCGGGTGGAGGACCGAGACCGGGTCGGCCTCCCAGCCCAGCTCCAGGTAGCACTCGTCGGAGACGACGAGGACGCCGTGCTCGCGGGCCCACGCGACGATCCGGGTCAGCTCGGCCTGCGGCAGGACCTTGCCGGTCGGGTTGGAGGGGGAGTTCAGCCACAGCAGCTTCAGGCCCGCCGGGTTCAGCTCGGTCGGGTCGTCGTACGCCTCGTACTCGGCGCGGGCCAGGCGCGCGCCGACCTCGTACGTCGGGTAGGCGAGGCGCGGGAAGGCCACGCGGTCGCCGGGGCCGAGGCCCAGCTGGGTGGGGAGCCAGGCGACGAGTTCCTTGGAGCCGACGATCGGCAGGACGTGGCGGTGGGTGACGTCCCGGGCGCCGAGGCGGCGCTCGACCCAGCCGGTGATCGCGTCGCGCAGTGCCGGGGTGCCCCAGACGGTCGGGTAGCCCGGGGAGTCCGCCGCGTCGATCAGGGCCTTCTGGATCAGCTCGGGGACCGGGTCGACCGGGGTGCCGACGGAGAGGTCGACGATGCCGCCGGGGTGCGCGGCGGCCGTCTTCCTGTACGGCTCCAGCCTGTCCCAGGGGAAGGTGGGGAGGCGGTCGCGCAGCGACTCCCCGGAAGGGTGGCGGCGGGCGACGGGCGGGGGGTCGGAGACTGCGGACACGTTACTGGCTCACTTTCGTCGTGGCCGCCCGGTACGGCAAACGCCTCGGTCCCGTGCGGCGCCGGTCGGGTGACCGGGCCGTACGGGACCGAGGCGGCGCGCGTGCGGGCCGCCGTTACTGGTTCTGCGGCGGCAGCGCGGCGACGAAGGGGTGGTCGCGCTCGATCAGACCCAGCTTGCTGGCGCCGCCGGGCGAGCCGAGCTCGTCGAAGAACTCGACGTTCGCCTTGTAGTAGTCCTTCCACTCCTCCGGAGTGTCGTCCTCGTAGAAGATCGCCTCGACCGGGCAGACCGGCTCACAGGCACCACAGTCGACGCATTCGTCCGGGTGGATGTACAAGGACCGCTGGCCCTCGTAGATGCAGTCGACCGGGCACTCCTCGATGCACGCCTTGTCCTTCACGTCGACACAAGGCTGCGCGATGACGTAGGTCACGCTGTCGTTCCTCCTCGATAGGGCGCTGGCGGGCCTCCTCAGGCTCCGCCGCCTGGCGCGCGGGAGCGCGGCGTCGTCGATGCCCGCCCCTAGTATCTCCGTTCTTGGGCATGATCCGAACAGGAGGGGTGGACCCACCCGTGGAAATCTCTGCCACCGGCCGACTCGAGGTCCGCATTACGGCTGCTGACGTGGGCAAACGAGTCTCCGTACGGTGCTTGAGCGAACCTGGTGTCCCAGGGGAGAAGTTCACCGACACGGTCGGTGTTCTCACATCATGGAACAACAGTGTGCTGCTGATCACACGGAGGAACGGCGAGTCGGTCCGGATCGCGGAGTCCACGCTGGTGGCGGGCAAGGTCGTGCCCGCCGCCCCGACGCGTCGGCGCGGGCCCGCCGCGTCCTACGAGGAGCTGGCGCGGGTCGCCGCGCGGGCCTGGCGGCCCGTCGAGAGCGAGTGGCTCGGCGCGTGGGAGCTGCGGGCCGCCGCCGGGTTCACCCGGCGGGCCAACTCCGTCCTGCCGCTCGGCGATCCGGGGATGCCGCTCGACGACGCGCTGACCGCGGTGCGCCGCTGGTACGGCGAGCGCGGCCTGCCCGCGTACGTCCAGACCGCCACCGGCGCCGAGGGCACGCAGGAGCTGCTGTGCGCGGAGCTGGAGCGGCGGGGCTGGATGCGGGAGGTGACGGCCGAGGTGTGGACCGGTCCGCTGGCGCCGGTCGCCGACCGGGCCGAGGGGGCCGGTGTGGTGCTGTCCCGGGAGGCCGACGAGGCGTGGCTGTCGCGGTACCAGCGCAAGGGCGTGAGCGAGGTGGCGCTGCGGGTGCTGCACGGCGGGTCCCCCCGTGCGGGGGTCCCCCCACGCGCGGACGAGGCCGGGTCCGGGGCGGAGGCCGAGCCCGGCGCGGGCCCGTCGGTGTGGTTCGCGACGGTGCCCGGGACGGAGGCGCCGGCCGCGATCGGGCGGTGCGTCGTGGACGGGCGGTGGGCCTCCTTCGCGGCCGTCGAGGTCGACCCCGGACAGCGGCGGCGGGGGCTCGCCACCGCTGTCATGGCCGCGCTGGCCCGGCGGGCGCTCGACGAGGGCGCCTCGGCGGCGTGTCTCCAGGTCGAGACGGACAACGCGGGGGCGCGGGCGCTGTACGCCGGGATGGGGTTCTCGGCGCACCACGCGTACCACCACTACCGCGCGCCCGAAGGCGCCGCCGGGACGGGGCGGGGCTGAACCTTGCCGGGACGGGGCGGGGGCTCAGCCCCGGCCGCCTCCCGCCGTTCGTCGTTCGCCGATCGCCGTGAGAGGGCACGAGCCTGATATGCGTCACCTCCCCCATCCCCCGCCGCCCGAGCGTTCCGCCGAGGTGCGGCGGCGGTTCGCCGAAGAGGCGCGGTCCGAGCGGCCCGATCTGTCGGCGCTGTGCCTCCTGGTGGGCGCCGTGGCGGACGGGGCGCTGGACGAGGCGGGTCTGGACGCCGCGCAGATGGAGCTCGACCGGCTGGCCGGGCAGGTGCCGTTCCGGCCCGGTTCGCCCCGCGCCTGGGCGGTCGCGCTGCGGGACCTGCTCGGCGAGCGGTACGGGTTCCACGGGACCGCGGCGGACTACCGGCGCCTGGAGTCGTCGCTCCTGCACGAGGTGCTGCGGCGCCGCCGGGGGCTGCCGATCCTGTTGTCGGTGGTGTGGCTGGAGGTGGCCCGGCGGGCGGGGGCTCCGGTGTACGGGGTCGCGCTGCCCGGGCACTTCGTGGTCGGGTTCGGGCCGGAGGGGGACCGGGTGCTCGCCGACCCGTTCGACGGGGGGCGGGTGCTCAGCGGGAACGACGCGGAGGTGCTGGTGGCGGGGGCCACGGGGGCGGGGCTGCATCCGTCGATGCTGGAGCCCGCGGCGCCGCTGGACGTGGTGACGCGGATCCTGAACAACGTCCGGGCGTGGGCGGCGGCTCGCCCGGAGCGGTCGGACGTGGGGCTGTGGGCGATCGAGCTGGCGTTGCTGTTGCCGTCGCACGCGGCGCGGCTGCGGTACGAGCGGGCGCGGCTGCTGGTGCAACGGGGGGAGTTCGTGGCGGGGGCGGTGGAGCTGGACGCGTACGCCGACGTGGTCGGGGCGGTGGACGAGGGGGCGGCGGAGAAGGTACGGGGGGAGGCTCGGGCGGCGAGGGCGTTGCTGAACTGAGCGGTGGTGCGCGGCGGGAGTGCGCGAGCCGGCGTCGCACGGGGTGCGCGACGTCGACGCGGCGGGAGTGCGCGAACCGGCGTTGCACGGGGTGCGCGACCCGGCGCGGCGGGGGGAGGTGGGTGCGCGACCTGGCGTCGCGGGGCGTCTCCCGGGCCGTTCAGGCACCGGGGAGGCACGGCTGCCCACGGGCTGGGGCGAAGGCACGGCTGCCCGCGGGCAGCGTGGTCACAGCCAGCCCTTCTCCCGCGCTATGCGGACCGCCTCCGCCCTGTTGCGGGCCGCCAGTTTCTGGATGGCCGTGGAGAGGTAGTTGCGGACCGTGCCCGGGGAGAGGTGGAGGGCCTGGGCGAGTTCCGCGTTGGTGGAGCCGTCGGACGCGGCGCGCAGGACCTCTCGTTCGCGGTCGGTGAGGGGGTTGGCGCCCTCGGCGAGGGCGGCCGCCGCCAGGGTGGGGTCGATGACCCGCTCCCCCGCCAGGACCTTCCGTACGGCCTCGGCCAGCTGGGCCGCCGGGGCGTCCTTGACCAGGAAGGCGTCGGCGCCGGACTCCATGGCGCTGCGCAGGTAGCCGGGCCGGCCGAAGGTGGTGAGGACGATCAGCTTCACCGAGGGGAGTTCGCGGTGCAGCAGGGCCGCCGCCTCGATGCCGGTCGCGCCCGGCATCTCGATGTCCATCAGCGCCACGTCCACGCCGTGTGCGCGGGCGGCGTCCAGCACCTCGTCGCCGCGCGCCACCTGGGCGACGACCTCGATGTCCTCCTCCAGGCCGAGCAGGGCGGCCAGTGCCTCGCGGACCATCGCCTGGTCCTCCGCCAGCAGGACCTTGATCGTGCGGCTCATGCCCCGGATCCTACGTCCGCCGCGGCGCCGGCCGGGACGCGGGCGACCAGCCGGAACCCGTGCCGGGTGCGGCCCGCCTCCAGTTCGCCGCCCGCCTCACCGAGGCGCTCGGACAGTCCGGCCAGGCCGTTGCCGGGGGCGTGCGCCGACCCGGGGCCGCCGGAGCCGTTGTCCTCCACCGACAGTTCGAGCACCTGCCCGTCCGGGGTCCGGCGCCTGAGCAGCTCCACCGTGCAGCGCCGGGCGCCGCTGTGCCGTACGACGTTGGTGACCGCCTCGCGCAGCGCCCAGGCGAGGGCCGACTCGGACTCCTCGGGGACACCGGTGAGGTCGGGTTCGCCGGGCAGTTCGGGGGTCACGCCGGCGGCCGTCAACGCCACCCGGGCCCCGGCGAGTTCGGCGGCCAGGCGGGCGCGTCGGTAGCCGGTGACGGCTTCGCGGACGTCGACGAGGGCCTGGCGGCTGACCTGTTCGATGTCGGCGACCTGCTGGGCGGCCTTCTCCGGATGGCCGGGGAGCATGCGGCCGGCGAGTTCGCTCTTCAGCGTGATCAGGGACAGCGAGTGGCCGAGCAGGTCGTGCAGGTCGCGGGCGAGCCGCAGCCGCTCCTCGTTGGCGGCGAGGTGGGCGACGGTGGCGCGGGCCTCGCGCAGCGCGATCGTCGTCCGGATCAGCTCGCGTATGCCGGTCATGGCGAAGCCTCCCAGCAGCGCCGGGACGAGCAGCCCGCCGAGGAAGGAGCGGGCGTCCGGCACGACGAACGCCAGCACCGCCATCAGCGCGGACGCGCCGGGAACCGTCCAGCGGGCCAGGCGCAGCGGCAGGGTGGCGCCGGAGGCGATGGAGACGTACACGAACAGGACCAGCCATTCCCGGCCCAGGGTGAGGACGAGGAGCGTGGACTCGGCCGCGAGGGCGGCGAGGGAGGCGAGGATCCCGTCGGTGCGGTCGCTGCGTCCGGTGCGGAAGAGCAGCAGCATGTACCAGACGACGAAGCCGACGAGGCCGGCCCAGCCGAGGATCCGCGCGCCCGTGCCGTGGCCGCCGTTCAGCAGGTCGGTGACGGGGGCGCTCAGGTAGACCAGCCAGATGCCGACCCACAGCGACTTGACGGCCTTCTGCCCGAGTTTCTCCGGGCGTTGCCCCATGCCGACACCGCTCACGCCTCCAGCGCGTCCTTCCGGTACAGCCACGCCACGCCCCCGCGAAGGGCGCGAGGGAGACGGCGAGGACGGCGAGATCCTCCGCGTGCGGGGCGTGACTCTGTTCGATCGCCTGCCCCCGGAGCAGCGTACGCGTGCGCGGGCAGCCGTGCGGCGATGTTCCGCAGCCGGCCGCAGCCGGTTCCGGTCGTCCACCGGCAGTGCCCGGACGCCTTCGAACGACAGGGGGCTCCCGGCCGTGGACCGGGAGCCCCCTCATCGTGCCGACCGCTAGCTCGGGTCGGTCTCGACGACGCCGACGCGCTCCGCCGGCGTCTTGCCGAGCAGGGCCTTGCGCATGGCGCCGATGACGTCTTCCGGCGTCACGGGTGTCTTCTTGCCGTTGCCCCGGGTGACCAGCACGCCGTCGTACGCGCCGCCGTACAGCTTCTTCAGCGCGTCCTTGTCGTAGTACTCGACCAGCTTGCCCCCGACCGGCTTGACGGCGAGGAACTTCCACAGGGACTTCTCGGGGCTGAACTTGACCTCCGCCCCGCCCGCCTTGACCGTGACGACGTCCGACATCGCCGGCTCGGCGAACTCCTTCATCATCCGGTCGACCTCGGCATTGGAGACCGTCGGCCGCCGTTCGGTCGTGACCACGTTCACCACGGCGGAGGTGCCGGTCTCCACCTGGGTGCGGTAGGCCGTCTCCACCGCCTCGGTCGACTTGGCGACGTCGATGCCCTTGCCCGGCTTGCCGTACACCGGGACGGCCTTGCCGGACTGGAACGTGATCGTGCCCTCGGTCACCGAGCCCGCGCCGCCCGCCGCTTCCTGGAGGGCGGCGTGCAGCTTCTCCTCGTCGACGGGCATCACCGGGTCGACGACGCGGTGGTTGCCGAAGAGCGAGCCGATCACGGAGACCGGGTTGTAGTCGCTCGTCGCCGCCGCGCTGGCCGTGGCCTGGGTGTCGAGCTGGAGCCCCGCCTGGTCCGGTTTCAGGGAGACGGTGTCGCCGCCCACCGTGAGCTTCAGCGGCTTGTTCACCCGGTCGCCGAGGGCGGCGTCCAGCTTCTCGACGGCGTCGTCGCGCGTGCCGCCGCCGATGTCGACGCCGAGCACGGTGGTGCCCTTGGGCACGTCGGAGCGGTTCATCAGCAGGCCGGCGCCGTAGGCACCGCCGACGACGACGATCAGGCCGCCGACGAGCAGCGGGAGCTTCCTCCGGCCCTTCTTCTTCTTGGCGGCCGGCTCGGCGGAGCCCGCGGGGGCCGGTGCGGGCGCCTTCGGGGGCGTGGACGGGCGCGGTCCGTCGGGGGACGCGCCGGGGAACGGGGTGTCGCGGTCGCCCGGTACGACGGGGATGCCGCTGGTGACGGTGTTCCCGGAGACGTTGTCCGGGTTGCCGTAGCGGGCGCCGCCCGGCGGTTCCGGGGCGGGGCGCTGCGGGGTGAGGATCGCGGTGTCGTCGCTCAGGCCACCACCGGGACCGGGCCGCGCGGGACCGGCGCCGGGGCTGTGCCCGGGGCCCTGGGGCCTGCCCGGAGCGCCCGGAGCACCCGGTGCGCCGAGGGTGCCGGGGCCGCGCAGGCCGGTGGGCGCGGGGCCGCGCTGTCCGTCGAGCCGTCCCGGTGCGCCCGGCCCGCCGAGCGGGGGCACCGGCGGGCCGTCGCCGGTGACCGGGCCGGTCGTCGGGCCCGCGGGTGTCCGGGGGCCGCCGGGGACGGGCTGCCCGCTCTGCCGCTCCTGGCCGCTCCGCCCGTCCAGGTCGTCGAAGACGCTGCGCCCGCCGCGCCCGTCCTGCGGGGGGAACGGCAGGTCGTCACGGCCCGGTTCGGCGGTGGTGTCGCCGCCCGGACGCGTCCCGTTGCCGCCGAGCGGTCCCGCCGCCAGCGCCTCGGTCACGTCGAAGGAACCGGTGCCGCCGCCGTGTCCGGGTGCCACGGGTCCGCCGGTCGCGCCGGGCAGGCCGGCGCCGTTGGTGGAACCGGACCGGGGACCGCCCGGCACGCTCATGGAGCCGACCACGCCACCGGGGCGGCCGCTCCCGCCGCCCGGTCGCGCGGCGCCGGCCGTACCGGTGCCCGAGGACGCCGTCCCCGGGCCGGCCGTACCGGCTCCGGAACCGCCGGGAACACCGGCTCCGTTGGTGGAGCCGCCGCCCTGGCCGCCCTTGCCCGGCGTGGACCTGCGGGGCGCGAACCAGTCGCTGGTCGGCTTCTCCTCGGCCGGCCGGGCGGGCTCGGTGGAAGCCTCGGCCACGCCCGCGGGCGCGGTGGCACCCGGCTCGGGGTGCTCGGCTGCCTCCGCGGCGGTCGCGTCGCTCTCGGCGTCCGCGACGGGCTTGCGCACGACGACCGGCGGAATGGGCCGCGACCCGGGGATGTTGATCCGGATCCGGGTCGTCAGCGTCGTCTCGGTCTTGCGCTCCTCCGGCCGCGTGGCCGAACGGCCCGCGTCCGCACCGGCGCCGGAAGCCACGGGGGTCCCGTAGGGCGGGGTGCCCGACGGGTACGCGGCTCCACCGCGCCCGTTGGGCCCGGAGGACGGACTGTCAGTTTCACGACTCAAGGCAGGTTCTCCCGGTTGGCTCCGCCGCCCGGCGCACCAGAAAGCGGGCGGCCCGGCGGCGCGCACCACCATACTGGCCGCTTCTCACGCGTATCCCATGACTGCTGGGGAAACCCACACCGGACGTGCACGCCCGTGACCCGGCGAAGCGGTACGTCATTTGCCAAGTCGGGCGTCGCCGCCGTTCGGTTGCCGCACCGGGGCGAGGGTGGCGCACATCACAGCGACGGCGATGCCGCCGAGCAGGAAGAGGTACGAGCCGCCGCCCGCGGCGAAGGCGAAGTCCCCCTCCGGGCGGCTGGTGGTGAGCAGCACGACGGCGACCGCCCAGCCGACGGCGGGCGCCACGGCCCCGCCGCGGCGGCCCACGGCACGTCCGGCGCCGAGGCACAGGCCCGCCTCTGCGGCCAGCGCGAGCAGCAGCCCGCCGGGGAACCAGGCGCCCTGCACGAGCGCTCCCGCCACTCCGGTCAGGGCGCCGAGGACGAGGAGCCCGAGGTAGAGGGCGGCCCGCCCGGGGGACGGCGGTCGCAGGGGCCGGGCCAGGGCGGAGGCCGGCGGCTCGGTACGCCCGCTCACGACGCTCCCCCGGTCCCGGTCCCGGCGAACAGGTCGCTCTCGCGCCGCGCGGGACGCTCGCCGCGCACCAACTCGTAGTACTCGGTGGTGAAGAGCGGCTGCGCGAGTTCGTTGGAGAGCGCGAAGTACGGTTCGGCCACCGTGATCTGCGTGGCGTGCGCCCGCATCGCCGCGGCCTTGGCGGCGGCGTACGGGGTGCCGTCGATCTCGGTGGTGATCCGTTCGTCGGCGACGACGCCCGGCACGTCACCGACGGCGGCCGCCTTCTCGAAGGGCAGGCCGGGCAGGTCGCGCTCGAGGCGGGCGAAGGACTCCTCGGCGACGGTCCGGGGCACGCGGTTCCAGTAGACCTTGGGGACGTCCCAGCCCTGCTCGGCGGCGAGCTCGACGGCGCGCATGGCGACGCGGTGGGCCTGGATGTGGTCGGGGTGGCCGTAGCCGCCGTCGTCGTCGTAGGTGACGAGGACCTGGGGGCGGATCTCGAGGATCACCTCGGCGAGCAGCCCCGCCGCCCGGTCGACGTCGGCCTGCCAGAAGCAGCCGGGATCGTCGTTGTCGGGCAGCCCCATCATCCCGGAGTCGCTGTACCGCCCGGCCCCGCCGAGCAGCCGGAAGTCCTCGACCCCGAGCGCGCGCATCGCCTCCTTCAGCTCCCCCCGCCGGTGCCCGCCGAGGGCGGCCCCGCTCAGGTGCCCCAGCTCGGGCGGGATGACCTCGCCCCGCTCGCCGAGCGTGCAGGTGACCAGCGTCACATGGGCGCCTTCGGCGGCGTACCGGGCCATGGTCGCGCCGTTGTTGATCGACTCGTCGTCCGGGTGAGCGTGCACCAGCAGCAGACGCCGGTCGGCGCGGGAGGGGGGCAGTTCCGTCATGGGACCAGCCTATGAGGCGCCCGGCCGGTCCGCGGGCCCGGCGCCGCGGATCGTCTCCCTCGCGGGCGTCGAAGCGCGCCGTGGCCGAGGCGGCGGGTTCCGGTGATTTGCCGATTCACGTCACCGGGCGTGGCCGACCGAACGTACCGTGATGAGTGACCGCACCGTCACGCAGAGCCACAGTCCGCGCCTGCGAGCGGAGCGGGACGGTACGGGGCAGCACTGCGGAGGGGCGCGCATGTCGGTGAACGGTGAGGCGGTGCGGGCCGGGGCCGAGACGGACCGGACGGACGAGCCGGGCTGGGAGGTGGACCCGGACGACGACTGGGCGCTCGCCGTGGTCGCCACGGTGGGA
The DNA here is from genome assembly GCF_002005565.1 of Streptomyces sp. JHA26. Taxonomy (GTDB): domain Bacteria; phylum Actinomycetota; class Actinomycetes; order Streptomycetales; family Streptomycetaceae; genus Streptomyces. Next base: position 42,384 of record NZ_BDJC01000042.1, on the reverse strand, counting down.
CGCCAGTTGAGGCTCCGGCGGGAAGCGGCGGGGTTGCGGGTCGGCGAGTTCGCGGTGGCCGTGGGATACGGCGAGGACCTCGTCTACAAGATCGAGACCGGCAAGCGGATCCCCCGGCCCGAGTACCTGCTCATGGCCGACGAGGTGCTGCGCGCCGGTGGTCTCGTCGCGGCGATGCAGGAGGACGTGAAGAAGGTCCGGTACCCGAAGAAGGTGCGGGATCTGGCGCAGTTGGAGGCACGGGCGGTCGAGCTTCAGCTCTACGACCCCGTGAACATCCATGGCCTCTTGCAGACACCGGAGTACGCGCAAGCCCTGTTCCGGATGCGTCGGCCTCGGTACGCCGACGAGGAGGTCGAAAGGGGTGTGGCCGCTCGCATGGCCCGTAAGACGGTCTTCGATCGGGACTCGGCACCTGAACTCAGCTTCGTCCAGGACGAGTGGTCGCTCCGGCGACGCCTCGGGGGAACGGAGGTCGTGCGTCGGCAGCTCGAACACCTTCTGGCGGTTGGGCAGTTGCCCAACGTCGAGATCCAGGTCATGCCGATGGACCGCGAAGAGCACGCCGGGGCGGACGGTGGGATCGAGGTGCTGAAGTTCGACGACGGGACGGCGGTGGGTCGTTCCCCGGGAGTCGCCAACGGACGACCGGTCACCGATCCGAGGCAGCTCCGTATCCTGGAACTTCGGTATGGCATCATCCGGGCGCAGGCCCTCACACCGCGTGAGTCGACTGCTTTCATCGACCGACTGCTGGGGGAGACATGACGCACACGGCCTCGTCCGGGAACGCCTCCGACCTGGCGTGGTTCAAGAGCAGCTACAGCAGCGGTGCCGAGACCGACTCCTGCGTCGAGATCGCCACCGAACCCGGCACCGTTCACGTCCGTGACTCGAAGAACGTCGAGGGCCCCCGTCTGGCCTTCGCGCCCGCCGCCTGGGCCGGCTTCGTGCCGTACGCCGTCGAGGGCTGAACCGGGCGGATCGGGCGTGGCTGGAGCGCCGCCTGGGCCGCGAGCCGGGCGCGGAGCGTGTCGCCGAGGAGGTGCGGGCGCTACTGCTCCGCCCGGAGCTGCGACCGCCGGCGGAGGCGCCGGCGGGGCAGCAGGGCATGCCGGTCGGGCCTCCGCTGGTGGCCCTGTCGGTGCTGTGGGGCGCGGCGGTGCCGCTTCTGCTCTGACGGCGGGCGGGGCGGCGCCCGGAGAGGCCCCGGGCCGGTCCCCGGCCGCCGCCTCTCAGGAATCCTGGAGCCGTCGGAACGGCCGGTCCGCCTCCAGCTCGAACGCCAGCTCCAGCAGCGTCCGTTCGGCTCCCGGGCGGCCCGAGAACATGACGCCGATCGGCAGCCCGTCCGCCGTCGCGCTCGCGGCCGGCACCGACATCGACGGGGTGCCGACGACGTTGTCGACCGGGGTGAACGCCACGTAGGCGAGGATCCGTTCGATCAGCGTGGTGTAGGGGACGGCCGGGTCGAGGTGGCCGATCGGCGGGGTGGTGTGGGCCAGGACCGGGGAGAGGATCACGTCGAGCCCCCGGAAGCCCGCCGCGTACGCCTCCCGCGTGCGCCTCAGCCTGCGCACGACGCCCGGTGTCCGCTTCCACTTCCGCACGTACGTCTCGCGCAGGCCCCGGCTGAGGCCGTCCATGCGGCTCCGGTCGAAGTCCGCGCCCAGCGTTCTGCCGCTGACGCCGAGCAGGAACGACAGCATGCCCCAGTAGGTGAGGAAGTCGTCGGTGAACCGCGGGTCGAGGGGCAGCTCCACCGGTTCCACGGTGTGTCCGAGCCGCTCGAGGCGCTCGGCCGTCTCCGTGACGGCCGCCCGGGTGTCGGCGTCGGCCCGGACGCCGTTCGGGGAGTCCACCAGGAGGCCGATGCGCAGGCGGCGGTCCGAGGGGCCCTCGACAAGGCCCACGGGCGGCAGCTTCGGGTTCCGCCAGTGGCGCTCCGCAGCGGCCAGGAACGCCGCGCTGTCGCGCACCGAGCGGCTCACGACGCCGTCGGCGACGAGGTCGACGGGGAGCCTGCGGCCCTGCGCGTTCGCCACCACCCGGCCGCGGCTCGGCTTCAGGCCGACGAGGCCGCACGCGGCGGCCGGGATGCGGATCGAGCCGCCGCCGTCGTTGGCGTGGGCGATCGGCACCGCCCCGGCGGCGACCAGGGCCGCGCTGCCGCCCGAGGACCCGCCCGCCGAGTGGTCCGTGTGCCACGGGTTGCGGACGGGCTCGGCCCCCTCGAACTCCGTGGAGGGACTGAACCCGAACTCGGGCAACCGGGTCTTGCCGAGCACCGTGACACCGGTGCTCAGGAACTGGCGGACGAACGGGGCGTGCCGCCGGGCCGCCCGGGGCGTGAAGGCGGCGCTGCCGTGGCCGGTGGGCAGGCCCCGGTAGTCGGTGTTGTCCTTGACGAAGGTCGGCACCCCGGCGAAGGCGCCGTCGGGCGCGGAGCCGAGGGCCGGGAGGTCGAGACGGACCTGGACGGCGTTCAACCGGGGCTCGACGGCCCTGACCCGTGCCCCGGCGTCGCGGGCGGCCTCGGCGGCGCCGACCTCGCCCCGGCGGATCGCGCGGGCGAGGCCGACCGCGTCGTGGTCCCCGAGGGCGTCGTCCCGGAAGGCGTGCACCCTCGTCCGCGACCCGTCGCGTTCCTCGCTCTGTTCCTCGGAAGTCGTCACCGTCGGCTCCGCCCTGCGCACGTGGATGATGGCCCCGCCATCATTGCCTACCAGCGGGTAACACGCGAGGGGGCCGGTGGGCGCGCGTCGGAACGGTCACGCGTTCCGGCCGCCGTCGGCGGCCGGCTCACGGACGGGACGTGGACTCCGGCCGGGCCCCGGGACGTGCCACGGGGCCCGGCCGGGAGACGGTGCTCAGAAGTTGATGCTTCCGATCATCCCCGCGATGTTCGTCGTCACCTCGCTGATCGTCGGCGCGACGGTCGAAGAGGCCAGATAGAAGCCGAGCAGCATGCAGACGATCGCATGGCCGGCTTTCAGTCCTGACTTCTTGACCAGCAGGAAGACGATGATCGCCAGCAGCACCACCGCCGAAATCGAGAGTGCCACGGCGGCTCACCTCCAAAGAACCCAGGGACATGGGAAGGTCGGACGCGGTCGGACTATCGGAACGCTTCGGTACGCAGGAGCAGATAAATCCACGCAGCGGGCACCCAGTTGATACCCACTGTGCGCTAGTGATCATAACTATCCGTACGCGCGCATCGATCGGCGCACGGCCGCACAAGGGGGCGCATGGCCAATATGGTCAGGGCATGACGACCGAGCCCGAATCCTTCCCCAGACGGCACGCCCGCACCCAGCGGTTCACGCTCGGCGCGCCGCGTGCGTTCACCGTGGCACCCGACGGTTCACGGGTCGCCTTCCTGCGCTCCGGTTCCGGTACGGACCGGGCCAACTCCCTGTGGGTCCTCGACCTCGCGGAGGGCGGGGAGCGCGTCGCCGCGGACCCGCGCGCCCTCCTCGGCGGCGCCGAGGAGCGCCTGTCGCCCGAGGAGAGGGCGCGGCGCGAGCGCAGCCGCGAGGGCGGCGCCGGCATCGTCGGCTACGCCACCGACGCGGCCGTCGAGCTGGCCTCCTTCGCCCTGTCGGGGCGGCTCTTCACGGCCGAGCTGCGGGCGGGCACGGCCCGTGAACTCCCCGTTCCCGGGCCGGTGATCGATCCGCGGCCCTCCCCCGACGGACGGCACGTCGCCTACGTCGCCCGGGGCGCCCTGCGGGTGGTGGGCGCCGAGGGGGACGGGGACAGGGCGCTGGCCGAGCCGGACGCCGAGGGCGTCTCCCACGGGCTCGCCGAGTTCATCGCCGCCGAGGAGATGGGGCGGACGCGGGGCTTCTGGTGGAGCCCGGAGTCCGACCGGCTGCTGGTCGCGCGGGTGGACGACACGCCGGTCAGACGGTGGTGGATCTCCGACCCGGCCCACCCCGAACGTGATCCACAACACGTCCCGTACCCGGCGGCGGGCACCGCCAACGCGGACGTACGACTGTTCCTGACCGGGCTGGACGGGGGGCGCACGGAGGTCCTCTGGGACCGGGCGCGGTACCCGTATCTGGCGCGAGTGCACTGGTCAGCGGCGGGGGCGCCACTGCTCCTCGTACAGGCGCGCGACCAGCGCAGCCAGCTGTACCTGGCCGTGGACACCGCGTCCGGGGCGACCCGGATGGTGCACGCGGACGAAGATCCGGTTTGGCTGGAACTCTTCCCCGGTGTGCCCTGCTGGAGCCCGTCCGGGCAGCTCGTGCGGATCGCCGACGAGGGCGGGGCACGGGTCCTCGCGGTCGGCGAACGACCGCTCACCGGAGCGCAGTTGCACCTGCGGGCGGTGCTGGACGTATCCGCCGACGACGTGCTGGTCTCCGCGTCGGCGGGCGAGGACGCGGCCGACCCGGAGACCGGCGAGGTCCACGTGTACCGGGTGAACGAACTCGGCGTGGAGCGCGTCTCGCGGGAGCCCGGCGTGCACTCGGCGGTGCGCGCCGGGGGCGTGACCGTCCTCGTCTCCGCGACGCTGGACCGGCCGGGGGCCCGGGCGCAGGTGCTGCGGGACGGGAAGCCGGTGGCGACCGTCGCCTCGTACGCCGAACACCCCGGTTCGTCCCCGCGCGTGACGCTCACCCAAGGGGGCGCACGCCGTGTCCCGTGCGCCGTGCTTATGCCGACGGACTACCACGGTGACACCTCCCTGCCGGTGCTCCTGGACCCGTACGGTGGTCCGCACGGCCAGCGCGTGGTGGCCGCGCACAACGCGCACCTCACCTCGCAGTGGTTCGCCGATCAGGGCTTCGCGGTGGTCGTCGCCGACGGGCGGGGCACACCGGGGCGCTCGCCCGCCTGGGAGAAGGCCGTCAAGGACGACGTGGCCGCGGTCGTCGTCCAGGACCAGGTCGACGCGCTCCAGGCCCTCGCCGCCGACTTCCCGCTCGACCTGAACCGGGTGGCCGTGCGCGGCTGGTCCTTCGGCGGCTATCTGGCGGCGCTGGCGGTGCTGCGCCGGCCGGACGTCTTCCACGCGGCGATCGTGGGCGCCCCGGTGACGGACCTGCGGCTGTACGACACCCACTACCAGGAGCGCTACGTCGGTCACCCGGACGAGCAGCCGGAGGTCTACCGCCGCAACTCGGTGATCGACGACGCGGGCCTGGTCGACGCCGCCGAGCCGCACCGCCCGATGATGATCGTCCACGGGCTGGCGGACGACAACGTGGTGGTCGCGCACTCCCTGCGTCTGTCCTCGGCCCTGCTGGCGGCCGGACGCCCGCACGAGGTGCTCCCGCTGTCCGGCGTCACGCACATGACGCCGCAGGAGGAGGTCGCCGAGAACCTGCTGCTGCTCCAGGTGGACTTCCTGAAGCGGTCGCTGGCCTGACACCCGGACGCCGACGGCCGTAACACGCAGGCAACTCCACCGACGCGGTTCCGATATACGGACGCGCGAACCTCGTGGGCGTACGGCCGTGCGGGTGCCGTGAGCGGGCCGGGGCGCACCATCTCACCCCGGCCCGCCCCCGCCCTCCCCGTCGGCCTCGGGCGGGACCACCTGCTTCTCCTCCGCGAAGTGGCACGCCGAGTCGTGCGCGGCGGGGCCGGAGACGTCCCGGAACCCGGCGGGCACCGCCAGCGCCGGCACCTCCAGGGCGCACCGCTCCCGCGCCTTCCAGCAGCGGGTGCGGAAGCGGCAGCCGGAGGGGACGTTCGTCGGGGAGGGCACGTCTCCGGCCAGGATGATCCGCTCGCGGTGTTCCCGGGCCTCCGGGTCGGGCACCGGCACGGCGGACAGCAGGGCCTGGGTGTAGGGGTGCGTGGGGTGGTCGTAGATCTCGGCGTCGCGGCCGGTCTCCACGATGCGGCCGAGGTACATCACACCGACCCGGTCCGAGATGTGCCGGACGATCGACAGGTCGTGGGCGATGAAGACGTACGAGAGGTCGAACTCGTCCTGGAGCCGGCCCATCAGGTTGACGACCTGCGCCTGGACCGAGACGTCGAGGGCGGAGACCGGTTCGTCCGCGACGATGATCTCCGGACGCAGGGCGAGTCCGCGCGCGATGCCGATGCGCTGGCGCTGTCCGCCGGAGAACTGGTGCGGATAGCGGTTGACGTACTCCGGGTTCAGGCCGACCACGTCCAGCAGGTGCTGGACCCGTCTGCGCCGGTCGCCCTTCGGGGCCACCTCCGGGTGGATGTCGTAGGCCTCCCCGATGATGTCGCCCACCGTCATCCGGGGGTTGAGGGAGGTGTACGGGTCCTGGAAGACCATCTGGATGTTGCGGCGCACGGACTTGAGGGCCCTGCCCGACAGGCGGGTGATGTCCTCGCCCTTGTAGCGGATCTCCCCCGCCGTCGGCCTCTCCAGGTTGACCAGCATCCTGGCGACCGTGGACTTGCCGCAGCCGGACTCGCCGACGATGCCCAGGGTCTCGCCGCGTCCGAGGTCGAAGTCCACGCCGTCGACCGCCCTGACCGCGCCGACGTGCTTCCTGAAGAGGATGCCGGAGGTGAGCGGGTAGTGCTTGACCAGCCCGCGGACCTGCAGGATCGGCTCAGCCATGCAGGCACTCCCTCCAGAAGTGGCAGGCGCTGCCCCGCTCGGCGTCGGACCACTCCGGCTCCGTCACCTCGTACAGCGGCGGTACGTCGGTGCGGCAGACGTCCCGGGCCATCGGGCAGCGGGGGTGGAAGGCGCAGCCCGGCGGGATGCGGGTGAGGTTGGGCGGCAGGCCCTTGATGGCGCAGAGCTCCCGGCCCTTGTGGTCCAGGCGCGGGATCGACTCCAGCAGGCCGCGGGTGTACGGGTGCGCCGGGGCCTTGTAGAGGTCGTGGACGGGCGCCGTCTCCACGATCCGGCCCGCGTACATCACGGCGATCCTGTCGGCGACGTCGGCGACCACGCCCAGGTCGTGGGTGATGAGGATCAGGCCCATGCGCAGCTCGCGCCGGAGTTCCGCGAGCAGGTCCATGACCTGGGCCTGGACGGTGACGTCGAGGGCGGTGGTCGGCTCGTCGGCGATGATGAGCTTGGGTTCCAGGGCCATCGCCATCGCGATCATGATGCGCTGGCGCATGCCGCCGGAGAACTGGTGCGGGTACTGCTTCACCCGCTCCCCGGCGGCGGGGATGCGCACCCGGTCCATCAGCTCGACCGCCTTGGCGCGGGCGTCCCTGCGGGACATGCCCCGGTGCACGGTGAACATCTCGGCGAGCTGGTCGCCGACGGTCAGGACGGGGTTCAGCGACGACAGCGCGTCCTGGAAGATCATCGCCATCTCGGCGCCGCGGATCCTCCGGCGTTCCTCCTCCTTCAGCCCCAGCAGGTCCCGTCCCTCGAAGAGGACCTCGCCCGCGGTGATCCGGCCGGGCGGGACGTCGAGGATGCCCATGACCGCCTGGGCGGTGACGGACTTGCCGGAGCCGGACTCGCCGAGGACGGCCAGGGTCTCGCCGGCGTCCACGCCGTAGCTGACGCCGTTGACGGCCTTGGCGACGCCGTCGCGGGTGTGGAACTCCACGTGTAGGTCGCGCACTTCGAGCAGCATGGCGGCGGCTCACCTCAGCTTCGGGTCGAGGGCGTCGCGCACCGCGTCGCCGAGCATGATGAACGCGAGGACGGTGACGGCCAGGGCGCCGGAGGGCCACAGCAGCGCGTGCGGGGCGTTGCGGACGTAGGGGGCGGCGGCGGAGATGTCGATGCCCCAGGAGACGCTGGGCGGCTTCAGGCCCACGCCGAGGAAGGACAGGGTCGCCTCCAGGGCGATGTAGGTGCCGAGCGCGATGGTCGCCACGACGATGACGGGGGCGACGGCGTTGGGCGCGATGTGGCGCAGCAGGAGGCGGGAGTGGGAGGCGCCGAGGGCGCGGGCGGCCTGGACGTAGTCGTTCTGTTTGGCGGTGATGACGGAGCCGCGGGCGATGCGGGAGATCTGCGGCCAGCCCAGCAGCACGATGAAGCCGATGACCGGCCAGACGGTGTTGCTGGTGATGACGGAGAGCAGCACCAGGCCGCCGAGGACGACGGGGATCGCGAAGAAGACGTCGGTGATCCGGGACAGGACCGCGTCCCCCGCCCCGCCGAAGTACCCGGCGAGCCCGCCGAGCACGCTGCCGAGGACGGCCACCCCGAGCGTGGCGAGGACGCCGACCTCCACCGACGTCCGGGCGCCGTGGACGGTGCGGGTGTAGACGTCGCAGCCCTGGCCGTTGAAGCCGAAGGGGTGGCCGGGCTGGGGGCCCTCCTGGGCCTTGGCCAGGTCGCACTGGAGGGGGTTGCCGGAGGCGATCAGGGAGGGCCAGGCGGAGATGACGACGAGGAAGAGGATCACCAGGCCCGAGACGATGAAGACGGGGTTGCGGCGCAGGTCGTGCCAGGCGTCGGACCACAGGCTGCGGGCCCGTGCGCCGGAGGCGGCCGAGGGGTCCGGCCCCCGGGGGACGGCGCCGTCGGGGTTCTGCGAGGGCTTCTCCAGCACGACGGCCTCACCGGTGCCGAGGTCCGGCGTCCCGCCCGCGCCGGTCCCGGCGATGACGCGTTCGGGCTCGTAGGACTCCTGCTCAGACATAGCGGATCCTCGGGTCGAGTACGGCGTACAGGAGGTCGACGACGAGGTTGGCGACCAGGAAGACGAGGACCAGGACGGTGACGAAGCCGACGACGGTCTGCGTGTTCTGGCGCAGGATGCCCTGGTAGAGCTGGTAGCCGACGCCGTGGATGTTGAAGATCCGCTCGGTGACGATGGCGCCGCCCATCAGGGCGCCGATGTCGGTGCCGATGAAGGTGACGACCGGGATGAGGGAGTTGCGCAGCAGGTGCCGGGTGATGATCCGGTGGCGGGGCAGGCCTTTGGCGACGGCGGTGCGGACGTAGTCGGAGCGCCGGTTCTCGGCGAGGGAGGTGCGGGTCAGCCGGGTGACGTACGCCAGGGAGACGGAGGCGAGGACCAGGCCGGGGACGATCAGCTCGTCGAAGGGGGCGGCCGTGGAGACCGCCGGGTCGATCCAGCCCCACTTGACGCCGAGCAGCAGCTGGAGCAGCAGGCCGGTGACGAAGGTGGGGACCGAGATGACGACGAGGGTGAGCAGCAGCACCCCGGTGTCGACGGGGCGTCCGCGGCGCAGGCCGGTGACGACGCCGAGCGCGATGCCGACGACGACCTCGAGGACGATCGCCACGATCGTCAGCCGGACGGTCACCGGGAACGCCGTCCCCATCAGCTCGGTGACCGGCCGGCCGTTGAAGGCGGTGCCGAAGTCGCCGGTGAAGACGTTGCCCATGTAGGTGAGGTACTGCTGCCACACGGGCCTGTCGAGGCCGAACTCCTTGCGCAGCCGGGCCGCGGTGGCCGGGTCGCACTCCCGGTCGCCGCACAGGCCCGCGATGGGGTCGCCCATCACGTTGACCATCAGGAAGATCAGCAGCGTGGCCCCGATGAAGACCGGGATCATCTGGAGCAGCCGCCGGACGACGTACCGTCCCATGGCGCCTCCTCAGCCGACCTTGATCTGGTTGTAGACGGGGACGCTGAAGGGGTTGAGCTCGACGTCGGACAGCCGCTGCGAGTAGCCGGCGCTGCCGTTCTGGTACCAGAGCGGGATGGCGGCCATGTCGTCCCGCACCACCTCCTCGGCCTGCTGGAAGGTCCGGGCGGCCCGGGCGGCGTCGGTCTGGCCGTTGGCCTCGTCGACGAGGCCGTCGAACTTCTCGTTGGACCACTTGCCGTCGTTGGAGGAGGCGTTGGTGTAGTAGAGCGGCTGGAGGAAGTTCTGGATGAGCGGGTAGTCCATCTGCCAGCCGGCGCGGAAGGGGCCGCTCATCTTCTTGCCGGTGATCTGGTTGCGGAAGTCGGCGAAGGTGCCGACCGGGTTGCCGACGCAGGCGCGGTCGTCGTCCAGGGCGTTGTTGATGGAGTTGCAGACGGCGTCGACCCACTGCCCGTGGGAGCCGGTGTCGGCGTTGTAGGTGATCCTGACCTGGCCGCCGGGCAGGCCGCCGCCTTCCTCGATCAGCTTCTTGGCCCGCTCGGGGTCGTACGTGCAGGCGTCCCCGCACAGGCCCGGCTTGTAGCCGCCGTCCGCGCCGAGGACGGGTGAGGTCCAGTCGGTGGCCGGGGTGCGGGTCTTCCGGAAGATGGTGTCGGTGATCTGCTTGCGGTCGATCGCCATGGACAGGCCGGTGCGGACCTTCTCGGAGCCGGGCTTGTTCCAGTCCTCGTCGTAGTAGGGGAAGGCGAGGGTCTGGAGGATGCCGGCGGGGGTGTTGACGTACCGGTCGCCGAGGTCCTTCTCGACGTTCTTGAGCTGGGCGGCGGGGATGTCGTCGACGAGGTCGAGGTTGCCGGCCATCAGGTCGGTGTAGGCGGTGTTGTTGTCGGTGTAGACCTTCAGGTCGACGCCGTCGTTCTGCGCCTTGTCCGGGCCGGGGTACCCGTCCCACGCGCGCAGGGACATCTGGGCGCCGCGGGCGTAGGTGTCGACCCGGTACGGGCCGTTGCCGACCGGCTTCTTCAGCCAGGCGTCGTGGTCGTCGAAGAACGCCCTGGGCAGCGGGGCGAAGGCCGGGTAGCCGAGGGTGTCGGGGAAGGACGAGAACTTCTGGCTGAGCCTGACCGTGAAGGTGCGGGGGCCGGTGACCTTCAGCCCGGAGAGCGTGTCGGCGCTCTGCCCGCCGCCGTCCTCGGGGTGCACCTCGTCGTAGCCGTCGATGTACGCGAAGAAGTACGCGTTGCGCTGGTTGTTCTTCAGGCTGGCGCCGTAGTTCCAGGCGTCCACGAAGGACTGGGCGGTCACCTTCTCGCCGTTGCTGAAGGTCCAGCCGTCCTTGACGGTGACGGTGAAGTTCTGCGAGTCGGAGGTGTCGATCCTCTCGGCGAGCATGTCCTTCGCCTCGCCGGTCCTCGGGTCGTACTTCTTCAGCCCCCGGAAGAGCATGTCGAGGACCTTGCCGCCCTGCACCTCGTTGGTGTTGGCCGGCTCCAGCGGGTTCTGCGGGTCGCCCCAGGAGGAACTGAGCACGGCACCGCCGTCCGAGCCGCCGCCGCTCCCGCAGGCCGTCACCGCGAGGACCGCCGCCGCCGCGCATGCGGCCCATGTGGCGTGCGTGACTCCGCGCATGGAGTGCCTCCCAGTGCCTGACTCGTCCGCCGGTCCGTTCTCGGCCAGCATCGGGGGGCGGGTCCCGTGGCGCACATCCGCCCGGTCCGTACGGGTTCGGGGGGTCCTCCGGACGGACGTACGGCGGGAGGGTGCCGGGCCCGCGCCCGGCGGCACACGAAGGACCGGGGGCGGGAGGTGTCCTCCCGCCCCCGGTCCACGGGTCGTCAGGTCCCCGGCCGCCGGGGCCGGAACCGTCGGGTCAGCTCTTCGAGACGCCCGCCTCGTCGTCGGGGCCGTCCTCCAGGGCCGCGAGGGCCGGGTCGAGGACGATGTCCTCGGCACGGGCCTCGACGGTCGGCTCCTCCGGGAAGTGGCAGGCCGTCAGGTGACCGGCCCTGCTGCCCTCGATACGGACGAGCGGCGGCTCCTCGGTCGCGCACTTGTCCTGGGCCTTCCAGCACCGGGTGCGGAAGCGGCAGCCGGACGGCGGGGAGATCGGCGAGGGCACGTCGCCCTGGAGGCGGATGCGCTCCTTCTTCTCCGCGTCGATGTCCGCGTCCGGCACGGCCGACAGCAGCGCGTGCGTGTACGGGTGGCGGGGCCGCTCGTAGAGGGAGTCGCGGTCCGCGATCTCCACGATCTTGCCCAGGTACATCACCGCGACGCGCTGCGAGAAGTGCCGCACGATCGACAGGTCGTGGGCGATGAAGACGAAGGCGATCCCCATCTCCCGCTGCACCTCCTGCAGCAGGTTCACCACCTGGGCCTGGATCGACACGTCGAGGGCCGAGACCGGCTCGTCGGCGATGATCAGCTTCGGCTCGAGCGCGATGGCGCGCGCGACGCCGATGCGCTGGCGCTGGCCGCCGGAGAACTCGTGCGGGAAGCGGTTGTAGTGCTCCGGGTTGAGACCGACGATCTCCAGGAGCTCCCGGACCCGCTTCTCGCGGCCGCCGGGCGGGTTGATCCCGTTGATCTCCATCGGGCCCGAGATGATCGTGCCCACGGTCTGCCGCGGGTTCAGCGACGCGTACGGGTCCTGGAAGATCATCTGGATCTCGGACCTGATCGGCGCCAGCTGCGACCGGTTCGCGTGGCTGATGTCCTGCCCGTTGTACTCGATGGTGCCCTCGGTGGGCTCGTACAGACGGGTGATCAGCCGACCGGTCGTCGACTTGCCGCAGCCGGACTCGCCGACGAGGCCGAGGCTCTCCCCCGCGAAGACCTCGAAGTCGAGGCCGTCGACGGCCTTGACCGCGCCGACGGTGCGCCGGATCGGGAAGCCGCCCTTGATCGGGAAGTGCTTCTTCAGGCCCTTGACCCGCATGAGGGGTGTGCCGCCGCCGTCCCGCTGCTGCGGGAACGAGTCGGCGACCGCCGTGTTCGTCTTGCTGTTGTCGCTCATGGTGATGCCCCAGTCGCCGGTTTCCGCTCAGCCCAGCCGGGGCTGAATCGTCTCGATGAACACCTGCTGCCGCTGTTCCCCCGTCAGGTGACAGGCGGCCGCGCGGCCCGGGGCGAGCGTCGGACGCTCACCCGAGCAACGGCCCCCGGAGACCTTGTCGGTGAACGCGCACCGCGGGTGGAACGCGCAGCCCGAGGGCGGGTTGAGCAGCGAGGGCGGCGATCCGGGGATCGGCATCAGCGGCTCGTCGACGTCGGAGGAGAGCCTCGGCATCGATCCCAGCAGGCCCCAGGTGTACGGGTGCTGCGGCGACTTGAGCACCTCACGCGTGGTGCCGCGCTCGACCGCACGGCCGGCGTACATCACCATGATGTCGTCGGCCATGTTGGCGACCACGCCCAGGTCGTGGGTGATCATGATGATCGCGGAGCCGAACTCCTGCTGCAGGTCCTTGAGCAGGTCGAGGATCTGCGCCTGCACCGTCACGTCGAGGGCCGTGGTCGGCTCGTCGGCGATCAGCAGGTCGGGGTCGCAGGCGAGCGCCATGGCGATCATGGCGCGCTGCCGCATACCGCCGGAGAACTGGTGCGGGTAGTCGTCGACCCGCTGCTGCGGGTGCGGGATGCCCACCTTCTCCAGCAGGTCGATGGCGCGCACCCGGGCGTCCTTCTTGGAGGCACCGGTGTGCTTCATGAAGGGCTCGCCGATCTGACGGCCGATCGTGTAGTACGGCGACAGGGCGGTCAGCGCGTCCTGGAAGATCATCGCCATCTTCATGCCGCGCAGCTTTTCCATCTGCTTCTCACTGGCGGTGGTCAGCTCCTGACCGTCCAGCGTGATCGACCCGTCGATGGCGGTGTTCTTGCGGTTGTGCAGGCCGAGGACGGCCAGGTTGGTCACCGACTTGCCGGAGCCGGACTCGCCCACGATGCCGAGCGTCCGGCCGCGCTCCAGGTCGAAGGAGAGTCCGTCCACCGCCTTGACGATGCCGCCCTCGGTGGAGAAGTGGACCTTGAGGTCGCGCACCGAGAGGAAGGCGTCCCCCGCGGCGGCGGCCGGTGCCTCTTCGGGCTTGGTCTGAGTGGTCACGGTGGTTCTCCTAGGACAGGCGCACGCGCGGGTCGATGACGGCGTACAGGGCGTCCACGATCAGGTTGAAGACGATGATGAGTGCGGCGCTGACCAGCATCACGCCCATCAGCATCGGCAGGTCCTTGTTGGTGACGGAGTCGAGCGCGAGCCGGCCGAGTCCGGCCAGGCCGAAGGTCAGCTCGGTCACCATGCCGCCCGACAGCAGCGAGGACAGGTCGATGCCGAGGATGGTGATGATGGGGATGAGGGAGCCGCGCCAGGCGTAGCGGAAGAAGGTGTAGTTGGCCGACATGCCCTTGGCGCGGGCCGCCTTCACGTGTTCTTCCTGGAGCTGCTCGATCATCGACGAACGGCTCATGCGGGTGTAGTTGGCGGTGAAGATCGTCGCCATGACGATCCAGGGGATCAGCAGCCCCATGAACCAGCCGCCGAGGTCCTCGGAGAACTCCACGTACTTCGGCTTGTCCAGCCAGCCCGTGTTGTAGACCAGGAACAGCAGGACCAGCGGGCCGAGGAAGTAGATCTGCATCGAGCTGATCACCAGAGAGCCCGAGCTGAACGTCTTGTCCAGCCAGGTACCGCGGTTCTTCGCGGCCAGCATGCCGGCGCCGAGACCGACGATGAGGAAGACCACGAGGCTGCCGACGGTCAGCGAGAGCGTCAGCGGGAAGCGGTCGACGATCGTGTCCCAGACGTTCTGGTTGTTCGCGAAGGAGACGCCGAAGCAGGGCGCGGCGCAGTGACCGACGGCGAAGTCACGGCCGGCGAAGATGCCGACGATGAAGTTCCAGTACTGGACGGGGACCGGTGAGTCGAGGCCGAGGTTCTTGTGGATGATCGCCAGCGCGTCCGGCGTGCAGTTCTTGCCACAGGCCAGCATGGCCGGGTCCTGCGGGATCGCGAAGAACATGAAGAACGTGAACGCACTGATCAACAGCAGAATCAGCGCCGCGCCGAACGTCCGGCGAATGAGGAATTGAAGCATGGCAGGCAGCTGCTCTCAGGACGGCGGCAATCGGTTGGGGAGGTCTGGAAGGGGATCCGGGCCCCGGTGGTGGGCGCTCCGCCGCGCGCCCACCACCGGTTTCCCGACAGGGCGGATTACTTCTTGAGGAAGATCCGGGTGACGTCCACGTAGCTCGAGTCGGAGCTGTAGCGGATGCCGCCGATGTTCGAACCGAAGATCTGGAAGACCTTGGTGTAGTAGATCGGCGCGGCCGGGTTGATCTTCTCGGTGATGTACGTGCTCAGCTCACCCCACGCCTTGGTGGCCTCGGCGGTGTCGGTGATCTTCTGGATCCGCTTGATCTCCGAGTTCACGTGCGGGTCGTTGATGTGCGAGTAGTTCGACGCGCCGTCCTGGATCTGCGTGCCGTCGTACACCGGCGGGAAGACCGTGGACGCCGACGGCCAGTCCTGGCCCCAGCCGGTCATGTACAGGTCCAGGCCGTTCTTGACCTTGCCGACCTGCTCGTACCAGGTGGCGGCGTCGATCTCCTTCTTCTGGACGTCGAGGCCGATCTTGCCCAGGGCGTCGGCGATCAGGACGGCCTGCTGCTGACGGACCGGCGTGTTGGCGTAGGCGTAGACGAGCTTCTTGCCCTCGAAGCCGCCTTCCTTGATCAGCTTCTTGGCGGCCTCGATGTCACCGTTGGGCTTCTTGGCGCGGTTGAACGGGTCGTACGTCTCGTCGTAGCCCGGGGTGGTGGGCGACATCAGCGAGTTGGCGACCTCGCCGCCGTAGGCACCGCCGTCGGCCTTGAAGACCGAGGAGGCCGGCAGGGCCAGGGCGATGGCGTCACGGAGCTTCTTGTCCTTGACGCGGTCCAGGTTGAAGTTGAGCTGCCACACGTAGGGCGCGTAGCCCTGGATCGTGCGGTTGGTCATGGCGTCCTTGTTGCTGACGACCTTCTGCAGCTGCGTGGTGGCGACCTGGCCCGTGAACATCATCGCGTTCTTGGCCGCACCCTGGTCGGCGAGCAGGGTCTTGGTCTGGTCCTCGTCATCGTGGTTCATCTCGATGTCGAAGCCGTCCACGTACTGGTGGCGCACCGAGTCGGACTTCGGGTCCCACTGGGTGTTCTTGACCAGCTTCATCGACTTGCCCGGCTTGAAGTCCGCGATCTTGTAGGGACCGCTGGCGACCGGGTCGGTGTCGTACTTCTCCTTGGTGTCCGTCTCCTCCGGGACGACGCTGTAACCAGGCATGGTCAGCATCTGCGGGAGGTCGGGCTGCGCCTCCTTGAAGTGGAAGACGACCGTCTTGTCGTCCGGCGTCTCCAGGACGTTGTCGGGCAGGTGCTTGCCCTTGTCCGGACCCGCGTACGCCTTGCGGTAGGTGGTGCCGGCGCCGGACAGCCACTGCTGGAGGTAGGTCGGGCCGTCGGTGATGTAGTTCGCGTACAGGCGCTCGACCGTGTGGCGGATGTCCGCCGAGTTGATCGGGTTGCCGTTCTCGTCCTTCAGGTTGTCCTTGAGGGTGTACGTCCAGGTCTTGCCGCCGTCGGACGCCTTGCCCGCGTCGGTGGCGAGGTCGCCCACGACGGTCAGGTTGCCCTTGTCGTCCTCGGAGTACTGGGTCAGGCCGCGGTAGATGAGGCGGCTGAGCAGCTTGCCGTCCGAGACGTAGATCTGACCCGGGTCCAGGTGGGAGAAGTCGTCCTCCTGGTACACGGTCGCGACGCCGCCGGGCTTGGCACCCGGGACCTCGGGCGCGGGACCGGTCGATGCCTGGGCGTCACCGATCTGCACAGGCTTGGACTGCGACGCGGCGTCCTTCTTGCTCTTGCTGTTGTCCTTGGCCGAGCTGCCGCTGTCGCCGCCGCCGCAGGCGGTGAGGGTCAGGGCGCCCGCCGCCACCGCGACGAGCGCGGCCGTAGCGGTGCGGTTTCGGAAGATGCTCATGGAGTCGAATCCACCTGCCTGTGAGTAGTGAGCACTGCTGGTACGTGGCCGGAGAACGGGCCGTGTGGCACCGGGCCCGACCGGGGGCAGAGCGAGGAGTCCCCGTGGGGGCTCAGCGGCCCGTCTTGGGATCGAAGGCGTCCCGGACGGAGTCGCCGAGGAGGTTGAAGGCCACGACGAAGATCACCATGGCGATGCCGGGGAAGAGCATGTAGTACGGGTCCTGCTCCACGATGTTCGCGCCGATGGCGAACATCCGGCCCCAGTCCGGCGTGGGCTCGACGTACCCGACGCCCACGAAGGAGAGGAAGGCGATGCTCAGGATGGTGCTCGGCAGCGTCAGCGTCGCCTGGACGAGCGTAGGCGTGACGATGTTGGGCAGCAGTTCCTTGCGGATGATGCGCCAGGACGAGGCGCCGGAGATGCGTGCCGCCTCGACGAACTCCCGGTCGCGCAGGGACAGCGTGGCGGCCCGGACGATGCGCGCCATGCTCATCCAGCCGAGGAAGGACATCACGATGATGATCGCGCAGGTGCGCACGTAGGTGGGCGTCTCCTCGTCCGGGGCGACGAACACCGTGGTGATGACGGGCATCGCGGCGACGAAGAACAGCTGGCTGGGCAGGGCCATGAAGAAGTCGGTCACCCGGCCGAGCCAGTAGTCGGTCTTGCCGCCGAAGTAGCCTCCGGCGAGGCCGATCAGGACACCCAGGATCGTCATGATGAGCGTCGCGGCCATCGCCGTGGCGATCGAGGTCCGCATGCCGTACAGCAGCTGGGTGAAGACGTCGCGGCCCAGACCGGGCTCGATGCCGAACCAGAACTCGCCGTCGATGCCGCCGGCGGGCTTCGCCGGCATGGTGAACATGTCCAGGAGGTCGGGGTTGTCCTGGCCGTAGAGCGTATACGGGTTCTTGCCGTACACCTTCGCGATCAGCGGCGCCGCCGCCGCGACGACGAAGAAGAACAGGACGACGAAGGCGGAGACGACCCCGGTCCGGTCGCGCTTGAAGCGACTCCACATCAACTGCCCGGGGCTGCGCCCCTCCGACTTCTTCGACTCCTTGGCGTCACCCTGCGGTGCGCCCTCTTTGTCCAAGACGGAAGAGGCTTCTGCACCCTCAATCTCGATTGGACTCGTCATGATTCGTCCATTTCACAGGTGTTGGAGACCGCCGGGAGTGCACGAGTGGTCCGACGGCCTTCGCACGGCGTATGTCATTCGAAGCGCGCGAGGGGAACAACGACTTGGGGAACCCGCCCTCGAGGAGCCCTGGCTCACGGCCGGCACCGGCCGGCCACGGGAGCGAGCCGTCAAGGAAGTCCGCGCCACCGGATCGCCACCGCGGCGAAGGCGACGGAACCGAACCCATCCACGGGACCTGCACCTGCCGCCGGGGACGACACGGCCCATATGGCGCTCGTGGCACCTCGCATGGGTTCCTCCTCATGAATCCGCTGGTTCACCGCAAAGAGGAGCACACGACAACTTCCGGCCCCGTCACCGGTGCCTGAGATTCGTCAAGTGCCCCCGCGCTCGCGAGTCTGCGCCGTCAGCGCGTGACCCGTTCATACGAGCTCTACGCGCCTAACTATCTGCCATTCGCCAGGGACCGAACCACACTCTCGAGGTCTCGGTTCGATCACAGATAGGGCCTAGATCTTCCAAAATCCGGACAAAGGGTTTGGTGAGAGATCACTGCGAAACGGACTTGTTACACATCTATCGGGAGCCGGTGCCCGCATAGCGGACACCTGTGTCAGGAAAAGGGATTGCGAGTAACGTGCCCGCCGTGCAGGGTGCCCACAGGCATGTCCGGCCCTCGGCACGCTCCGTGCACGGGCCCGTCGGCCTCGGTGACGCGGACCCCGCCCCACCGGCCCGTACGACCGCGTGACTTGCGGGCAGGGTAGTGCGCATCGGGCCCCCGGACGGCACCCCGTCACGAAATAGAGGGTTTTCCCTACGCTTTCACGAGCCTGCCCGGAGCCCTCCTCCAGAGCATCGCACCCAAGACGCGAAAACGGCGCCGGGCACCCCTCGGAAGGGGTGCCCGGCGCCGTTCGACGGTGTGGGTCAGCCGTGCTTGGCGCGGCTCGCGGCGCGGGCGCGCTCACGGGCGTCCAGGTTCACCTTGCGGATGCGGACCGCCTCGGGGGTCACCTCGACGCACTCGTCGTCGCGGCAGAACTCCAGCGACTGCTCCAGCGACAGCTTGCGCGGCGGCACGATCGACTCGGTCACGTCGGCCGTGGAGGACCGCATGTTGGTGAGCTTCTTCTCCTTGGTGATGTTGACGTCCATGTCGTCGGCGCGGGAGTTCTCGCCGACGATCATGCCCTCGTACACCTCGGTGCCGGGCTCCGTGAAGAGCACGCCGCGCTCCTGGAGGTTCGTCATCGCGAACGCGGTGACGGCGCCGGCGCGGTCGGCGACCAGCGAGCCGTTGTTGCGGGTCGTCAGGGTGCCGAACCACGGCTCGTGGCCCTCGTGGATGGAGTGGGCGATGCCGGTGCCGCGGGTCTGGGTCAGGAACTCCGTGCGGAAGCCGATGAGGCCGCGGGAGGGGACCACGAACTCCATGCGGACCCAGCCCGAGCCGTGGTTGGACATGTTGTCCATGCGGCCCTTGCGCACGCCCATGAGCTGCGTGACGGCGCCCATGTGCTCCTCGGGCACGTCGATCGTCATGCGCTCGACGGGCTCGTACGTCTTGCCGTCGACCTCCTTGGTGACGACCTGCGGCTTGCCGACGGTCAGCTCGTAGCCCTCGCGGCGCATCTGCTCGACCAGGATGGCGAGCGCCAGCTCACCGCGGCCCTGCACCTCCCAGGCGTCCGGGCGGTCGGTGTCCAGGACGCGGAGCGAGACGTTGCCGATCAGCTCGCGGTCCAGGCGGTCCTTGACCTGGCGGGCGGTGACCTTGCGGTCCTTGACGGCCGCCTTGTTGTCGGCGCCCTTGCCGGTGGCGCCGCGGCCGACCAGCGGGGAGGTGTTGGTGCCGATGGTCATGGAGATCGCGGGCTCGTCCACCGTGATCAGCGGCAGCGGAACCGGGTTCTCCGGGTCGGCCAGGGTCTCGCCGATCATGATGTCCGGGATGCCGGCGACCGCGCAGATGTCACCGGGGCCGGCCTTCTCGGCGGGCTTGCGGGTGAGCGCCTCGGTCATCATCAGCTCGGAGATCCGCACGTTCTGCACGGACCCGTCGCGCTTCATCCAGGCGACGGTCTGACCCTTCTTCAGCTCGCCCTGGTGCACGCGCAGCAGCGCGATGCGGCCGAGGAAGTTGTCGGCGTCCAGGTTGGTGACGTGGGCCTGGAGCGGGGCGCCCTCCTCGTAGGTGGGGGCCGGGATGTGCTCCAGGATCGTCGAGAAGAACGGCTCCAGGCTGTCCGAGTCGGACGGGACCGTGCCGTCCTCCGGCTTGGTGAGGGAGGCGACGCCGTCGCGGCCGCAGGCGTAGACGATCGGGAACTCGATCTGCTCCTCGTCGGCGTCCAGGTCGAGGAAGAGGTCGTACGTCTCGTTGACGACCTCGTCGATCCGGGCGTCCGGCCGGTCCGTCTTGTTGATGCAGAGGATGATCGGCAGCCGCTGCTGGAGCGCCTTGCGCAGCACGAAGCGGGTCTGCGGCAGCGGGCCCTCGGAGGCGTCCACGAGCAGGACGACGCCGTCGACCATCGACAGACCGCGCTCGACCTCGCCGCCGAAGTCGGCGTGGCCGGGGGTGTCGATGATGTTGATCGTGATCGGCTCGCCGCCGTCCTTCGGGTGGTACTTCACCGCCGTGTTCTTGGCGAGGATCGTGATGCCCTTCTCACGCTCCAGGTCGTTCGAGTCCATCATTCGGTCGTCGACGGAGTCGAGCTGGTGCGCGGCGAAGGCACCGGCCTGCTTGAGCATCCCGTCGACAATGGTGGTCTTGCCGTGGTCGACGTGGGCGACGATGGCGACGTTGCGGATGTTGTGACGCGTAACAGACACAGCCATGTGTGGCGTACTCCCGGAGGGTGTGAGGACGGCCCTCGCGGACGTCCGTGTCACGCGGGCCTGCCGGGCGGTACGTGCCACGGCCTCACCCCATGGTACGGGGCCGCGGGGGCAGGGGCTTGCCGGGCCGTGGCCGGGGGCCGGGAGCGCCCGCTCAGGACGACGGGCCCGCCGATCGCGGTGCGCCCTCGGCGCCCTTCTTCAGGAAGCCCATGTCCTCGTAGACCGGGGTCTGGAAACCGAAGGCCCCCGCGTTGACGAGGTTCTTGCGGACGGCGGTCAGCTGGGGGCGCTGGTAGAGGGGCAGGGAGCCCGCCGCCGCCCAGATCCGCGCGTCGGCCTTGCGCAGCAGGTCGCGGGCCTCCTCCTCGTCCAGCGTGGCCAGGGCCTGGTCGAAGAGCTGGTCGACCTGGTCGGTGCCGACCCGGGTGTAGTTCTGCGCGACGTTCAGGGAGCCGTCGGCGGCCGGGACGGGCTTGGCGTAGATGGGGCGGGCGTCGGTGGCGGGGAAGGCGGTGGCCGGCCAGGAGTAGAGCGCCAGGTCGTACTCGCCGGAGGCGATGTGGTCCTTGAAGTAGCTCTCGTCGGGGACCCGGGTGACGTCGGTGCCGATGCCGACCTTCTCCAGCATGCCGGAGATGCGGTCGGCCACGGTGCGCAGCGCCTCGGAGCCGGGGCCGGTGGGGAGCACGAAGCGCAGGGTGAGGGCCTTGCCGTCCTTGGCCAGCGGCTTCACCGCCGAGCCCGCCGGGGCGGCGGTGCCCTTGGGGGCGTAGGCGCCGGGGGCGCCGCCCCGGGCGGTGTTCTTCCCGCTCCGGTGCTTCTCGCCGCTCTCCTGGTCGGTGTCGTCGTTCTTGTCGTCCTCGCCGACGATGTAGGTGCCGTCGTCGTCCTCGGACTCCTCCCCGCCCCCGCCCTCCTTGTTCTCCTTGCCTTCCTCGCCGTCCTTGTTCTTCTTGCCGTCCTCGTCGTCCTCGTCGTGCCCGGACTTCTCGCCCTCGGCTCCGGCCGCCTTCTCCCCCTTCTCCTGCTGGTCCACGGGCCCGCCGGACACCCACCCGGCGTCCGCGAGGAGGGCGCGGGCCTCCTTGACGTCCTGGCCGCCGAGCGCCCCGCTGCTGTCGGCGTACACGGGCTGGCCGGCCAGGGCGAGGTGGCTGCCCACAGGCTCGGCGGGCAGGCCCAGCGGCTCCAGCACCGCCTTGGCCAGGGCCCTCCGGTCCAGGGCGCGGGCGACGGCGCGGCGGACGCGCTCGTCGGCGAGGGGGCCGTCGGCGCCGTTGAGGGCGAGCTGGGTGTAGGCGGGCTCCAGCGACTTGCGCAGCTCGAACCCGCGCAGGGCCTGCTGCCTGCGCCGCTTCTTCTCCGCCGCCTCCCGGCGCTCCTCGCGGGCGAGGGTCTCCTCGTCGGCCGCCTCCTCGTCGGAGCCGTTGGCGACGGCCCAGGAGCGCAGCTCGTCGGCGGCGGACCGCTTGCCGTCCGCCGTGGCCGACGGGGTGCCGGCGGGGGTGCCGCTCGCGCCCATCACCGGGGTTCCGGTGGCCGCGTCGCGGGGGCCGGCGGCCAGCGTCACCTCCTCGGCGGTGTCCGGGTCGATCTCGGCCAGGTCGACCTTGCCGGCGGCCAGCGCGGAGACCCGCTTGTCGCGCGGCACGGCGCGCAGCACGATCTCGGAGAGCTTGGGCTGGTCGCCCCACCAGCGGGGGTTGCGGGTGAGGACGACCTCGTCGTCCTCGGTGTCGACCTTCTTGAGGGCGAAGGGCCCGGCGGTGACCGCGAGCTTGCGCCGGGCTCCGTCGTTGAAGGAGTCCGGGGTGCCCATGACCTCCTTCGGGTACAGCGGCGTGAACAACGACTTCCAGTCGGCGTAGGGCCGGCTGAAGGTGACCTTGACCTCCAGGTCGTCGTCGCCGCGCTCGATCTTCTCGATGCGGTCGTAGCCGGCGTTGCGCGCGGTCCAGTAGGCGCTGTCCTTGCCGGACAGGGCGCGCCACTGGGCGGCGAAGTCGGCGGCGCCGATCTCCCGGCCGTCGCTCCAGACGGCCTGCTGGTCGAGCCGGTAGAGGACGACCTGCTTGGGCTCGGTGTCGACGACCTTCGCGGATTCCAGGTAGTCGGGGTTGCGCACCGGGCGGCCGGTCGCGTCCGTCCGGTACATCGAGGGCAGTACGGCCTGCGCGACGCGGACCGTGGTGGCGTCGGCGTCCGACTGGAAGGTGTTCAGGGTGTCCGGCACGGAGTCCACGGCCCAGTGCAGGGTGCCGCCGTCGGCGATCCGGGCGCGGGCCGCGGGAGCGATGTCCTGCCCGGCGAGCGGCTTCCCGGAGGAGTCGTCGGAGCTGCAGCCGGCCAGTGCGGGGAGCGCGAGCACACCCGCAGTGAGGAAGGCGACCGAGCGCGTGACCGCGCGGGGTCCGACGCCGACGTGGGACATCTCTGCTACCTCCGGAAGGCCGCGGGGTGGTGATCACGTCCGGGGTGATCAGGTCCACGATGATCGCTCTTGCGGTATTTGGAGTTGATCATTTGTATCCGTGCGATATGCGGCCACTGAAGAGGAAACGGTTCGGCGACGCGGGGAGACACGGCGGTGACGGTGCGCAAGGCCACCCGTGCGGCGCAACGCACCGCCTCGCGTACCGGTACGCCCCGGGCGATCGGTGCACGTCCCTTCCCCGCGGCAGGCGTGACGCGCGACACTCGCAGGCGCATGAACGTCGCCGTCCAGGGCCGACCGGGTGCCGGGCCCCACGGAAGTGAGGTCACGTCATGTCCGTGCACGACGACCTGTCGTCCCTCCAGCGCTGCCTCGACGACCTGTCCCGGTCGGTGAACCGCCTGGCGCAGCGGCTCGGTGGCGACGGCCTGGAGATGCGCCGGGTCCGCACCGACGCCGACCACCTGCGGGAGAGCGTCGCGCTGCTGCGGGCGGCGGCCGCCTCACCCGACGCGGCGAAGCGGCCCGACCTCGTCCCGATCCCCGACACGCCGTACGACGGCTCCCTGTGGACGGACTCGGACGACGAGGGCCTCGGCGCGCGCGACCGCCGCGCCCCCTGACACCGACCCGGAGCCGACCCGTGGCCACTGGAACGGAACCACCCGACACGGACCCGCGTTCCCACGGAGGTCTGCCCCGAGGGGACCAGGATCACGGACACGCGCTGTTCCCCCTGAAGGAGCGGGCCGTGGACCGCGAGTACGGCCCGCCGGTGTGGCTGGGGTCGAAGATCGCACGGCGCCGGCCCGACCGGGCTTAGCGCACCCAGCCGTCCCGGTACGCCGTCCAGTCCTCCTCCGTCGCCGCGAAGTCGATGTAGGCGGCGACGCCGAAGCGCTCCCGGTCGGCGTCCGTGCGGGACAGGCCCAGGCGGACACCGCGGACGGCGGCGGCGACGGTCTCCGCGTGCGCCCAGTGGCCGAAGCGGTTCTCGTGGTAGAAGGGCAGGCCCATCAGGAGGTGGGTCGTGGGCGGGGTGACCTCCAGCGCCAGTGAGGTCTGTTGGGCGACGTAGCCGCCGTACAGGCTCTCCAGGGGCTGCATGGTGTCGTACGACATGACGGCGATCTGGTCGACGCGGCGGGCGACCTGACCGAAGAACTCCTGCGACCACCACTTGGGGTGCCCGGCGACCGTGCCCCAGAAGGAGTGGAAGGCGGGGAGCGGGTCGATCTGGTGGGCGGCCACCGAGAGCTGCGCGTCCTCGGCCCGGGTCACGGCGCGCAGGTCGTCCAGGAGGGACAGGTAGTTCCGGTCGCCGGAGTGGAGCGGCTCCAGGTCGAGGTGGACACCGTCGTAGCCGACGTCCAGGACCTGGCGGGCCGAGCGGACGACGGCGGCCCGGGTGGCGGCCCTCTCCAGCCGCATGCCGTCGGGGCTCTCGGTGGCGAGGACGTCGCCGAGGAAGGCCTGGACGCGGACGCCGGG
Source organism: Streptomyces sp. JHA26 (assembly GCF_002005565.1). Classification (GTDB taxonomy): domain Bacteria; phylum Actinomycetota; class Actinomycetes; order Streptomycetales; family Streptomycetaceae; genus Streptomyces. Next base: position 17,958 of record NZ_BDJC01000042.1, on the reverse strand, counting down.
CAGCTCCCGGTGCACGCCGTCGATCAGCCAGCGGGCCCTGGGGTAGAGGGACTCGGGCAGCGTGCCGTCGTGTTCCATCGGGCCGGTGTGGACGTACAGGTCGCGGATTCCGGTGGTCTTGAGGCTGCGGGCCAGCGCGGTGAGGTCCGCGTCCTTCTTGCGGCCGTCGACCCAGGCGTGGCCGAGCCACATCGCGTCGCGGTTGCGGGTGTAGGTGCCGTCGGCCGGGTCGCCGATGTAGTTGATGCGGAGGGCGGTCTCGGCGGTGAGGAGGGGGAGGAGCAGGACGAGGAGGACGGCGAGGGCGGTGCGACGGACGCGGCGGAGCCGTCTTTTCCGTCCCGCGGTCCCGTCCGCCGCGGTCCCGGCCGCCGCCTTCCCGCCGTCGTCGTCCGTACGGCTTTCGTCGTCCGTGCGGCTTTCGTCGGCGGCTGCCGGGTCGGTGGTTCCCGGGTTCGTGCGCGGCTCCGTGTGTTCCACGGCGCTCCCCTCCCTGTGGCCGTCCCCGGTCGCGGTGGCCGGATCCGGCGCGTACGCTCCGAGCGTGTTGCCCGTGGGGACGACTCGAACCGGTGTTCCGGTTGCGGTCCGGGGTGCGGCGCGATGATCTCCGCCGACCTGGTGCCGCCCCTGGCCACGGCCGGGGCGGCGCTGCTGCTGGCCGGGTACGCCCGGGCACGCCGCACCCGGCGGGCCCGGACGCGGACGACACCGGGGCGCGTCAGAAGAGGCTGAGCAGGGCCTCCGCCGGGTCGGCCAGCTGGGTGTCCGCGCCCGGCAGGGGCAGTTCGAACCACACCGTCTTCCCGCGCGGCGTACGGCGTGAGCCCCAGGCCGCGCTGAGCAGACCGACCAGTTGCAGGCCACGTCCGCCCTCGTCGGTGTCACGGGCCCGGCGCCGGCGGGGCTGGACCAGGCCGGAGTCCCAGACCTCGCACACCAGGGTGCGGTCGAGCAGGAGGCGGAGCCTGATCTCGCCCTCGCCGTACCGGAGCGCGTTGGTGACCAGCTCGCTGACCAGCAGCTCGGTGGTGTCGACCAGGGGTTCCATGTCCCAGCTGAGCAGCTGTGCCCGCGCGTATTCGCGGGCCCGGCCCACGCTGCGCGGTTCGCGCGGCAGGGTCCAGTCGCCGACGGACTCGGCGGGCAGGCCCTGGACGCGGGCCATCAGCAGGGCGATGTCGTCCTCGCCGTGGTGGGAGCCGAGGGTGTTGAGGACCTGGTCGCACACGTCCTCCAGGGGACGCGTGGGGTCGGTGAGGGCGCCCACGAAGGCCTGGAGGCCCTCGTCGAGGGGGTGGTCGCGGCTCTCGACCAGACCGTCCGTGTAGAGCGCGAGCAGAGCGCCCTCGGGCAGTTCGACCTCGACCTCCTCGAACGGCTCGCCGCCGACTCCGAGCGGCAGGCCCGGCGGGACGTCCAGCATCAGCGCGGACTCGCCGGGCTCGACCAGGACGGGCGGCAGGTGGCCCGCGTTGGCGAAGGTGCAGCGCCGGGTCACCGAGTCGTAGACGGCGTAGACGCAGGTCGCCAGGTAGACCTCCGAGAGGTCCTTCTCGCGGGGGCGGCGGGCGGCGCGCGTCGCCTGCTGGACGCCTCCGGGGGCGCCGAGGCCGCGGGCGATCTCGTCCAGGTGGGAGAGCACCTCGGCCGGCTCGAGGTCGAGCTGCGCCAGCGTCCGTACGGCGGTGCGCAGTTCGCCCATCGCGACGGCGGCGCGCAGTCCGCGTCCCATGACGTCGCCGACGACCAGGGCGGTGCGGTGGCCGGGGAGTTCGATGACGTCGAACCAGTCGCCGCCGACCTCGCTGGGCCGGCCGGTGGCCGCGCTGCCGGGCAGGTAGCGGCAGGCGATGTCGAGTCCGGAGGCCTCCGGGTCGCCGGGCGGGAGCAGGGAGCGCTGGAGGATCAGCGCGCGTTCGTGCTCGCGCCGGTAGAGGCGGGCGTTGTCGATGCAGACGGCGGCCCGCGCCGCCAGTTCCACGGCGAGGTCGCGGTCGCGGTCCCCGAACGGCTCGCTGCCCTTGGTCCGGGCGAACTGCGCGAGTCCCACGACCGTGTCGTGGGCGACCATGGGGACGGCCAGTGTGGACTGCACGAGACCGCCGTCCTCGGCGGGCACGGTGCGCGGGCGGGCCGTGCGCAGGGCGTCCGCGCAGGGCGAGTTGAACGGGTAGTGGTGGACGGCGCCGAGCTTGACCCGCTCGCCGGAGTCGTGGAAGGGCCCGTCGGAGACGGCGCTGGAGAAGGCGACGCGGCGCAGTTCGGCGCTGCCGTCGGCGAGGCCGGGCGGTGTCTCGTCGCCGGCCAGCAGGCCCTGGTAGAGGTCGACGGTGGCCAGGTCGCAGAAGCCGGGGACGACGACGTCGAGGAGTTCGCGGGCGGTGGTCTCCAGGTCGAGGGAGTTGCCGATGCGGGCGCCGGCGTCGTTGAGGAGGGCGAGGTTGCGCCGGGCGGCGGCGGCCTCGCGGGCGGCGGCGCGGCGGGCGGTGATGTCGGTGCCGAGCCAGGCGATGCCGATGGGCCGGCCCGAACCGCTGTGCACGCGGTAGAGGTTGACGGACCAGTGGCGGCGCTCGTCGGAGCCGGGCACGAAGCCCGTGACGTGCATGTCGGTGATGGACTCGCCGGTCTCCAGCACCCGGCGCAGGGTGGCGGACACCCGGTCGGCCTCGGCGCGCGGCAGGTAGTCGTGGACGCCCTTGCCGCGGTGGTCGTCGGGGGTGCCGCCGAAGATGGAGGCGAACCGCTGGTTGGCGCGGCGGACCCGCAGGTCGGGGTCGATCAGCAGGAACCCGAACGGAGACTGGCCGAAAATGGCCTGCGACGCGGCGAGGTCGGTCTCGATGCTGCGCAGGGTGCGGACGTCGACGACGATGCAGACGGCGGCCTTCTCGCCGTCCTCCGTCCGCGTCGGCATGACGTACACCTCGGCGAGCCCGCGCGGCCCGCGGCGCTCGCGCCCCCCGCCCTCGGCGCGGACGGCCGGTGCCCGGAAGGGGACCACGCCGGTCCACTCGCGCCCGTCGAGGATCTCGGCCATCTTGCGCTGGCCCCGGGCCCGCAGGTCGGGGTCGATGAACGTCTCGATGGGGTCGGTGCCGACGGCGTGTTCGGCGGGGATGCCGAGCAGTTGCTCGGCGCGGAGGCTCCACTGGTCGACGAGGCCGTCGGGGCCGATGGAGAAGGACGCGACCTTGATGTAGTCGTACATGGAGCCGGGCGGGCTGCTCTGCCACACGGCGTCGCCGGACGGCACGTCACCGGACGGGCCGCTGCCGGCTCCGGTGCCCGTCGCGCTCCGGGCCGCGCCCGTGGCGCCGGCCCGGACAGCGTCCGACGGGCCCTCGGACTCCGTGGCCCTCGCTGGTATCTCGCTCACGCGAACCGTCCCCTCCAGCTCACCACGCCCGGCACCGGTCACCGGGGGCGGCTGCCCGCAGTATCCAGCACTACGGCGCCGCACAACACGGTGTTCACGATCACAGCACGGTCCCGATGCTTTTCGGTCCGGACCGTGACGACACTTCCAGTCTTCTAACCAGCGGGCACGGCATCGAACCACGTACCCGGCAACTGCCGCCGTCCCGCACGGCCGGGCGACGGTCCCGTACCGGGCGCCGGGGCGCGTCGGCGCGGCCGGCGCCGCGTCATTCCGGCACCGTGAGTTCGAACCAGACCGTCTTGCCGGTCCCTCCGGGCCGGGTGCCCCAGCGGCGGGCGGAGGAGGCCACCAGCTGCAGTCCCCGGCCGCCCTCGTCCTCGGGGCGGGCGGCGCGTTCGCGGGGGAGGTCCGGGAGCGGGTCGGAGACCTCCACGAGCAGGACGCCGTCCAGACCGCCGGGGTGGTGGACGAGACGGACCCCGATGGGGCCGGTGGCGTGCCGCAGGGCGTTGGTGACCAGCTCGCTGACCAGCAGGGCGGTGATGTCGCCGACGTCGTCGAGGCCCCAGTCGCGCAGCCGGTCGCGGACGAGGGAGCGCGCGGTCCGCACGGCGTCCGGCTGCCCCGGAAAGACCCATTCGACGCAGTCGCCTTCGGTCCTGATCACGCCGCTCACATCCCCGGCCGGCAACCCCACCCCGTCCGGTTTCGTGGGGTTAATGGGCCCATACCCGATTCGTGGGACCGGTACCGTCCGGGGGCCGTCCCGGAACGCGCGAGCGCGTGGAAGCACCGGCGGCGTGCGGGGGCGCCCGCACCGGCTCCCCTACGCGCCCCGCGCGTCGTCCGCCTCCGGTGACAGGTGCGCGAGCGCCCGCTCGACGGCCGGCACGTCCTGGTCGAGCCAGGGCACGTCCCAGACCTCCGCGGGGGTGAGCCAGCGCAGGGCGTCGTGGTCCTCGAGGGGTTCGGGCGCGGCGGAGCCGGGCAGCAGGCGGGCGGTCCACACCTGGAGGACGTACGGGGGTCTCAGCGGCCACTGCCCCGGGACGCGCTCGCCGATCCCGGCCGCCACGCCGAGTTCCTCGCGCAGTTCACGCACGAGGGCCGCCTCGGGCGTCTCGCCCGCCTCCACCTTGCCGCCGGGCAGCTCCCAGCGTCCGGCCAGTTCGGCCGGCGCGCTGCGCCGAGCGGCGAGCAGGCGCCCCCCGTCGAGCAGCGCGGCGCCCACCACGATCCGTTCCGTCATGCCGTGGAGCCTAGGGCCTGGCCGGACGGCTCGGCGGGGCGCCGGGTCAGTCGGCCGGGCCGGTGGTGTCCGGGCCGAGTTTCTCGATCCAGTAGAGCTGCTTGTGCCCGCGGCCGTCGAGGGTGTCCGCGATCTTCTGGGCCTCGGCCCGTGTCGCGTACCGGCCCACGCGGTAGCGATTGCCGTTGTCGTCCTGGCGGAACACCAGCCAGGGAAGAGTGACCGTGCTGTCGTTCATCGCGCCCCTCCGCTTCCCACCCCGCGTTCCTCCTCACGCCCCGTCCGTGGAGGAAACCGCAATCCGCATATGCCCGAGCCTACGCCCAACCTTCACGCAGCGAATACGGCTTTTCACAAAGGGGTACGCAACCAGCCAGAACGCAGGGGGCGCACGAGGGCCGACGCGCCCTCCCGGGATACCGATGCTTCCGGTCAGGGGTGTAGGCGGCAGGACGGAGACGACCTGCGAGAACGACCGAAACGGCGCGGTGCGGGACGGTGTCCCGGGGACGCGGAACACGAGGCGGACGCGGGCGAGGGGGCGCGAGGGGCGCACGAAGGCGTGCGCCATCTCACAGAGCGGGCGGGCCCGTTGACGGCGGACGGCCCGGCCGACGGGTCCGACCCCGGCCGACGGGCGGGCGCCCTATTTGACGGGCAGGTGGTACGCCACCCGGTACCGGTCGGCCGGGACGACCACGTCGGCCGTCTCGACCGCGCGGCCCGAGGCGTAGAAGGTGCGCTGGACGACCAGCACCACGTGCCCGGGGACGCCGCCCAGGGCGAGCAGCTCCTCGGCGAGGCCGGGACGGGCGCCGACCTCCTCGGTGACGTTGTCCACGACGACGTCGATGGCGGCCATCCGCTCGACGACGCCCATGCCGCCGAGCGGGCCCTCCTCGGGCAGCATCACGGGCGTGCGGCCGGTGAGGTCGAGCGGTTCCCACGAGGTCGAGAGCATCATCGCCTCACCGCCCTCCCGGAAGACGTACCGCGTGCACATCACCCGGTCCCCGGGCTCGATCCCGAGCCGCTCGGCGACGGCGCCGCTCGCCTCGGTCTGTTCGCTGCGGGACTCCCACGTGCCGCGGGACCCCGCGTCGGCCTGCTCCTGCCGGAAGGGCGTGGCACCGCCGGCCGGCCGGTATCCGGAGCGTGCGATGCGCCGGGGCACGGGCCGCTCGCGCACGTAGGTGCCGGAACCCGAGCGGCCCTCGACCAGTCCTTCGGCCATGAGCACCTTGCGCGCCTCCAGGGCGACGGTGTCCGAGACGCCGTACTCCTCGCGGATCCTGGCCTGGGAGGGGAGGCGGGTGTGCGGCGCCAGCAGGCCGTCGACGATCTTCTTGCGGAGATCACCCGCGACACGCAGGTACGCCGGCTGCTCACCGAATGTCACTGGCCGCTCCCATCGGGTTGTACAGACAGCAACAGCGTGGCAACCGTAGGTTGTGTCAGGCAAGTAAAGGCCAAAGAATCACTCGATGTGATGACATGGGCCGCCCGGGGGCTTCACGCAGGCACTTTCTCCCCGCTGTGGACGCCCTCACACCTCCAGGCCGGCGTCGTCTCCCCCGTCCTCGTAGACCGGTGGTGTCGTGGACAGCCCGAGGGCCTCGCGTGCGGTGACCGTCGTGTCGGCCTCGACGAGGTCGAAGCCCTTGTCGTAGTGCTCGTAGTACGTGTCGACGTCGGTGGCCGCGGCCGCCAGGCTCCATTCCTCCCGCGCCGCCTCGAGGTCCTCGAGCAGATCGGCGACCTGCCGCTCGGCCCCGGCGGGCCAGCTGTGCCCGCGCAGCATCCCGGTCTCCTGGACCAGCGCCTCGGACACCTGCCCCGCCCAGACCCCGTACGCCGGGAAGTCGTCCTCGACGGCCTCGGCCTCGGGCACCTCGTCCATGGCCCGGTTGAGTACGCCCTCCGCCGTCAGGTAGGCGTGCTGGTGCGGGTCGAGCGTCCTGGCGTCGTTGCGCAGCGAGCCGGTCAGCGTGCCCCGCTCGTCCGTGTTGCCGAACAGGCAGGTGACCTCGCGGTCGCCCGTGCGCCAGCTCTGCCGGGTCGGCGTCAGGTAGTACACGTCGACGTCCGTCGGCAGGGCCCAGCGGTCCATGGCGTAGGCGTCCTGGAGCGCGTAGCACCGGACGTCGGCGGACCGGGTGATCTCGTCGTCGCCGGGGTAGGGACCGCCGGGCAGGTCGAAGGCGGCGAACACCTCGCCGTCGTGCTCCTGCGCGCAGGGCACCACGTCGACGTCGTAGGCGACCCCTTGCAGGGATCCGCCGGGCGTGGTGAAGCACTCGCCCTCGGAGAGCGCGTACGCGGTGCCCTCACCCCGCGCGGCGTCCCTGAAACCCTGCCAGAAATCGGCTGCGGCACCCGTGGAGAGCGACACCACCCACAGGGCGAGACCCACGGAGGAGAGCACGGAACCGGCCACGGCGAGCCCCTTGCCCCGCTCGCCCTTCCTCCTGATCTGGCGCAGGGCGACCAGGCCGAGCACGAGTCCGACCGCCGGCAGGAAGCAGAGCAGGCCGAGGACGAGCGCGGCGATGGCCACGCCGTTGACGGGCGCCTGCCGCGGGTACGCCCCGTAGGGGCCCTGCTGCGGGGGGTACGGCCCCTGGAGGTACGGCCCTTGGGGGTACGGCCCTGGGGAGTACGGTCCCTGGGGACCGGGGGGCGGCGGTATGGACACGGGTGCCGTACTCCTGATCCGTGCGGCGGCGCGAGGGCCCCGCGGGCTGGGAGCGGCCGCCCGGAGCGCACGGCCGCGTGACTGATCGCATGGTAGGCGCGCGGCCGTGCGCTCCGGGCGGTGCGGTACGCGAGATCAGGGACGACGGTTCCGGGGGGCGCCCCGAAGGGGTCGCCCTCTCCCGGCCGGTGGGCGTCTCAGTCGTCGAAGCCCGTGGCCCTCGTGCGCTTCTCCCAGGCCGTCACGTCCGCCCGCACCTGGTCGAGGTGGCCGAGGACCGCGCTGACACCGTCGTCGCCGAGCGGCAGCCGCAGCGGGGTGTCGTCGGCCGCCAGCGCGGCGAGGACGAGGGCCGCCGCCTTGGCCGGGTCGCCGGGCTGGCTGCCGTCGCCGCCGGTGACGAGCCCGCGGGTCTCGCTCACCTTGGCGTACACGCCGCTGTCCGCGCTGAGCCCGGCCGCGCCGCTCGCGAACAGGCCGGTGCGGAAGGCGCCCGGCTCCACGATCAGCACCTTGATCCCGAACTCCCGCACCTCGTCCGCGAGCCCCTCGCTCATTCCCTCCAGCGCGAACTTCGTCCCGCTGTACGCCGAGAAGCCCGCGAAGGACATCTGCCCGCCCATGCTGCTCATCTGCACGATCGCGCCCGAGCGCCGCTCCCGCATGTGCGGCAGCGCGGCCCGCGTCAGCGCGGCCGGCCCGAAGACGTGCACGTCGAACAGGGCGCGCAGCTCGTCCTCGCCCGTCTCCTCGAAGGCGCCGACGTGCGTGCGGCCCGCGTTGTTGACCAGCACGTCGATCCGCCCGTGCCGCGCCACCACGTCCCGTACGGCGGCCTCGGCGGCGGCCGTGTCGGCGACGTCCAGGCGCACCGCCTCCATCTGGTCGGGGTGGGCGGCCACCAGGTCGTCCAGCCCCTCGGGCCGCCGCGCCGCACCGACGACCACGTCGCCCTCGGCCAGGGCCGCCTCGGCGATCGCCCGCCCGAAACCGCTGCTCGCCCCCGTGATCAGCCACACCTTGTTCATGCCGGCCCCCTCGTCGTCCGCCTGTCCTGCAACCGTCAACCACCCTGCCGGGAAAGGCTGTTGCCCGTCCAAGACCCAGGGTGATAGCCAACGGTCATGACAACGGACGTGCACGTGCGGGAGCTGCGCTACTTCGCGGCGGTGGCCGAGGAACTGCACTTCACGCGGGCGGCCGAGCGGCTGTACGTGTCCCAGCCGGCGCTGAGCAAGCAGATCCGGGCGCTGGAACGGCAGGTGGGTGCCGAACTGTTCCGGCGCGAGCCGCGCGGCGTGACGCTCACCGAGGCGGGCACGGCACTGCTGCCGTACGCCCGGCGGGTGCTGGCCGACTGGACCGAGGGAGCGGCGGCGGTACGGGAGGCGCTGGCGGCGCGGCGCGGCACCCTGGTGATCGGCATGAGCACCAGCCCCGGACGCGGCGGCCTGCTGCCGGCGATCCGCTCCCGGTTCACGGCGGCCCACCCCGGGGCACTGCCCCGTCTGCGGCAGCTGAGCTGGCACGACCCGACCGCGGGCCTGGCCGACGGCACGGCCGACGTCGCCTACGTGTGGCTGCCGCTGCCCGACGCCGGCCGCTACGCGTGGACCACGGTCGCCGAGGAACCCCGTCTGGTCGCCCTTCCCGACACCCACCCGCTCGCGGCCCGCTCCGAGGTCGACTTCGCGGACCTGGTCGACGAGCCGTTCCTCGCCCTGCCGCGGGAGGCGGGCGTCCTGCGCGACTTCTGGCTGGCGCTGGACGAACGCAGCGCCCTGGGCGAACGGCGCGGCCCGGCCGCGGGCACCGGCGGGCCCCCGCGCATCGGCGCGGAGATCGCCGGTACGGAGGAGACGTACGAGGCCCTCGCCGCCGGCCTCGGCATCTGCCTCGTCGCCACGGGCAACGCCCCGCTGATCACCCTGGGCGGCGTCACCACCCGCCCGGTCCGCGGGCTGAGCCCCAGCCGCTACGCGCTCGCCTGGCGCCGGGAGGACGAGGAGCTCCCGCTGGTGCGGGGGTACGTGGAGGCGTGCCGGCAGGTGGTCGCCCGTGGGTGACGGCCCCTCGGCGGTCCCGGACCGCTACCTCACGGTCGCCGAGGTCACCGAGTCGGCGCGGCGGCTGGTCGCCCGGTTCCCCGGCGTCGCCCGCCTGCACCGGATCGGGACGTCCCGCGCGGGCCGGCCGATCCTGATGCTGTCCGTGGGACGCGGGCCGCGGCACGTCCTGGTGGTCGCCCGGCCGCACCCCGACGAGCCGGTCGGCGGCGTGACCGCGCTCGTGCTGGCGGAGCGCGTGGCATGCGGCGACCGGCCCTCCACGGCGACCGACCCCGCCCTCGTCACCTGGGACGTCGTCCTCTGCCTGGACCCGGACGGCACCGCGCTGAGCGAGGGACTCGAGGAGGCGACGGCCGGCCCCTGCCCCTCCCCGGCGGACTACTACCGGGCCGCCTTCCGCCCGGTCGCGGCGGAACAGCCGGAGTGGGCGCCGATCGTCCCGCGGGACCTCCCGGAGAGCCGCGCGCTGTTCGAGGTGATCGACGAGCGGCGGCCGTTCCTCCAGTGCTCCCTGCACAACGTCGAGGCGGGCGGCAGCTGGGTGCAGTTGACCGGCGCCCTGCCCGGACTCGCCGAGCCTTTCCGGCGGTCCGCGCTGGACACCGGCGTCCCCCTCCAGCACGGCACGTACGACGCCCTCCACTGGGAGAACCCGAGCCCCGGGATCCACGTCCTGCCTCCCCCGGACGACACCTCACGCCTGGCCGCCGGGTCCGAGGACATCGGGCTGTCCACCTGGTGCGCGCCCGCCCGGTACGGCGGTGTCACGGCGATCGTCGAGGTGCCCATGTGGGCGACCGACCTGGCCGACGACCCGACCCCGCACCGGGACGCCGCCCGCGTCCTGCGCGACCTGTCCGCGCTGGTGCGGGAGGGCGGACGGCAGGTGACCGCCGTCCTGGACCAGGCGCGCGGCTTCCTGCCGCCGGCCGGGGACAGCGCACCCCGGCGTGTGCTGGAGTGGATGGCCGAGGACCTCTACGACCTGGTCGCCGACTCCTGGGAACCGCTGGCCCGGCAGGCGGACGGGGCCACGGGCGCCGACGATCCGCGCCTGCCGACGACGGCCCAGGTCTGCGCCCTGGACGTCGTGGCCCGCCGGCAACCGCTGCGCGCGGCGGGTCTCCTGCTGCGGCTGCTGAAGGCGGCCGACGACGCCGACGCGCCAGGACTGCACCGCGAACTGGAGGAGCTCTTCACCTCGTGGTGCGCGGACTTCGAGAAGTCCCTGCGGCTGCGCTGGGTGCCCGTGCGGCACCAGGTGGAGCACCAGACGCGCACCGTCGTGGCGGCGGCGGAGAGCGCGCTGGGGACCCTCGGGTGAAACCGGCCGGGCGGCCGGCAGATCGCCGGGGCCGACGGAGCGCAGCTCCTCGGTGGTGCCGCCCGCGCCGTCCCGCCTCACCGAAACCGCCGCGGTCCTGCTGCTCGATTCGGGTCGGGTGCGGCTCCTTCTCCCGGCGGGACGCGTTGAGCTGTCCGTTTGGTGAGAGGGCCTGTCCGGCTCCCAGCCGTGCTCCCCGCAGCAACCCCCTACCGCGGCTCCCTCGGTTCGGGCTTCACCGGCGCGTGAGCACGCGGAACTCGTTGCCGTCGGGATCGGTCAGCAGTACCGCACCGTCCCCGTCGTGGGCGGAGTCGAGGCGCTTCGCCCCGAGGGAGAGCAGGCGCTCGACCTCTGCTTGTCGGTCGTCGTCCGGGACGAGGTCCAGGTGCAGGTCCTTGCCGGGGTCCGGCATGAGCGGCGGACCACCCCACGTGATCTTCGTACCGCCGTTCGGTGACTGGACGGCGGTTTCCTCGTCCTGGTCCCAGACCAGCGGCCAGCCCAGCGCCTCGCTCCAGAAGTGGCCCACGGCCTGCGAACCGTCGCAGGCGAGCGCTCCGATGAAGCCGCAGCCGGCGAGGAAATCATTGCCCGGCTCGAGGACACAGAACTCGTTGCCCTCGGGGTCGGTGAGCACCACATGGGACGCGTCCGGTCCCTGGCCGATGTCGGCGTGCTGCGCGCCGAGGTCGAGCGCCCTGGCCACGGTCTCCTGCTGGTCCTCCAGGGAGGAGCTGGTCAGGTCGAAGTGCAGCCGGTTCTGGGCGACCTTGTGCGCCTGGGAGGAACGGAAGCCGAGGCGGTAGCCGGCGTCGTTCCCGGACAGCAGGGCGATGCCGTCGTAGGGATCGTCGGCTCTCTCCAAGCCCAGGACGCCGGACCAGAAGTGCGCCAGGCGCTCGGGCCGGTGCGCGTCGAAGGAGATTGCGAAGAGTCGGCTGCTCATTGCGCCACGCGTCCTCGGTCCGTTGAGTGCCGACTGTCGGCAGGGCGCCGTGCCGGCGCCTCGAACGAGGATCCTAGGGGCGGGCCGGCCTCGGTCGCAGCCGAGTATTCTGCGGCCCCGGAGCCGGAGCCACACCTTTCGGGTCCGGGCTGTGAGGTGGTGGCCGAGGCGGGTGAGTCTGCTGGTCCGGGGTGCGGGCGCCCCGCGCCGGGGTGGTCCACTCGTCCTGGGCGGGGCAGGGCAGGCCTGGCAGTCGGTGCGGGCGAACCGGACGCCGTCCCCACGCGTCGGTGGACACGTAGGAGGTCCGCACGAGCGTCTTGCGCAGGACCGCGACCGGCCGGCCCCGCACCCGCACCCGCACCGCCGACGTCCCCGAGGTCTTCGAGGAGGTGAGCGATCCCCCGTTCGAGCATGAGCAGGCGGTCTTCACCTCGCCGTCGAGCATCTGGACCAAGTTGCGGAACTCCACGACCCTGTTCTCCCTCGGGGTTCCGGTCATGAAAAGAGCGCGCTCGCAACGCTCCGTCCACAGGGCGACCGACTGAGACCGCTTGGCCTTCGGGTTCTTCACGGAGTGCGCTTCGTCGACCACCAGCAGCCCGACCTCCCCGCATCCCGGTGCGGGAAAGCCGCGCAGCGCGTCGAACGTGGTCACCCCCACCCCGCCCCACGCTTCCCGCCCCTCTATGACCCTCCCCGCATCTTCCCACCGCCCGCACCCGGCCTCGACGGGCGTTCGCAGCTCCCTGCGGGCCGGCCGAACCTCGGGTCAGTCATTCACACCCCCAGGCTTACGACCGCCGGTAGGATCGGCACCATGAGCGGTAGTAGGAAATATTCGATCAGCCTGCCCGAGGATCTCGCCGAGGCCGTACGCGCCCATGTCGGGCCCGGCGGTTTCTCCGCCTACGTCGCCGAGGCTCTCGAACAGAGGGTCGCCATGGACAAGCTGCGGGAGATCGTCGCCGACTTCGAGACCGACAACGAAGCTCTCACCCGCGAGGAGGTCGAGGCCGCCCGGGCGCTGCTGCGCCACGACCACCGGCAGGCCGGCGGGGCCGCCGCCTGATGCCCGGCACCCTCCTGCTCGACAGCGAAGGACTCTCGAAGCTCTACCGCAAGGACCGCACCGTCGTGGCTCTGGTCCAGGCGGCGTCGGAGGAGGGCGTCCGCGTCGCCACCAGCGCCATGACCACGCTCGAGGCCGACTACGAGCGCATCCACCAGGCCCGCATCAAGTGGGTCCTCTCCCGCGTCGACGTCCACGACGTCACCAAGGAGATCACCGACCGGGCCGCCGTCCTCCTTCGCACCCATCACCTTCACGGCCACAAGTACGCCATCGATGCCGCTCTCGCCGCCATCGCCCGCAACGCACCCCAGCCGGTCACCGTCCTCACCTCCGGCCCCGAGGACCTGACACTCCTGTGCGGCCCTTCCGTGGAGGTCGTCAAGGTCTGAGACCGCATCGCCGCCAGGCCGCCCGGCAAACGCTGTCACCGCATCGCGGGATCGAGGACCCACCGCGGACACGCAGCTGTGCCCGACCCAGCAACAGGCGGGTCGGGCACAGTTATCGACACAGCGTCAGACGTTGAAGCGGAACGCCTGCGGGCTGATCCTGACCTGCAGCGGAACCCCGCCCACACCGCTGAACAGGCATTTCACCGTTTGGTCGCGTTGGCCTGCGACGGCCTTCTACGAGCGTCCTGCGGACTGGCTGCGGACTGGCGGGCCTCCACCTGTCGGGAAGGCGTACCACCAGGACCGGCCCCTCGATGAGGCTTCGCCGATGAGCCGCCGCTCCCCGGCACTCACTCGGCTGCCGTGGGCCTCTCGTCCGACATGCCCAGGCGCGCCTGCTCCTCCTCGACGATCCGGCGGGCCAGATCGGTGTCCGACACGTCTACCGCGTCCGGGGTGGCTTCGGCCACAACACTGCGGCGGGCATAGGCATCGAACAGGCGGGTCTTCTCCTCCAGCATCCCCACCATGCGTTCATCCACTCCCCCAGTGGCGAGCAGGCGGTGCACGCGAACCGGCCTGACCTGGCCCATGCGGTGGGCCCGGGCAACTGCCTGGTGCTCGATGGTCGGCTTGATCTGCGGTTCGCAGATGATGACGACGGAGGCAGCCTGCATATTGAGGCCGACGCCGGCCGCCTGAATCTGCGCAAGGAGCACGGCTGGTCCCGAGACCCCGGCGAAGTCGTCGACGATCTGCTGCCTTCGCCCTGCCGCGACGCTTCCGGTGAGCGGACCGAACACCGCGATGCCGGCAGCGGGGCTCTCGGCAAGTGCTGCCTTCACCACTCCCAGCACGTCCTTGAAGTAGGAGAAGACCACCGTCTTCTGCCCGTTCTCGCCGGCCTCCTGAACGATCTCCCGGAGCCGGTCCAGCTTGGCCGACTTCTCGGGGCGCATGTACGCGGCCCTGCGCATCGCCATGAAGTTGCCGGCACGCACGGCTTCGCGGTACGCCTCTTCGTCCGGTGCGCTCAGCTCCTCCCACTCGTCCGTCTGCTGAAGACTGGGGAGTTCCGTCAGTACGTCCTCCTGGTTGCGCCTGAGGTAGACCGGAGCGACGGCCTTACGAAAGGCGACCGATCCCGCCAGGGCGTCTCGCTCGCCCAAGGAGTCCGCGACCTCTCCATGGAGCATCTGGACCAGGTTGCGGAATTCCACGACCCGGTTCTCCATCGGGGTCCCCGTCATGAAGAGGCTGCGCTCACAACGCTCAGTCCACAGCGCGACCGACTGAGACCGCTTGGCCTTCGGGTTCTTCACGGAGTGTGCTTCATCGACGACCAACAGTCCGACCTCCCCGCCGCCAGGCGCCGGAAAGCCGCGCAGGGCGTCGAACGTGGTCACCCCTACCCCGCCCCGCCCCTTCCAGTCGGCGAACGCGTAGTGCCGGTCGGGGCCGTGAAGCACCGTGACGCGGAGGGCACTGCGGGCCTCGATCTCCCGAGTCCAGTTCACGAGAACGCTCGCCGGGCAGACGACCATGAAGTGACTCTGCCCCTCAGAGGCCAGGTGTGCCAGCACGGCGATCGCCTGGATGGTCTTCCCGAGGCCCATCTCGTCGCCGAGTATCACCTTGCGCTGCGCGAGCGCGAACCGCGCGCCGAACGCCTGGTAACCGCGCAGGGAGACCCGGCGGTGCGTGTCGTCGAGGTGCTGGGTTCGCACCCGCTCAGCAATCTCGTCCGGCAGGAAGCCCTCTGCGGCGGCCTCGTCCGGCAGTCGCCCGGAGATTTCGGCGAGCAGGCTGTAGTACTCGGCGGAGCGGAGTTCGAAGTCCACCCAGGCTGCGATGTCGGAAGAGGATCCGCGCAGCAGGTCCACCGATGCCTGGGCGAGCAGCTCAGGCATGCCCGCCTGCTCCGCCTCCTCCACCAGCGAGCGGATCTCGTTCACCGCCGCCAGGGCGCGCGCCCTCTTCTCCTGGCCGGCCAGAAGCATTCCGAAGCGCCCGGCGGCGGGCCTCGCGTCGACCAACAGCGGGCCGAGTCGTTCCGACAAGGCTGCGGCTCGGTCCACCGCGCGCCGGGTATCCGGCCCTGCTTCCACCAGAACATGCAGGGCCATGACGAGTGCGGTAGTGCTCGGCTCCGGCCGATCCACGTCAATGTGGACGGCCACCGTCTCGTGCACGGCCTCGGAAAGCCGGCGAGCTGCGGCGAGCATCTGGTCGACAGTGCGCTGTCCCACGCCGGGAATCTGGCGCAACCGGTAGGGGCCCGCTTCGAGGACGCGGCCCACTGTGCGCAGGCCACTCTTCTCTACGTTCCCCAGCCGCAGGCGTCCTTCGGTGACGTCCTGCAGCCGGACGACGGGGATGGCGTCCAGCTCCCTCGTGACCGCCTCGTCGTGAATCGGCTTGAGCGCCGCCCGCACTGCCTCGACCGCCTTGGCGTGGTCACCGGCCACTGCCTGCGTTGCCTCGTGGAGTCGCGCTCCCCTCGCGACCGTATCCCGCTCGCCACGCCCCACGCGTCCCGCCCCTCTCTCGCAGTCCCCGCATCCTCCCACCCCCCCAGCCGGCAGTGGTGCGCCGCCCAGTACGGCCTTGGAGCGCTGACCGAATGGCGAGCTCCACGACACGGCGGCTCCCCGGTCGGGCCCACGGGGCAACCCCCACCGCCCGAAACCCGCCCCAACCTCTGCCATATCACGCTATGGTGTTGGTATGGCTACCAAGAAGGTGACGATCACTCTTGACGAATCCCTGGTGGACGCCCTGGCCGGCGCAGCCGAGGAGGAGGGCATCCCGCTCTCCCGGCTCGTCGCCGGAGCAGCCGAACGAGAGTTGCGGCTACGGGCCGGGCGGGCCGTGATCCAGGAGTGGCAGGTGGGGCACGGCGCCTTCACGCCGGAGGAGCTCGCCAACGCCCGCGCCGAGATGGCCGACGCCGACGCCGAGTACCTCAGCGGCACGGGGGCATCGGCCGCGTGAACATCCCCTACCTGTACGACGCCGGTGCGCTGATCGCCATCGACAACGACGACCGGCGCATGTGGGCTCGCCACAGCCTGGCTCTCGAAGACGGCAGGGACATCCACGTGCCCTCCGTGGTCGTCAGCCAGGCATGGCGGGACTCCCGCCGGCAGGTCAGGCTCGGCAAGTTCCTCGCCGGGTGCCATGTCGTACCCGTGGGTCTCGAAACCGCCAAGGCCGCGGGCATTCTCTGCGGCAAGGCCGGCACCGCAGACATCGTCGACGCCACCGTCGTCGTCATGGCTGCCAGTCTCGGGGCGATCATCTGGACCTCCGACCCGTACGACATCCGCGTCCTCATCGATGCCCAGGATGTCAAGCCCGCTCTCGTCATCCGCACTGTCTGACCTCCGGGGGTCTGCGGACTCCTGCGGACAGCAAGACGGCCTGACCTACTTTCTCGCAGGTCAGACCGCCTCTGGCGATACGGTCACACGTTGAAGCGGAACTCCACCACGTCCCCGTCCTGCATCACGTAGTCCTTGCCCTCCATGCGCGCCTTGCCCTTGGCGCGGGCCTCGGCGACCGAGCCGGTGGCGACCAGGTCGTCGAAGGAGATGACCTCGGCCTTGATGAAGCCCTTCTGGAAGTCGGTGTGGATGACACCGGCGGCCTCGGGGGCGGTGGCGCCCTTCTTGATGGTCCAGGCGCGGGATTCCTTGGGGCCGGCCGTCAGGTAGGTCTGCAGGCCGAGGGTGCGGAAGCCGACGTGGGCGAGGGTGGCGAGGCCGGGCTCGTCCTGGCCGACGGACTGGAGGAGCTCCAGGGCCTCGTCCTCCTCCAGCTCGGCGAGGTCCGCCTCCAGCTTGGCGTTGAGGAAGATCGCCTCGGCGGGGGCGACCAGCGCGCGCTGCTCGTTCTTGAAGTCCTCGTCGGTCAGCTCGTCCTCGTCGACGTTGAAGACGTAGAGGAAGGGCTTCGTCGTGAGGAGGTGCAGGTCGTGGAGGAGCTCGGCGCGCTCGCTGCCCTGGACGACGCCGTGGGCGAAGAGCGTGTCGCCCTTCTCCAGGATCTCCTTGGCCTCCTCGACCGCCTTGACCTTGGGCGCGACGTCCTTCTTGATCCGCGACTCCTTCTGGAGGCGGGGCAGGACCTTCTCGATGGTCTGGAGGTCGGCGAGGATCAGCTCGGTGTTGATCGTCTCGATGTCGTCCTTGGGCGAGACCTTGCCGTCGACGTGGACGACGTTCTCGTCCTTGAAGGCGCGGATGACCTGGCAGATCGCGTCGGACTCACGGATGTTGGCCAGGAACTTGTTTCCCAGGCCCTCGCCCTCGCTCGCGCCGCGCACGATGCCCGCGATGTCGACGAAGTCGACCGTCGCCGGGAGGATCTTCTCGGAGGAGAAGATCTCGGCCAGTTTCGTCAGGCGCGGGTCGGGGACGCCCACGACGCCGACGTTGGGCTCGATCGTGGCGAACGGGTAGTTGGCCGCGAGCACGTCGTTCTTGGTCAGGGCGTTGAACAGGGTCGACTTGCCGACATTCGGCAGACCGACGATTCCGATCGTGAGCGACACGTTGCGACTTCCCGTACGTGAGGATGCGGAGGGCGGGGCAGGCCAGACTGGGCCGATCCACCAGTCTACGGGGTGTCCGGTAACGGCCGTGCCGGACGTCGAATGCCCGCCCGGACTCCGCCCCACGGCGTGTCTGTCGGGCTATTCGACACATAAACAGACCTAAGTTGGTCCAGTGGAGCAACACGGGACGCGACCTGCGCAGTACGGACCGCGACGGGGCCGGGCGCCGTTGCCCCCGCAGGGGCGGGCCGTCGGCGGCGGG
>NZ_BDJC01000041.1 GCF_002005565.1 Streptomyces sp. JHA26 | reverse complement strand
CCGGGCGTCTGGCTGAAGATCCCGAAGAAGGACTCCGGACTGGACGGCGTCGACTACGCCGGGGCGCTGGAGTCGGCCCTGTGCTACGGCTGGATCGACGGGCAGAAGAAGAAGCTGGACGAGCGGCACTGGCTGCAGCGCTTCACACCGCGACGGTCCGGCAGCAAGTGGTCGAAGGTGAACCGGCAGAAGGCCACCGAACTCGTCGAGCGGGGCCGGATGCGGGCCGCGGGGCTGCGCGAGGTGGAGAAGGCCAAGGCGGACGGCCGTTGGGAGACGGCGTACGCCAGTCAGAGCAAGGCGACGGTGCCCGACGACCTCCAAGCGGCCCTGGACGCGTCCCCGAAGGCGCGGGACTTCTTCTCCACACTCGACAGCCGCAACCGGTACGCGATCCTCTACCGGATCCAGGACGCGAAGAAGCCCGAGACCCGGGCGGCCCGCATCGAGAAGTACGTCGCCATGCTCACCGAGAACAAGAAGATCTACCCCTGACGGCCCGGCGCCGAGAGCGACCGGACCGAGCTCGACCACACATCGGACCACCGCTCGGCGCCGAACCCCTCTGACCGCTTCGCCTCGGCGAGCCCCAGCCTGGCCGCGAGGCGCATCGAGCGGTTGCCGGCGGTCTGGCCGGCGAGCACCACCGGCTCGCCGGGAAGGACGCCTCCGCGCCGGTCGAGGAAGGTTTTCCCTCTTGATCAGTTGGCGGGTCCGAGGGCGACTACGGCTCGGGCGACGGCCGTGATCCGGGTGGTGCTGCGGCGGAGCTTCCGCGGGATCCGCCGGCCCCTCAGGATCACCGTGGCGCGTTCGCCGAGGCTGCGGATCTTGGCATGGTCCCGGTTGTGACGCCGGCGCCGGTCGCGCAGGTTCCTGCCGCGGAACGGGACGCGGACGGCGGGGCTCGCTCGCGGTCGATCGGCAGGAGGGTGCCGTCGAGGATCACGTACGCCTTCCCACGGACCGTCTCGAGGAAGCCGGCGGACCCGGTCCAGGCGGCCCACGACCGCTGCCCGGTGTCGAGACCCGGGCAGTGCAACCGGATGACGTACCCCCACACGCCGTGGGGCAGCACCCCCCTCCTTCGGGTCGACCGGCCCCCGTCCGCGGGGCTCCTGGACAGCCCCGGCGCAGGCAGCGGGCAGACTGCGGTCATGCACCGTCGACAGATCAGTTCCGTCGCCCACACCCTGCACCCCATCGCCGCGCCGCTGAGCGACACGTCCGTGCGAACACTCCTCGACCGGGCCGTCCCCCACGGCACCGCCCGGCTCCTCGATCTCGGCTGCGGATCGGGCACCTGGCTGCTGCGCGCGCAGGCCGGCCGCCCGGACCTGCGCGCCGACGGCGTCGACAACGACGTCGACGCCATCGCGGCAGCCCGTGCCTCGGCCGATGCGGCCGGACTCGGTGACCGGATCGCCTTTCACGCGCAAGACGCCGCCGAGTTCAGCCCACCCCACGGCTACGACCTCGTCCTGAGCATCGGTGCCAGCCACGCCTTCGGCGGCCTGCTCCCCACCTTGAAGGCAGCCGAGAGACACCTCGTCCCCGGCGGCACAGTGCTCGTCGGCGACTGCTTCTGGGAGCGCGAACCAGACCGCCGCACCCTCGACTCCGGTTTCACCGCGGACGAGTACGACGACCTCGCCACGACCGTCGACCGGGTGGTGTCCGAGGGCTGGGTGCCCCTGTACGGACACGTGAGCACCCTCCAGGAGTGGGACGACTACGAGTGGTCCTGGACCGGCTCCCTGTCCCGGTGGGCCCTGGACCACCCTGATCACCCGGACCGCGCCCAGGCCCTCGACGCCGCGGCCCAGCACCGCGCCGCCTGGCTCCACGGCTACCGGGGCACCCTCGGTTTCGTCACCCTGCTCCTGGGCAGGGAGCCCCGGCCCTGACAGCCCTCCCCCGCTCCCCGCGACCGGCGCACCGCGCCGGCCGCGCCCACGTCACCCGCCGAACGCCGTCCCCGGGCCGCACCCCCCGACGTCGTCCAGACGGTGAAGACGCCTCAGCACGGCGTGCGGAACCGACATGTCGACGACGGACGCGGCCGCGGCACACGCGCCCTCGGCTCCCGCCGGGAGCATCAGATCGGCCTGCAGCGCGTCGGCGAGCGCGACGGCCGCCGTGACCGCGCCCAGGAACCGGATGCCCCCGCCGGAGTCGTACGCCACGCTCGACACCACGGGAACGTGGCCGGTGTCGAGGAACAGCCGGACCACCCCTGGATCGACCTGCACGTCGGTCCCGTCCCCCAGCACCAGGGTGCGGGCGTCCTCGCCCGTGATGCCGACCGCCGTCCGTCCGTGCAGTTCGCTGAGCCGGGGCAGCATGGCGACGAGCGACTCGGCCGTGCCGTGGGCGGCCTCCGGGCGTTCGCGGGGTCTCACGCCTCCGTACGTTCGTCGGTCCGCCGGTACAGCGCCTTGGGGGGCAGTCCGGCCCAGTCGGTGGGGTCGGTGTGGCCGGAGGCGACCGTGCCCGCCGTGGTCAGTTCGTTCAGACACGCCGCCCGCTGGAGTTCGACGCCCGGGACGCGGAGGTGGGTCAGGCGAGCGCAGTGTCCAGCGGGGGCCGAAGGCGCCGCAGTCGCTGGGGCGGTGGTGAGGGTCAGTGCGGCCAGGGCGGGTGCCGCCGGCGCACTTCGCCACCAGAGGCGGGTGAGGAACGGATGGAGGGACGACACATCTGCGTACCTCCAAGGCTCATGGATGAGGACCTGCGGGAGGCTACGACGTCGGTCGACCGCCAGATATGGGCCTGACCCCCACTGTCAGCGGCTGCAAGGTGGTTCCTTCCACCATCTCAGTGGGCGGTCGAAGACATCGCGGCCCCTGTCTCCTCCTCGCCACCGGGCCCTTCGTGCGTCGGGCCATGGTTGGCCAACACACTGCTCGTTCGCCGACGTTGGTTGTTCCGACCATGTCAATGTAAGTGATCCAGCCCACATGATGCACGCCACACACCGGTGGCTCGAGCCGAAGCCGCCACGGTGCCCTTCCCCTCCCCTCTCCCTCTCCCTCTCCACGGAAGGCATCAGCCATGGGACAGCCGCACTCCCCGTTCCCCACCGCGAAGGGACGCCGCATCATCGGCGGTCTCCGACGCTGGCTCACCGCCGCCACAGGCGCCCTCGCCCTGACCACCGGTCTGGTGGCCGTCAGCCCGCCGGCGTCCGCCGCCGCCCTGACCCAGGTCACCGGATTCGGCTCCAATCCCGGCAACCTGTCCATGCACACCTACGTGCCGGACGGCCTCCCCGCGGGCGCGCCACTCGTCATCGCCTTGCACGGCTGCACACAGAGCGCGAGCGACTACTACGCGAAGTCCGGTTGGCCGAAGTTCGCCGACCAGTACGAGTTCGCCCTCGTCTTCCCCCAGACGACCAGCGCCAACAACGCAAACTCCTGTTTCAACTGGTTCGACTCGGGCGACAGCGCGCGCGGCAAGGGCGAGGCCCTGTCGATCAAGCAGATGGTCGACGCCGCTGTCGCCCGCTACGGCAGCGACACCAGCCGTGTCTACATCACCGGCCTGTCGGCCGGTGCCGGTATGACCGCGAACATGCTCGCCGCCTATCCGGACGTCTTCGCCGGCGGTTCCATCGACTCCGGTCTTCCCGCGTACTGTGCGACGAGCGTGTCCGCCGCGTACACCTGCATGTACAGCCCGCCGAACAAGACGCCCGCCCAGTGGGGCGACCTGGTCCGCGCCGCTGCACCCGTCGGCACCACCTCCTGGCCCCGAGTGGCGATCTAGCAGGGCACCTCGGACACCACCGTCGTACCGGCCAACGCCACTGAACTGCGCGACCAGTGGACGAACACATGGGGCATCGGCCAGACGCCCTCCCGCACCGGAAACCTCTCCGGCGGCACCACGCTGAGTGAGTACGACGACGCCTCCGGCAACCCCGCCGTCCAGGTCTACTCCGTCTCCGGCATGGCCCACGGCCTCGCCGTAGACCCGGGCAGCGGCCCGGAACAGTGCGGCACCGCCGGAACCTACTACCTCGACACCATCTGCTCCAGCTACCACACCGCCCGCTTCTGGAGACTCGACGGCGGCGACAACGGCGGGGAAGCCCCGGGCAAGCTGCCCGCGCCCACAGGCGTGACGGTCGGCACCACCACCGACACCTCCGTATCGTTGAGCTGGAGCGCCGTTCCCGGAGCGGCCTCCTACGACGTCTACCGCGGCGGCATGAAAGCGGGCACCACGACAAGGCCCTCATACACCGACACGGGCCTGACCGTCGGCACCTCGTACGCCTACACGGTGGCTGCGGTGGACGCGGCCGGGGCGGTGGGGGCGACCTCCTCTTCAGTGACCGCCACCACCACCGGCTACACGCCCACCTGCTACACGGCCAGCAATTACCAGCACACCTCTGCCGGCCGCGCCTACCAGAGCGGCGGACAGACTTACGCCACGGGCTCCGGTCAGGCCATGGGCCTGTACAACACGTTCGTCACTCACACCCTGAAGCAGACCGCACCCGGCCACTACGTCGTCGCCGACACCGGCTGCTAGGTCCTGAGCCCCTCCGCGCGGGCCCGGTTGGACAGGGTCCACCGGGGTCGCGTGCCGTTTCCCTCCCCCGTCCGGCCTCGCCGGAGACAGTGGTTCGCCGGCATGAAGACACCATATGGCGGGTGGATGGCACCATGGCCGCAACCCAACCGCGTGCCTGGGCTCGCCGCCCATCGGTTGTATCGGCCACCGGCTCTGACCAGCGAGGCCACGCCGATCGCCCGAGGGAAAAGGGTCCGTATGGGTCTGGACAAGACAGTCGCGAGCGCCGCGGAGGCGGTGGCCGGCATGGAGGACGGCGCCTCGCTCGCGGTGGGTGGCTTCGGGCTGTGCGGACTACCCGGCACGCTCATCGACGCCCTGTGGCAGCGTGGACTGAACGGCCTCGAGGTCGTCTCGAACAACTGCGGCGTCGACGACTGGGGCCTCGGCCTGCTGCTCGCCCCCTACGCGACCGGGCGCTCGAGGACGAGCACGGCGGCGGCGTCGTCGAGGTGTCCGCCGACGTGGTGCAGCAGGTCGCTGCGGAAGCGGCCGAGGAAGGCGTCGGGGTCGCTCTCGGTCCAGCCGGTGATGCGCTCGGCGAGCGGGGAGAAGGTGCCGGTGGGGTCGCGGGCCTCGGTGACACCGTCCGTGCACAGCAACAAGAGGTCTCCTGGGACGAACGGGAAGCTGTCGACGTGGTAGTCCGGGTCCGTCAGTTCACCCAGTCCCAGCGGGGGTGCGGGACGGAGGGCGTTCATCGTCGTCGGTCTCCCCTCGCGCAGGACGATGGGCGGAGGGTGCCCGCAGGTGCGCCGTTCGCCCTTGAACAGCAGGCCCGCAGCCGAGCGACGTCCGCAACCCCGGGCCCAGTGGCGCCCGCAGGAGCACGCGCACAACCGACGGATGCGTCACAAGTGCGCGCTTTACTCGTTCGGGTCCCAGTCTGCGAGCTGCTCCATCGGCTCGGTGTCGCCGGTGGTCTCCAGGACGTCGAGCGGGACGCGCTCATAGAAGTAGAGGACCAGTTCGCTCGCTGCGCCCCGTATCGCCATGTCGCCCGGCTCCGCGTCGGCGGCGAGGTCGTCGCAGTGGACGCCGTCGGCGTTGAGGGTCAGGCGCCAGGAGCGGCCCTCGGTCGTGTGCAGGTCGATGGTCGCCGGTTTGAACGGCCAGGGGACGGTCGTCGCCGAGACGGTCGTCAGGAACTCGTCGACGCCCTCGACCGCGACGTCCGTCGGCAGCGGCTGTGCGGCCCCCTGGGTGAGCTGGACGTCGTAGGTGTGGACGGCGATCTCCTGGATCTGGTGCCGGGCCACGGCTCCGCTGGTCTCCGGGGCCTGCGAGCGGCCCCACCAGGTCCAGCAGCCGCGGTCCGGGCCGGCCTCGCGCATCGCGTCGAGCATGAGCTCGGTCGACTCGGCGAGCCAGGCGTCCAGGGCCTCGCGATCGCGGGGCGCGGTCGGGGCGCCCTTCGGGTCCGTCCTCGCCGGAGGTTCAGCGCCCGGGCCCGCCGCGACGATGGCGGCCTGGCGGCGGCGGCCGTCGCCGAGGTGCTGCGCCAGTTCGCGCAGCGTCCAGTCCGGGCAGGTCGGGACCTGGACGTCGAGGTCGGGGGCGGACGCGATCGCGGCGCGGAACGCGGCCGATCGGTCTTCGATCAACCGCAGGACCTCGGGGAACTCCAAGATGTTTTGCACGTCGGTTGTGTATCACGGCGCCCCGGCCGCCGGTAGCGAATTTGTCGGACGAACGCGTCGACGGCCGGGCGGAGCGCCGGCGCCGGAGGAGGGAAACGAGCGCTGGTAGGACTCCGTTGCTGAGATCGAACTCGTGGAGTCGTGGGGGCTGGGGGCTCGTCGCCCGTGCGGTAGCACCGGGGCGTGCGGTGTCCGCAAGGATGCGGGCCGGCTGCCGAACGGCAGTGGTTCCGTGAGGAGTTACGGCTCAGGGTCGTCGAACGATTCTCCCAGGGTGAGGCGAGCTGGGTGATCGCCAAGGGTCTGCGGGTCGGTGTCCGCCCGTGCCCGTCACTCGCCGAGGCGGTAGAAGTGGAAACGCGAGCCGGTGTGATGGGGCGGAAGCGGCTCGGGGACGAGGGTGCGCAGGTGGACGGCGTTCCTGAACGAGAACTCGAGGGAGCCGTGGAGGACGCGGTCACCGGTCTCGACCACCACCAGGCACGGCGCGTAGTCGCGGGACCGCTGGATGTCCCGGATGATCTCGGGGACCGGGGGCGAGGTACGGGTCAGGTCGAGGCCTTCCGGGGTGAAGGCCGGGCCCCAGGAGGGCTCCACGATGTAGACGTCGCGCTCGCTGCGGGCGGGAAGCGCGCCGAGCAGGTCGCGGTAGTCCGCCAGTCGGAGATCGACGGTGGAGCCGACGCGGTCGAGGTTGTGCCGGCAGGCCTCGTGGACGACCGGGTCGAGTTCCGAGGCGTGTACGGGACGGTTCAGGCACCGGCCGAGGTGGTGGCCGAAGTTTCCGGAGCCGCAGAACAGGTCGACGACCATCGCCTCACCACCGGTCCCGGGGGCGGTGGCCTCGATTTCGGTGATGACGCCGGCGACGGCCACGGGGTGGGGGTCCTTGGTGCACTCGACGGCGGTGCGGCCCAGGACGCGGATCCCCCGGGCCTCCATCTCGGGGGCGGGGATGCCGTAGAGGGACAGGTCCTCGGAGCGACCGCACATGAGGCGGCCTGCCTCGCACAGCTGGTCCGGGGTCAGGAACTGGTCGCGCAAGGGGCCGAGCAGCCGGTCCCTGAAAGCGAAGCAGGCCGCGTGACCGAGTTCTTCGGAGGCGTTCAATCCGTCTCCAGGTGTCGGGAAGGTTCTCCTGCCGGTCGCGCGACAGGCGCGGTACGGGCCGCGGCGGTTGGCCGGACCGGCCGTTCCCACGGGGCTGGGCGCCCTGGGCTGTCACTCGCCGCGTCGAGGGGGAGGATCCTGGCCAGCACCGCGTGGACCGGCTCACCGCCGAGCAGTCTCCGCAGTTCCTCGACGCCGTGCCGCCGCCGCACCGGGGTGAGCGAGACGTGGTGTTCGATCCGCTCGTTGAACGTTCTGCGGAACACGCTGTAGAGCTCGTCGTCCTCCTGGACACGGCCTGCGATCTCCACGAGGGCCGCGGTCCCGGTGAAGTCGTCCTCGGGTATCCGGTGGAGCGGCAGGACGTCCGCGAACCGGCAGGCGTTCCGGCCGAAGACCGTGCCGTCGAGACGGCGCAGTGTGTAGACGTGTGCGTAGTGCTGTTCGTGGATCCCCAGCGGCAACCGTCCCAGGGCCATCGACTCGTGGAGTGCCGTGAGCCCCGGGGCGAGCAGGTAGCCGGGCGTGCTGGCCACCGCCCGTAGCAGGTCGCGCTGCCGCAGGAGACGGCAGTCGGCCCGTCGGCCGGCGACCGAGACCTTCCGCTCGCGGTGCCCGCCGAAGGGGCCGCCGCAGACCAGGACGCGCGGAAACCGGGGCCAGTCCCGCAGCAGGTCGGGGATCCAGCGGTGGAGCAGGCGCAGGTAGTCGTTGTTGGCGTCGAAGTCCAAGAGGAAATTCTTGAACCCGCCGACGTTGACCAGCAGGTCGTACTCCGGTTCGGCGTCGCGCGGGGTGTTCCTCAGTCCTTCGAGGTCGATGATCGGGCCGGTCAGGCGGATCGCGGACCCGACACCGAGAGCGGTGACCTCGGCCGCGCGCTCGGGGACGCCCGGGAAGTTCTGCACCACGCTGTGCGTGGCGAGCAGATGGGCCGCGACGACGCGCTCGTGAGGTGAGAGAGCGGCCAGGTGTCGGTCTGCCGCGCCGTAGGAGGAACGCGGCATGCTCGCACACAGGTCGCGGATCTGGGCCAACGGCCGTCCGAGCCGCCAGAAGCCGAACAGGCTGTCCACCATGACCACCGGACGCCGCGCCACGACGGACCGCAGGACGAGATCGGCGTCCATGACCGAGACCACCTGGTCTGCGGTCTTCAGCAGGTCGTCGACCGACTCCGCCCCGGCCCTCCCGCACATCCCGTCGTACTCGCGGACGGCGTCGAAGGCGTCCGGGTTGCGCCGCGCGAACGTCGCCGCCACGCCGCTGCCGACGAACACCCGTTCATGGCCGGAGAACAGCCGGGAGATCGCGACGAGTTCGGAGACCGGGCCGAAACCACAGTTCTGAGCTCCCATCACGATGCGCATGTCAGCGTCCCGCACCGGTGCGGGACGGAGTCACCGCGTCGGACGGGGTCGCGAACATTCCGACGAGTCGCCTGGCGAACTCGACCGGATACCTCGCGTAGCCGACATGGCCGCCGGGGAACAGGATCCGTTCACAGCCGAGCCGCTCCGCGAGGACGACCGCGGGCCGGTGGACGGTGTGGGTGCGCGAGTCACGACCACCTGCCACGACGATCCGGTCCGCCACTGTCACGAGCTTGGCGAGGTCGGGTACGAAGCGCGTGACCGGCCTGACGGTGTGGGCCAGGAAGAACGCGGTGTTGTCGTGGGCCTCGGGCAGCGTCGGGGCGGGTCCGTCGCCGAACACGAGCTGGAGCTTGCGCAGGGCCGCCGCCGCGCCTTCGCGGCGGAACGTCTCGTGGACGTCGTCGAAGAACGCCAGGTGGTCCTCGGCATCCGGCAGCAGTCCCATCGCGGGTGGTTCGTGGGCGATCGTCAAGCGGATCCGGGCTCGGTCGCGGACGGCGAGTTCGAGTGCGACGAGCCCTCCCGAGCAACTTCCGAAGACGTGCGCGGGTTCATCGGGTCCGGTGAGGTGATCGAGCAGGCGGTACGCGTCGTCGGCGTGCTCCTCGATCCGCTGATCCGTCGGTGGGCCGTCGAGGAGGCTGCGCGAATTGCCGCGCGGGTCGTACGTGATGACGCGGTGGTCCGCGGCCAGGACGTCGGCCAGGCGTTTGAAGACAGCCGCGTCGGAGTTGCCGCCCGCGATGAGCAGCACCGGTGGTCCTTCTCCGCGCACTTCGAAATGAAGCCTCGCGCCCGGTACCGCAAGTGTGCCGTTCTTCCGTGGACCCATCACACTCCAGGATTCGAAGCCGGTACGGCGTTCCAGGGGGTCGGGAGGACCGCCCGCGTGGAGGAACGGGCAAAAGCCCGTGCTCCCGTCTGCCGCGCGCATGGTCCACTGACTCACACCCGTGTGCCGGGCGACAAGGGAGTGGGCCGGAAGAACGGAGGCGACACCCGGCGCAGTCTTCACGGGGGCAGCGCAGTCTTCACGGGGGCAGCGCGCGGGACTTCGCGTACCTCCGTCACTGCTCCCGCGCGCTCGTCTCACGGACGGGCGTGCCGGGCATCATCCCCACCACGCCGTCACTTCGAAGGAGGCCGCCTCATGTCCGTCATGGGGTCATGGGCACGCTCGGCAGTCCTGACAACCGCCGCTACCGTACTTCTCACGGTCGCGCCGGCCGCCGTGCCCGCCCACGCGGAACCGCTCGCGCTGTTGCAGTGCCAGGGAACCGAGTCCGTCGCCTACAGTCCGGGGATCACCTTCCAACCGCGGGACGTCGACGTCAGTACCGACGGACGTCTCGGGTCGTGCGTCGACGGTGCGGGTGAGGTGACGAGCGGGGCGTACGGGGAACGGTTCACCCTCCATGCGGGCTGCAACGACCTCCTCGACGGATTCCAGGGTCCGCGGACTTTCACGTGGAGCACCGGCGACACCAGCGTCGTCGAAGCCGAGGGCAGCAGCACCGCGATCGCCGGGCAGGTCGTCACCACGCTCACCGGGACCGTCGTCCAGGGCCGCTTCCACGGCCGCTCGGTGGTCCAGGTCATCGTCCTTCCGCAGCCGGCACTGCCGTTGTGTCTGACCACCGGTGTCACGGGTGCGACCGGGGCGACGACGCTCACCATCGTCTGAGGCCGTCCGCGCGGCCGGTCACCGGACGCGGCGGACCCAGGCCGGGCGGCAGGGGCAGGCCGGCTCCACGACGGACAGCGGGATCCGTGACCTCCCGGTTGCGGACGCGGCGTCCGCCGTACACGTCAGGGACACGAGCGGTCCGCCGCCGGTGACACCCTCTGCCTGAGCCGTCCCCGCACCAGAACGTTCCCTCGACCCGACCGGGAGGGCCGGTTGCCGGGCATCGACGACGTGCGAAGGATCCTCTCCGAGCTGGGCATCGCGCAGGAGCTCCTGCGCGAGGACGCGCTTCTGCGTGCCCATCTCGGGCTCGACTCGGTCGACATCACGCAACTGGAGATCGAGCTCTCCGAACGACTCGGCACCCGCGTCGACCTCTGGAGCGAGCACGACTGCACCCTGCGGCAGCTCGCCGACGCCCTGGACGGGAGAGGGCCGGACCCTCAGGCGTCGGCGGACTACCGGAGCCGCGGCTGGTGGCGCCCGGACCTGCTGGACGGACTGGTGCTGGACACCCGCGGGCGTCGGGGCTGCCGTGAGGCACTCGTCGGCGGCGGCCGGGTTCTCACCGGGGCCGAACTGGACGCCGCGGTGTCAGGCTGCGCCGCCCGGTTGGCGCGCTGCGGAACGCAGCCGGGCGAGAACGTACTCGTACAACTCCCCAACCAGCCCCAGTTCGTCGTCCTCGTGCTCGCCCTGATCCGGCTCGGCGCGCGCCCGGTCCTCGCTCCGCCGACGCTGCGCGAACACGAACTCGTCCCCGTGCTGTCTTCGGTACGGCCGGGAGCGATGGCCGTACCCGTTCGGCAAGCCCGTTTCGACCATGTCCGGTTCGCCGAAAGGCTTCGCGAACGCCATCCGTTCGTTCGGAACCTGCTGGTCTCCGGCGGGGTCGACCCGGTCCGCGGCCATCTGGACCTCGACGAGTTCACCGCGGCCGAAGAGACGGCTCCCGCGGCGGACGGCCGCCGGGACCCCTCGGACATCGCCCTGTTCCTGCTGTCGAGCGGTACCACCGGCGCGCCCAAGCCCATCCCCCGTACACACGAGGCGTTCGGCCATGTCATCCGTGCCTCGGCGGCCGCGTCGGCTCTGACACCGGACTCGGTCTACCTCGCGGTCCTGCCCGTGACGCACAGCTTCGCCTTCGGCCACCCCGGAATCCTCGGCGCACTCGCCCACGGAGGGAAGGTCGTGCTCGGCGCACCCGGCGATCCTGTCGGCGCGATGGCGCTGATCGAGCGGGAACGCGTCACGCACTGCGCGCTGACCCCTGCGGTCGCCCGCCAGTGGCTCACCGCACGTGCCGCCTCGCACGGGTCCGACCTGTCGAGCCTGGAGGTACTGCAAGTCGGTGGGGCCCGTCTGGAGGAGGAGACGGCCAGGCAGCTCGGTGACGCCTTCGGCTGCCGGATCCAGCAGGTGTACGGAATGAGCGAGGGACTGCTGAACTTCACCCGACTCGGTGACCCCCCGGAAGTGGTGTTCACCACCCAGGGGCGGTCCGTCTCACCGGGTGACGAGACCCTTGTGGTGGACGGCCGGGACCGCCCCGTCGCCGACGGGGAGACGGGCGAGCTCCTGGCCCGGGGACCTGGTGTCATCACGGGCTACCACGGCGACACGGACACCGCTTCGTTCACCTCCGACGGCTTCTACCGCACCGGTGACCTGGTCCACCGCCATCCCTCGGGCAACTTCGTGGTCATCGGACGCGTCAAGGACGTGATCAACCGCGGTGGCGAGAAAATCCCGGCGGGCGAACTGGAGGCACTGGTCCAGAGGCATCCCGGCGTACGCGCCGCCGCCGCTGTCCCGATGCCCCACCGGGTCCTGGGCGAAACGGTCTGCCTGTACGTCGTCGACGGGGAGGGCTCTCCGACGCTGAGGGAGATCCGCCGTTTCCTCGAAGACGGCGGACTGGCTCCGTTCAAACTGCCCGAGCGCATCGTCAGGGTGCCGGCATTGCCTCTGACCGGAGTCGGCAAGATCGACAAGAAGTGGTTGCGCGAGGACATCGCGAACCGGATGGAGGCCGAGCACGACGGCCGTCGCCCCCGCTGAGGGACCGGTACCGCTGTCGGGCGACCACGGTGCGGAAACGGACGCGTTTCCCCGTCGGGCCCAGGCTCATCGACGCCGTGCAGACGCGCTTGAGGGCAACGGCCTCGTCGGGGAAGTGACCGTGAGCGCGGACGGCCTCGCGGATGGGGCGCTGACGCTTTCGATCACGTTCGTGCTGCAGACGGCCTTGCGGATCTCGACGTCGAAGGAGCGGGTCCGAGGACACGGAGGCACCACGCGTGTGCCTCCGGACGTGGGAATTCCCGACGACTCGCCGCGGCCGTCGACGGCCGCGGCGGAAGGAGGGGACGGCCACCGCGCAAGATCGTCTGGCCGGGCACGCACTCGGTGGTGAACGCCGGCCGGAGCCGGCCCTCGACGTCGGCACACCCTGACAACACGGACGGGCAGTGGCTCCAGGAGGTGATCGGATGAGGATTCCCCCCAGGCATCAGTCACGCTCACATCCGAAAGTGCGGCGGTCCCCACCGGGAACCCCGTGGTCCCGCGTGACAATGACGGTGATCCTGCTGGTCCTCCTCACGACGACGCTGGTCATGGGGTGGTTCGGCCTCGAGGACTTCGTCCACGCCCTGACCTTCCCCGGACGTCTCACGGGCGCTGTGCTCATCGCGGTCGCCTTCATCACGTTCCTGGGCGCCGCCGCCGTCGTGGACCACTGGTGGTGGCACAGTTTCCCCTACTCCGGCGTGGTAGCGCTGATCAGCACGTTCGCGGCCCTGCTGACGAACGCCCTGCTCGTGGTCGAGACGGCGAGGGGCGACACCGCGTTCTACCTCGCGGTGTTCGGCGCGCTCACGGTGGGTTCGGCGTGGGCCGTCTTCGCGGTGTGGCGGACAGCAGTCAAGATCCCCGCTCCCAAGCGGGTGGCCGCGGCGCTCATCGTCTCCTCGGCCATCGCGATCGCCAATTTCGGCTATCAGAACCTTTACCAGCCCTACCAGCGTGAGACCAGACCTCTCATCGAGATGTCCCTGGGAGATCCCGTACTGAGTCAGGACCGGAAAGAATTCTCCCTACCGGTCGACATCACTCTGAAGAACCAGGGGAACGTCGGTTTCTACGTACTCGGCACGGAGTTCCACGCCATGGGAGAACGGGTGCCCTTGAGCGCGAAAGACCGGCTCCGTCAGCAATGGCGGACCGATGCGGAGCAGTGGAGCAAATTCCAGGAAATGAATCCGCTCTCCCGCAGGAAGATCCATCAGCCCGGCGAAATGGTCGAGGCCCGGCCGTGGATGCCCTTCGGGCAGTGGATCGAGTCGAGCGATACGTTCGCCACCCGAGTCATGGTGCAACTGCCCATGGACACCCCGTACGACCAGCTGGCGTTCTACGCCACCGCGAGCCTCGCCCGCAAGGACCGGCTCGCCCTGGAGCCACCGCTCCAGTTCAAGGCGTACTCCTGGAACGGAAAGGGGGTCCCCACCTGGGTGAAGAAGGGGCAGCAGCAGGGCCTGGACTCCATCATCTACCGCGCCAGGGTGCACGAGAACAACGCGATCGACGAGCGCGCCCGGGACCCCCGGTACGTGACCGTCTACTGGAGGTTCGGCACGCACGGCGCGAACGTGGCGACGAGCATCGCACGCAAGGGCGAGGAGGACCACGTCCCCACCGGAGAGGAGAGGCGCGCGCTGGTGAGCCGCTACGGTCTCGTCGACGTCATCACGGGCCCGATCGAACGGTCACTGTGGGACGTCAAGAGTCGGCGCTGACAGGCCGGGCCGCGCCGACACCGCTGGAGCGCCCTTCCAGCCGCTCCAGCCAGGCCACCAGCGCCAGCGAACTGTTCACCCGGTCCCAGGCGTGCGCGTCCCCGAGCCCGAAGCGGGCCTCCTGCACCGCCCGGCACAGCAACGGGACGTCGAACATCTCCGCGACCAGCGGATGCCGGGCGGAGCGACACAGGTCGACGAGTGCGCCGCCGTGGGTCCGCAGACCGCGGGTGTAGAGACCGTCGAAGGGGATCTTGACCGTCCTGCGGCTGATCCGGGCCGGCAGCAGGTCCGCCATGGCCTCGCGCAGAACCGCCTTCGGACGGTCGGGGTCAAGCACGTCTTCGGTGGGGAGGCGTCGCATCGTGGCGATGACCTCCGGGTCGAGGAAGGGGTGCGAGAGGAAGAACCCGTCCTCCCGCGCGCGCTGCCAGGACAGCAGGTCGGGAGCGGCGAGGTAGTTGGCCGCTTCGTAGAGCGACCGCTCCGGCCTGCGCCCGTAGACGAAGCGGCTCTCCGCGATGGCGGCCTCCCGGTATCCGTGCGCCCGCGCGAACGCGGCTCGTAGCCAGGGGGGACGGTTGAAGGAGCCCAGTCCGCCGAGCACGGTTCCGCTGCGGACGAGGGCCCCCGTCCGTTCGGCCGTCAGTGGGAGGGCCGGCCGTACGACGTAGGCGTGGATGGTCTCCCGCAGCCCCCGCTCGCCGCCATCGGCCCAGGCGCGTGCCTGCCTGGCCAGCTCCCGCAATTTCCCCGTGCGGGCGAGCCGGTGCAGGTGGAACGGGTTGGCGTCCACGACCGGGTCGGCGCCGCAACCGGTCAGGACGGTGTCACAGCCCAGTTCGGCGGCGGCGTTGTGGAGCCTGGCCCAGAACGGGGCGCGGAAGGCGTGCGCATGAGGTTCGTCCGCGTCTCCCGCGTGGTGCTCGAAGTCGTCGAAATCGGCAACGTCGTCGGCGTCGACGATCACCGGGCGGGCCGCGGGGGCGAGACGGCGGATCCCCTCCACCGCCGCGTCGAGGTACGGCTGCTCCCCGGCCAGCTCTCCCGTCGTGAAACGTCCTGCGAGCAGCAGGAGGTTCCCGCTGCCGTCCCCTTCCCCTTCCTCGGCCAGCAGCTGTGCCGCGAGCAGCGCCACGCTGGTGGAGTCGAGGCCGCCGGAGACATGGCATGCCGTCGTGGTGCCCAGGCGGCGCCGGACGGCCTCCTCCAGCACCCGGCGCAGCTCCTCGGCCGCCCCGTGGCGGTAGGACCCGTCGGCTGCGGGCACGGGCGGGTCGTGGGCCCGGCGGGCTCGTCGTGGCTCCCGGCCGCGCACCCGCCCGGTGACCGAAAGTTCCATCACCTCACCGCCGAGGACACGGTGGACCCCCGCGAAGGGTGTGAGGTCCGCGTGCGGTTGCGCCATGTTGCCGGTGAGATACCGGCAGAAGTAGCGGGGTTCCAGCGTCGAGCCGCTCCCCAGCCGGCGGGCCGAGGTGCTCACGGCGCTCACGCGGCCACCCGACTCCCGGAAGAACAGCGGGACGCGTGCCTGCTCGTCCCGGGTCACGAGGACGCGGTCGCGGTACACCAGAACGGCCGCGTAGTCGCCGGCCGGCAGCGGTGCGACGGCTCCCCGCCGGCCGAGGGCGTCCAGGAGACGGCGGGCGCCCGCCGCCCGGCCCCGGGCCGAGCCGACGAAGCCGACGACGGCCGCGGTGCCCTCCGGCGAGGAGACCGTCGTCACGAGTCCCTCACGCTCCATCGACGCAGCGGTCCAGAGCTTCGGCGCACCGTCGGCCCACTCGAGACGGAGCGCATCCATGTCACGGTCCTCCGCGGCCGATCGACAGCACGGGGGTGAACGCGTGCCCGCGCGGGTCGGCGTCCGGGATGCACAGACCGGCCGAGGAGACCCAGGTGTGCATGGCGAAGGGGTGTTCGCGTACGCCGACGTGCAGGACGGCCTCCCAGCCGCGCCGCCGCAGCAGCGCGAAGGCCGTCACGGCCTCGGTCTTGCAGTCGCCGTTGACCAGGAAGCTCCTGCGGCTCTGTGCCCGCACCGCTCGTTTCAGCCGTCCCACCTGCTCCGCCGGGGGACTGTCCGCGCGGGCGTAGTCCGGGGCGGCCACCGACAGCAGCCGGAGCACCCGTCCGAATCCCATGGTCCGGACCAGCAGGTGGGTACCGTGCAACCAGAGCCGGACGCCGGCGTCCGTGTACTCCCGTCGACGTCCCTTCGCGCAGCCGGCCCGGACGAGACCGGTGACCACTTCGGCGCGTTCCTGGGCGTTCCCCTCGGTCAGCATCCGCACGTCCGCCGGTGTCATCCCGAGGAAACGTGTCCGCTTCCAGTCCGCGATCAGCGCTCCACCGGACAACCGGGTCACACGGCAATGCGGTGCCAGGATCTCCGCCAGGGCTGTCAGGGCATCGGCCTCGTCCGCCACCGCGCCTCCTTCCGGGTCCGGTGGGGATCGGTGTCAGGCCTGGTAGCCGTGGCCGTCGTAGAGGCCTCCGCTGAAGCCCCGGATCAGACGGCCGGTGCCGAGAAGAACGAGCCGACGAGGGGTACGGATCCGCAACAATCGGAGAAACATGATCTACCTCCGAAATAGGGAATAATCTCCCAACTCCAGGCTACAGCGCCCCGAATGCTCCGCAACAAGGCCGCACGTCCCGCACCGCGTACCCGGGTGCCCGGACGGGGACGCCGCTCCTCATGCCCTGGTCCGCCACCGGCGCGCGGCCGCTGTTTCCGGCTCGGATCCGCACGCTCATCCCCTCGGCCGGGGGGGCTGCGGCCCAGACCGGCCTGGACGCCCCGTCCGCCGAGGACACCGTCGCCGGGCGCCTCACCACAGGCTTCCTGCGCTGATGCATGGGCCATGGCCTCCTGCCCCGGCTGAAGAGCTCCGTGATCCGCACCGAGAGCCCCCACCGCTCAGCCGACCCCGTCGCGTCGCCCCCGTACCAGGCATCGGACGCATCCGGCGCGTCCTGATCAGCGACGGCTTCCCGGAACCGGAGCGCACCACAGCCGCGCTCCCCCTTCTCCACGCGCTGCTGGTCGGCGCTCGGCCGACTCACCGTCCACGACGTCCTCACCGAAGCCGAACGGACCCCGTCCGTCCGGGCAAGCATGGTCGTCGAAGACGGCGCCGCGGCGCGCGGGCCGTACGCCGGGAGGCGAGGACGGACGGGATCTCGTCCGCGCTGCTGTCACGGCCGGCAGCTTCGGCCAGGGCGGGTGGGAGGCTGCCGAGAAGCGTCCGGGGCAGGCGCTCGGCGCCGCCGGCCACCGCTTCGGCGCAGCCCGTCCTCGACGAGCCGTCCCAGCAGGCCGACGACACCGTCCGGGCGCGTGTGCAGGTAGGCGGGCACGGTGCGGTCGGTGAGCATTCCGGGCCGGGTTTTCAGCAGCCGCAGACGGGTTTCGATTCCGGCGAGGTGGGGGCACCGTCTCGGGGCCGGTGCGGTGCAGTCCGCGCCAGGGGTCCTCGAAGGCGGCGGCGATCTCGCCCACCGTCTCCGTCCTGCCCTGATCGTCGGCATGGGTCTGCTCACCTGGCTGCTGTCCGGCGGCCCTGGTCACCCGGCCAGGGGTGCTCGGCTCAGCGCTTGGCGGTCGACCGACCAGGTGGCCATCGGGTGCTCCCTCGTCGACGACCGGCCGGACGGGCCGACGGATCTCGCCGTCGTCACCGCATGAGGGGCCTGCCCGATGGTGTCTTTCCGTGAAACGCCGACATGGCGGTCAACAGGGGCGGTCACCGTCGTCTAGCGTGAACAACGGGGGAAAACTCCTTGTCATCGAGCGAACAGGTGGACGAGTACCGTCGGCCGAAGGCGCCCTTCTCCGACGCCCGACGCCCCGGCACGGTTCGTCGCAGCCGACGCTCCGGGCCGAGGGCCCCGACGTCGTCTGCTGAACGCCCCGGACCGGTGGGACCTCGAATGAAGAACGGCGACGACGGTGCAGGACCGGCGACGGGCGCGGGACCGACGAGGTTCCGCGGCGCCCGGTGGGCGAGCACGCCCGAGAAGGGGTTGTGGGAACTGCGCGAGAACCTGAACTCGCGCATCGGCGAGCTCGAGGCGCAGTTTCGGGCCAAGAGCGAACGGGGGCAGATCGGCCGGGAGGATCAGGCTCTGGCCGACCAGGCCCACGAAGAGCTGAGGGCGGCACGGGACACGCTCGGCCACAACCATCGCCGACGGCTGCCCGCGGCTCATCTGGCCGTCGCCCAGACCCACTTCGATGTGGCCCACAACCTGCTGCTACGAGTGTCGTCGACGGACGAGATCACCTCGATGATGCCGGGCCTGGTGGCCTTCGTCCGGGAACACCTCCCCATCAACGACGCACGGAGGGTACAGGTCGAAGAGATCGCCCTGTCGGTCCGCAGCGGGGCGCCCCTGCAGACGGCGCAGCGCGAGGTCGTGCTCGACAGCGTGGCCGTCGCCCGTCAGGCGTATCTGAGGGAGAGGCTGCGGGTGCGCAGCTTCACCTATGTCGTCTACGGGGTCGCGATCACTCTGACCGTGATCGCCGCCCTCGTGGGCGTCTTCGGTGCGCTCGCCCCGGGCACGGTGCCGCTGTGTTTCAGCCCGGAGGGCGTGGGGGTGGTCTGCCCCACCGGGAGCGACACCTCCGAGGAGAGCCGAAAGGGCAACGTCGACGCCCTGCAGTCCCAGGTCGCTTCACCCTGGGACTACGCGGTCGTGGAATTCGTCGGCACCATCGCCGCCGCCGTGGCGGCCGCCGCGTCCCTGAGGCGGATCAAGGGCACGTCCACTCCGTACAACGTGCCGGTCGCCCTGGCCCTGCTCAAGCTGCCGACGGGCGCGCTGACCGCGGTGCTGGGGTTGCTCCTCATCCGCGGGGAGTTCGTCCCGGGTCTGCAGGCACTCAACTCGTCGGCGCAGATCATCGCCTGGGCCATCATCTTCGGCTATGCCCAGCAGTTGTTCACCAGGTTCGTCGACCACCAGGCGCAGAGCGTCCTGAACTCGGTGGGCGGGCCGAACAACACAGTCGGCAAACCGGTCCGGGACCCCCAGGTGCCGGCGGCCTGACGGACGTCGCGTGGGAGGGGTCCGGTCAGGCGAGCCGGCCGGCGGCCGTCACCAAGGCGGTGGGTACGCGGCGGGTCTTGTTCTCGGAGTGCTCGGAGAGGGGCACCCCGCGTTCCCGTACCGTCTGACGTGAAGGCCGGCACCGCGTCGCGCCGGATGTTCGCTCCGGAGGGACCCGCCCGCGCCCTGATGCGCACACCGCTGCCCGACGGGAGCGGACACATCCACGGACCGGAGTTCCGCCGCATCGAGGACGAGTCGTGACGTCGGCTCTCGGTGCGCGTCCCCCTGCTGTCGGCTTCCCTTCCTCGAGGTGGAACTCCCGGCCCCGTGACGAGCCGCAGGTCTGTTCCGGCCGACCCGTCGCCGACGAAGCCGGCCGCGTCCTGGCCGCCCTCTCGCAGTCCGTCGTCCGGACCGCCGGGCCCCGCGGCGATCGCGAGGGCCGGCCCTTTCCGCGGCGCCTCGGCGCGCGAGGCACCGGGGCCTGCCGCATCGCAACGACGCGATCGAAGTCCGGAGGGCATGGTGACGAGGTGCGCGAGGAATTGCTCGTCGCCCTTACGACGAGCTCGGTCAAGACGAAGCGTTCGGGTTTCAGCGCGCAGACGGCTGTCCCGGTCGTCCGCCGGTCGTCGGCGTACACCTGTTGCGGCGTCGCCCGCATCGCTGGTGGAGGCGGCCTCGAGCAGGACCTGGAAGCCGGGAGGTCGCATGAACATGGGCAGGTGAGAGCTGTGCCGCCTCCTCCCCCACCGACGGTGCGGAGCTGACGGCCGGTCTGGAAACGAGCGGGGACGCGAATTGACCGTTGGAGCGTTATGTGAAAACGCAAATTCGAGGCCGTTCCGCACCGGGGAAACGCGATGTTGCGTCGATCCCGGAACGTGCAATGATGGCCATGTGAGATACCTCACATCGTGACGCTGCGACGGATGGAACGGTCACCGGCCCGACGGACCGTACGCGGCCGTCTTCCGGGCGCATGCGCCTGTCCGGCGCGGGGGCTCGCGCACGGAGTCTGGACGCCCTCGCAGCGAGGAACAGACTCCCCCTGGATCACGGAGTACCGCTATGACCGTCGAATCTCGACACCATTGCATAATCCCTCCGTACCTGCTCGAGAGATTGCTGAAAAGTGACGACGGCGAGGTCCGCCAGGCCGCGCTGAACACCCTGCTCACCACTGCCCACCTGCGGGGCGAGCGAGCGGTCCGAGCAGCCTTCCCCGGTGTCGCCACTCCCGGCAACGCCCGTAGGACGATCTACGACTGCCGGAACACCACGTCTCTGCCCTTCGCGGTCCTGGCGCGGTCCGAGGACGGGCCGGAGTCGGCCGACGTCTCCGTCGACCGGGCGTTCGACATGCTCGGCAAGACGCGGGACTTCTTCCAGCGGGTGTTCGCCCGGAACTCGATCGACGGTCACGGGATGCGCCTGGACGGATACGTCCACTACGGCTACGAGTTCGCCAACGCCTTCTGGAACGGGCGCCAGATGGTGTTCGGTGACGGGGACGGTCGCCTCTTCTCCGACCTCACGGGCTCGATCTCCGTGATCGCCCATGAACTGGGGCACGGGGTGACCGAGCACACCGCGGGGCTTGAGTACCACAACCAGTCCGGAGCCCTGAACGAGTCCATGTCGGACGTGTTCGGGGCGATGGTCGAACAGTGGACACTGGGGCAGACGGCCGAGCAGGCGGACTGGCTGATCGGCCGTGAGGTGTTCACGCCCCGGATCGAGGCCGACGCGCTGCGGTCGATGAAGGCTCCCGGGTACGCGTGGAACACCGAGAAGTTCGGCAAGGACCCCCAGCCGGACCACATGTCCAAGTACGTCAACATGCCGGACACCTACGAGGGAGACTGGGGTGCGGTGCACTACAACTCCGGCATCCCGAACAAGGCGTTCTACCTGACGGCGGCGACCATCGGCGGGTACTCGTGGGAGACGCCCGGACTCATCTGGTACGAGGCTCTCAAGGCGTCCAACAGCGAGACGCGGTTCCAGGAGTTCGCGGACACCACGTACCGGAAGGCCGGAGAGCTGTACGAGACCGGCGGCGCCGAGCAGATGGCCGTGCTGAGGGCGTGGCAGGAGGTCGGCATTTCGGTCACCGGGGTCTCGGTCGGGCTCGCAAAGGCACGCAATCGCACAGTCGGCCAGAACGGGGACGCGACCGCGGCAGTCAGGTCGCTGACGGCCCAGGTGCAGGAGCTGAGCCGGGAGGTGGCCGCGCTCAAGGGGCGTGTGGCGGCAGGCGGTTGACGTCGGGGTGCCCGACGGACGGCGCCGGGCGCCTTCGCGGGAACAACGGGGGCGGCGGACAGTCGCGAGGTGCCATGAGGGTTGCTTCGGCGACGCACGGCGGGCCGGCCGCGCCGGTCCGCGCCGGCCTCCCGCCGGACGTGGTGGACACCGACGCGCTGCCCGAAGGTGCCACGGCCGAGTTGTCCCGGCTGGTGGCAGCGGCCGTCCCGGCGGCTTCGGCCGCCGCGAACACATGAGCCACGCCGTCCAGGTCCTCGCCGGCCTGCTCTCACACCCGCGGACCGCAGACCCGACGTCGGCACGGCAGACGTGAACACCGGTCCCCGCCGCCGTCCTCGACGCCTCACCGCCTGCCGCGCACGAAGTCGTTGGTTCCGGTGCTTTCCGCCTTCCGCCCGGCGGACAGAACACGGAAAGGCGAACCCGAAGAACTCCCGGGTAAAAACATTTTTACTTGAAGCGGCGATTCACCCGGCATGTCACCGGAGGACGTCGATGCAGAGGCGATCATGCCGGGACCGGCGTAGCCTGGTGTACAACTTGCGCTCCGGTCGCTGTTTCTGACAGATCGGCGAGGGTGGAGATGAACGGCGAGAAGCGGTGAATCCTCATGGCTTTGGCTCGCAGCCACTACACACAGGAAAACAATTACTCGACGGAGGCGCAGAATTGCGCCGATGTCGAGAAATATCTGATACCTGCGGGGATGGCGGCGCATTCCGCGCTGCACGTCGCAGGGGTGGGCGACGGCCTGCGGGTGAGCGCGGCGAGGGACACCGCCGAAATCAGGGTCTCTCCGGGAACAGCGCTCGATTCCGAGGGCCACGTCGTCGTCGTGGCCGAGGGCGGCGTGGT
This sequence comes from Streptomyces sp. JHA26, assembly GCF_002005565.1. GTDB lineage: Bacteria > Actinomycetota > Actinomycetes > Streptomycetales > Streptomycetaceae > Streptomyces. Next base: position 41,397 of record NZ_BDJC01000041.1, on the reverse strand, counting down.
GGTGACCGACGCCCCGGGCGGCACGGCCGAGGAGCCGCACACGCTTCCGGTGGAAACGGAGGGGGTCGCTCTACCGACGACCGGCCACGAGCCGGGCGACTACCGGCTGACGGTGAGCTGGCGGGAGATCGAAGGCCGCTTCGAGGTGATGGGAACGCAGCAGACAGGACTGCTGCAGGCCCCATGGCTCCGTCTCGTGCCAGCGGCCGAGAGCACGGGTCGGCAGGTGGTGCTGGCACAGCTGACGCTGGGGACCGGCGGCGTGGTGAAAAGCGTCGTGGTGGGGGCCCGGCGCGCCGCCGGAGTCACCGCCGAGAGCCTGGAACTGCGCCGTCCGCTGCAGGACGACGGAGCCACGCCGAGCGTCGGCCAGGTGACCGCCGCCGGGCTCTCGGCCCGTCCCGGCGGTGGTGTCGAACTGGACGTGGTGTCGGCCGACGGCTCCCGGCAACTGGCTCTGTCCGTGGACGGGGCCGACAAGAAGCTTCGGGTCCCCGCGGGTGTGGAGGTCGACTCGGGGCCGGTCGACTGCGCGGGAGGGGTGCGCGTCAGCTCCGCCGCGTCCGGCTTCGACACCGGACTCCAGTTGCGGAACACGGCCTCCGGGAGCAGGACCTACGGGATGTACGCGGGCGCCGACGGCGGCTGGCACCTCGCCGACAAGGACGCCGCCTCCCGTGACCGGCTCCTGGTCGACCAGGCCGGCAACGTGGCGATCGGTTCCGTCCGCCCCGAGCGGAGTCTCCACGTCGAGGGCACGGAGGTGCACAGCGGCGGGTCGGCGGGCGGCTTCTCCTTCGCCGACCGCACCGCGTCCTCCGGCGCGTTCGTCGAGAGCCCGGGCGCCGGCCAGCGCTGGATCTGGTACGCGCAGGGCGGCCACGCCCGGCTGTGGTCGGGAGCCGACCATGTCGTGTTCGGCACCGGCAACGAGGGAGACGCCCTCGACGTCCCGCGCCGCATGCGAGTGCGCCAGGGGAGCGACCTCTCGGCCGGCATCTGGTTCCGGCAGAACTCCGGCGACGTCGGATTCGTCGGCATGCAGGACAACACCCATGTCGGGTTCTGGGGTTCGGGCGCCGATTGGGGCCTTTCCATGGACACCACCAACGGCAAAGTCGGCACCAGTTCCCTGGCGACCGGGTCTCTCAGCGCGTGGCGCGTGGACACGGAGTACGTCAACGCGGTCTCCTCCCCCGGTTACAGGGCGGGGACGGTGGTGGGTGGGCTGGTCGTCGAGGGCCATACGAACAACACCGCCTTGTCCCTGCTGGGAGCGGTGGACATGAAGAACCACCCGGGCACCGGCTTCACGGCCCTGAACCTCACTCAGCAGACTCCCGGGCGCATAGCACTCGACGTGAACGGCGGACCGATCATCGTCCGCAAGGCCGAGGGCAGCTCCTATTCCCTCTGGGCGGCGCAGGCCGTCTACTCGAACCAGGCCCTGGTCAGCCGCGACCACCGGGTGACGGTCGACCACCCCCTGGACCCCGTGAACAAGACCCTTTCGCACACGGCGGTGCAGGCGCCGGAGATGACGACCCAGTACGACGGCACCGTCGTCACCGACGAGCGGGGTGAGGCCACGGTGTACCTGCCGGCGTACACCGAGGCGTTCAGCGGCGACTTCCGTTACCAGCTCACCCCGATCGCCGACCGGCCCGTGGTGGCGACCGTGGTCCGGGAGCTCGAGGAAGGCAGCTTCACCCTTCGCACCGACGCGCCCGCCACCAAGGTCTGCTGGCAGGTGAGCGGCAAGCGGCACGACGCGTGGGCGAGGAAGAACCGCCTCGTGGCCGAAGCGGACAAGCCGGGAGAGGAACAGAGGCCGGGAGAGTTCGCCGCGCTCCCCGCCTCCACCTCCCTGCCCGCCACCACTCCCGACATGAGGGGACACTAGCCATGCCACAGGATCCTCAGGCGCGTCTGGCCGAGCTCCGGCAGGAGTACCGAGCCGGTGAGGAGCAGCTCGGCCGGTTGGTGCGGCACGAGGCCGAGCTCCGGGAGACCCTGCTGCGCATCAGCGGAGCGGTCCAGGTGCTCGAGGAGCTGACCGGCCCGGACGGGGAGCCGCAGGCGGAGGGCGGCCCCGGCGGCGCGCCGCGGGACGCCGGGGCCGTCAGGACAGATCGAGGCAGCTGAGGATGTCGACCGTCGCCGGTTCGGCGCCGGTGTTCTCGATGCCCAACGCCCGCGGCGTGCCGAGCCCCTTCAGCACGTCGGCCCCACTGATCAGCAGCGTCCCCGCGACCCTGATCCAGTTCTGCTCGCCGTCGCCCGTCTCCGACGGGTTGGGGCGGACGCGTACCGTGGCGTGCCCGCCGGACACCGTGATCGCCCGCACCGCGAGCAGGACGGGCGTTCCGTCCTGAGGCAGCAGGGAGACGTCGCGCGAGGCTCCCTGGTCCAGGGTCACCGTGGCCACGGCGTACGACTCGGCCTCGAGCTCCGACGCCAGGGAGAAGGCGGGGCCCTCCTCGATCATGACGGACGAGGTCACGGACAGATTCACCACGGCCAGCCTCCAACTCGCTCCGCTCGGCACACCTGGGTCGAGGTTCGCACGGTGGTGTCACCCTCGCGTCACCCTCGCGTCCGGGCCGTGCGTGACGTCGTCGTCACGCCCCGGTGACGGGCGCGAGGCAGGGTCCCGTGCGACAGACCGTCGTGGAGGGAGCCACCATGCCACAACCTCGCCTCGCTGGTCCGGGCGTCTACGTCACGGAACGGCCGAGCGGCAGCAGGGCCGTCACCGGGGTCTCCACCTCCGTCACCGCCTTCGTGGGCCGGACCGCCCGCGGCCCGGTGGGCGAGCCGGTGACGGTCCGCTCCATGGCCGAGTTCACCCAGGTGTTCGGAGGGTTGTGGCGTGAGAGCGGGCTGTCCTACGCGGTGCGCGACTTCTACCTCAACGGCGGCAGCACCGCGCTGGTGGTCCGTGCCGCCGGCGGCGCCGGCCTCGCCCGGCTGGACGCCGGCGGCCTCCAGCTCAAGGCGTCGGGCCCGGGCTCGTGGGGCAATCACCTGTGGGTCGAGGTCGTCCATCCGGGAGAGGGCCACACCCGCGAGCTGGCGCGGGCCGGCAGCGGGACGGAAGGTGACGAGGTCTTCCACCTGCGCATCGGGGAAGGCGACGACGGCTCGCCCCGGGAGGAGTTCCTGAACCTGACCGTGGCCGACGGCCCTCGACGCGTGGACATCGTGCTCCAGGCGTCACAGCTGGTACGGGTCGACCGCCTTCCCGATCCGCCGGCCCGCCCGTCCAAGGGCGTCCACCGGGTTCCCCAGGCGGGCACGGCGGCCACCGACGGCGGGGCGCTCACCGCGGCCGACTACACCGGCGCGGAGGGGCTCGGTGCCCTGGCGACGGGGGACTTCAACCTGCTGTGCCTTCCGCCGTCCGACCCGGGTGGTGAACTGCCCGCGCAGGTGTGGCCGGACGCCCTGGACTTCTGCCACCGGCGCAGAGCGGTCCTGCTGGTGGACCCGCCGCCCGCGGTCGTGCCACGCGACGCCCCGGCCTGGCTGGAGAAGCTGGCCCTGTCGGGCCTGGCGACCCGCAACGGCGTCTTCTACCTCCCCCGTGTCCGCGCGGCCGACCCGCTGCGCGACGGCGCGATCGGCGAGTTCGTGCCCAGTGGAGCGATCGCCGGGGTGATGGCGCGTACCGACGCGACCAGGGGTGTGTGGAAGGCCCCGGCGGGCATGGACGCCGGGGTCCTCGGCGCGGCCGGACTGTCCCACCCGATGACGGACGGCGACAGCGACGAGCTCAACCCGCTGGGGATCAATTGCCTGCGCTCGTTCCCCCAGGCCGGGTCGGTGGTGTGGGGGGCCCGCACCCTGCGCGGCGCCGACGTCCTGGCCGACGAGTACAAGTACGTGCCGGTGCGCCGCCTCGCCCTCTTCCTGGAGGAGAGCCTGAGACGCGGCACCCAGTGGGTGGTGTTCGAACCCAACGACGAGCGGCTGTGGAGCCAGATCCGCACCTCGCTGGGGGCCTTCATGCAGGATCTCTTCCGGCAGGGCGCCTTCCAGGGAAAAACCCCGCGCGACGCCTACTTCGTGGCCTGCGACGCCGAGACGACCACGCAGTACGACATCGACCGGGGCATCGTGAACATCAGTGTCGGCTTCGCTCCCCTCAAGCCGGCCGAGTTCGTCGTCATCGGAATCCAGCAGAAGACCGCCGAAGCGGCAGGATGATCCCGGAAGGTGCGACATGGCCGACTTCACCGTCAACGCGACACGCTTCGACCCCTACAAGAATTTCAAGTTCCGGGTCCGGTGGGACGGCCGGTACGTGGCCGGGGTGAGCAAGGTGAGTGCCCTGAAGCGGACCACGGAGGTCGTCAGGCACCGCCACGGCGGTGATCCGAGCAGCAGCCGGAAGTCGCCGGGGCGCACCGAGTACGACGCCATCACGCTCGAACGCGGAGTCACGCACGACCCGGAGTTCGAGCAGTGGGCCGGGAAGGTGTGGAACTGGGGGGCCGGGCTCGGTGCCGAGACGTCCCTCAAGGATTTCCGGAAGGACGTGATCATCGAGGTCTACAACGAGGCGGGACAGCTGGCCCTGGCGTACAAGGTGTACCGGTGCTGGGTGTCGGAGTTCCACGCCCTGCCCGATCTCGACGCCAACGCCAACGCCGTGGCGATTCAGTCGATCAAGCTGGAGAACGAGGGATGGGAACGCGACACCACGGTGACGGAGCCGGTGGAGCCCTCGTTCGTCGAGCCGTGAGCCGCGTCCGTCCGCCCGGGCGGGGGGCGGAGCAACGGCACCGCGTACGCGATCTCGCCGAGCCGGCGCTGCTGCTCGATGCCTGGGACCAGGCGTCGGTGGCGCCCGTCGCGGGGCGCGGAGCGGTCCTGGTCCGGCTCGCCGGCCTGTGTCCGGATCTCGACTCCGCACTCGACCTGGGGGTGGGAGAGTGCGCGGCCCTCGCGACGCTCGCCCACCTGAGGGCGTTCGGCCGCGAGGTGGCGGGGGTGATCACCTGTTCGTCGTGCGGGGAACTGCTCTCCGCGCAGGTCTCGCTGCCCGCCGCGGAGGAACTCGTGGCGGCCGCGGCGGCCGGTTGCCGGGAGGTGGCCGTCGGGGAGTTCACCGTGCGCGCGCCGACCACGAGGGACCTGCTCGCGGCGGCGGCGACGCCCGACCGTGCGTACGCCGTGCTGCTGTCGCGCTGTGTGCGCCGCGGTGACGGAAGCCCCGTCGACCCCGCGCAGCTCACCCAGGAGGAGGCGGCGCTCCTGGACGAGGCGGCGGAGACGATCACCGCCGCCACGATGACGACCCTGTGCGTGCGGTGTCCGGCCTGCGGTGAGCACGTGCGCGCCGCGCTGGACACCGCGGCCGTGCTCTGGGAACGCGTCGACATCGCCGCTCCCGCACTGATGGAGGAGGTCGCCGTCCTCGCTCGGGCCTTCGGGTGGAGCGAGGCGGACCTCCTGGCGATGCCGGCGGCCCGCAGGGCCGCCTATCTCGAACGGGTGGAGACGTGACGGGGTTCTTCGAGCGGATGGCCCGGCGCGCACTCGGGACGGAACCGCGGCTGGTCCTGCGACGCGGCTCCCGTTACGAGCCCCGGGCCCGGGCCGGCACGTGGCTGACGCTCGAGGACATGGCCGAGGACGCGTCACCCTGGGCCCCTTCCGCGCCGGCGGTGGACGACGTGCGCGACGCGGCCGTCGGCAAGCGTGCCGAGGGGGTGGCCCCCGCGGCCGTTGCGGCGGCCCCGGGGTCCGACGGCGAGACGACCGTTCCGGCGGGAGCGGCGGACGCGGTACCGCAACCGCCGTCGGGGCCGGCGGACGTCCCTTCCGTCGATCGAGCGGCGGCCTTTCGCCCTGGACCGGTTCCACCGGCCCCCGCCGTCCCCCCGGCGGAGGGCGCCACGGCGCCCGGCGGAGACGAGGGGACCGCGCCGCCGGGCGACCGGGCACCGGAGGCCGCGGTTGCCGCTCCGTCCCCGGGCGACGAGGTCTCGAAGGCCATGTTCGCCGCCTCGCCCCCGGGTGGATCCGGGAGCCCCTCCCGTCGCACGGGGGTCAGGGGCGAGGAGCCGGAGCACGTCCGGTCACCGCATGCGGACACCCCTCCCTCCCGCGCCGGTTGGCCGTCGCCGTCGTCGACGGCCGCGCTCGGTGCCCTCGTCGCCAGCCGCTCCGGGACGGTGGGAACGGGCGTCCACGGCGTGCGCGAGCCGGACCTCGGCCAGGCGCCCGGTACGACGCCGCCGGCGTCACCTGACGCCCCCGGCCCGCACGGCGTCCCGCGCGACGCCGTGCGGCCGCCCGCCGTGCCGCTCGCCGCAGCGGACGACCGCGATCGGGAGCAGCCCGTCGCGCGGACCGGCCGGTCCCCCGGGACGACGGCGCCCGCGGCCGTGGCACCACCGCCCGACAGGCCCTCCCCCGAAGCCGCTCCGGCCGGCGACCGGACGGGCCCTCTCCCGCGCCGCAGGCGCCACGGCCGGAACCGGTGTCCCCCGCCGTTCCGCCGAGCGGCGAGGACACCGGCCCGGCCGGCTCCCCCGGCCGTCCCGCGTCCTTGCCCGGCCACGAGCGGTCCCCGAAGCCCGTGGCGGCCGGCCACCCGTCGCCCGGCCGGGTGCCCCACCGGGCGGAAGCCGGGAGGACAGACGCCGCGCCGTCCGCGGACACCCGGACGGATCCGTCCCGGGGACACCGCCCGCAGCACCAGGGGCGGGCCGGCGCCGACACGCCGTCACCGCAGCCGCCCCGCCCCGGCGCGGGCCCTCCCGCCTTCCCCGGCAGCCCGGCTCCTGTTGTCGGTGCCGGGATCCCGCAGCGGCCGGAGCCGGCCCCCTCGGGCCTCCGGAAGCGGCACCCCGGGCCCCGGACGCCCGACACCGTGAAGCTGGTCCGTGACCATGTGGTGCCGGTGCTCACCGAGCGAGGGGTGCTGCCCCCCTCGGCCCCGGTCGAGGTCAGCGCGGCCGAGGCCGGGGAGCCCGCGCCTGCTCCACGTACGGGCGCGGCCGCCGTCCGCGCCACGGCGGCCCGCCGGACGCCCTCCGCGTACAGCGACGCCGACGCCTCCGGTACCCCGGCCGTCCATCTGCACATCGCCCGGATCGAAGTCCTCCCGCCCGCGCCGCCGCCGGCCCCGGCCGCGCCCGCGCCGGTCCGTCCCGCGTCGCGCGTCGACCTGGACGCCTATCTGGCCCGGAGGGACAAGGAGAACCGTTGAGCAACCACCTGGCGATCGCCACGGCTACGTCGGCGCTGCGCTACGTGCTCGCCCGGGCGCTGCGTGAGCAGCACCCGGGTGCGGTGGCGGACGCCCAGGTGACGACGTTGCGGCCCGACCGTCTCGGGTCCGCGGACCTGGTCCACTCGGCCGGCGTCAACGTCTTCCTCTACCGGGTGACGCCCAACGCCGCCCTGCGTTCGGCCGATCTGCCGGGGCGCGACCACGAGGCGGCGTTCCTCAGCCGTCCGCTGCAGGCACTGGACCTCCATTACCTCATCACCTGCCACGGGAAGGACTCGGCCCTGGAGGCGCAGCGGCTGCTCGGCCGCGCCGTCACCGCTCTCGCCGCGAACCCGGTGCTCGGGCCGCGGCTGGTGGCCGCGGCCGTGGACGCCTACGCCGACGTGGACGACACCGCGTTCCTCAGGGAGTCCGACCTCGTCGCTCAGCGGGAACCCGTCAGGGTCACCCCCACCACCCTGTCGTCCGACGAGTTGTCGAAGCTCTGGTCCGTCTTTCCGCAGACGCCCTACCAGCTCTCGGTGGCCTATGCCGCCACCGTTGTCCTGGTGGAGGAGCCGGTCGCCACCCGCCGGGCGTTGCCGGTCCGGGAGCGGGCCGTCACCGTTCACCCGGCGCCCGCGCCCCTGCTGACGTCCGTCGGCGAGGCCGGGGCGAACTCGCCGGCCGTGCCCGGGGGTCCGCTCGTGCTCCGGGGCGAGCGGCTGCTCGGCCCGGTCACCCGGGTGCGGATCGGTCCCGTGGAGCTCGACCCGCTGCCCGGCGGCACGTCGTCGCTGCTGAGCGTCGTGACCGGCGACGACGTGCCCGCGGGGCTGCATCCCGTCCAGGTGCTCCACCTCACCGCGCAGCCACCGGGCGACGGTCCGCGGGTGGCCGGCGCGTCCAACGCGCTGCCCGCCACCGTGCGGCCGGCGGTGAGGCGGGTGGTGTCCGGTGACACCGGCGTCCTGATCGACCTGACGCCTCCGTTGTTCGCCGGCCAGCAGGCGACCCTCCTGTTCTCCAGACCCCCCGGTGCCGGCGGGACAGGCCCCGGCACGGTGACCGTCGTCCTGCCTCCCAGGGCCCCGGGCGCCCCGCCGCAGTCCTCGCTGCGGGTGCCTCCCGGCGAGGTGCCCTCCGGCGCTCGGCTGGTCCGGGTGCAGGTGGACGGGGTCGACAGCCTTCCGGAGCCGATGGACCAGCCCCCCGCCTCTCCCGCCGTCCCGCTCCCGCCCTCATGAGCGGCCCCCCGCCCGCCGACGCGTGGGAGAACGCCAACCGCGACCATCTCGTCGCCGAACTGAACGTCCTCAGGCTGCTGCTGCGCCCCGACACCACGGACGCCGACCGCCGCAGGGCGGAGGAGGCCCTCGCCTCGGCCCGCCGCCTGCTGCCCGGGGAGAGCGCCCTGGACCGGGTGGCGCGGGGCTTCGGTCTCTCCGCCTTCGAACGGTCGCTCCTGCTGCTGGCGGCCGGTCCCGACCTCGTCGCGACGGTGGGCGAGGAGCTGATGGCGGCCTGCGGCTCCGCTCGGCCTTCCTTCGGCACCGCGCTCTCCGTCCTTCCGGAAGCGCACTGGAGCGCGCTGACTCCCTCGGCGCCACTGCGCCGCTGGAACCTGGTGCGCCTGCTCGACCCCTCCACACCGACGTTCAGTCCGCTGGCGGTCGACGAGCGGGTCCTGCACCACCTGGCGGGTGCCGGATACCTGGACCCCGAACTGGCGGCGGTGGCGCGCCCGGTGCCCGCCCCTTCGTACCTGCCCGGGTCGTTGCGGCGGGCAGCGGGCTCGGTGGCCGAGTCCTGGGCCGGTCTGCGGACCGTCCACCTGTACGGTCCGCAGGCGGCGAATCTGTGCGCGGTGGCCGCCGCGGCGGCCGTCCGAGGGAACTGGACGCTGCTGGTGGCTCAGGTCACCGACCTGCCCTCCGAGGCCGGTGAGCTGTGCCGGACGCTCGAGTCGATGAAACGCGAGACCGTCCTGGGCGGCTGCGCCTGGGCGATCGATCTGGAGCACGCGGACCCGGTGGAGCGCGGCCGCGTCGCCCGGCCGGCGGAGGACCTCGGCGCTCCCCTCGCCCTGTTGTCGGGGGACCAGGCCCCGCTCGGCGGCCAGGCCCTGACCCGTGTGGGGATCCACCGGCTGGAGCTGGGCGAGCGCCGTGAGCTGCTGCGGTCCGCCCTCCGCCGGGCCGGCGCGCCCACCGCAGAGGCGGATCGGGCGGCGGGCGTGTTCGACCTGACCGTCGACGCCGCCGAGGCGGCCGCGCAGGACGCCGCGTCGGGAACCCCCCTGTGGCAGGCCTGCCGGGAGCGGGCCAGGCCGTCCGTCACGGGGCTGGCCCACGTGGTGCGTCCGCGGGCCCGCTGGGAGGACCTGGTGCTGCCGGCGGGCCAGCGGGCCCAGTTGCGGGCCCTGGTCTCCTCGGTGCGGCACCGTGCCACCGTCCTGGGCGACTGGGGGTTCGCGGGCCGCCCCGCACAGGGCCTCGGCCGCACCGCGCTGTTCGCCGGCCCCAGCGGCACCGGCAAGACGCTGGCGGCCGAGGTGCTGGCGGCCGATCTGGGCCTCGACCTGGTGCGGGTCGACCTCAGCCAGGTGGTGAGCAAGTGGGTCGGTGAGACGGAGCGGCACCTGCGCGAGGTCTTCGCGGCGGCCGAGGACAGCGCCGCGGTCCTGCTCTTCGACGAGGCCGACGCGCTTTTCGGCAGGCGCACCGAGGTACGCGACAGCCACGACCGCTACGCCAACCTCCAGACCGGCTACCTGCTCCAGCGGTTGGAGTCGTTCCGCGGTCTGGCGATCCTCACCACCAACGCGCGGTCGGCCCTGGACCCGGCGTTCACCCGGCGACTGCACACCGTCGTCGTCTTCCCCTACCCGGACGTCGCGGCGCGCGAGGCCCTGTGGCGCGGGGCGTTCCCCGCCCGCACCCCGGTCGACGGCGTCGACGCGGCCGCCCTGGCCGCCGAGGACCTGGCCGGTGGCGGCATCGCCGCGGTGGCCCTGTCGGCCGCGTACCTCGCCGCGGCCGAGCGGACCCCGGTCACCGGGGAACACGTCCGGACGGCGCTACGGTGGGAGCTCGCCAAGTCCGGCAGGTCCTCGCTCGCGCGGTGAGCGTGCCCATCCGGCCGCCTCCTCCCGGTCACTGCGGCAGTCGGCCGTCCGGGGGCCGTCGGCGGACGCCCCCCGTGGACGCGGTGCTCAGTCCTCCCGCGCCGCGAGGTAGGGCTGGAGGGTCCGGCGGATCTGCTCCGTGCACACCGCGCAGAAGGGGTGGCCCAGTGCCCGCATGCGGCAGTCGAACTGGGGGCGGTAGGCGCCGCAGTGGTGGTAGTGGGCGCCCTCGAAGGCGCCGACCGTGGCCGCCGGCACCGGGCTGGGCCGGGTGTCGCACTGCGAGCAGTCGGGGTTGGACGTCGTCGGCATCGGGGTGGCCGGCAGGACCAGGTCCCGCCACTTGTTCGTCGCCCGGTCGGCGTCGACGGTGACGTTGGGCTGCGCGGGTTCGAGGGGGGGATGCCGGTCGCGGTCGGTGTCCACGCCGCAGCCGCGGTAGTACTCGTACTCGTCCGCCAGGCGGAAGGCGGTGTGGCCGATCTCGTGCAGGGCGATCTCGTTGGCGCCCGGCGCGAGGGAGTAGGCCGCCACCGAGCCGCCGGAGCCGCCGTACACGGTGGAGTTCACGGCGACGATCACCATGTTCCACTGGGGCACCTGGTCGCCGGCGAGCGTGAGCACGGTGGTGTCGTCGACGACCAGCAGCCGGCGGACTCCGTTGGTGCAGAAGGACGCGTCGAAGTACGTCCGGGGAGCCGCACCGGAGCCGCCGCACTCCGCGGGGTCGGCGGCGCCGCTGCCGGTCGAGCGGACGTCCACCCGGTGCACGTTGACGGCGTCGCGCAGGGAGTCGAAGGGCGGGGTCGCGAGCAGCGTGTCCGCGAACGACCGGGCGTCGTCGGCGAACTGGCCCATCTGCGCGCCGGTGTAGCCGTCACCGGTGATCACCAGGTTCCAGCGCCGGGCCGCGGGCCCGCTGTCGACGATCTTGGTGGTACCGAGGACGGTTCCGTCGGCGGTGGTCATGTCACCGGTCCTCCGTCTCCGGTGTCCGGGGTGTCGTCCGTGCCCGGGCGGAGGGGGAAACGGGCGATCTCGGCCGCGGGGGCGAGCCCCGGTGCGCGGCCGAGCAGGCTGCCGACGAACGCGACGTGGTCCGCGGCCGCCATGTCGGGCACCAGGACCGCGAAGGTTCCCCGGGGCCTCTCCACCGGAACCCTGGCGACGGACCGCTCGGGATCCTCGGAGAACACCTCGGCGTCGTGCCGCACGGGATCGTGCAGGACGCGTCGGTAGAGCACGTTGCGCCCGGCGTCCCGGACCTCGACCCACATGCCCTGTGCCGACCGCCGGTCGGCCGGCCGGTCACCGGGCGGGGAAATCATCTCCGTCCGCTGTCGGGAGACGAGGCGGATGTCCGTCCCCTCGTACTCGAAGATCAGCCGCACCGCGTGCGGGTGGTCCTGGTCCGCTCCGGTGGTCACGTCGCACTCCTCTTCCGTGCGGACGCCGCAACGTCCGCCTGCGTCGACATGCCTCTGCTTTCAGTGTCTGACCTGACCCCGCGGCCGCAACCGCACCCGGCGGCCGCCGTCGGGGGCGAGGCGAAGCCGGGCGTCACACCACGGAGTCGGCCCTCACCGGGCCGCGGCCGCCCACGACGGCCGGGCGGACACGTCGGCCCGGGACGTGACGCGGGGTGCGGACCCGTGCGCTTCGAGTGGCGGACCGCGCCGCTCCGGTGTGCACTGAATTGCCACCAGGCACATCGTCGAGGGCCGCCCCACGGGGCAGGCGAGCCCTGCCCCGGCTCCTCCAGTGGTTCGGCTCGGCTTTCCCCCCGAGAAACGTGTGAGAGGCGTTGCCATGCCTGTGAACGAACCCATCGACCTCGCAGAACTCCGGGCGGCCCTGGAGCGCGCCGACAATCCCTGGCGAGCGGTCAGCAACTCGATGACCCGGCTGACCGAGGAACAGCGCGTCACCCGGCTGGGCGTGCCGGTCGACGAAGCCGAACACGCCGAGATCATGGCCGCTCAGGAGCCACAGGCCGCGGCCGCACGGGAAGCCACGGCGGGGGCGGAGTTCCCCTCGTCGTTCGACCTCCGCGACATCGGCGGCCTGGACTACACGACACCCGTGAAGGACCAGAAGAGCTGCGGGTCCTGCGTCGCGTTCGGCACCGTGGCGACCATGGAGCACGTGGTCCGGTACACCGACCGGGCGCCGTTCCTCCCGACGGACCTCTCCGAGGCGCACGCCTTCTACGGCTACGGCCGCGAGGCGGGCGCCACGTGCGAGACGGGCTGGCTCCCGGAACCGCTGCTCGAGAAGGCCCGTGACTCGGGCATCACCTTCGAGGACTACTTCCCCTACACGGACCGGAACCAGGACAGCAGCAAGCTGAATCCGGACTGGCCCAACCGCCACGCCAAGGTCGTCAACTGGACGAACGACACCAATGATCCGGCCGCGATCAAGCGCGACATCGCCACCTACGGGTCCGTCGTCACCTGCTTCTACGTCTACCAGGACTTCTTCAGCTACGGGGGCGGGGTCTACCGACGGCAGACCGACACCCTCGCCGGCGGTCACTGCGTCAGCCTGGTCGGCTACGACGACGCACAGGCCTGCTGGATCGCCAAGAACAGCTGGGGAACCGACTGGGGCGAGCAAGGCTTCTTCCGCATCGGCTACGGCGAGTGCGGCATCGAGAGCTGGCACACCTGCGGCGTCCAGGGCGTCAGCCTGCGGGCCTGGCTCGCCGACCAGCGCATCCTCGGTCTGTGGAGCAACGAGGCCGACGCCAACGTGTGGGCCTACGGGGAACTCCGCGGCTGGCTGAGCCTCGGCAGCGACGTCTCCTCGACCGACGCGGCGATGCTGGCCGCGCTCGCCGCCTCGAAGTCGGCCGGCGCGAAGGTGGGGCTGTTCGAGGACAGCGGCAGGGTCCAACAGGTCTACGCCTGGTGAGGCCCGTGAGCAACGACAAGGCACCCGAGATCAGGAGTGGTGGAGGATGAGTCCGCAGATGACGAGCACGCTGGAGGCGCCCACCGGATACAGCGCCGCCCACGCCCCGGACGGCGGTGCCGGCAGACCGGTCATGCTGCCACCGGGTGTGGACGTGGGCCTGTCGGCCATCCCGCTCACCGAGTCCGGACGGCCGAGGCCCGACGCCAGGGCGGTCCGGTTCGAGGAGACGGTCGGTGAAGCCCGACCGGTGGTGCACCCGGACAGCAGGACGACGGAGCTGGCCCTCCGGGCGATCGAGACCGGCGGTTCCGCCACGGGGGTCTGGGTCCAGAACGTCCTGGTCGACGGGATGTGGTCGATGGACCAGACCCGCAACGCGTACCTGCACGTCAAGGGCGGCACGTGGAAGAAGCTCCACAACGGTTCGGACGCCGCGTTCACGGTGCTCACCACGCTGGCTGCCCAGGCCCGTCAGACGGGCCGGCCGATCACCTTCCGGGAGGAGCCGGACGGGATGGTCCACGAAATCTATTTGTGGTGAGCCGGCACACCGCCCCCCGAGCCGGCCGTCCCCGGGCGGGGACGGCCGGCTCGGGGGCGGAAACGCGACAGTGCCTTCCTGACCTGGGACGATGAACCTTGCTGAGGGGTTCTGCCGGTCCAGGCGGAGGGCACTTTCCACGTGCAGGGCATCGGGTTGCGTCCCAGGGTCCGTGTCCGTGCCGATGGTGCGGGGTGGTCGGTCATGCCGGGGCACGGTCGCCGGCGGATCCTGTTGGTGCCACGGGGCCGACCGCGACGTACTCCGCCGCTCTCGGGCCGCTTCGGCCGCGCGGGACCGAACATGGTCCGGGACGGGTCGCCACGGACCTGGCGGTGGTGCCCGCCGACACCGACGAGGCCGTCTCTGGGCGCCCACGCCCCGAAGGACCCCGGAGAACCCGACCCCGCGCCGGGTCTCCACCATGCCCGCACACCGAAAACGCGTCAGCCACCCGACAGCCGCCCCTCGACGACGCCTCATCGCCCCGACCGAAACAGCGAGGCTAACCGCTGACCAGGATCCGGATCTCACGCCGGTCCTGCACCGCGCTCTCCCAGGGCCGTTTCAACACGAGCTGCAGCAGGCCTTCGCCGGCCGCGGCGGCTCGGACCCGCACGACCTGCTGCCCACCGGATCCGGGCAACGGCTGCCCGAAGAACTGATGGTCCTCACCGATCACCTCGAGAACGCCGTCGACGCGCTGAACCGACCAGAGATAGCCCGTGGTGGCGTTCTCGGGAGTCCGCACCACGACCTCGTCTCCCGCCGACACGTGGATCTCGGAAGTCCGCAGGAGGGTGACTCTTACCTCGCCCATGACTGCACCCGCCATCGAAGTGGAGAGGCCTGCCGAGGAGCACAGGAGGCCGGCCGCCGGTTGTCCCGTGAAGAAAGGAAAAAGCCGGAAGAACGACCGAAGGAGGCCATCCGGTTCCTGGTTCAGGATGACAGCGGTCAAAACACTGCACAATTGTACGAGCCGGATCCGGGTGGAAGAATCGAACCGATGGCGCCCAAGGCGAAAGCCTGGAGGCGGCGATGGCGCTCGACCATTCCCAGGACCGACGAGTGGACCGTGGGAAGCGGTCCGCGCGGCGACGGACGCGGCCGAACGGGAGGCGCGCGTCGCCGGCCGGGCAGTGGCGTCGGGCCGCGCGTTCCGGGTGACGCGCTCCGCCACCTCACCGAAAGTGGCGCGCTGTGGCAGCACCACCCGCCCCGGTTGTCCTTGTGAGGAGGACGAATCACCGGTGCTCGTCCAGCGCCGAACGGTGATGTTGCCCAGAACGGCACCGCTGCAGCAGTACCAGGCCCCGTTCACCGGGCACGTCCCCCTGGCGGGGCGACCGGCCCCGGGTACGGTGCGACGGCCGGGCGTCGAGCCACGGACCGGTCAGCGCTATGCGCTCCGTGACCCTGCCCCGGGGGAACTCCTGGACATGCTGGAGGCACAGGGAAAGTCGGAAGCAGCAGTCGCGGAGGCGGAGGTTCCTGAGGCGACCCTTGAGCGGGCCGGCCGGCCGCCGGACTTCCTCACCGTCGCCGACCGCGGAACGATCGCCACGGAGGAGGACCTGGAGACCGTGGTGGCCACCTGCATCCCGACGGTGCGCCGGCTGATCGGCAGGGCGCCCCGGCCGCTCGTACAGTCCAAGGGCCGTCTGGACATACGGCGCATCAGGATCGCGCCGACCCTCGACCCGGGCGGCGAGAAGCGGGACAAGGCCTACCACGAAGCGGTCAGGAAGAAGGGTGTGGCCGCGCCCAGAAGGGTGCGCAGGCCGGAATACGAACGGGACGGGTGCGTCTTTCGGGCGATGAGCGGGGCATGGGGCCGCGCCCCGGTGGCCACGTTCTACTGCCAGGAGGTCACCCGCACCGACCACGAGGTGCGGGTGATTCCGCCTGGTGACCCGGAGGGCGTGGTCTTCGACGCGCTGGCAGGGAACACCGCCTACGAGTGCAAGTGCGGGTATGCCTCCTACGTACGCAACCACGGCAGTGCCGCCTGGTGGGCCCGTTGGCAGCGGGAGAAGACGGACGAGCAGATGCTGCGGCACCAGCGGGTGGCCCGGCAGTGCGGGCTCAAGTACCGGTACATGGTGTCGGACAGGGAACTGGCGGCTCTGCTGCGGGGCCGCTGGGGCTTCGGGGTGACCGTCCTGCACGAGCCCAGCGACCTGTGCCCTTGGCGGTTCGACGCGGCGGGTCACGGTCGAGGGGGCCGTCACCCTGCCCAGGGGCATCACTCGAGCATCTGCGCCGTCAGCCGGGTCGGGGCGACCCCGAGTTCGTCCCGCAGGACACGCGTGCAGGTTGCGTAGGCACGCCGCGCTTCGCTGATGTTTCCCTCCGCGAGGTGGATGCGGATCACCGCGCGGTGGGCGCTCTCCCGGGTCACATCCAGACGAAGCATGGCCAGAGCGACTTCGAGCGCGAGCCCGTAGCGGCCCTCGGACGTCAGTTGCTCGGCGAGAGCCTCCTGGAGGTGCATCTGGAGCTGGCGCACGCGTTCCCGGTCGGCGTCGAGCCATTCGTCGTCCCAGTCCGGCAGCAGCTCCCTGACCTCACCGGGCAGGCATCGCAGTTGGACGGAGGGAGTCGGACCGTGCTGCCAGGCGTCCCGGGCCTCCCGCACCAGGCGCTGCACGTCCACCGCCAGCAGGGCGGAGATGTCCGCAGTGGTCGCGGTGACGGCCACGACCCCCGGCACGGCCTGGTTCGCACGCCACAAAGACGTGCGCAGGCAGGCCCGGGCACGGTCCTCCGTGGAGTCCGGCCAGAGCGTGCCCGCCAACCGGCTGCGGCTCATCCTTCCCTGCAGTGCCAGCAGTGCCAGAACGCGCTGGGGTCCGGCGGGGAGCCGGATTTCCCGGCCGCCGGCCACCAGCCGGAACGGCCCGAGCAAACCGAGGAACAAGCGGGTCCGCGGCGCCGCAGAGGCTGGACAACCACGCGAGACCCCTTTTGCGCTTTCGGGATCAGCGGCACTGCTGGGGACGAAAACACTTCCCGGCATGATCCCTCCCACGGGTGTCCGGTATGCCCGCCCGGTCCCGCTGCCGTATCCGGTCGGTGCGAAGTGAACAGATGACGAACTGAACAGCTGATATATGTGCTCCGGTGGTCCGACGAGAACCCGCTCCGCCTGCGATCACTCGTGCGAGTGATCGCAGTACCGCTCGCTACGTTCTGGTGACGCCACAGTGACGTCGACCGGGGCACGCCTTGTCCATGAGCGGTTTTCCGGGCAGTCCCCGCACCCTGCGGGGCGCCGTGGTGGCGGTCGACAGCAGCGGGCCACTGTCACGGCTGGTGGTCTTCCAGTACAACCCCGACCAGGTCGTCCGCACGCTGCGTCCGCGCGGTCCCGCCTCCTCGCAGTCCTCCGGCGCCGCGGACGCCCACCGGTTGTGGGGGGCGCCCGTGGAGACGGTCTCCCTCACGGTCAGCGTCGACGCCACCGACCAGCTGGAGCGCGGCGATCCGGTGGCGGCTCTGACCGGCGTCGCGCCCCAGCTCGCCGTGCTGGAGATGCTGCTCTATCCGGGCATCGCCACGGTGGTGGAGAACACGGCGATGCTGCTGGCCGGCACCATCGAGATCCTTCCCATGGAGAGCCCGCTCACCCTGCTGATCTGGGGTCCGGGACGGGTGGTCCCGGTCCGCATCGAGAGTCTCACGATCACCGAGGAGTCCTTCTCGCCCGAACTGTTCCCCACCCGGGCCTCCGTGCAGATGTCGGCCCGGGTCCTCTCCTACAACGACCTGTCCGTGAGCGACGCCGGTCACGCCCTCTTCCTGGTGCACCACGTGATGAAGGAGACGATGGCCCTCGTGGCCGGAGCCACGGCCGCAGTCACGGTGGCGGGGAGTGCGGCCGGTGTCTGACAGGGCGCTCGGAGCCAGCCGGTACGCCGGAGTGGGTACGGCCACCACCACCGTCGAGGACCCGGTCGACGGCCTGCGGCAGGTGCGCCACCTGCGGGTGCGGCGGCACGTGCCCGGCCTCACGGCCGGACGGCCGCTGGCGCTGCACACGGTGGCCGAGGGAGACCGCCTGGATCTCGTCGCCCAGCGGTACCTGGGCGACCCGCTGGCCTACTGGCTCGTGGCCGACGCCAACGCCGCCCTCGATCCCGACGACCTGACCGACTTCCGCACCGTGGGCACCGTCCTGGTGATCCCCGCGCCGGGGAGATGACGATGAGGCAGACGCTGGCTTCCGGCCTGCGGCTCACCGTGCTGGCCGGCGCGACCATTCCCACGCCGCTCCCCCCTGACCTGACCGCGCGTCTTCTGTCGGTGCGCGTCCAGGAGGACGACGGCGCCCGCTCGGTGTTCACCCTCACCTTCGACGCCGGGCGGTCCGGGCCGATCGCCGCGCTGGACACGCCGGTCCTGCGTCCGCCGCTCGTACCGTTCGCCCGGGTCACCCTCGTCCTCACGTTCGCGGCGCTCCCCCGGGTCCTGTTCGACGGCATCATCACCCATCTCGAACTGATCCCCGGTGACGGGCCGGGCGGGGCGACCCTGACGGCCACCGGGGAGGACGTGTCCTATCTGCTCGACCGCCGGGAGGTGGACGCCGAGCACCCCGCCATGGACGACTTCGTGCAGGTGAGCCAGATCCTCACCCGGTACGCGTCGCACCGCATCCTGCCCATGGTGATCCCCCCGCGGGTCTCCGACCCCCCTCTTCCGATCGAGCGGATCCCCACCCAGCACGGCACCGATCTGGCGCACCTGCGCGAGCTGGCCGGCCGGCACGGGTACGTCTGCTACGTGATCCCGGGCCCGCAGATCGGCGCCAGCACCTTCTACTGGGGGCCGCCGGTGCGGTCCGGGGCGCCGCAGCCGGCCCTCTCGGTGGACCTCGGACCCGAGACCAACGTCCGTTCCGTGCGGTTTCGCACCGACGCGCTCACGCCGGTGCTCGTCGAGGGTGAACTGCAGGACCCGCGCACCGGAACGCAGATGACGGTGGACACGATGGCCAGTCTCCGCCCGCCGCTGTCGTCGCGTCCCCTGTGGGCCGCGCACACGGGGGACATCCGCAGGCGGCGCCTGGTACGGGACAGCGGGACGGGTCCTGTCGGCACGTTCGCCCGGGCCCAGTCCCTGGTGGACTCCGGCGCCGACGCCGTGGTCGCCGAGGGCGAGGCCGACGGAGGGCGTTACGGCGACGTCCTGCGCCCCCGGGCGCTGGTCGGCGTCCGGGGAGCCGGCTGGTCCCACGACGGCCACTGGTACGTGCGCCGCGTCGAGCACGAGCTGGCGCCCGGGTCCTACGTCCAGCGGTTCACCCTGTCGCGCGACGGTCACGGCCCGACCGTGCCCGTCGTGCGACCGTGACCCCTCGGCGCCGACGCCGCAAGATCAGGAGAGCGTGGAGTGAAGAGGTTCTACGGCAAGTACCGCGGCAAGGTCACCTGCAACGTCGACCCCCTGATGCGGGGAAGGGTGCAGGTCAGTGTTCCTGCCGTGCTCGGCAAGGGGCGGCTGTCCTGGGCCGAGCCCTGCGTGCCGTACGCGGGCCCTGGGGTGGGGTTCTTCGCCGTGCCGCCCGAGGACGCGAACGTCTGGGTCGAGTTCGAGGCGGGCGATCCCGACTACCCCATTGTGGGGGGTTGTTTCTGGGGTACCGGCGAGGCTCCCGCGTCTCCGGCCGTGCCCCAGGTCAAGGTGTGGAAGACGGACGCCGTGTCGATCACGTGCAGCGACCTGCCCGGAGGCGGCGGCCTCACCATCGCCGTCGGTCCGCCGGTCTCCGTCCTGCCGATGACGATCGCGTGCACGTCCGACGGCATCGAGCTGACCCTGGGCGCCTCCAGCGTGATGCTGAGCCCCACCACGGTTTCGTTGAACAAGGGTGCCCTGGAGGTCACGTAATGCCCGGACTCCTCGCTCACGACGGGGCCGTCACGCTGTGCGCGCACGCGGGGCAGGCCCGTCCGGCCGTCTCGAACCCCAGGGTCAAGGTCGGGGGCCGGCCGACCGCGCTGCTCACCGTCCCGTGGTTGGTCACCGGCTGCGCGCCGCCCAGCCTTCCGCCCTGTGTCACCGCCCAGTGGGTCACCGGGACGACGAGGGTCAGGTCGGCCGGTGTTCCGCTGGTGATCCAGGGAGGCGCCGCCGTGTGCGCGCCGTCCGGCGGGCCGCTGTCGGTGGTCGTCGTCCAGCCGCGGGTGCGGGGGATCTGATGCGTTTCGGCTTCCCCTTGCGCCTGGACGCCCGCGGCCGGCTCGCCACCGTGGACGACGAGGAGTACCTGCGCGGCCTCGTCGAGGCGGTGCTCTTCACCCGGCCGGGAGAGCGGGTCAACCGCCCGGACTTCGGCAGCGGGGTGGACCGGCTGGTCTTCGCCCCCAGCGGCGACGAACTGGCGGGGGCGACGCAGTCGCTGGTGCAGGCGGCGGTGCAGCAGTGGCTCAGCGACCTGCTGCGCGTGCACGAGGTCCGGGTCGAGGCCCGCGACGCGGTGCTGGACGTAACGATCCGCTACACACCGCTCGGCCGGGAGGCCGCCGAACCGCGGGTGCTGCGACTCACCGACCGGGGGACGCCGTGACCGGCCCGGGTGTGGTGGCCACCGCCGAGGCGACCGTGTTCGGCATCGACCGGGACCGCAGGCGCGCGCTGGTCGCGGCCACCGAGGACCCCGCGCTCGACGGGATCGACCACGTCGAGGTCCTCTCCAACCGGCCCGACAGCCCGTCGTACGTGCCGGGGGCCCCGCGGCAGCGCACCCTCGCCGTGCATCTGATGCGCGGTCCCGTGCCCGCGGACCTGGTGACCGGCCCGGACGGTGGCGCCGTCGTCGTGCTCGGCGGGGTTCGCGCCGATTCCCGCCTCAACCCGGTCGAGGTCGAATGGGCGCTCCCCGCCACCGATCTGACCTCCGCGGCCGGGGCGTCGGCGCCGGTCACGGAGGCCGACCGTGCGCTGGTGGCGGCGTGCGTGCCCGAGGAGGTGCGGGCGAGGGTACTGATCGTCAGGACGTCGTCACCCGGCGACCGGTCGACGTACGTCCTGCGCCTGCTCGGGCCGGCCGGAGCGGCCGCTCCCGCGGGCTTCGACGTGCCGCTGGCGCAGGCCCCGTTCACCTTCGCCGTGGACTGCCCCGCGGACACCGTCCGCGGCCGGCCGGCCCCGGTGCCGCCCGTCACCGCCGCCTCACCGGTGCTCGACTACCTCGCCCGCGACTACGAGGCGCTGCGCACCAGACTGCTGGACCGGATGGCGGTCCTGCTGCCCGACTGGACCGACCGGTCGCCGGCCGACATCGGCGTCACCCTGATCGAGCTCTTCGCCTACCTCGGCGACCGCCTGTCCTATCGGCAGGACGCGGTCGCCCAGGAGGCGGCGCTGAGCACCGCCCGCCGCAGGGTCTCGGTGCGCCGGCACGCGCGGCTGCTCGACTACCACGTCCACGAGGGCTGTTCCGCGCGCACCTGGCTGGCGTTCACCACGACCGCCGAAGTCCTTCTGCGGGCCGGTACCGCCGTGGGCGAAGGAGCGGCGCCGTCCGCCGCGCGCGACGGGGCGCAGGCCGACACGGCGGTCTTCGAGACCTGCGCCCCGGTGATGCTCACCCCCGCCAGGAACAGGCTTCTCCTGCACGCCTGGGGACAGGCGGACCACGTGCTGCCCGTCGGCGCTCGCTCCGCGTTCGTGGCGGTGGCCCCGGACGGCGATCCCGCACTGCGCGCCGGTGACGTGCTGGTGCTGGCCGAGCTGGGACCCTCGGGGACCCGCGCCGACGGCGATCCGACCCACCGGTACGCCGTCCGGCTGGACCGGGAACCGGTCGAGCACGTCGACGCGCTGGCCGGCCACGGTGGCGGTGCCGCTCCGCGGCGGGTGCTGGAGATCCACTGGCACCGTGACGACGCCCTGCCCCTCCCGCTGAGGGTGTCCCGGTCGGTCGGCGACCAGGCCGTGGGCTCCGCGGTCGCCCTGGCCAACATCGTCCTGGCGGACCACGGGGCCTCGGTCCACGACGACGTCCCGGTCCCCGCCCAGGTGCCGTGGGAGGGCACCTACCGGCCGTTCCTCCGCAGGGCGGGAGTGGCCTGGGCCGCCCCGGCGGATCCCGGACCGTCGAACGGGGTGCCCCCCGACCAGGGCTGGGAGAGCGCGAGCGCGGCTCTGCGTCCCGACCCGCGGCGCGCCGTCGCCCAGCTGGAGCTCGACGACGGCGCGCGCCGCTGGCTGCCGCGTCCCGACCTGCTGGACAGTGACCGGACCGCCGCGCACGTGGTGGTCGAGGCGGAGGACGACAGGACCATCAGGCTCCGATTCGGCGACGGCGTCACGGGACGCCGCCCCACACCGGGGACGACCATGACACTGCGGTACCGGCTCGGCGGCGGCTCCTGGGGCAACGTCGGCGTCGACACCCTCACGGAGCCCCTCGGCGGTCCGGACGGCGGCACGCTCGAGGGCGTCCGGGTCACCAATCCCCTGCCCGCCGCGGGCGGCCTCGACCCCCAGCCGACGGCGGAGGTGCGGGAACTGGCGCCCCGGGCTTTCCGCACTCGCCTGCAGGCGGTCACGCCCGACGACTACGCCGCGATCGCCGGCGCGGACGGCGCGGTGCGACAGGCCGTGGCCTCCTCCCGGTGGACGGGCTCCTGGTACGCCCAGCAGGTGGTCGTGGACCCGGACGGGACGGCGGACGAGCGGCTCTTCGACCGGCTGGCCGGCCTGCTGGACGTGCGACGGACCGCGGGGGTGGACGTCGAGTTCGCCGAGGCGGCCCTGGTCCCGGTGGAGATCGGCGTCGTCTGCTGCCTGGACGCGGGAACCCTGCGCGCCGAGGCCGGGCAACGCCTGCGGGAAGCCCTGTCCGCGTCGGTGCTGCCGGACGGACGCCGCGGGCTCTTCCACCCCGACAACCTGGGCTTCGGCTCGTCGCTGTACCTCAGTGACCTGATCGCGCAGGCCATGTCCGTGCCCGGGGTGGTCCAGGTCCATGTCGAACGCTTCTGCCGGGCGGGCGCCGGCGACGCCGCCAACCGCGCCGCTCTCGCCCGCGGCCGCCTGGACGCCTCGCGCCGCGAGATCCTGTGCTGCCGGAGCGATCCGGACAGCCCGGAGACCGGCTTCGTCGATCTGGTCGTCAGAGGTGGCGCATGACCGACCCGCTCCCCCGGCACGGCGACGGCCCCGCGGCCGCCGGCCGGCCGGAGCAGCTGTCCGCCCGCGTCCACGTCACGGCCCACGGCCGGTCCATGGCGAGGATGCGCACCGCCCTGGCCGCACCAAGCCAGCCCGTGGGGGTGCGCGCCCTCGCCCGGAGACCGCCCGACGAGCCGGCCATCGCCCTGCTGGACGCGTGGGCGGTCGTGGCAGACATCGTGGCCTTCTACACCGGACGGGTGGCGCAGGAAGGCTTTCTGAGCACCGCGACCGAACGGGAATCGGTCCGGGAACTCACCCGTGGCCTGGGGCACGAGCTGCGGCCCGGGGTGGCGGCCCAGGCCGAGCTGGCGTTCACCGTCGAGGATGCGCCGGGGGCGCCGCAGACCGTCACCGTGCCGCGGGGCACGCCGGTCCAGAGCGTCCCGAGCCCCGGTCAGACCCCGCAGATCTTCGAGACGGGCGCCGACCTCGAGTGCAGGGCCGCGTGGAACGCCGTCCCGGCCGTCGCCACCGTCCCCCAGTCACTGGGGTCCCGCCCGGCCCGGATCTGGGTCGAGGCGGCGGCGTCCGGGGTCCGGACGGGCGACACGCTGCTGGTCGTCACCCGCTCCGCCACCGGTGCACCGTCGTCGGCCTGGGCCTGCGTGGTGGTCACCGACGTGGCGGCTCAGCCGCCCGAGCACCCCGGCTGGACCCTGCTGTCGGTGTCCGCGGCGCCCGGCACCGACCTGCCCAGCGACACCCTCCTGCTCGTCAAGGGGGACCGCGTCCACCACTTTGCCCAACGAGCCGCCCTGTCCGGCTGGAATCTGCCGGACGGCGGCCCCCCCACGGACGGACCGGCGACGACGCCCGGGCCGCGAGGGGACGGGAAGCTGGTCCTGGAGCTGGACGGCGACGACCTGCGGATCCTGCCCGGCTCCTGGCTGGTCGTCGAGTGCGCGCGGCCGGCCGACGGCCACCCGGCGGCCGCCCCGGGAGACGGCGGGGAGCGCCGGCTGTACCGGGCGGTCTCCTCCTCCCCCTCGGCCAAGGCGCACCACGGCTTCGGCACACGGACCACGGTGGTGCGCACCGACGGCACCGCCCGGGATCTCGACCCGCGGAGCACGCTCGTGCACTGCCGGTCGGTGGAGCTGCCCACGAGCCGGATGCCGCGGACGGAACCGGCCACCGGACGGAGGCTGGAGCTGGTGGCGACCGATCCCGCGCTGCAGCCGGGACGCGTGGTCGTCGTCCAGGGCCGGGACGTCAGGACCGGCGCCATGGCCACCGAACAGGCCGAGGTCGTCGAATGCGCCGTCGACCCCACGGGCACCGTCATGACGGTCACCCTGGACCGGGAGCTGAGGGGCGCGTACGCGCCGGACACACTCGTCGTGCGCGGCAACGTGGTGACGGCCACCCACGGGGAGACGGTGACCCAGGTCCTGGGCAGCGGCAACGGCGAACAGCGGTTCACCGCGTTGCCCATCTGGCGCGGACCGCTCACCTACGTCCGCACGGCCGCCCTGGCGGGCGCCAGGAGCACGCTGGACATCCGGGTGAACGGCGAACTGTGGACGGAGGTGCCGACGTTGCGGGAGGCCGGACCGAACGACCGGGCGTACGTGGTGCGCAACACGGAGGACGGCACCGCGACCGCGGTCTTCGGCGACGGTGTGCGCGGTGCCCGCCTGCCGACCGGTACGGAGAACGTGACCGCGGCCTACCGGGTGGGCATCGGGGCCGACGGCGCCGTCGGCCCCGGTCAGCTGAGCCTGCTGCCGCGCCGCCCGCTGGGCATCGCGACCGTGGAGAATCCGGCGGCCTCGCACGACTGGGCTCCCGCGGAGACGCTGGAGGACGCGCGCGGCGCGGCGCCCCGTCGGGCCCGCACGCTGGACCGGGTGGTCTCGGTGGGCGACTACGAGGACTTCGCGCTGGGTTTCGCGGGCATCAGCACGGTGCGGGCCGACCTGGTCCTGGACGGCAGCCGGCGGACCACCGTGGTCTCGGTGACCGGTGAGGGGAACGAGCGCGTCGGTGAGGGGCTGCTCACCGACCTGGCCGCGGCGTTCCGGGACGTCTGCCCTCCGGGCGCCTGGGTGCGCGTGCTGCCGGCCGAGGTCCTGTGGTTCGGGGTGCGGGTGGGGGTGCTCGTCGACCCCGCGTACGAGTGGCCCGCGGTGGCCCGCGCCGTCGCCGCGGCGCTCGAGCGGCGTCTCGCACCGGACCGTCAGCGGTTCGGGACCCCGGTGACCGCGGCGGCCGTGACGACGGCGGTGCGGGCGGTGTCGGGTGTCACGGCCTGTGACCTGGTCCGGTTGCTGCGGCTGCCCGCCACCGAGAAGGGGGAGGTTCCGCTCCCGCCGGACACGGAGGCGGTACGGGTGCTCACGTCCTCCCCCGCTCACCAGAGCGCCGAGGGCATCTGCCCGGCACGGCTGGTGGGCCTGGCGCGGGGCGCGGTGGAGGTCGGGGTGATGCCCGCGTGAGCGGCACGGTGGACGGGGCCGGCGTCCAGGGTGACCCTGAACGGCTGTTGTCGCTGCTCCCGGCCCATGTACGCGCCCGGGACGAGCAGTCGGGCGGCGCCCTGCGCGCCCTGCTGTCGGTGGTCGCCGGGGAGCTGGACGTCCTGGAGAGGGAGCTCGCAGGTCTCTACGACGGCTGGTTCGTGGAGACCTGCGGCGAGGAACCGCTGTCGCACCTCGCGGAGCTGATCGGGCTCACCGAAGCCCTGCCGGACCTGGGCGAGGGGCACAGCTGGCGGACCGCCGTCGCCCACACGGTGTCCTACCGCCGCCGCAAGGGCACCGTCGCGGTGCTCGAGCAGGTCGCCAGGGAGGTCACCGGCTGGCAGGCGCGCGCCGTCGAGTACTTCAGGCTGCTGGCCACGACGGCGCACGTCAACCACGTACGCCTGGACAGGCCGGCGGTGGCGTCGCTGCGCGGGGCGAACCGGCTGGACCACACCGGCGGTCCCCACCTGCACACCGGCCGGTCCGTCGCCCCCCACGACTTCGAGCGGGGCGCCCTCGACCCCCTGACGCGGACCGCCGAGGCACGCGGGACCGCCTCGGGGCGCGGCCGCTACGGCATCTCCCGACTGGGCGTCTGCCTCTTCACCCTGCGCAGTCACCCGGTGGGGGACGCCGACGTGCCCGGGCTGTGGCCCGAGGCCCGGCCCGACGGGCCGGGCCGCTGGACCTTCGACGCTCTGGGCAGGCCCGCACCCCTGTTCGCCGCCGTGCCGCGGACGGAGGCGACGCGGGAGGAGAGCGCCGGTGAATCCGACCTGCCCGTCCCCCTGCGGCCGCGGAGACTGCACGCCCTGCTGGAGGCCGCGCGTCACGATGCGCTGGACGCACGGGAGTTGCCGCTGGCCGTCCGGATCGGCCGGGACGCGTCGCCGCTGCCGCCCGACCGGGTGCGGGTGTGCGGCCTGGAGCCCTTGGCGCCGGGGAACGAGGACCAGGCGTGCGTGGACCCGGTGACCGGCCGGCTGCTGCTGTTCCGCGGCGGTGCCCCGCTGAAGACGGCCGAGGTGTTCGTGCGGTACCACTACGGCGCCCTCGCCGAGGTCGGCGCCGGGACGTACGACCGGTCCGAGGGGTTCCACAGGGCTCTCGAGGCGGACGGCTACGGCGGCGAGGGGATCGACCGGCGGATCGACGTCGGCCCGGGCGGGGCGCCGTCGACGGCCGCGGGCGTCCACCGGGCGCTGGAGGCGCTCGCCGGGCTGCCGCCGGGCGCCACGGTGGTCGTCGCGGTCGGGGACAACGCCTCCCGCTCGGAGGACCTCTCCTTCGATGTGCCGGCGGGGGTCCGTCTGGTCCTGGTCGCGGCCTCCCCGCCGCGGCAGGAGCCTGAGAAGGGCTCGCAGGGGCGGTCCGTGGACGCCGCGTGCGTCCCCGCGGGGCTCCGTCCCCATCTGCGCGGCTCCGTCGTGGTCACCGGGGGGCTGGACAGCAGCCTGGTCCTGGACGGGATCGTCGTCGAGGGGGACGTGACGGTGCGGGCCGGGTCGCTCGCCCGGCTGGTGCTCTCCCAGTGCACGGTCACCGGCCGCGTCACGAGGGCGGCGAACGCGCTGCCGCCGGATGCGCCGCGGGCCCCCGGCGGGACCCGTCGGCTGGAGCTGATCCGCAGCGTGGTGCGGGCCGTGGACTGGCCCGAGGGCGTGCAGGCCATCGCGATCAGCGACTGCGTCGTCGACGCGGGTCCCGACGGGCCGGCGGTGACGGCGCCGGGGGCGCATCTGACGGTCCGGGCGAGCACCGTGCGCGGCACGCTGCGGGTCCGCACGCTGGACGCCGCCGACACGGTCTTCGACGGCCTCGTGCGCGTCGAGGACCGGCAGGAGGGCGGTCTGAGCCACTGCTACGTCCTGCCCGGATCCCTCACACCGCGCCGCTTCGACTGCGCACCGGCGAGCCGGGAGCATGCGCCGGGCGCGCCGGTGTATGCATCGGAGGAACCGGGCTCGCCGCTCTACCTCGCCCTGTCGAGGACCTGCCCGGACGCCATCCGCGAAGGCGGTGAGGGCGGCACGGAGATGGGTGCGTACCACCACCTGCGCAGGCCGTTGCGCCTCGCCGCGGTCCGGCGGCACCTGGCGTCGTACGTGCCCGCGGAGCTGGAAGCCGGGATCATCTGGAGCTGAGCCATGCACGGAGACTTCACCCGCTGGACCTTCACGCCGAAGGAGGCCTACCGCTCGGTTCTGCTGCAGCAGGGACGGGTGGTGCTGGACGCCGACTGGAACGAGCAGGCCGCGCTCACCGCCCACCACGACGAGACGCGCACCCTCGACCTGGCCGGGTGGGCCGGCGGCCCGCTCACCGGTGCGGGCTTCGCGATCGTGGGGGCGGACGGTGCGCCGGCCAAGGCGGCCCGGTGGGAGGACCTCGCGGTCACGCCCGGGCGCTACTACGTGGCCGGGACCCTGGTCGAGGCCGCCGTCCCACCGTCGGCCGCAGGCGAAGAGCGGGCCGGGTGGCCCCTGCGCGACCAGCCCCACGTGCGGGAGGTCGACGGCGTGCCCGCGCTGCCGGAGCCGCCGCCCGGCCGCTACACCGCCTTCCTCGACGTGTGGACCCACCTGGTGACCGCGGACGAGCGACCCGCCCTGCGCGAGGCGGCGCTGGGCGGTCCGGACACCAGTGGCCGTGCCCAGACGGTGTGGCAGGTGCGCGTCGCGTCCGAGGAGGCGCCCAGGACGCCCCGGTCGATGGCGGCCTCGCTCGGCACGCCGCGTGAGGAACTCGATCCGTGCGCCATGGCCCCCACCGGCGGTTACCTGGGTCTGGAGAACCAGCTCTACCGCGTGCAGATCCACCACCCGGGCCCCGATCCGACCTTCCTGTGGTCGCGCGAGAACGGCAGCGTGGTCGCGGGCGTCACCGGCATCGCCCCCGCCTCGGAGACCGAGCCTCTCTCGCAGCTGGCACTGGACCGTGAGGGCCGCGACGAGGAACTGTCCATCCGGAAGGACCATCTCGTCGAGGTCACCAGCACCGATCTGCAGGTCCGCCGGCAGCCGGGCTTCCTGGCCACCGTGACCTCGGCACGGGGCCTGCAGCTGACCGTCCGCTGGTGGGGCCCGGTCCCCACGCTCGCCCAGTTGGGCAGAACGCCCCTGGTGCGGCGCTGGGAAGGGCTGCTGCCGGTGACCGAGGAACACCAGGACCTGGAGAACGGCATCCGTGTGCGGTTCCCCTCCGGCGGAACGCCCGGCAGTGGCGACTACTGGCTGATCCCCGCCCGCACCAGCCGCCTGCTCCACGGCCAGACCTCGCAGGCCGGGACCATCGAATGGCCCCCCGGTACCGACGAGCAGGGTGAGCCCATGGCTCCCGTGGGGCCGGTGGTCCACAGCGCCCCGCTGGCCCTGCTCACCCGGGACGACACGGGCTGGACCGTGGAACGCGACTGCCGGCGCCTGTTCCCGGCCCAGACCGAGCTGGTCGCCCTCGACCTCGCCGGCGGCGACGGGCAGCAGGCGCCGCCGGGATCGCCGCTGCCCCAGCCCGTCCGCGTGGCGGCCCGCAACGGCGGGCTGCCGCTTCCCGGCGCCCCGGTGCTCTTCACGGTGGAGGGCGGCGGCGTGCTCACCGGACTCGACGGGGGCGGGACCGGACGAAGGATCACCGAGGAGACCGGCCCCGACGGGGTGGCCGCGGTGGCCTGGACCCTCGACCCCGATGGCGAACCGACCCAGCGGCTGACGGTCACGCTGCTGGAGCGCCCCGGGGCGGAGCCGGGGATCCCCCCCGCGCTCACGGTGACCGGCCGCCTCGCGATCGCCGCCCAGGTCGCCTGGCAGCGCCCGGCCGAGGCGGCGGCGTTCGCGGAGCCCCCGACCGTCCAGAACGCCCTGGAGCGGCTGGCGACCCTGCGTGAACTGCGGTTGCTCGGCGGTGACGGCCAGCATCTCGGTCCGCGGGACCGGGTGCTGCCGCAGCCGGTGCGGGCCGTCGTGGACAGCGCCTGCGGGCCCGTCCGGGGCGCCGCGGTGACCGCCACGGCGAGCGGCCAGGGACTGGTCGCCGTGGCCCGCCCCTCCGACACCGAGCCGCCCGCACCGGGGTCCGCGCCGTGGGGCGTCACCGAGGATTCCGAGACGGGCCCGGACGGCACGGTGGCGTTCTGGTGGCAGCCCGATCCGGAGGTCGCCTCCGACGTTCTGCACCTCCGCCGGCCCGACGGCCCGGACGCGCCCCTCACCGTCACAGCGCAGAAGTTCCTGGAGCGCGCCGTGGCGGACGACGTCACCTGGACGCCTCCCGGCCAGTGCGCGGACTCCCCTGCGTCCAGGACCGTCCAGGCGGCACTGGTGTGGCTCGCCGAGCGGCGCCAACTGCGTCTGGTGAGCGGCGACGGCCAGTATCCGCGGGTGGGCAGCCGAATCCTGCCGCAGCCGGTGCGGGTCCTCGTGGACAGCGCCTGCGGACCGGTCCGGGGCGCCACGGTGATCGCCAGGGCCAACTCCGGGGCCCTGGTCGCCGAGGCGACCGGCGGCACGCCCCCGGCCCCCGGCTCCTCGGCCTGGGCCGGTACGGGCGAGGGCGCGACGGGTGAGGACGGGACAGTGGCGTTCTGGTGGCAGCCGGTGCCCGGCGCGGCCGGGGACACCGTCGGGCTCCGGCTGGAGGACGGCGACGGCGCCGTGGTCACCGTCACCCTGGCACCGCGACCGGGCGTCCACATCACGGCGGTCAGATGGCTGCAGCCCGGGCCAGGAGCCGAGCAGGAGTTCCGCAACGACGACACCGTCACCACCGCCACGCTGGTCGGCGGGATCTCCGTCGTGCTGGACCGGCCCATCGACCTGCGCAGCATCATGAACTCCGCCACCGACCGGCGGCCCAAACCGGTGTGCCACGTCGCCCTCGACCTCCCGGCGCCGCTGCTCAACGAGTTCCCGTGGGCGGTGCTCCCCAACAACCCCACCATGAGGTACGTCCAGCTCAGCACCATCGTCCTGCCGCCCGCCCCCTTCGCCGCCGACGTCTCGGACCAGACGATCCAATGGCGCCCCACCCAGAGCAACACCGTCGACGCCTCGGCCACCAAGTGGCTCACCGAAAGGCTCCCGGGCAGACTCCGGGAGCTTCCCGACCCGCTCCGCCCGATCACCGGCCGCTTCGTCATCGAGGGCTCGGCGATCGTGGCCAAGGACGATCCGGGCCTGCGGCTCAACTGCCATGCTCCCTACGTCCTGGAGGGGGACCGCACCCGGCTGCTCCTGCCGACCGACGACGCGGTCCCGGGGGGCCGGTTCGTGCAGTGGTTCCGCCTGGACGCCCCGTAGCGCTCGTCACCTCGGGTGGGACGACGGGGTCGTCCGCCGCTGCGTGCCGGGGCGATGCGGCGACGGGAGGACGGACGTGCAGGCGATGGCGTGGCGGCGCGCGGGCGGACGGTCCGCCGTCCCCGGCCCGCTGTCGGTGAGCGATCCTGCAGACACGTCGGAGCGGCAGGCGAACGACGCCGCAGGCGCGGTGGTGTCCGGCGGCCCCTACCGGGTCGCCCGGAGCCGCCCGCCGGCAACGGCACGCCGTGGGGCACCGACCACTCGGCGGCAGGCCCTCGCGCGGAGGGCGGACCCGCGCCGGCGGGTTGGAGAAGGGCGCGGGTACCGGACGGACGTCCTGCGGAGCGCTCGGGACCCGTTTCCGGCGTTGTGCCGGCAAACGGCGGACACGCCCTGGACCCCTCGGGGCGGACGGAGAGGGAAGAGGGCTTCGAGCACGATTGCGGTGGCGTACGCGTACAGCGGAGGAAAGGCATCGGAGCCGGCCCGTGCCCTGGGGCACGGGCACACGCCCTCGGGCGGGACATCGTCGTCGCCCGCGGGGGATCCGTGAACGTCCCTGAGGGCCGGCACCTTCTGGCGCACGGACTTGCCCACGTCGTCCAGTACGGCGCTTCGGGGCGTGCGATCGTCTCATGCCAGGAGGGACGCGATCAGGAAAGGCTCCCGCGCGACATCGGAGACCTGCGTTCGACAGTTCAAGCCATTCCGGCTGACCAAACACGGGCCAACCGGGCGGCGCGGAAGCAGGATTTCATCGCCGTCGCCAGCGATCCGGGCAATTTGCTTGATTTTGGGCGTATCTACCAGATCTGGCTGCGCCACTGGATGGACGAGCAGACTCAGGCGCGCCGGGAGTGTCGGGACCTGGATGACACGCTCCGCAAGGCGGGCATGCAGGACTGTGCCAAGAAGCGGCCGAAGTTCGAGACCGGCGTTCGCGATCTCCACCCACGTGAACACGAGGCCGCTGCGGACCGGTCGGCCGCTGCCGAGCACTACGGTTCCTTTCTTGCTGGAGCCCACGGCCGAGCTCTTTCCGACCCCAGCCTGAGCCGGCCAAATGCAGTCAGAGGATGACTCGGGCGGGGATCATGATGCGAGTGGCGGAGCTTCACAGTCTGCGGGGGAGCCGCGAGAACCGATGGTGGCGACGGCCTGCTCGACCAAGACTCGGCTCTTCGTGAGACCGATCGGCGGCGTCGTGTCCCTGGGGATGCGTCTTCCAGCGTCCCCAGCACGGGATGCGGACCGTGCTCCCGGTGCCTTGGTATCCCTTGCCGGCCCAGCACTTGACGCAGGCGTCCGCGAGCGTGCGGATGATGCCGTGTCAGCGGGCCGCCAAGGCGTCATGGCGGCATCGGCAGAGCTGGCGAGGCCCACGGTAACCGGCCGGACGGATCGGCCAGGACCTGCATGTTCATCCGACGCTTTTCGCGCTCGTCCCGAACCGCCGAGGTCAGCCGGTTCGAAGATGCCGGGCGGCGCAATCTGCGCTTAGATGGTGGAGGGCCCGATCAGGAACCGATGGGCCCGCCGGTGTGGTGCGTATTCCCCACCGGCGTGCGGGCCCCTGGCCAGGTGGCTCTTGCCGCAGCCAGTCGACCCCAGGCCCAAGCCCTCCTCCATGGGGAACGAGGAATTGGTATGAAGTGCGTCCGTGTCCGTACCACCGCTGTCGCAGTGGCAGCAGCGCTGAGCCTCCCGCTGTCGCTGGGCGTACTGACGTCCCAGGCATCGGCCTCCGACTCGTCGCCAGGTGCCACCGACACAGCGTCGCCGTCACAGAGCGAGCAGCCCTTCGGTCCAGGCTGTTCCATGCTGCCGCAGAGCGGCAACGGAAGTGCCGCACAGATGGCGCACGAGAGCGTCACAACCGCAGTGGACAACAATCCGAACCTGTCCATGCTGGCCGATGCCATCAAGAAGACCGACCTGGCAAACACCCTGGACGGTCTCAAGGACAGCACCGTCTTCGTGCCCACCAACGACGCGTTCAACAAACTCAGCGCCACCAAGAGGGACGCGCTTCTCAACGACCGTGCTCAGCTCAAGAAGGTGCTGACCTACCACGTGGTCGAGCACAAGGAGATCACCAAGGCACAGCTCCCTCATGGCACCTTCACCACGCTTGAGGGCAGCACCCTCACCACCTCTGGCTCCGGTGACTCCTTCAAGGTCAACGGGAGTGTGCCGATCGCCTGCGGCAACATTCCCACGAAGAACGCGACGGTATACATCATTGACGGCGTTCTTGTCCCGCCGACCGCCACCCCATCGACATCGTCATCCTCGTAGAGCTCGTAACACGATCACGATCCGGGCTTCTTGAGGCGTGTCCACGCACACGCAGGTCGGTGGCGGTGCGTGCCCCGAAGGCGCGATGTCCTTCGGGGCACGCGGCAGGGGTTCGGGTTCAGGCGTTGTAGCCGCCGTGGGCGTCCAGCACCGCGCCCGTGACGTACGACGCGGCGGGGCTCGCGAGGAAGGCGATGGCCGCGGCGATTTCGTCGGGGCGCCCCATGCGTTGCAGGGACAGCGAGCTGAGCAGGGCCTTGAGGGTGTTGGGGTCCGGCGGTTGCATGCCGCTGTCCATCAGCCCGGCTTCCACGACGTTGGCCGTGATGTCGCGGGGCCCGAGGTCCCGTGCGACCCCCATGGTGTACCTCTCGATGCCTGACTTGGTCGCCGCGTAGTCGGCAACGCCCGGGACGCCGACCCGGGAGCCCAGTCCGGAACTCACGGTGATGATGCGGCCGCCCGTGCGCAGCACTCGGGAGGCGGCCCGGATGACGGCGATCACGCCGAGGTAGTTGGTGGCGTGCATCCGGTCCAGTGCGGCGGTGTCGGCGTCCGGGTCGTCCACCGTGCGGCCCTGCTCCACCGAGATCGCCGCGTTGTTGACGAGGATGTCCAGGCCACCGAAGTGCGCGACCACGTCGTCGATCAGCGCCGGCGCCCGGCTCGTGTCCGCCTGGTCGGACTTGAAGGCGACGGCCTTGGCTCCCCTGCCGTGCACCTCGTCGACGACGGCCTGCGCCCGCTTCTCGGAGCTGACATAGGTGAAGGCGACGTCGGCGCCCTGCTCGGCCAGTAGCCGTACGGTCGCGGCTCCCAGTCCGCGCGACCCCCCGGTGACCAGGGCGACCTTACCCGTGAGTGGCTTGCTCACTCTTCTCACCTCGCTGATCGATCTTTTTCAACAGTCGCAACTTTAATTGTTACAACAGCCCGTTGCAACCTTCACCGTTACGACTGCGTCGTCGCAACATGAACCGTTGTGACCGAGAGGAGGAGCTCACGAGCGCCAACAGCAGGCTGACCATCGCCGCCACGCGCTGGCCTGGTTCGGCCTCTACCAGCGCCAGGGCCATGAGGTCGCCACCTCCGAGCAGATCGCGACCAGCGCGAACACCCACCCCGTAGTGATCAGACGGCTGCTCGGCGAGCTGCGCGGGGCCGGGCTCGTGAAGTCCCGGCGGGGGGCGCCGGCTGGTCGCTGGCACGCGAGCTGGAGTCGATGGCCCTGCTCGACGTGTACGAGGCAGTGGAACCCGGCCCGCTGTTCGCCATGCACCACACCACCCCGGACCAGGGATGCGTGGTGGGCCACGGCATCCAGCCGGCAATGCAGAGCATCTACGAGGGCATCGAGGAGACCGTGGGCACGAGCTGGCCCGCATCACGCTTGCGAACGTACTCCGGGACGTACTCGCAGCACCTCGCTAGGGCCTGTCCGGCGGAGTCATTGTCCGCGGCAGGTGAGCCCGGGCAGTGATCCACTGGACGCGACTGGGAAGGAGGCGTCAGGTCATGGAGAACTTGGCGACGTACTCGTCGAAGGGCTCGATGCCGACTTCCGCACGGAGTTCGTCCATGCGGTCGGGCTCTTCACAGGGCCAAGGAACCGGCGCCCCGTCCTTCATACCAGCGATCTGAGTTCCGTAGACCTGCTTGCGGCCCTCATTGACCAGCGTGCGGTCGCGCAGGAAGGCCAGTTCGCGCGGGCTGGCCGAGCCTGCCGACACTGCCTGCCGCATCAGCTGGAGGGCGCGACGCTGAACGTCGAGCTGCCGGTCGGCGTGCTGAGCGATGAGCCATGCCGCGCGTGCGGCCTCCTCGCCGACCAGTTCCGCCGTCGGCCAGCCGTACTCCTCCATGATCTCGTTGAGCCGGTCGCCATGCCGAGCGGTCAGTCGCCGCCACGCCAGCTGCTCGGCGGGGTCATCGCTGTTCGCGCGGACTGCCAACTGGTGATCGGCCGCAGCCATATCCGCCAGTTCCACGGCCAGCGCGGCAACGTCGTGCACCACTCTCAACTCCCAGGTCGGATCCATGCGTTGCGTCCGCCTGCAAGCCTAGAGGCGCGAATCGGGTGTAAAGATCATTCCGAAGAACGGTGACAGACGCATCCCTGCACCGAGATAATGGGTCTACCCCCGAAGCCAGAGCCGGATCGCTGCGACGGTCACGGTGCCCTGGAAGACATAGACACGCTTGTCGAACCTCGTCGCCACGGCCCGGAAGTTCTTGAGGGCGTTGATCGTGCGCTCTACTTCGTTTCTGCGTTTGTAGATCGTTTTGTCGAAGCCGGTGGGCCGTCCGCCCTTGTTGCCGCGGCGTTGGCGGTTGGCCCGCTGGTTCTTCGGCTCGGGGATGGTGTGCTTGATCTGCCGTCTGCGCAGGTAGCGGCGGTTACGCCGGGAGGAATAGGCCTTGTCGCCGCCGAGGTGGTCCGGGCGGGTGCGCGGGCGTCCGCCGCCGAGCCGGCCGACGCGGATGCGTTCCATGACGGGGATGAGCTGCGGGGCGTCGCCCCACTGGCCCGGAGTGATCAGCAGGGCCAGGGGGCGGCGCCCGCCTTCTCCAGCGAGGTGAATCTTGCAGGTAAGGCCGCCCCGGGAGCGTCCGAGTCCCTCATCCGGGCGGTGCTGCCGGGGCGTGCGTCTTTTCCCGGCACTCGCGGTGGTTTCTTGCGTGCCCCGGCGGCGTGCTGGTGGGCCCGGCAGGTGGTGGAGTCCACGCTCACCATGGACCAGTCGATGCGGCCCCGGGCATCCGCGTCAGCCAGGACGGCCGCATAGATCTTGTCCCACGTGCCGTCCGCCGACCAGCGTCTGTGCCTCTCATGCACGGTCTTCCACTTGCCGAACCGCGCAGGCAGATCCCGCCACGGCACCCCAGTCCGGTTCCGGTACAGGATCCCGTTGATGCTCCTGCGGTGGCTGGCCCAACGCCCGCCGCGCTGGCCGGACTTGGGCAGACGCGGCTTCAGCCGGGCCCATTCCTCGTTCGTGGGATCTCCCCGCCCCATGAACATGCCAACGTGCCGGAGTGCGGGAAGTCACATGATCCGCCGGACAGGCCCTAGCCTCCCCGTCACGCCCTGACATCACCCGGGTCCCCATCCAAGCCCAGGCCAGCGAACAGCCTGGCGACCAGTCACGCCGAAGGCCGTTGCAGTGTCAGACCGTGTCCTACGAGCTCGTAGCTCGATCTTGTTGCAATGCCCTGGTCCGGCGTGACCGATGTGACGATTCCGCCGTTCGGGAGGATGTGAGCACCCGGCCATGGATCGCGGACGACGACTTGTGGGCGCTGATCGAGCCGCTGCTGACACCCTGGCCGAAGAAGTCGCCGGGCCCACGGCCGGTGGCGGACCGGCTGTGTCTGCAGGGCATCCTGTACGTCCTGCACAACGACATATCCTGGCAACTCCTGCCGCTGGAGCTGGGATCCGGTTCCGGGCGGACCTGTTGGCGACGCCTGGAGCGGTGGCAGCAGGCCGGGGTCTTCGACCAGCTGCACCGCATCCCGCTCGCCGAGCTGAACGCGGCCGGCGAACTCGACTGGTCCCGCGCGTGCGTGGACGGCTCCTACATCCGCGCGGAAAAAAGGGGGGCTCCGACACTGGTCCGTCGCCCGTCGACCGACGGAAGACGGGGAGCAAGCACCACCTGATCCGCGACGGACGCGGCACCCCGCTCAAGGTCATCACCACCGCGGCCAACGTCAACGACGTCATCCAGACCCTAGCCCTGGTCGACGGCATCCCGCCCGTGGCCGGACGGCGCGGGCGTCCGCGCCGCCGCCCCGACTCGCTCCCCGGCGACAAGGGCTACGACTCCAACCCCAACCGCCGAGAGCCGCGCAAGCGGCGGATCTCGCCGGTCATCTCCCGCAAGGGCGCCCCGAGCATCAAGGGCTTGGGCAAGCTCCGCCACGTCGTCGAGCAGACCTTCGCTCTGCTCCACCAGTTCGAACGCCTTGCCGTCCGTTGGGAACGCCGAACCGAACTCCACGATGTTTTCGTCTCGTTGGTCTGTAGCCTCATCTGCTGGAGACGCCTCAAGAAGGTCCGCCCATGATCGTGTCACGAGCTCTTGGGAGAATCTTCCGCCGACTCTTCGGACTTACCGTCGCCCTGCGCCCACCACAAGCGACTCCCCTGGCCCGGAACGCTTCACTTCAGTACCCGTGGGGCGGCCGGTTGGGGTCGAACTGCTGGACCTTCTTGGCGAGATCGGAACCGTCGACGGCGACGCCGTACCGGGTACGGACGTACCGCATCGCGGCGGCGATGCATGCCACGGGGTCGTAGATGTTCACCGAGGTACCGGGAGCATGACGCTGGGCAAATGTTTGCGGAATGCACTGCACGATACCCCTGGAGCACTGGAAATGTGTGAGTGAACCGTTCAGCCTCACGATCCGCCCGTCGCCCAGATAGCCGTCTCCGAAGTCCTTGACCTTGCTGAAGCCAGGAGGCGTTTTGGCATTGGCGTCCCACAGGTTGCAGGCGTTGGGGTTGCCGGACGATTCACGTGCGACGGCCGTCCTGAAGCCTTTCACCCAATGGCTGCTCGCCTGGACTCCGGCTGCTGTACTCGCCTGAGCGACCCAGTCCTCCAGCGTACCCTCGGGTGTGCACCGATGGAACGTCACCTGCTTCGGGTCGATCTGCCCCATGGCATCCAGGCCTGCGGCATCTGTCGTCACGCCCACCGGGAAACCGGTACGCACCCGGAACAGTCCGGCGCGCTGCCCGAGTTCCGTCAGCGACTGCATGCCGGGGGTCCCGACGGCGTCACTGCCGGAGAGGTGCAGCATCGTACGACGAAACTCGTCGTAAAGGTTCTGAGTGGCGGTCTCGAAGATCCCGCGCTCATCGGCCACGTCCGTATGCATGACCCTCTCCAACCCGTCCTGCACCAGAGCCACATCGGCCTTCGGGCTGGCGTCCCCGCCCGGCTGCGCCCGCTCCTCCCGGGCGCTGTGGGCCGAGGCCCAGACCACCTGGTTCAGGCTGACCCAGAGCTGCTCTGCCGCCGGGGACGAACCCGCCCTGACGTTGAACAGCTCCGACTGCTTGCCCAGTTCGACCAGCTCCTGCGTGCCGGGAACGCCGTGGCTGTCCGCTCCGGAGCAGCCCAGCTTCTCCGTGCGGAACCGCTCGAAGAGTTCCTGCGTCTCCGCCTCGAACACGGAGTACGGGTCGCCCGGGGCGACACCCATGACCTTTTCCAACGCATCCTGAAGGAGGGCGACAGCGTCCGCCGTGGTGCCGTCGCCGTTTTCCGTGGCCTGCTCCTCGGCGGTGGGGTGAGTGGCCGCCCAGGCGAGCTGGTTCGAGGACATCCACGGCAGTGCCTCTTCGACATCTGCCACGGACAGTGCGTCGGACTCACCATGGGAGGAGGCGGCAGTCATGTAGGTATATCCGGGTTTATCCTTCAAGCCCGGATCTGCCGTGATGATCCACTCCGAGAATTTCGGCAGCCCGTATCCGTAGAGATGACTGTCCCGACGGGCGCGCTTTTTCAGGTAGACCCCGTTGCCCTCGGACGAGCCGTTGGCATTGGTGTTCCCTTCGATGGTGTACGCATAATGTGCGTCATACTCGTAGACAAGCCCGACGTGTTGGCCTCCCGAGGGACCGAAAAACACCATCGCCCCGATTGCAGGATAATACGAGAACCTGCTGCTGCTCTTGTACCAGTTGACAGCCGTTGGGCATGAGGCGGTCACAGGCGCCAGACCCTTCACACCGGCCTGCTGGAAGGCCCAGGACTGAAAGGTCTGACACCATGCCTGATTCTGTGACCACTCCAGTCCAGGAACGGCGGGGGAAAATTTCTGGTGGTTGTTGTAGTGGCCGTTCGAGAAACCTTCACGGTATCCCACTTCAGCCTTCTCGATGGCGATGAGGCTGTCCGTCTGACTCATTGCTTTCCCTTCCTTTCCCGCAGCCTTCGACCCCAGGAAAACAAGGGACACGAAGACGCGCGAAGGAACGCTACGGGCATTTAGCTACCGACCACCAGGATTACACGGCCGTTATATCCATGTTATCGCCGGTGGCGTGGCGTCGCATCCCGCCCTCGTACCGACATAAAACGGTTTGGTTTTTGGTTCGTTGGTGGTGTGTGAGTGATCTGATGGGGGCGCCCGATATCCGTCGCCGTCGGCACAGGAGGCCGGCATGTGGTGGGCGAAGTGGCGGAGCCTCGGTGCTCGGCGGAGGGGAGCGGCTTGCTGCTCGACTCGTCACCGGCGACCTCCCCTGCAGGTGTGGGCATCACCGAAGATCATGGTCGCCCCACCGGCGGCGCCGGCGGGAGAGGCGGAGGCGGAGGGTTCGGCCGGGCCAGCCCCGGGGCCGGGGCCACTGGGTACGGGGGTGGCGGTGGCGGGGGCACCTCCAGCGGATTGTCCACGAGCTCGCCGATCGTTTTTCGGATCTCGTTCTGTTCCTCCTCCGAGAGCTTGTCGTATTGAAGTTCGGGAAGGGCCGCGATGACTTCATCGATGTTCTTCCGGCGCTCCCTCACCGAAGCCGGTTCGTCGGACTCCAACCCCAAAAGCAGGCTCGCGATCACCCCTACGGAGGCGCCGGCGATGCGGACGAGCAGCGCATCAACGGCCATACCCCCTACTGCTTCTCCCACGAGTTGCTGGGTCTTTGCTCCCACCGCGCGGTACAGGTACAGAGAGCCCGCGACGGCCAGTATCGTGATCAGCATGCTTCCCACGGTTGCCGATCCACGCGTCCCCGTCAGGCGGATCCCCCGTTGAAGAATGAGCTTGCC
The DNA here is from genome assembly GCF_002005565.1 of Streptomyces sp. JHA26. Lineage (GTDB taxonomy): Bacteria > Actinomycetota > Actinomycetes > Streptomycetales > Streptomycetaceae > Streptomyces. The sequence goes on along the minus strand of NZ_BDJC01000041.1, from coordinate 1,545 downwards.
GAACGCTGCCTCCCACTCGGCATGGCTGGTGAACAACCGCATCAGGCGGACATCGTAGGCCGTCAGCCCTCTGCTGAAGAGTGAGGGAGTGAATCGAACTCCGCCCATGGCGTTGAAATTGGAGACGACCTTCACATATCTCTCCGCGTTCAATGCTCGGAGCGCCGCAGCTGCCTCCTTGCTGGCCCAGTTCGAGCGCAGCCACTCCTTGACCTTGCGAAGGTTCTCCGGGAACTGGGGCCCTGACAGGGCAGGGGCGTCAGCGATTCCCCGCGCCAATGACTTGTTGTCCATGAGCCATACGACATTTTTTCTCGGGTCCCACACCACCAGGTCGATTCCCGTCGTGGTCAAGGCCTTGGACGCGTCGGGAAGCACGACATAGCCCATGCGGTCCAACGCCTGGCTGAGGTACAGCTCCCCCAGCTCGCCCACTTTGTGTGCCTGCGGCTGCTGCCGCTGCAGGCCGACCGTGTTCACCCTTCCGGTCACCCTGGCCTGACGGCCACCAGTGACGCTTTCGGCGGCCGCTTGCGCCTCGTCTTCCAGTGACTCCCCGCCGGCCGGCGCGAACGCTGAGCCCCGGACACCCTCGAGCGCGGTCTCCTGCTGGATCACATGGGCCAGTTCGTGGGCCAGTAACTTGTCCCCGCCGCCGGTGCTCGGCCTGTACTGTCCCGCGCCGAAGACGATGTCCCTTCCCACCGTGTACGCGGTCGCCCCAAACGCATGTGCCGACTCCGCGGCTCTGGCGTCGGCGTGGACCCGCACCTGGCCGAAGTCGTGGGACAGACGGTCTTCCATCCGCGTGCGTGTGGCGGTGTCGAGAGGCTGCCCGCGGGACTGCAGCACGTCGGGGACCGCCGCTCTCATGGTGGCGGACTGCGTGTTCGTCGAGTCGTTCCGCTGCTGGGGCGGCGATGGCGCCGCGGCCGACGTGGGTGTGCGAGCGATGGCCGTGCGGCCGGGAACATCGTATTGGACGGTATGGGGAAGTTCGCGCACGGGTAGACACCGGTTGCCTGCACCACGGACGGATTCGCCCGCTCCCAGGGCGATGTCCTGTCCCACACTGTGCGCCCGTGGCGACAGGTGGCGTGCCATGTCGGCGGCCTTGTGCCCACCGTGCACCCGCACGCGACCGAAGTCGTACCCGAGGGCCCCCTCCGTCCGACTCCGCATGGCCGCATCCAGTGGGTGTCCACCGGTCGACGGGACAGCACGCACACCGGCCGTACGGCGCCCTCGCAAGCGGCCCGTCGGTGCGACCGCCTCATCGGTTCCCACCCGACGTACCACCCGCATCTGACGGGCGAGGACACTGGCTTCCCGCTTCACGGTGTCATCGGTGCTGGTGACGGGAAACCCGCGTGCGGACCGCGTCGAGCGAGCCGCGCGCATGGATTCTGCGGCAGGGGGTCGTAGGTGAAAGGGAACATTAGCTTCCCTCAGAAGGAGCCAGGGTCATGGAGGGTTCTCCTACAAGCCTGTCCCCGGGCTCAGCTTGCCGCCACATGTGGCCGGGAGGCGTCGGGCCTTGACCCC
>NZ_BDJC01000040.1 GCF_002005565.1 Streptomyces sp. JHA26 | reverse complement strand
GCGACCGTCTCGGTCGTCTCGTCGGCGGTCTCGTCCGGCTCCTCGGCCGCGGCGGACGCCTCGGCCGGCGCGACGGTCTCCGCCTGCGCGCCGGAGGCGCCGGACGGCGGTCCCGCCGGGCGGGACGCGGCCCTGCGCCGGCGACGCGGCGGCAGGGTGTCGCTGGGGGTGTTCAACTCGGAGTCCGTCGAGGAAGTCGCGGGTGTCGCGGACTCTGCGGATTCGGTCGGTTCGAGCATGCGGGGGTTTCTCCCGTCAGGCTCCCGGGCGCCGCGCCGTGGTCCGGGATCGACCGTGTCGACCGCCGGTGACGTCCGCGGCTCGCGCGATGCGCGGTCGCCGCCGTCCGGGGCGCGGGCGCCGCTCGGGAGCTCTCCGTGTCTTGTCTCGCCGGTTCCGTACCCCTTGTCGTGCACGGCCTGGCGAAAGTCTTGTGGTCGGTGCGCTGCCCGACCCAGGTGGCTCCCGAGTTCGAGGGCGGCGCTACGACGCTCGTCCCTGCGCGGAACTTCCTTACGCCGGCGCCTTCGCGGCGGCGGCGGCGCCGGCCGGTTGCGGCTCGGGCGTCACTGCCTCGCGGTCGGGCGCGAGCGGGTCGGTCACCGCACCGGTCTCTTCATCGAACAGCCCCTGCGCCAGCCTGGTCACCGCTGCGGGGACCGGCGGCGCCAGGTCGGCCACGGCGCGAAGACCGGACAGGACGTCGTCGGGTCGTACGGCAGGCGTCACGTGCCGAACAACCAGCCGCAGTATCGCACAGGGCCGGTCGGTCGGCCTATCAGCCGGCGAATCGTCGGTGGTGGTCGCGTTCTCGAGGCTCACGACGGCGGAGCGGGCGTCGAAGGTACGGACGCCGTTCTTGGTCCGGCGCTGGACCTCGACCGTCTCGGCCGTGTTGAAGGCCGCCACGGCGCGCTCGGCGTCGGCGGTCTCCACGCCGTCCAGCCGCAGCTCCCAGACGGAAGCCGTCAGCCGGTCGGCCAGCCCGGAGGTGCGGGCCTCGACCGCCTCGACGACGTCGAGCCCGGCGGGCAGCGACTCGTCGAGGAGCAGCCTCAGCTGCTCCGGGTCGCGCGCCTCGGTGAGCGCGATCTCCAGGTATTCCGCTTCACTGCCCGTGCCGGTGGGTGCGGCATTGGCGTACGACACCTTCGGGTGCGGGGTGAACCCCGCCGAGTACGCCATGGGCACCTCGGCGCGGCGCAGCGCACGCTCGAAGGCGCGCTGGAAGTCACGGTGGCTGGTGAACCGGAGGCGGCCGCGCTTGGTGTAACGCAGTCGGATGCGCTGCACCGCGGGTACGGGCGGCGGGCCTTCGGGCTGTCGCTTGCCCAGTGTCGTTCAGTCCTTCGTGAGAGCGGTCGTACTGCTACCAAGAGTACGTGCCCCGGCCGCGGATGGTTCCCCCCGGGCCACCGCCGGCTTCTTCGCCGGTTCCCCGAACAGCGCCCGTCGCACGTCGGCGCGGGCCCGCCGGACGGACCCGCGGACCTCCGCCAGCGCCCGGCGCACGGTCCGGCCCACGGCGCGCGAGGCCTCGGCGACGGGCCGCCAGACCGCGTCGCGCAGTACATGTCCCACCGGCGTCAGAAGGGTCCGGTACACCCAGCGCACCGGGTCGGTGACGAGCAGGCGGAAGAGGGTGGCGAGGAACCGGCCGACGGCGAGCGAGACGTGTCCGGCGATCCGCCAGGCGTGCCCGAGGGCGGCCCCGACCTCCCGACCGACGACGGCGAGGCCCCGCCCGAGGGGTGCCAGCACCCACCGCCACAGGGCGAGGGCGGGCAGCACCAGCAGGACGCGGACGGTCCAGTACAACGCGGTGCCGACCCCGGTGACGACCATGCCCAGGCACCGGGCGAGCCCCCGGCCGCACCAGGCGATCGCGCGCCCCACGGGCGCCAGCACCCAGGTGTACAGCCAGGTCGCGGGCACGACGACCAGGTACCGCCCCAGCCGGACACAGGCGACGCACACCCCACGCGCCACCGCGGCGCACACGGCCCCCACACCCCTGCCCACCCACAGGAAGGCGTGCCCCACCGGCGTCAGCACCCACCGGTACAGCCACACCGCCGGTACGACGAGGAGGACGTTGCCGAGCCAGGCGGCGCCGCGGGCCACCGGCACGAGGACGTATCTCCACAGACCCACGACCGGCCACACGAACAGGGCCCGCCCGAGCCAGGTCAGCGCCCGCCCGAAGGGACGCAGCACCGTGTCCCGCAGGACGCGCCCGCCGACGACGAGCGCGTCCCACACCAGGCGGACCGGCACGACCAGGACCAGGGCGACGATCCGGACCGGGATCCGGATCGCCGCGGTGAGACACCCTTCGGCCTCCGGCCGGCGGTCCGGCTGCCGTTCCTGCCCGCCGGGGGGCGGTTTCTCAAGATCCATACCCCTACAGACGCCGCCGGGCCGCCGCCGGATCCCTCCGGCCCCGACGGGTCGCGGTCACGTGACCCGCGGTTACTTGACCACGGACAGCGGCAGCAGCTTCCTGCCGGTCGGGCCGATCTGGATCTCGGTGTCCATCGCGGGGCACACACCGCAGTCGAAGCACGGGGTCCAGCGGCAGTCCTCGACCTCGGTCTCGTCGAGGGCGTCCTGCCAGTCCTCCCAGAGCCAGTCCTTGTCGAGGCCCGAGTCCAGGTGGTCCCAGGGCAGGACCTCCTCGTAGGAGCGCTCGCGCGTGGTGTACCAGTCGACGTCCACGCCGAAGGGCTCCAGGGCCTTGTCGGCGCAGCGCATCCAGCGGTCGTACGAGAAGTGCTCGCGCCAGCCGTCGAAGCGCCCGCCGTCGTCGTACACGGCGCGGATCACGGCGCCGACGCGACGGTCACCGCGCGAGAGCAGGCCCTCGACGATGCCGGGCTTGCCGTCGTGGTAGCGGAAGCCGATGGAGCGGCCGTACTTCTTGTCGCCGCGGATCTTGTCGCGCAGCTTGGCCAGGCGCTCGTCCGTCTCCTCGGCCGACAGCTGCGGCGCCCACTGGAAGGGGGTGTGGGGCTTGGGGACGAAGCCGCCGATCGAGACGGTGCAGCGGATGTCGTTGGAGCCGGAGACCTCGCGGCCCTTGGCGATGACGCGGGTGGCCATGTCGGCGATCTGCAGGACGTCGTCGTCGGTCTCGGTCGGCAGGCCGCACATGAAGTACAGCTTCACCTGGCGCCAGCCGTTGCCGTAGGCCGTGGCGACGGTGCGGATCAGGTCCTCCTCCGAGACCATCTTGTTGATGACCTTGCGCATGCGCTCGGAGCCGCCCTCGGGGGCGAAGGTCAGGCCGGAGCGGCGGCCGTTGCGGGTCAGCTCGTTGGCCAGGTCGACGTTGAAGGCGTCGACGCGGGTGGAGGGGAGGGACAGGCCGATCTTGTCCTCCTCGTACCGGTCGGCGAGGCCCTTGGCGATGTCGCCGATCTCGCTGTGGTCCGCGGAGGACAGCGACAGCAGGCCGACCTCCTCGAAGCCGGTCGCCTTCAGACCCTTGTCGACCATCTCGCCGATGCCGGTGATGGAGCGCTCGCGCACCGGGCGGGTGATCATGCCGGCCTGGCAGAAGCGGCAGCCGCGGGTGCAGCCGCGGAAGATCTCCACGGACATGCGCTCGTGGACGGTCTCGGCGAGCGGGACGAGGGGCTGCTTGGGGTAGGGCCACTCGTCGAGGTCCATCACCGTGTGCTTGGAGACGCGCCACGGCACGCCCGAGCGGTTCGGCACGACGCGGGCGATGCGGCCGTCGGGGAGGTACTCGACGTCGTAGAAGCCGGGGACGTAGACCCCGCCGGTCCTGGCCAGGCGCAGCAGGAGTTCCTCGCGGCCGCCGGGGCGGCCCTCGGCCTTCCAGGCGCGGACGATCGCGGTGATCTCCAGGACGGCCTGCTCGCCGTCGCCGATGACGGCGCAGTCGATGAAGTCGGCGATCGGCTCGGGGTTGAACGCGGCGTGTCCGCCGGCCAGGACGATCGGGTCGTCGATGCCGCGGTCCTTGGCCTGGAGCGGGATGCCGGCCAGGTCGAGGGCGGCGAGCATGTTGGTGTAGCCGAGCTCGGTGGAGAAGGAGAGCCCGAACACGTCGAAGGCCCTGACCGGGCGGTGGCTGTCGACGGTGAACTGCGGGACGGCGTGCTCCCGCATCAGCGCCTCCAGGTCCGGCCACACGCTGTAGGTGCGCTCGGCGAGGACGCCCTGCTGCTCGTTGAGCACCTCGTAGAGGATCATGACGCCCTGGTTGGGCAGACCGACCTCGTACGCGTCCGGGTACATCAGGGCCCAGCGGACGTCGCAGCTGTCCCAGGGCTTGACCGTGGAGTTCAGCTCTCCGCCGACGTACTGGATCGGTTTCTGCACGTGCGGGAGCAGAGCTTCGAGCTGCGGAAACACAGACTCGGCGGCTTCGGCAGGCATCTCACGGAACCTTCGTGTGCTGGCTGGGGTGACCATTCAGCGTAACCCGGCCGGCGGGTTCCCCCGCACCGCCGGCCGCGGGGCGCCTAGGCCGACATGGGCCGTTGCACGGTGATCGACTGGAGCAGCCCTACCGCTATCCACACGGCGAACATCGACGAGCCGCCGTACGAGACGAAGGGCAGGGGCAGACCGGTGACCGGCATGATGCCCAGGGTCATGCCGATGTTCTCGAAGGCCTGGAAGGCGAACCAGGCGACGATCCCGGCGGCGACGACCGTGCCGTACAGGTCGGTGGTGTCCCGGGCGATCCGGCAGGCGCGCCAGAGCACCACGCCGAGCAGCAGGACGATGAGGCCCGCGCCGAGGAAGCCCAGTTCCTCGCCGGCGACGGTGAAGACGAAGTCGGTCTGCTGTTCCGGCACGAAGCGGCCCGTGGTCTGGGAACCGTGGAAGAGGCCGGAGCCGGTCAGACCGCCCGAGCCGATGGCGATGCGCGCCTGGTTGGTGTTGTAGCCGACGCCGGCGGGGTCGAGCTCGGGGTTGGCGAAGGCCGCGAACCGGGCGATCTGGTAGTCGTCCAGGACGCCCAGCTGCCACACGGCGAGCGCTCCGATCGTCCCCGTGCCGAGCAGGCCGAACACCCACCGGTTGGAGGCGCCGGAGGCGAGCAGGACGCCCAGCACGATGATGACCATGACCATGACCGAGCCGAGGTCGGGCATGAGCATCACGATCAGCATCGGCACGGTGGCCAGGCCGAGGGCCTGGAGCACCGTCCGGTGGTCGGGGTAGGGCCGGTCGCCCGCGTCCACCCGGGCGGCCAGCAGCATCGCCATGCCCAGGATGATCGTGATCTTCACGAACTCGGAGGGCTGGAGGGAGAAGCCGCCGGGGAGCTTGATCCAGGAGTGGGCGCCGTTGATGGTCGAGCCGAGCGGCGTGAGCACCAGCAGGATCAGGAAGACGGAGGCGCCGTACAGGAGCGGCACGGCCGTGCGCAGGGTGCGGTGGCCGAGCCAGACGGTGGCGACCATCAGGGCGAGTCCGATACCGGTGTTGAGCAGGTGCCGGGTCAGGAAGTAGTACGGGTCGCCCTGGTTGAGCTCGGTGCGGTTGCGGGTGGCGGAGTAGACGAGCAGGGAGCCCAGCAGGGACAGCGCGAGGCCCGCCAGCAGTATCGGCCAGTCGAGCCGCCGGGCGAGGGAGTCACGGGCGAACAGGCGGGTCCAGCCGGCCCGCTCGGGTCCGTATCCGGAGACCTGGAAGCTGTTGGCTCCGGTCATGGGCGCGTCCTCCGCTTCCGCCTGCGGGTCTGCCGGTTCCCGGTGTCGGGCGGGTTCACGGTCGCCTGCTGGTCCTGGTCCTGCTGTCCGGCGGGGGCGTCGCCGCCCTCCTGGGTGGCCTTCTGGGCGTTCTGGAGGTCCTTCACCGGGTCCTTGGAGACCTTCGGGGAGGTGATGGTGCCGTCCGCCTTGATCTTCGGCAGGCTCTTGGCCGGCTGGGGCAGCAGCGCCTTCCCCGGGTCGATCTCCCCGTCGTCCGAGACGCCGTACAGGGCGTCGTAGATGTTGCGGACGGCGGGACCGGAGGCACCGGAGCCGGTGCCGCCCTGGGAGATCGTCATGACGATCGCGTAGTCCTTGGTGTACGTGGCGAACCACGAGGTGGTCTGCTTGCCGTAGACCTCGGCGGTACCGGTCTTGGCGTGCATCGGGATCTTGTCCTGCGGCCAGCCGCCGAACCGCCAGGCGGCGGTGCCGCGGGTGGCGACGCCGGCGAGGGCCTCGTCCATCTTGGCCAGCGTGGTCTTGCTTATCGGCAGCCTGCCGTGCGACCGGGGTTCGATCTCGTCGACCCGCTTGCCGTCGGGGCTGACGACCGCCTTGCCGATGGTCGGGTTCCACAGGGTGCCGCCGTTGGAGATGGCCGCGTAGATGGTGGCCATCTGGATGGGGGTCACCAGGGTGTCGCCCTGGCCGATGGAGTAGTTGATGGAGTCACCGGCGCGCATCTTGTTGCCCTCGAGGCAGTTCTCGTACGCGATCTTCTCGACGTAGGAGCCGTTCTTCTTCCCCGTCTTGCACCAGGCGTCCTTGTTGGCCTCCCAGTACTCCTGCTTCCACTGGCGGTCGGGGACGCGGCCGGTGACCTCGTTCGGGAGGTCGATGCCGGTCTCCTTGCCGAGGCCGAACTGGTGGGCGGCCTTGTAGAAGTAGTCCTTGGGGTTCTTCGGGTTCATGCCGCCGTCCTTCTTCCACTGCTCGTGCGCGAGCCGGTAGTAGACGGTGTCGCAGGAGAGCTCGAGGGCGCGGCCGATGGAGATCGAGCCGTTGTCGGCGGACTCGAAGTTCTTGAAGACCTGTCCGCCCACGGAGTAGGAGCTGGAGCAGGCGTAGCTGCCGTCGAAGTCGTAGCCGGCCTCGACCGCGGCGGCCGAGGAGACCACCTTGAAGATCGAGCCGGGGGCGGCCTGCCCCTGGGTGGCCCGGTTCAGCAGCGGGTAGTTGGAGTCCTTGCCGGTGAGCTTCTTGTAGTCCTTGGCGGAGATGCCGCCGACCCAGGCGTTCGGGTCGTACGTCGGGTTGGAGGCCATGGCGACGACGCGGCCGGTCTTGGCCTCCAGCACCACGACGGCGCCGGCGTCGGCCTCGTAGGTGCGGCCGGTGTTGCGGTCCATCTCCTTGCGCGCGGCCTTCATGGCCTCGTTCAGCTCGTACTCGGCGACGCGCTGGACGCGGGAGTCGATGCTGGTGACGAGGTTGGAGCCGGGCACGCCCGGGTCGGACTCGGCCTCGCCGATGACGCGGCCGAGGTTGTCGACCTCGTAGCGGGTCACGCCGGCCTTGCCGCGCAGCGCCTTGTCGTACTGGCGCTCCAGTCCGGAGCGGCCGACCTGGTCCGAGCGCAGGAAGGGCGAGTCGGTGTCCTGGGCCTTCTGGATCTCCTCGTCGGTGACCGGCGAGAGGTAGCCGAGGACCTGGGCGGTGTTGGACTTGCCGGGGGCGGCGTAGCGGCGCACCGCCATGGGTTCGGCGGTGATGCCGGGGAAGTCCTCGGCGCGCTCGCGGATCTGCAGGGCCTGCTTGGCGGTGGCCTCGTCGGTGACGGGGATCGGCTGGTAGGGCGAGCCGTTCCAGCAGGGCTGCGGCGTCTTGGCGTCGCACAGCCGGACCTTGTCCATGACCTCCTGGGGCTGCATGCCCAGGACGCCGGCGAGTTTGGTGAGGACGGCCTTGCCGTCGTCCTTCATCTTCAGCAGCTCGGTGCGGGAGGCGGAGACGACGAGCCGGGTCTCGTTGTCGGCGAGCGCCACGCCGCGCGCGTCCAGGATCGAGCCGCGGGTGGCGGGCTGGACCACCTGCTGGACGTGGTTGCCGGAGGCCTCCTTGGCGTACTCGTCGCCCTGGCGGATCTGGAGGTACCAGAGGCGGCCGCCGAGGGTGCCGAGGAGGGACAGGACGAGGATCTGGATGACGACGAGGCGGGTCTGGACGCGTGTGTTGCGGCCGGTCTCCGGAATGTTAGTCATGGGCGCGGCCCATTCCGTTGAGGGTGGTGGTGGGCGACGGGTGGGGGGTGGTCACTGCCTCCCCCTCGCGAAGCGGGTGCGGTCCGTGGTGTGCTGCCGCGTCGTCACAGCCGCTTGACCCCCTTGATGCGTCCGGCGCGGGCCACCCGGGCCCGTGCCGCCTTCACGCGCAGTCCGCTGCGCTGCTGCCCGATGCGCAGTCCGGTGCCCGAGGAGAGCCAGCCGGAGGAGATGTCGGCGGCCTGGGCGGTGGAGCCGGCCTCGGCCAGCGGGTCGTTCTCGGCGCGGCGGGCGAGCGCCATGACGCCGGGGACCACGAAGGGGGCGAGCAGCAGGTCGTACAGCGCGGCCGTGAACAGCAGGCCGGGCAGGCCCACGTGGCGGGCGGCGGTGTCGCCCACGAGGGCGCCGACGCCGGCGTAGAGCAGGGTGGTGCCGACGGCGGCGACGACGACCACGGCCATCGGGCCGGTGGCCGACCGGAGCCGGCCGTTGTCCGGCTTGGCGAGGCCGGCGAGGTAGCCGACGACGCAGAGCACCAGGGCGTAGCGGCCGGCGGCGTGGTCGGCGGGTGGGGCGATGTCGGCGAGGAGTCCGGCGCCGAAGCCGACGAGGGCGCCGCCGACGTGGCCGTAGACCAGGGCCAGGCCGAGGACGGTGAGGAGCAGGAGGTCGGGGACGGCGCCGGGCAGGTGGAGGCGGGCGAGGACGCTGACCTGGATCACCAGGGCGACGACGACCAGGGGGACGGACAGCAGGATCCGGTTGACGCGCATGGGACGAAAGCTCCTACTGCTCGGTCTGTTCGGACTGCTCGAACTGCGCCTGCTCATCGGGCGCCTCGGCGGACGGGGTCACGGTCACCGTCACGGTGGGCGTGGGTTTCGGCCGGGGCTTGTCCGGGAGCACCGTGTCGCGCGGGTCCTTCGCCGGGGCCTGGACGACGACGCCGACGATGTCGAGCTTGGTGAAGGAGGCGAACGGCGTCACGTAGAGGGTGCGGGTCAGGTCGCCGCGGGAGGGGTCGACGCGGGTGACGGTGCCGACCGGGACGCCGGGCACGAAGGGCTTGTCGGCCTGGGAGCCGAAGGTGACGAGCCGGTCGCCCTTCTTCACGTCGGCCTTGCCGTTGAGGAGTTCGACGCGCAGGGGGCGGTCGCCCTGCCCGGAGGCGAAGCCGAGTTCGTCACCGGCCTCCATGCGGGTGCCGACGGTGAAGTCGGGGTCGTTGGCGAGCAGGACGGTGGCCGTGCTGGGCCCGACGGTGGTCACGCGCCCGACCAGGCCGTCGCCGTTGAGGACGGTCATGTCCCGTTCGATGCCGTCGTCGGCGCCGGCGTCGATGGTGATGGTCCAGGAGAAGCCCTGGGCCGCTCCTATGGCGATGACCTGGGCGCCCTTGATGCCGTACTGGCCGGCGCCGGCCAGGCCGAGCATCTTGTCGAGCTGCTTGAGGCGGCTGCGGCCGCGTTCGTCGCTGCCGAGCTTCGCCTTGAGGGCCGCGTTCTGCGTCTCCAGTTCGGCGAGCCGGTCGTGCCGGTCGCCCGAGTCGCGGATCGCGGAGACCGCGTTGCCGACCGGGTCGACCGCGGACGACACCCCGTTCTCGATCGGACCGAAGACCGTGGCCGCGGCCTGCCGGGCACCGTCGACCGGTGAGTCCTCCCCGCCGCGGATGTCCACCGTGATCAGCGCGAACGCGACGGCGATCAGCAGCACCAGGAGCAGCCGGCTCTCTTTCGTGTCCCTCACGTGCGGCGGCCGTGCCTTCCTCGTCGGAATTCGGGAATTACGTGGCGATGTTCAGGAATGCGGGGGATTCACGGCGGACGCCCGTCCGGTGCGGGAGCTGCGGGCGTCTCGTGTCCCTCTGTCTCATGTCTCTATATCAACGATCCGCCGCACGAGAGGAGATCGTCTCGTACGGCGGAACCGAAGTGTCACGTCATCTGCGCGGCTGGGCGTCCAGCACCTGCTGGAGCGCCTCGAACTCCTCGACGCACTTTCCGGAGCCGAGCGCCACGCTGTCCAGCGGGTCCTCGGCGATGTGGATCGGCATGCCGGTCTCCCGGCGCAGCCGCTCGTCGAGGCCGCGCAGCAGCGCGCCGCCGCCGGTCAGCACGATGCCCCGGTCCATGATGTCGCCGGACAGCTCCGGCGGACACTTGTCGAGGGTCGTCTTGACGGCGTCGACGATCGCGTTGACGGGCTCCTCGATCGCCTTGCGCACTTCGGCGGCCGAGATGACGACGGTCTTGGGCAGTCCGGACACGAGGTCCCGGCCGCGGATTTCGGTGTGCTCGTCGGTGTCGAGGTCGTACGCCGAGCCGATCGTGATCTTGATCTGTTCGGCCGTGCGCTCACCCAGCAGGAGGCTGTACTCCTTCTTGACGTGCTGGATGATCGCGTTGTCCAGCTCGTCACCCGCGACGCGGATGGACTGGGCGGTGACGATGCCGCCGAGCGAGATGACCGCAACCTCCGTGGTGCCGCCGCCGATGTCGACCACCATGTTGCCCGTGGCCTCGTGGACCGGCAGGCCGGAGCCGATGGCCGCGGCCATGGGCTCCTCGATGATGTGCACCTGGCGGGCGCCGGCCTGGGACGACGCCTCGATGACGGCACGGCGCTCGACGCCGGTGATGCCCGAGGGCACACAGACGACGACCCGCGGACGAGCCAGATACCGCCGCTTGTGGATCTTCAGGATGAAGTAGCGGAGCATCCGCTCGGTGATCTCGAAGTCGGCGATCACGCCGTCCTTCAGCGGACGCACGGCAACGATGTTGCCGGGCGTGCGCCCGATCATCTTCTTCGCTTCGGCGCCGACCGCGAGGATGCCACCGGTGTTGGTGTTGATCGCGACGACGGACGGCTCGTTGAGTACGATCCCGCGACCCCTGACGTACACCAGCGTGTTGGCGGTCCCGAGGTCGACAGCCATGTCACGGCCGATGAACGACATTGAGTTCCCCATCAGGATTCGACTGGCCTTCCCGGGAGCCTTTGAGGGCTTTTCAGGTCGGCGAGGTGGGTGCAGTGACGCGTGGAGGCTTCCATCGTAGACGCGCTTTCGCGAACACTGCGCGAGGGTCCTCGCCATTGTCAGCAGATGGCGCATCGCCTCGCTTGTGGAGACGGGCCAACGGTGGCATCCGTTCCCCCGATCAGGCGCGCATATGCCACAGGGCGGTCGCTTTCGCGCGACCGCCCCGGCCGACCCGCGGCCATTCGGATGACAACCCGTCAGAAAAAAGTCCGGAGGGTACCGGAGAAGCCTCAGACCCGGCCCGGGAAAAAGATCTTCAGCTCGCGCTCGGCCGACTCCTCGGAGTCGGAGGCGTGGATCAGGTTCTCCCGCACGATCACGCCGTAGTCCCCGCGGATGGAACCGGGGGCCGCGGCGATCGGGTCGGTCGGGCCGGCCAGGGCGCGCACGCCCTCGATGACCCGCTCGCCCTCGACGACCATGGCGACGACCGGGCCGGAGGACATGAACGCGACCAGCGGCTCGTAGAAGGGCTTGCCCTTGTGCTCGCCGTAGTGCTGCTCCAGCGTCTCGGTGTCCAGGGTGCGCAGCTCCAGCGCGGTGATCTGCCAGCCGGCCTTGCGTTCGATACGGCTGATGATCTCGCCGGTCAGGCCACGACGGACGGCGTCGGGCTTGAGGAGGACGAGGGTGCGCTGGCTCACGAGGGCTCCTAGGAAGGTACGGGTGTGCGGTTGCACGAGGTGATGACTGAGGTTACCGGGCGTGTCGCGGCGGCCGTCACGCAGCGTCAGGAGCGGAGGCCTCGGCCTGGGCCGCGAACCTCGCCTTCGCCTCGTCGATCTTCCGTCCGTAGTGCACCGACGCCCACCACAGGGCCGCGAAGACCGCGCCCATGAAGAACATCGTCGGCACGGCGAAGCCGGAGGCGATCAGCGCGATCTGCAGCGCCCAGCCGAAGACGACGCCGCCCGGCCGGGTCACCAGCCCGCACAGCACCACGCACAGGAACATCGCGACACCGCTGACCGTCCACACGGTGCCCATGGACAGGTCGGGGTCCTTCATGGCGACCAGTCCGGCGAAGCCGATCAGGAAGAACTCGCCGATCAGGGTCGAAGCACAGAGCGTACGCACGGTTTCTCAGCCTTTCCCCAGCAGCAGCCGGGCCTCGCCGACGGTGATGACGGAACCGGTGACGAGCACGCCGCCGCCCGCGAACTCGCCCTCCTCCTCGGCCAGCGTGATCGCGGCCTCCAGGGCGTCCGGCAGTCGCGGCTCGACCTGGACGCGGTCCTCGCCGAACACCTCGACGGCGATCGCGGCCAGCTCGTCGGCGTCCATCGCACGGTGGCTGGAGTTCTGCGTGACGACGACCTCGGCGAAGACCGGCTCGAACGCCTCCAGCAGCCCCCGCACGTTCTTGTCGCCGCTGGCGCCGACCACGCCGATGAGCCGGCTGAACTGGAAGGCCTCCCCCACCGCCTCCGCGGTGACCCGGGCGCCCGCCGGATTGTGCGCGGCGTCCAGCACCACGGTGGGCGAACGCCGCACGACCTCCAGCCGCCCCGGTGAGGCGACGGCGGCGAAGGCCTTGCGCACGGTGTCGACGTCCAGCGGCTCGGGACGCTGCGCGCCGACACCGAAGAACGCCTCGACGGCGGCCAGCGCGACCGCCGCGTTGTGCGCCTGGTGGGCGCCGTGCAGCGGCAGGTAGACGTCGGTGTACTCACCGCCGAGCCCGCGCAGGGTCACCAGCTGCCCGCCGACGGCGACCTGCCGGGCCACGACCCCGAACTCCAGCCCCTCGCGCGCCACCGTGGCGTTCACGTCCACGGCCTTCTTCAGCAGCACCTGCGCCGCGTCCACCGGCTGCTGGGCCAGGACCACGGTGGCGTCCTGCTTGACGATGCCGGCCTTCTCGGTCGCGATCTCGCCGAGCGTCCCGCCCAGCCGGTCGGTGTGGTCCAGGTCGATGGGGGTGACCACGGCGACGTCCCCGTCGATGACGTTGGTGGCGTCCCAGGAACCGCCCATCCCGACCTCGACGACGGCCACGTCCACGGGCGCGTCGGCGAAGGCGGCGTACGCCATGCCGGTCAGCACCTCGAAGAAGGACAGCCGGTACTCCTGCTGCGCGTCCACCATCTCGACGTACGGCTTGATGTCCTCGTACGTCTCGATGAACCGCTCGGCGGAGATCGGCGCCCCGTCCAGGCTGATCCGCTCGGTGATCGACTGCACGTGCGGCGAGGTGTACCGGCCGGTGCGCAGCTCGAAGGCGCCGAGCAGGGCCTCGATCATGCGGGCGGTGGAGGTCTTGCCGTTGGTGCCGGTGATGTGGATGGACGGGTACGAGCGCTGCGGCTCCCCCAGCACGTCCATCAGCGCGGCGATCCGGGCGACGGACGGCTCCAGCTTGGTCTCGCCCCAGCGGGTGGCGAGCTCGGCCTCCACCCCGCGCAGGGCCGCGTCCACCTCGGGGTCCTCGGGCCGCCCGGGGACGTCCGCCTGCGGGGGGCCGCCCTGGGTGCGCAAGGTGCGGCTGCCGGCCTCGATGACGGCGAGATCGGGGTCGCGGGTCGTCTCCGCGTCGACGATCTCGTCGAAGGGGTCGAGGGAGTCGGACTGGTCGTTCTCGCCGGGGATGTCGCTCACGGGAACCAGTCTACGGAGGTCTCCGACGGCGGGGCGGCTGAGGTCGTGCGGCACGTGCGGGTCCG
This sequence comes from Streptomyces sp. JHA26, assembly GCF_002005565.1. GTDB lineage: Bacteria > Actinomycetota > Actinomycetes > Streptomycetales > Streptomycetaceae > Streptomyces. The sequence goes on along the minus strand of NZ_BDJC01000040.1, from coordinate 52,974 downwards.
TCGTGGCCGCTCGCGCAGTTCCCCGCGCCCCTGGGACACGCAGCCCCCGGCGCCGAACGGGGAGCCGCCCGGCACACACAGCCGCAGGCCCGCGCCGCCCGGCTCACGCAACTGCGGGCAGTCGTGCCGCTGGGGCGGCACGGGTGGGCGCAGCGGCACCCCGGCAGCGCCGGGTTGCGCACCCACCCCCGGCAGCCGTAGGCCCCCGGCGCCGACACGGCACCGGGGGCCTGCAGGGACGTACCGGCGCCTACGCCTGCGGCAGCTTCTCCAGTTGGGCCTGGATGCGGGCGATGTCCTCGTCCGCCTTCGCCAGGCGCCCCCGGATCTTGTCCACGACGTGGTCCGGCGCCTTGGCGAGGAACGCCTCGTTGCCGAGCTTGCCCTCGGCCTGCGCCTTCTCCTTCTCGGCGGCGGCGAGGTCCTTGGCGAGACGCTTGCGCTCGGCGGCGAAGTCGATCACACCGGAGAGGTCGAGGGCGACCTCCGCCCCCGCCACCGGCAGCGTCGCCGTCGCCGTGAAGGACTCGCCCTCCGGCTGGAGCCGCAGGAGCTGCCGGATGGCCGCCTCGTGCGGGGCGAGCGCCGTGCCGTCCACCGTCAGCCGGGCCGGGACCCGCTGCCCGGGCTGCAGGCCCTGGTCGGCCCGGAAGCGCCGCACCTCGGTGACGACGGACTGGACCGTCCCGATCTCCCGCTCGGCGTCCGCGTCCCGGAAGCCGCTGTCGGCCGGCCAGTCCGCGACGACGACGGACTCGCCGCCGGTCAGGGTGGTCCACAGCGTCTCGGTGACGAACGGGACGACCGGGTGCAGCAGGCGCAGCGTGACGTCCAGGACCTCGCCCAGGACGCGCTTGCTGACCTCGGCGGCCTCGCCGCCCGCCTGGAAGGTGGTCTTGGACAGCTCGACGTACCAGTCGAAGACCTCGTCCCACGCGAAGTGGAACAGCGCGTCGGAGAGCTTGGCGAACTGGAAGTCGTCGTAGTACGCGTCGACCTCGGCGACGACCGAGTTCAGCCGCGACAGGATCCACCGGTCGGTGGCGGACATCGCCGACGGCTCCGGCAGCGGGCCGTCCACCGTCGCGCCGTTCATCAGCGCGAAGCGCGTAGCGTTCCAGAGCTTGTTGGCGAAGTTGCGCGAGCCCTGGACCCAGTCCTCGCCGATCGGGACGTCCACGCCCGGGTTGGCACCGCGCGCCAGGGTGAAGCGCAGGGCGTCGGAGCCGTACTTGTCCATCCAGTCCAGCGGGTTGACCGCGTTGCCGAAGGACTTCGACATCTTCTTGCCGAACTGGTCGCGGACCATGCCGTGCAGGGCGATGGTGTGGAACGGCGGGGTGCCGTCCATCGCGTAGAGGCCGAACATCATCATCCGGGCGACCCAGAAGAAGAGGATGTCGTAGCCGGTGACCAGGACGGAGTTCGGGTAGAACTTCGCGAGCGACTCGGTCCGTTCGGGCCAGCCCAGCGTGGAGAAGGGCCACAGGCCGGAGGAGAACCAGGTGTCGAGGACGTCGGTGTCCTGGTGCCAGCCCTCGCCGGTCGGCGCCTCGTCGTCCGGGCCGACGCAGACGACCTCGCCGTTCGGCCCGTACCAGACGGGGATGCGGTGGCCCCACCACAACTGCCGCGAGATGCACCAGTCGTGGAGGTTGTCGACCCAGTCGAAGTAGCGCTTCTCCATCTCCTGCGGATGGATGGTGACCTTGCCCTCGCGGACGGCGTCACCGGCGGCCTTGGCCAGCGGGCCGACCTTGACCCACCACTGCATGGACAGGCGCGGCTCGATGGTGGTCTTGCAGCGCGAGCAGTGGCCGACGCTGTGGACGTAGGGCCGCTTCTCGGCGACGATCCGTCCCTCGGCGCGCAGCGCGGCGACGATGGCGGAGCGGGCCTCGAGCCGGTCCAGGCCCTGGAAGGGGCCGTGGGCGGTGATGACGGCGTGCTCGTCCATCACGGCGATGGACGGCAGGTCGTGGCGCTGGCCGATCTCGAAGTCGTTCGGGTCGTGGGCGGGCGTCACCTTGACGGCGCCGGTGCCGAACTCGGGGTCGACGTGCTCGTCCGCGACGACCGGGATGGAGCGGTCGGTCAGCGGCAGCTTGACGAGCTTGCCGACGAGGTGCTTGTAGCGCTCGTCCTCGGGGTGGACGGCGACGGCGGTATCGCCGAGCATCGTCTCGGCGCGGGTGGTGGCGACGACGATGGTGTCGTCGCCCTCCCCGTACTTCATCGAGACGAGCTCGCCGTCGTCGTCCTGGTAGTCGACCTCGATGTCGGAGATCGCGGTCAGGCAGCGCGGGCACCAGTTGATGATGCGCTCGGCGCGGTAGATCAGCTCGTCGTCGTAGAGCCGCTTGAAGATGGTCTGGACGGCCTGGGAGAGGCCCTCGTCCATCGTGAAGCGCTCACGCGACCAGGCGACGCCGTCGCCGAGGCGGCGCATCTGGCCGGAGATCTGCCCGCCGGACTCGCCCTTCCACTTCCAGACCCGCTCGATGAACGCCTCACGGCCGAGGTCGTGACGGGACTTGCCCTCCTTGGCGAGCTCCCGCTCGACGACGTTCTGCGTGGCGATGCCGGCGTGGTCCATGCCGGGCTGCCACAGCGTCTCGAACCCCTGCATGCGCTTGCGGCGGGTCAGGGCGTCGATGAGCGTGTGCTCGAAGGCGTGCCCGAGGTGCAGGCTGCCCGTGACGTTCGGCGGCGGGATGACGACGGTGTACGGCGGCTTGTCGCTCTTCTCGTCCGCCTCGAAGTAACCCCGCTCCACCCAGCGCTCGTACAGCGGCCCCTCTACATCGGCCGGCGCGTACGTGGTCGGCAGTTCGGTGTCGGGCGCTGGTGGCTGCTGCTGAGCGTTCTCGGTCACGCGCTCAGTTTAAGGGCGTCACGGCCATGTCCCGAAACGTCTTTCCTTCGTAACGGTGCCGCCCCCGGTGACCTGCGCACGCCAGGTCTGCGTCAGGATGTGAGCATCACATAAGCATCCGGAGGGGAACCCCGCAATGAGTCAGAACCAGCCGGGCCCGTACGGCGGGCAGCCACAGCAGCCCGGACCGTACGGCCAGCCGGGACCGTACGGCCAGCAGCAGCCGCAGGCCCCCCAGCCCGGCTACGGCTACCCCCAGCAGACGCCGCCCGCGCAGCCGGGCTACGGCTACCCGCAGCAGGCACCGCCCGCCCAGCAGGGTTACGGCTACCCGCAGCAGCCCGGGCAGGGCGGCGTCCCGCCGCAGGCCCCCTACGGCCAGCAGCCCTACGGCATGCCCCAGCCCCCGGCGCCGGCCGGCGGCAAGAAGAAGACGGGTCTGATCATCGGCGCGGTCGCGGTCGTGGCGGCGATCGGCGTGGGCGCGTACTTCGTGCTCGGCGGCGGCAGTGGTGGCGGCGCCGGCGACATCGCCGACGACGGCCCGCACAAGCTGACGACTCCGGCGACGGTGCTCGGTGAGTACAAGAAGTCCGAGAGCGACTCCAACACCATGACGGACAGCGACATGAAGGACGCTGAGAAGTGGGGGGTGAAGGATGCGAAGGACGTCAGCGCGTCCTGGGAGTCGGCGAACGAGGACAGCCCGCTGGCGAGCAAGCAGCTCATGTTCGCGGGTGTCTACGGCACGATCGACGATCCCGAGAAGACCGTCGACGCGATGCTCGCCTACATGAAGTCCGAGAGCCAGAAGGACGAGGACGGCCAGAAGGTCACCATGCTCGGTGAACCGAAGGCGTACAAGCCCTCCGCCCTGGAGGGCGCTGTCCTCAAGTGCCAGGAGGCCAAGGTCGACAACTCCGACGGCGGTGAGTACGCGCCCAAGACGATGAACATGACGTACTGCGCCTGGGGCGACCACAGCACGCTCGGCTTCGTCATGCCGATGAACCTGATGGACATCGCCTCCGGCAAGAGTTCCGACCCGGAGGCGGCGGCCGAGACCGCCGCCAAGCTCCGCAAGGAGATCCGCGTCAAGGCCTGACGCCGGCGCGCAGGACGAACGCGGAAGGGGCCCGGTCACTCGACCGGGCCCCTTCCGCATGCGTGCTCCGTACGTGTACGGCGACGGCTACGCCGTCTTCTGCTCGCCCGGCCCGCGGCCGCGCGAATCGCGGGGGATGAGCGTCGGGTTGACGTTGGAGAGGACCACGTCGGCCGTGATGACGACGCGGGCCACGTCCTTGCGGGACGGCACCTCGTACATCACGCCCTGGAGGACCTCCTCCATGATGGCGCGCAGGCCGCGGGCGCCGGTCTGGCGGAGGATCGCCTGGTCGGCGATGGCCTCCAGCGCCTCGCGCTCGAAGTCCAGCTCCACGCCGTCGAGTTCGAACAGGCGCTGGTACTGCTTGACCAGCGCGTTGCGCGGCTCGACCAGGATCTGCAGCAGGGCCTCGCGGTCGAGGTTGTGGACCGAGGTGATGACGGGCAGGCGGCCGATGAACTCGGGGATCATCCCGAACTTCACCAGGTCCTCCGGCATGACCTGCTCGAACTGGTCCTTGGACTCGATCTCCCGCTTGGAGCGGATCTGCGCGCCGAAGCCGATGCCCTTGGCGCCGGCCCGGCCCTCGATGATCTTCTCCAGGCCCGCGAAGGCACCGCCCACGATGAACAGCACGTTCGTCGTGTCGATCTGGATGAACTCCTGGTGCGGGTGCTTGCGGCCGCCCTGCGGCGGCACCGAGGCCGTGGTGCCCTCCAGGATCTTCAGCAGGGCCTGCTGGACGCCCTCGCCGCTGACGTCGCGCGTGATCGACGGGTTCTCGCTCTTGCGGGCGACCTTGTCGATCTCGTCGATGTAGATGATCCCGGTCTCGGCCTTCTTGACGTCGTAGTCGGCGGCCTGGATCAGCTTCAGCAGGATGTTCTCGACGTCCTCGCCGACGTACCCCGCCTCGGTGAGCGCCGTGGCGTCGGCGATCGCGAACGGGACGTTCAGCATGCGGGCGAGGGTCTGGGCGAGCAGGGTCTTGCCGGAGCCCGTGGGACCCAGCAGGAGGATGTTGGACTTCGCCAGCTCGATGGCGTCCTCGCGGCCCTGGGCGCCGCCGTTCTCGCCGGCCTGGACGCGCTTGTAGTGGTTGTACACCGCGACGGAGAGGGCCTTCTTGGCCGCCTCCTGGCCCACCACGTAGCTCTCGAGGAACTCGTAGATCTCACGGGGCTTGGGGAGCTCCTCCCAGCGCACCTCGCTGGTCTCGGCGAGCTCTTCCTCGATGATCTCGTTGCAGAGATCGATGCACTCGTCGCAGATGTACACACCGGGCCCTGCGATGAGCTTCTTGACCTGCTTCTGGCTCTTGCCGCAGAACGAGCACTTGAGCAGATCGCCGCCGTCACCGATGCGTGCCACGGTGTGCTTCCCCTTCGCCTGGGAGACCCCTGCTCGTCGACGCGACGTCGACGAGCGGCTGACTCCTGGTGCTGCCTTATGTCCGACGGTACCTTGCCGGGCCCCTCGTCCGGGCCCCCCTTGGCACGGTTCGCTTTGACGTGAACCACGCCAAACCGTGCCAAGGGGCGGCAGACGTTACAGCCTCCCGCCTAGCGCAGGGAGGAGTTGTCCATCTTCCGGGTGGTGATGATCTGGTCGATCAGGCCGTAGCTCAGCGCGTCCTCGGCCGTGAGGATCTTGTCGCGCTCGATGTCCTCGCGGATCTTCTCGACCGGCGTGGTGGAGTGCTTGGCCAGCATCTCCTCCAGCTGGGCGCGCATGCGCAGGATCTCGTTGGCGGCGATCTCCAGGTCGGAGACCTGACCGCGGCCCGTCTCGCTGTAGGGCTGGTGGATCAGGACGCGGGCGTTCGGCAGCGCCATGCGCTTGCCCGGCGTGCCGGCGGCCAGCAGGACGGCCGCGGCGGAGGCGGCCTGGCCCATGCAGACCGTCTGGATGTCCGGCTTCACGTACTGCATCGTGTCGTAGATCGCGGTGAGCGCCGTGAAGGAGCCGCCGGGGCTGTTGATGTAGACCGAGATGTCGCGGTCCGGGTCCATCGACTCCAGGCACAGCAGCTGCGCCATGACGTCGTTGGCGGAGGCGTCGTCGATCTGCACGCCGAGGAAGATCACGCGCTCCTCGAAGAGCTTCGCGTACGGGTCGTACTCGCGCACGCCCTGCGAGGTGCGCTCGACGAAGCGCGGGATGACGTAGCGGGACTCGGCGGACGGGCCGGTGTACTCGGCGCGCGCGCGGTCGTACAGGCCGCTGCCGGGGAAGTCGTTCACAGTGTCTCCTGGGAAGAGGCTGAGGCGGTCGGCTCGGGACGGGACGGGGCTCAGGCGCCCGTGCCGCCGCCGCCCGGCATGCCGGCGGCCGTCGCGATGACGTCGTCGATGAGGCCGTACTCCTTGGCCTCGAAGGCGTCGAACCAGCGGTCGCGGTCCGAGTCGCGGGTGATCTGCTCGACCGTCTGGCCGGTGTGCTGGGCCGTGAGCTCGGCCATGCGCTTCTTGGTGTGCAGCAGCCGCTCGGCGTGGATCTTGATGTCCGAGGCCGAGCCGGCGAGGCCTGCGGAGGGCTGGTGGATCAGGATCTCGGCGTTCGGCAGGGCGAAGCGCTTGCCGGGGGTGCCCGCGCTGAGCAGGAACTGCCCCATCGAGGCCGCGAGGCCCATGGCGATCGTCACCACGTCGTTCTTGATGTACTGCATGGTGTCGTAGATCGCCATGCCGGCCGTGATCGAACCGCCGGGGCTGTTGATGTACAGGAAGATGTCCTTGTCCGGGTCGGAGGCAAGGAGCAGCAGCTGTGCGGTGATCTTGTTGGCGATGTCGTCGTCCACGGGCTGGCCGAGGAAGATGATCCGCTCGCCGAGCAGTCGGTTGTAGACCTGGTCGCCGAGGCCACCACCGATGGAGGGCTCGCCGGCGGCTGAGGGCATCAGATTCGTCACGTATCCACCTGCTCGTCTTACGACGGCGCCGGGCCGTCTCACGTTTCCCTGCGGGGCTGGAAGCCGATTCGGAGACTCCCCTGCCCTCGTATTCATGGACCCTAACGCGGGGGGCCTGCGGCGCCATCCCGGTTCTGGGGGTGTTCGCCGGGGGCGTAGCGCCGTGACGGTGCCGGTTCGTCGCCGGGTGCGGGTACGTCGTGGTTGCTCGCGCAGTTCCCCGCGCCCCTTCGGGGGCTGTCCAGCCGTATGCAGAACGGGCCCCGGCGATGGTCGTCCGGGGCCCGTTCTGCGTCCGTCTGGCGAGACGCGAGGGGGATCAGCCCTCGGTCTTCTCCTCGGCTTCGTCGTCGGCCTTCTCGGCGTCGGCGGACTCGGTGGCGGCGGCCTCGGTGGCCTCCGTCTCCTCGTCCTCCTCGTCCTCCAGGTCGACGATCTCGCCGTTGGTGTCCTTGACCGTGGCCTTCTCGACCACGGCGGCCAGGGCCTTGCCGCGGGCGACCTCGCCGACGAGGAGCGGGACCTGACCCTGCTCGACGACGGCCTGGGCGAACTGGTCGGGGGACATGCCGGAGGAGGCCGCGCGCCGCATGAGGTGCTCGGTGAGCTCCTCCTGGCTGACGTTGAGCTTCTCCTGCTTGACCAGCTCGTCGAGGACGAACTGGGTCTTGATGCCCTTGATCGCCGCCTCGCGGGTCTCGGTGTCGAACTCCTCGGCGGTCTTGCCCTGGATCTCCAGGTACTTGTCGAGGGTGAGGCCCATCTGGCCGAGCTGGTGGTGCTCGAGGTTGTGCTTGCGGGTGTTGATCTCGTCCTCGAGGAGCTTCTCGGGGACCGGGACCTCGACCAGCTCGAGCAGCTTGTCCAGCACGCGCTCCTGGGCCTGGGTGGCCTGGTCGTACTGCTTCATGTTGGCCAGGCGCTTGCGGCTGTCGGCCTTGAGCTCGTCCAGGGTGTCGAACTCCGACGCGAGCTGCGCGAAGTCGTCGTCCAGCTCGGGCAGCTCGCGCTTGGCGACCTGGGTGACCTTGACGGTGACCTCGGCCTCCTTGCCGGCCGCCGAGCCGCCCTTGAGCTCGGAGGTGAAGGTGGCCTCGCCACCGGCCTCCAGGCCCTTCACGGCGTCGTCGATGCCGTCCAGCAGCTCACCGGAGCCGATGGTGTACGAGACGCCGTTCGCGATGCCGTCCTCGAGGACCTCGCCGTCGACCTTGGCCTCCAGGTCGATGGTGACCACGTCGCCGTCCTCGGCGGCGCGCTCGACCGGGGAGGTGGAGGCGAAGCGCTCGCGCAGCTGCTCGACCGACTTCTCCACGTCCTCGTCGGTGACCTCGACGGCGTCGACCTCGACCTCGATGCCGGAGTAGTCCGGGATCTCGACGGTCGGGCGGACGTCGACCTCGGCGGTGAAGTTCAGCGTCTCGCCGTCCTTCAGCTCGGTGATGTCGACCTCGGGCTGACCGAGCGGGTTCAGCTCGGCCTCGTTGACCGCCTCGGTGTAGAACTTCGGAAGCGCGTCGTTGACCGCCTCCTCCAGGACCGCACCGCGGCCGAACCGCTGGTCGATGACCCGGGCCGGGATCTTGCCCTTGCGGAAGCCCTTCACCGTGACCTGCTGGTTGATCTTCTTGTACGCCGCGTCGAGGCTGTCCTTGAGCTCCTCGAAGGGCACCTCGACAGTGAGCCGAACCCGGGTCGGGTTCAGGGTCTCCACGGCGCTCTTCACGGTTCGGTCTCCTTGTGGCTGACTGCTTGGGTTCTGCCGGCGCGGAGGGCGTCCGGCGGATTTCGCCGCCCGGAGACTGCAGACTCTGAGACACACGGGCGTGCAGCTTGCATAGTAACGGCAGCGACTACACGTCCCAAAAGGCGATCACCCCGGTCGCCGCCGATGATCACGGGAGACCGGCCGGTGGGTGGTCGGGGTGGCGGGATTTGAACCCACGGCCTTCCGCTCCCAAAGCGGACGCGCTACCAAGCTGCGCCACACCCCGTCTGGTGCGACACGTAGGGTACATGCCCCGGCGCGCCCGGGACCGCCGCGTTTCCCGCGCCGTTCTCCCGCGCGGCCCCGTGCCGGCGCGGAGACCCGGCGTGGACGGGGAGGGGTGTGCGGGGAGGGGGGACGACCCGCTACGATGCCTGCAGTGCCGCGGTCGCCGACCTGCGGTGCGCGTTGTGCGGGCGTAGCTCAATGGTAGAGCCCCAGTCTTCCAAACTGGCTACGCGGGTTCGATTCCCGTCGCCCGCTCCGAGAGGCCTCCGGCCCGGTCCCCCGAGGGGACCGGGCCGGAGGCCTCTGTGCGCCGGGAGACGCCGGAGGGTGCCGGGTGCGCCCTAGAACTGGATGGAGTTGATCGTCTCCGCTATCGAGTCCAGGAACCGCTGGATGTCGTCGGCCATGCCGGTCGAGGCCAGGAAGAAGCCGAAGAGGACCGCGACGATCGCCGGACCCGCCTTGATGGAGCCTCCTCGCAGCAGCACCACCAGGATGATCGCCAACAGCAGCACCACTGACAGTGAAATGGCCACAACTGATCACACCCTCGGTCGGTCCGCTCTCCCGGCCCGGGGACGCAACCTCGCGCACCCCGCCAGAACCATCGTGCCACCAACCAGGCCCCGTCATGCGGCAGGTGACAGATCGTCGGCCGACTCCACACGGCGCGGGGCTCCCGGACCCGCGCGGCACGGACCGCCCGCGGCCTCCGCACAGGAATTCGACGGGTCACACGAACGTGCAATTCCATCAGTCCGTTTCCCTGTCCGCACAAGACGTTCGCAGGCATTTCGCATTACGGCGGCCCCATGTGGTGGACGGGCCGGCAAACCTCGTCGCCGTCACGGGCGGTGGGGCATTCCCCGCGACGGTCCCCAGACGTTATGGAGCGGCGAGTCATGAAGAATCACGACAACCGGGACGTGCCTCCTTCACACCAAGCGCCACCCGACCCCTTGAGAATGTGACTGCAGTCACACTGCGATCGCCGTCGGTCTGCGCCGATTTCCGGGCACTCGGACGCGATGCGTAAATGCCGTCGAGGTGGCGCCGATTTTTTTACGGAACAGCGCGGGCGCCGTTAAGGTGCCTCCAATGTTCTACGCCGCCACGTCCTCCGACAGCGCAGCGAGTGACCCGACCTGCTCGCCGGCTCCGCGGTGGGAGGGTCCATGACGAACTCGTCGCGACCGAACGGCCCCGGCGGGACACCGCTCCCCCCGGCGAAGTCGCCCGAACCGAGAGCGCCGCAGCCCGGTCCCGCGCCGCGGGAACGGGACGGCGGTCGGCCGGAGCGGCGGGACGCCTTCTTCGACAACGCCAAGTACCTGGCGATCGTGCTCGTCGGTGTGGGCCACGCCTGGGGCCAGATCATCGGCGGCGACCGGACCGTGGAGACGGCCTACCGGGTCGTGTACACGTTCCACATGCCGGCGTTCATCATCGTCTCCGGCTACTTCTCGCGCGGTTTCGACCTGAGCCCCAGGCGCGTCGGACGGCTGATCACCGGTGTCGTCGTCCCGTACCTCGTCTTCGAGACCGCGTACGCGCTGCACCAGCGCTACAGCGGCGACGATCCCGGGAACCCGATCAGCCTGCTGGACCCCACCTACCACCTGTGGTTCCTGTGCGCGCTGTTCGTGTGGCGGCTGACCACCCCGCTGTGGAGGACGGTGCGCCACCCGCTGCCGCTCGCCCTGGCCGTCGCCGCCCTGGCCTCGGTGTCGCCGCAGATCGGCAGTGACCTCGACATGCAGCGGGTGCTGCAGTTCCTGCCGTGCTTCGTGCTGGGGCTGCTGCTCGGGCCCGAGCACTTCCGGTGGGTGCGGCGCCGCTCGGTGCGCGTCCTGTCGGTGCCGGTGGTCGCCGTCGCGGCCCTGGTCGCCTGGTGGTCGGCGCCCCGCATGGAACTGGGCTGGCTCTACCACAACACCTCCGCCCAGGGCATGGGCGCGCCCTGGTGGTCCGGGCCCGTGATGACGCTCGCGCTCTTCGGCTGCTCCCTGATCCTCACGGCCTGCTTCTTCGCCTGGGTCCCGGGCCGCCGCACCTGGTTCACGGGGCTCGGCGCGGGCACGATCTACGGCTACCTGCTGCACGCCTTCCTGGTGAAGGAGGGCTCCTACGAGGGCTGGTTCGACCACGCGTGGCTGCACACGCCGCTCGGCGCCGTCGGGCTGACCGTCGTCACCGCCGCCGTCATCACCGCGCTGTGCACCAGGCCCGTCCGGCGCGTGCTGCGGTGCGTGGTGGAGCCCCGGATGGCGTGGGCCTTCCGGCAGGACACGGACGGGAAGAACGGGAGCCCCGGAAAGAACGGGAGCCCCGGGGAGCGGGACGCCCCCGAGGCGCAGCGGTCGCGTCCGGGAGTCCCGGCCTGACCCGTCCCCGTCTCAGCCGCCCAGGCCGAGGAGCGCGCGCATCCGCGCGTACTTCCCGGTCAGGCGGGCGCGGGTCGCGGCGTCCAGGACCGCCAGCCGCGCCGGGTCGGCGTTGTGCGCCAGGTCCGCCTCCTTGACCAGCAGCGCACCGGGCGTGGCGAGGATGCGCGCGGCGTACGCCTCGGGCGGCTCCCCCGCGCGCTTGGTGAGCGCGAGCACGATGTCCTTGGTGCGGGGGCTCAGCGCGGCCTCGCGCAGCCACCGCTCCGACAGCGCGTCGTCCTCGACCGAGTCGTGCAGCCAGGCCGCGGCGATCTGCTCGTCGTCCCCACCGCGCCGCCGGACGCCCTCGGCGACGGCCAGCAGGTGCTCGGCGTAGGGCCGTCCGGCCTTGTCGGTCTGTCCGGCGTGGGCGGCGCGGGCGGTGGCCTCGACGTCGGCCAGGGAGAGCGGCCCGGTGGGCTCGGGGGCGGGTGGCTGGGCGGGGGTCACGTGGCCCAGTGTGTCAGTCCGCCGCCGTCGGGAAGTGGGCCGTCGGGCCCTCCCGGCAGATCAGCAGGAGCGCCCGGTCGTCGTTGACGTCCTTGGCCACCGCCTCGATCAGGTGCCAGGCGGCACCGTGGAAGCCGCCGGCGACGTAGCGGTCGGCCTCGCCGGTGAGGCGGTCGATGCCCTCGGCGATGTCCCGGTCGGAGGTCTCCACCAGGCCGTCCGTGAACAGCATCAGCACGTCTCCGGGACGCAGCGAGCCCTTCACCGGGTCGAACTGGGCACCGTCGTACACGCCCAGCAGCGGGCCCTCGGCGGTCTTCTCCTCCCAGCGGCCGGTGCCGGCGCTGAGCTGGAGGCCCGGCGGATGCCCGGCGGAGTACAGCTCGTAGTCGCCGGAGTCAAGGTCCAGGACGAGGTGGATGGAGGTGGCGAAGCCCTCGTCCCAGTCCTGGCGGAGCAGGTAGCCGTTGGCGGCCGGCAGGAAGGCGTGCGGGGGCAGACTGCCCAGCAGTCCGCCGAAGGCGCCCGACAGCAACAGGGCGCGGGAGCCGGCGTCCATGCCCTTGCCGGACACGTCGGTGAGGACGACCTCCAGGGTCCGGCCGCCGTTCGTGCGGGCCGCGACCACGAAGTCGCCCGAGAAGGACTGGCCGCCGGCCGGGCGCAGGGCCATCTCCCGGTGCCAGCCCGGCGGCAGCTGGGGCAGCTTGCTCTGGACGCGGATGCGTTCGCGCAGGTCGAAGAGCATGGTGCTGCCGCGCCTCCAGGGCACGCCGACCCGGCTGCGGAACTGGGCGAGCAGCAGTCCGAAGAGGCCGCAGGCGGCGACGACGAGGACGACGCCCGGGGTGACCCTGGACGGGCCCTCCGTGTAGGGGCCCAGTTGCACGGACTCCACGATGAGCGCCGTCGCCGCGGCCGCGTACAGGCCGAGCAGGCTCGCGGGGCGCAGCAGCAGGCCGCCCGCGACGATGGGCAGGACCAGGACGGCCGGTGAGCACCAGACCGAGTTGGCCATCGTGGTCGCCGCGATCACCGGGATCGTCAGCAGCAGCCCGGCCAGCGCGATCCAGTCCGCGCCGTCGCCGCGGAAGTGGTCGACGGCGGATCTGCGCACGCCGACGCGGGCCCGGTGCCACTGCTTCTTCAACCGGGCCGTGAACGTCTCGGCTTCCGCGCGCCGCTGTCGTCCTGCTGCCATCAGTTCGGGACCCTATCCATCGGACCGGTCGCTCGGCACGGGAGGTCCTGGTTGTCCCCCGTCCGAGGCCGGACTTCACAGTGAACTTCACGAACGGCCGTCGCGCCGCAACCTGGCGGAAATTCCCTCGCCCGCCCGGTGGGGCGCTGGTAGGCATGGCTCCATGGGCAATGACGACATCGGCGGGTTCGACCCCACGAGCGGGCTGCGCGTTCTGCGGCAGGACGAATGGGACACGTGGTACGGGATGCTGCTCCGGGCCTTCGGCGGCGTCCCGGAAGCGGCCGAGGAAGTGGCCCTGTACCGGGAGCTGACGCGGTGCGACCGCTCCCTCGGCGTCTGGGACGGCGACGAGTGCGTCGGGACGGCGGGCGCGTTCGCCTTCGGGATGACCGTGCCCGGCGGTGCGCGGGTGTCCGCGGCGGGCGTCACCATGGTGGGCGTCGCCGCCACGCACCGGCGCAGGGGCGTGCTGACGTCGATGATGCGGCGGCAGCTGGACGACGTACGGTCCTGGGGCGAGCCGCTGGCCGTGCTGACGGCCTCGGAACCGGCCATCTACGGCCGGTTCGGCTACGGCGCGGCGACCTTCCAGGTGAACGCCGAGATCGAGACGGACCGGGTCCGGCTGTCGGTGCCGGACGGGACGGACGACGTACGGCTGCGGTACGCCGAGCCCGCGGACGTCCTCGACGCGTGCGAGGCGGTGTACGCGCGGCTGGTGCCCGGGCGGCCGGGGATGCTGGAGCGGCGGCCCGGCTGGGAGCGGCTGGGGCTGCTGGACCCGGAGAGCGCCCGGGAGGGCGCGTCGCCGCTGCAGTGCGTGGTCGCCCGGCGGGGCGGGGAGGTCACGGGGTACGCCCGGTTCCGGGTGCGGCCGGACTGGGGGCCGACGGGGCCCGCCGGCACGGTGGTCCTCCAGGACCTGGCCGGGCTGGATCCGGCCACGGAGGCGGCGCTGTGGCGCTTCCTGTTCGGCATCGACCTGACGACGAGGCTGACCGTGCGCGGGCGGCCGGTCGACGAGGCGTGGCAGTACCAGGTGTCCGACATCCGGCGGTGCCGGCCGCAGCTGCGGGACGCGCTGTACGTGCGGCTGGTGGACGTGGGGGCCGCGCTGGCGGCGCGCACGTACCAGGCGCCGGTGGACGTCGTGTTCGAGGTCGAGGACGCCTTCTGCCCCTGGAACGAGGGGCGTTGGCGGCTCACGGGGGACACGAAGGGGGCGTCCTGCGAGCGTACGCCCGACGCGCCCGATCTCACCCTGACCGTGAGGGAGTTGGGGGCGGCCTACCTCGGGGGCGTGACGCTGGGGTCGCTGGGCGCGGCCGGGCGGGTGCGGGAGCTGCGTCCCGGTGCGCTGGCGGAGGCGTCGGTGGGGTTCGCGTCGGACGTGGCGCCCTGGTTGCCGCACGGGTTCTGACGGCCCGGGGCCGCGCGGGCGGCGGTCAGTTCCTCTGGCAGGTCGGGCACCAGAAGAGGTTGCGGGCGGCGAGGTCGGCGGTGCGGACGGCGTCGCCGCACAGGTGGCAGGGCGCGCCGGTGCGGCGGTAGACGTAGACCTCGCCGCCGTGGTCGTCGACGCGGGGCGGGCGGCCCATGGCCTCGGGGGTGTGCTCCGGGCGGACGGTGTCGATGCGGTTGTTGCGGACGCCCTCGCGCATGAGCGCGACGAGGTCGGCCCAGATCGCGTCCCACTCGGCGGGGGTGATGTCCCTGCCGGGGCGGTACGGGTCGATGCCGTGCCGGAAGAGGACCTCGGCGCGGTAGACGTTGCCGACGCCGGCGATGACCTTCTGGTCCATGAGCAGGGCGGCGATGGTGGTGCGGCTGCGGGAGATCCGGGCGTAGGCGGTGCGGGGGTCGTTGCCGTCGCCGGGCGGGCGGAGCGGGTCGGGGCCGAGGCGGTCGTGTATCGCCTGCTTCTCGGGGCCCGTGATCAGGGCGCAGGTGGTGGGGCCGCGGAGGTCGACGTACGCGGTGTCGTTGACGAGGCGGAGGCGGACGGTGTCCGTGGGCGGGGGCGCGGGCGTCCCGCCGAAGGCGACCTTGCCGAAGAGGCCGAGGTGGATGTGGACCCAGTCGGTGCCGGCGGTGCCGAAGCCGAGGAAGAGGTGCTTGCCGTGGGCCTCGGTGCGGGTGAGTCCGGTGCCGGTGAGGAGGGCGGCGGCGTCGGAGAACTTGCCCTGGGGGCTGGTGACGTGCACGGTCGTGCCGGCGAAGGCGGCGGCGTAGTCCTGGGCCAGCCTGTGGATCGTGTGCCCCTCTGGCACGGGGGGTCGTCCTTTCGTGGTTCCTGCCCGCCCGCCCACCCGACTCGGTCGGCCGAGAGGCGGGCCTGACCGGGGCTCCGGCGGGGGCTGCGCCCCCTGCACCCCCGAGGGGGTGGAGTCCGGCCTCCTCGCGGGAGGCCCGGTCCGGCGCCCTCACGAAGGTCCGGGTCCAGCACCTCACGGAGGTCTCCGCGGCCCTCCCCCGGCGCTCGGCGTCGGGGGACGGCCGCTCGGGCGCTGTCCCTACTGCTGCGGGTGGTGCGGGGGGATGGGCGGGAGGTCGCCCGTGGTCTCGTAGGACGACAGCATGTCGATGCGGCGGATGTGGCGCTCGTCGCCGGAGAAGGGGGTCGCGAGGAAGGTCTCGACGAACTTCGTCGCCTCCTCCTGCGAGTGCATGCGGGCACCGACGGCCACGACGTTGGCGTTGTTGTGCTGGCGGCCGAGGGACGCCGTCTCCTCGCTCCAGGCCAGCGCCGCGCGCACGCCCTTGACCTTGTTCGCCGCGATCTGCTCGCCGTTGCCCGAGCCGCCGATCACGATGCCGAGGGCGTCGGGGTCCGCGGCCGTCCGCTCGGCCGCGCGGAGGCAGAAGGGCGGGTAGTCGTCCTGGGCGTCGTAGAGGTGCGGGCCGCAGTCGACGGGCTCGTGGCCCGCCTCCTTGAGCCACTCGACGAGGTGGTTCTTGAGTTCGTAGCCCGCATGGTCGGAGCCGAGATACACGCGCATGCGTCGAGTGTGACACGCGGGCCGCGGGGAAGCAGCGTCGGGTGTCGCCTGTGAAGAGAGGGAAAGGAAACCCTAGAACCTCAGGAGAAGCTCAAATAACGATCCGGAATCAAAGGTTTCCGAATTCGTTCACCTCCGTTTCACTGGTCCGACTCGTACACCGCTCGTACGGGTGAACGCTCGACCGGCGCAAAGGAAAAACACCCCCATGACTTCGCAGCCGACTCTGACCAAGGCCGGGAACGGCCCCGGAGAGCCCGGAGAACCCGGGCCCGGGCTCCAGGCCGGACTCAAGAACCGCCACCTTTCGATGATCGCCATCGGCGGCGTCATCGGGGCCGGGCTGTTCGTGGGGTCCAGTTCCGGTATCGCCACCGCGGGACCCGGAATCCTCCTGTCGTACGCCCTCGTCGGCGCCCTCGTGGTGTTCGTGATGCGGATGCTCGGCGAGATGTCCGCCGCCAATCCGACGTCCGGCTCCTTCTCCGCGCACGCCGACCGGGCGCTCGGGCCCTGGGCCGGGTTCTCCATCGGCTGGCTCTACTGGTTCTTCTGGGTCGTCGTGCTGGCCGTGGAGGCCACCGCGGGGGCCAAGATCCTCGAGGGGTGGATACCGGCCGTGCCCCAGTGGGGCTGGGCGCTCATCGTGATGGTGGTGCTGACCGCCACCAACCTCGCCTCGGTCGGCTCCTACGGCGAGTTCGAGTTCTGGTTCGCCGGGATCAAGGTCGTCGCGATCGCCGCGTTCATCGTCGTCGGCGGGCTGGCCGTCTTCGGCCTGCTGCCGGGTGTCGACAGCGAGCAGGCGGGGCTGTCCAATCTGACCGACCACGGCGGGTTCCTGCCGAACGGGCCCGGCGCCGTCCTCACCGGTGTGCTGCTGGTCGTCTTCTCCTTCATGGGCAGCGAGATCCCCACCCTGGCCGCCGGTGAGTCGGAGGACCCGCAGCGGGCCGTGACCAAGGCGACGAACAGCATCATCTGGCGCATCGCCGTCTTCTACCTCGGGTCGATCTTTGTCGTCGTGACCCTGCTGCCGTGGGACTCCCGGTCCATCGTCGACCTGGGCTCCTACGTCGCCGCCCTGGACTCCCTCGGGATCCCGAACGCCGGCGAGGTCATGAACTTCATCGTGCTGACGTCCGTGCTGTCCTGCCTCAACTCGGGGCTGTACACGGCGTCCCGCATGGCCTTCTCGCTCGGTCAGCGCGGGGACGCGCCGAAGGCGTTCGCCCGCACCACCCGGCGCGGGGTGCCGCAGACGGCGATCCTGTCGTCCGTCGTCTTCGGCTTCGTCGCGGTCTTCTTCAACTACAAGTTCCCCGACACGGTCTTCCTCTTCCTGCTCAACTCCTCGGGCGCGGTGGCCCTCCTCGTCTGGCTGGTCATCTGCTTCTCGCAGCTGCGGCTGCGGAAGATCATCCAGGCCGAGGCGCCGGAGAAGCTGGTCGTGCGGATGTGGCTGTACCCGTACCTGACCTGGCTCACCGCCGCGGTCATCGTCTTCGTGCTGGGCTACATGCTGACCGACACCGAGCACGACGGGCGTTCGACGGTGCTGCTGACGCTGCTCGTCGCGGCGGTCGTGCTCGTCATCGCCGTCGTGAAGCAGCGGGTCGTCGCGCGGAAGAGCTGACGGCGCCCCGGAACGCGAAGAGGCTCGCCGGTCGCATCGCGACCGGCGAGCCTCTTCGTGCGTCGACTGCTACGGGGTCACCGCTCGCCGGCCAGCTTCCAGGCGGCGGGCAGCACGCCCATGGCCAGGGCGGCCTTGAGGGCGTCGCCGATCAGGAACGGCGTGAGGCCGGCCGCGATCGCGGCGGTGAGGGACATGTCGGCGGCGAGGGCCAGGTAGGGGACGCCGACGGCGTAGATGATCGCCTCGCCCAGCAGCATCGTGCCGGCCGTGCGCAGCACCGAGCGGTCGGCGCCGCGGCGGGCGAGGGCGCCCACGACCGTGGCGGCGAGCAGCATGCCGAAGACGTAGCCGAGGGACGGGGCGCCGGTACCGGAGCCGCCCTCCGCGAACCACGGCACGCCCGCCATGCCCACCAGCGCGTACAGCGCGAGGGACAGCAGGCCGCGGCCGGCGCCGAGGGAGGTGCCGACGAGGAGGGCCGCGAAGGTCTGGCCGGTCACCGGCACCGGGGAGCCGGGCACGGGTACCGCGATCTGGGCCGCGACGCCGGTGAGCACGGCGCCGCCGGCGACCAGCGCGACGTCCCGAACTCGGGAGGAGGGGAGGAGGTCGGCGAGGACCTGCCCGGAGCGGCGGGCGGATACGGCAGCGGTGCTCATGGGGACTCCGCGGTGGTGTGGACATGTCGGGACACTGCGACGCTATCCCAGCGGACCGGAGCCGATCACGAGCAGCGCTCGACAAAGGCTGGTTCGGAGGCTTGGTGGGCTCCCGACAAAGGACGCCGGGTCCATACGCTGCGGGGTGACGCCGGTCACTGAGGTGGGGAGGCGGGTGTCACCTCCCGGGCCTCGAGCGTCGGCTGTGGAGTCCCGCCAAGGGCCGCCGGGCCGCCGGACCGAGAGGACCGCCGGACCGAGAGGACCGAGAGGACCGAGGGGACCAAGGCGCCGCGGAAGGCCGGGAAACCGGCGGGCTACCGGACCGTCACGTTCCGTATTGCCGTCGTCCGCATGGTGGGCAGTCGCTGTCGCGGGGCGGCGGCACCACCGAGACTGGGGGAGTTTTTGCCCCCGTCCCCCCACGCATTGGACGAGCCGCAAGATGTCCGACAGCACCACCACCGAGGCGCCTCCACAGTCGGACGACGCCTCCCTCTCGCACGGCCTCAAGCAGCGCCACCTGTCGATGATCGCCCTCGGCGGGGTGATCGGCGCCGGGCTGTTCGTCGGCTCCGGGGCCGGCATCGCCGCCGCCGGCCCCTCGATCGTCGTCGCCTACACCCTCTCCGGCCTCCTCGTGATGCTGGTGATGCGGATGCTGGGCGAGATGTCCGCCGCGTACCCCTCCTCGGGCTCCTTCTCCGCGCACGCCGAGCGGGCGATCGGCCCGTGGGCCGGCTTCACGGCGGGCTGGGCGTTCTGGGTGCTGCTGTGCACGGCCGTCGGCCTGGAGGGCATCGGCGCCGCGCAGATCGTGCACGGCTGGCTGCCGGGCACACCCGAGTGGGCGTGGGTGGCGCTGTTCATGGTGGTGTTCTGCGGGACGAACCTGGCCGCCGTGAAGAACTTCGGCGAGTTCGAGTTCTGGTTCGCCGCCCTCAAGGTCGGCGCGATCTCGCTGTTCCTGGTGCTGGGCGTGCTGGCCGTCGTCGGCGTCCTGCCGGGCACCGAATCCCCGGGCGCCTCGCACCTCTCCGACTTCCTGCCGAACGGCGGCAACGGTCTGATCATCGGCCTGCTCGCCTCGGTGTTCGCCTACGGCGGCCTGGAGACGGTCACCATCGCCGCGGCCGAGTCGGAGAACCCGGTCAAGGGCGTGGCGAGCGCCGTGCGCACGGCGATGTGGCGGATCGCCCTGTTCTACGTCGGCTCGATGGCGGTCATCGTCACCCTGGTCCCGTGGGACTCCCCCGAGGTCGTCGAGAAGGGCCCGTACGTCGCCGCCCTCGACGAGCTCGGCATCCCCGGCGCCGGCCAGCTGATGAACGTCGTCGTGCTGGTCGCGCTGCTGAGCGCGATGAACGCCAACATCTACGGCGCCTCGCGCATCGGCTACTCGCTGGTCGAGCGCGGCCAGGGCCCGAAGGTGCTGGGCCGGGTCTCGGGCGGGGTGCCGCGGATCGCGGTGCTGGTCTCCTCCCTCTTCGGCTTCGGCTGCGTGCTGCTCAGCTACTGGCGCCCCGACGACGTCTTCTCCTGGCTGCTGAACATGATCGGCGCGGTCATCCTGGTCGTGTGGATCTTCATCGCCGTCTCCCAGCTGCGGCTGCGGCGCCGCCTGGAGCGGGAGGCGCCCGAGAAGCTGGCGGTGCGCATGTGGGCGTTCCCGTGGCTGACCTGGGTGGCACTGGCGGGCATGGCCGCGGTGTTCGTGCTGATGGCCCGCGAGCCGGACACGCGGGTGCAGCTGTACTCGACGGGCGGGATGACGCTGGCCCTGGCGGCCGTCGGCTACGCCCGGCAGTGGCGGCGGGCACGCGGCTAGGAACGCCGGCTCTTCGGAAAGGGCCCTCGCGCGGAGACGGATCCGCGCGAGGGCCCTTTCGCGTGCCCCGGGAGACCCGCACGCCCTTCTGCTGCTAGCGTGCACCTGCAAGTCTTTTGCAATAAGAGGTCGGAGGGGATCCGCCATGTCCGTCTACACGCTTCCTGAACTGCCGTACGACTACTCCGCGCTGGCCCCCGTGATCAGCCCCGAGATCATCGAGCTGCACCACGACAAGCACCACGCGGCCTACGTGAAGGGCGCCAACGACACGCTGGAGCAGCTCGCCGAGGCGCGGGACAAGGAGTCGTGGGGCGCGGTCAACGGCCTGGAGAAAAACCTGGCCTTCCACCTCTCCGGCCACATCCTGCACTCCATCTACTGGCACAACATGAGCGGCGACGGCGGCGGCGAGCCCCTGGAGAAGGACGGCACGGGCGAGCTCGCGGACGCGATCGCCGAGTCGTTCGGCTCCTTCGCGGGCTTCAAGGCGCAGCTCTCCAAGGCCGCCGCGACCACGCAGGGCTCCGGCTGGGGCGTGCTGGCGTACGAGCCGCTGAGCGGCCGGCTGATCGTCGAGCAGGTCTACGACCACCAGGGCAACGTGGGCCAGGGCTCCACCCCGATCCTGGTCTTCGACGCCTGGGAGCACGCCTTCTACCTGCAGTACAGGAACCAGAAGGTGGACTTCATCGAGGCCATGTGGGCCGTGGTCGACTGGCAGGACGTGGCGAAGCGGTACGAGGCCGCCAAGTCCCGCACCAACACGCTGCTGCTGGCGCCCTGAGAGCCGGCCCCGGTCGTCCTGCCTCGTGATCGTCTTCTCACCCTTCACCTGGCAGGCGGAATGAGGGAAGCCCCCGCGAGGACGTGACTCGCGGGGGCTTTCCGTCTCACCCAGCGGTACCTTCCGTCTCACACCTCGGTGCCCTCCGTCTCGCCCGTCGGTCGCCGTCTGGGCAGGGCGGTGCCGTTTTGCTAGCTTCGAACGCATGGTTGCCCAGGCCCGGAACTTCACGTCGCGTCGCTATGTCGACCTGCGACGTCAGGGCACTGCCACCTGTCGCCGCCCTCGCGTGAGCTGACGGGGCACCACACCGGATGCCCCCGGCGAGCGAGTCGACAGATTCGTGAGGCGGGCGGGACGGACCCGGCGCGCCTCCTTCCGTTCCAACGGCGCAGTGTCGGACCCGTTCCGGAGGAGAACCACCCATGCCCCGCACCGCTGCAACCCTGCCCGCCTCCCCCGCGCCGCGCGGCGTCGACCGCGACCGGCGGCGGGCCACCGCCGGTGTCGTCCTGCGCTCCGTGCTGGAGCACGGGCCCGTGGCGCGCAGCACCATCGCCCGGCTGACCGGGCTGTCCCCGGCGTCCGTGACGGACTACTGCGCCCGCTTCACCCGCCTCGGGCTGGTCCGCGAGGCCGAGCAGCCCCGGCGGTCCAGGGGGGTCGGCCGTCCGCACGTGCCCCTGGACCTCGACGACTCGCGGTTCGTCGTCGGCGGGGTGCACGTGGCCGTCCCGTACACCACGGTCGCGCTGCTGGACCTGCGCGGCCGGGTGGTGCGGCAGCGGGAGCTGAAGCACGAACGCACCGATCCGCAGGGGGTGCTGGCCCGTGCGGCGAGGGCACTGACGGCGATGCTGGCCGAGGCCCGAGGCGTCCGCCCGCTCGGGGTGGGTCTGGCGGCCGGCGGCTGGGTCGACCGGGACTCCGGCGTGATCGTCGAGCACGGGCTGCTGGGCTGGCGGGACGTGCCGGCGCGGGAGGCACTCGGCGCGCTCACCGGGCTGCCGGTCCATGTCGACGGCCGCGCACGGGCGTTGGTCAACGGGGAGCGGCTGTTCGGGCGGGCGCGCGGCAGCGGGAGCGTGCTGCACCTGTTCGTCGGCAACGTGGTGGACGCGGCGTTCGCCACCCACGACGAGGTGCACCACGGGCCGCGCTCCCAGGCGGGCACGATCGCGCACCTGCCGGTGCCGGGCGGCAGCGAGCCGTGCGCGTGCGGCGGTACCGGCTGCCTCCAGGCGGAGTTGAGCGAGCGGACCCTGTGCCGCAGGGCCCGCGCGGCCGGGATCACCGACGGGGACGATCCGCGCCACGTGCTCGCCGCGGCGGGCGCCGGCGACCCGGTGGCCGCCGCTCTGCTCCTGGAGCGGTCGCGGGCCACCGGGCGGGCGGCGGGGCTGCTGGCGGACGTCCTCAACCCGGAGACGGTGGTGGTGACCGAGATCGGCGCCCTGCACCGGGAGGACTGCCTGGCCGCGTTGCGGGAGGCGGTCGGCGCGGAACGCGCGGCGGACGTCTTCCCGACGAGTTTTCCGGATTCCGTGCTGGCCGTCGCGGGTGGTTCGGTCGTTCTGGACGTGCTGTACCGGGATCCGCTGGGCGCCTCACCTGAGGCCAATTAATTCAGAAACACGGAATGTTGACACGGGTCACCGAGAACCGGAAGCATTCACCTCATGAGCTGTCGCACCCTCTGTTGCTGACGCCCCGGCGCGCCCGGAGCGCGCATCCCGCTGCGTGAATTCCCCTTCTCTTCGCCGGAATTCCGCACGCCCCACCGCATTCCACCCCTGTGGTGCCGTTCCGCCTTCCCGGCTGCCCTCGTGCTTGCCGTCCGTGCTTGCCGTCCGTATGAATTCAGGGAGTTCTCCCATGTCCGCTCCGCCTGTCACAGGCATTGACCGCCGCTTGTTCCTCACCTCGGTCGTCGGCGCCTCGGCCGCCGTCGCCGGGATCAGCGGCTGCGCGAACGGCAGTGCCGCCGCCGAGACGAAGGGGGCCGCCACCGCTCCGCTCGCCACCCAGGTGCCCGAGGGCACCAGCCTGAAGATCGCCTCTTATCAGGACAGTCAGCAGATCCAGTTCGAGCTGGCCCGTCTGAAGGTTCCCTTCGAGGTGTCGGACTGGCTGAACATCGGCGCCGGCCCCGATGTCATCAACGCCTTCCGGGCGAAGTCCCTGGACCTCGCCAACAATGCGGGTATTCCGCCGATCCAGGCGTACTACCAGGGTTTTGACGCGAAGATCGTCGCGATCAACATCACCCGCAGGCCCAACTACCTGTTCGCGACGAAACCAGGCAGCGACATTCGCAGCACCGCGGACTTCAAGGGCAGGAAGCTGGCCTTCTCGCAGGGGCAGGCGCAGGGCGTCGTGCTGCTGCGGGCGCTGAAGGAGGCGGGGCTCGCCTACGACGACGCGGAGCTGGTGCCGCTGACCAGCAACCAGTTCCTGACCGCGCTCCAGTCCGGCCAGGTGGACGTCGCACCGCTCGCCAACAGCCAGGCCCCCGCCTATCTGAAGCAGTACGGGTCCAAGGGAGCGCACACCATCGCGACCGACGTGGTGGACCTGCTCAGCCTGCTGTGGGCGCCGCAGTCCGTCCTCGACGACCGTGCGAAGGCCGCCGCCGTCGCCGCCTACATCCCGCAGTGGGCCAAGGGCCTGGTGTGGGCGTGGGAGCACCCGGACGAATGGAACCGGGAGTTCTACGTCAAGACGCAGAACCTGACCCTCGCGCAGGCCGAGGCCGTCACCGCACTGGCCAACAAGCCGCTGTTCCCCCCGAGCTGGGACGAGGCGATCAGGTGGGAGCAGGAGACCGCGGACCTGCTGGCGGAGGGCGGCTTCGTGAAGGAGTTCGACGTGAAGCAGCTCTTCGACCGGCGTTTCGAGGCCATCGCGGCGCGCGCCGTGACGGCGGAGTACCGGAGGTGAGCGCCGTGACGACCGTCACCGCCGCCGAGAGCGCGGTCACCGTCGACCAGGACGCCCCTCAGGTGCGCAGGCGCCGCCGGCTCTCGCCCGGCAAGCGGTGGCCGGCCGCCCGTCTCGCCGGACCGCTGCTGGTGGTCGTCCTGTGGACGTCCGCCTCCGCCGCCGGGGCGCTGGACCCCGGCGCGATCCCGGCACCCTGGACGGTGCTGCGGACGGCCGGCCGGCTGTGGTCGGAGGGGACGCTCGCCACCGACGTCGTCACCTCCCTGCGGCGGGCGGCGACCGGGTTCGCGATCGGGCTCGGCGCCGGGGTGCTGCTGGCGCTCGTCTCCGGGCTCAGCCGGGTGGGCGAGGCCCTGATCGACGGGACGGTGCAGCTCAACCGGGCCATACCGACGCTGGGTCTGATCCCGCTGTTCATCCTGTGGCTCGGCATCGGCGAGACCTTCAAGATCGCCATCATCGCGATCGTCGTCTACATCCCGATGTACCTGAACACCCATGCCGCACTGTCCGGCATCGACAGCCGCTACGTCGAACTGGCCGAGGTGCAGGGACTGTCCCGGCTGCGGTTCGTGCGCCAGGTGGTGATCCCCGGCTCGCTGCCCGGCTTCTTCGTGGGGCTCCGGCTCAGCGTGACCGGCTCCTGGCTGGGCCTGGTGGTGCTGGAGCAGATCAACGCCACTAGCGGCCTCGGCTACATGATGTTCCAGGCCCAGAACTACGGCCAGACGGACGTGATCCTCGTCGGCCTGCTGATCTACGGCGTCTTCGGTCTGGTCTCCGACAGCGTGGTCCGTCTGATCGAGCGGAGGGTGCTGTCATGGCGACGCACACTGAGCAGCTGACCCGTCCGGCCGTCCGGCTGCATGGCCTGACCAGGTCGTACCAGGGCCGCACCGTGCTCGACGGCATCGACCTCGAACTGCCCGCGGGACAGTTCACGGCGCTGCTCGGGCACAGCGGCTCCGGCAAGAGCACCCTGCTGCGGGCCGTGGCCGGCCTGGACCACGGCGTCGAGGGCTCAGGGCGGCTGTCCGCGCCCGAGCGGGTGTCGGTGGTCTTCCAGGACTCCCGGCTGCTGCCCTGGTCCCGGGTGCTGGACAACGTGCTGCTCGGCGCGGAGGGCAGGGAGGCCGCCGAGCGCGGCCGTGCCGCCCTGGCCGAGGTGGGGCTCGAGGGACGCGAACGCGCCTGGCCCGGGGAGCTGTCCGGCGGGGAGGCCCAGCGGGCGGCACTGGCCCGTGCGCTGGTGCGGGAGCCGCAACTCCTCCTCGCCGACGAGCCGTTCGGCGCGCTGGACGCCCTGACCCGGATCAGGATGCACACCCTGCTGCGGGAGCTGTGGAAGCGCCACCGCCCCTCGGTGCTGCTGGTCACCCACGACGTCGACGAGGCGATCGTGCTCGCCGACCGGGTGCTGGTGCTCGAGAACGGCCGTATCGGCCTCGACCTGACCATCGACCGCCCCCATCCGCGCTCCTACCGGGAGCCGGAGCTGGGCGAGTACCGGGAGCGGCTGCTGGCCGCCCTCGGCGTGACGGAGGACCACTGATGACCCGCCGGCTGCACCTGAACGCGTTCCTGATGAACACCGGACACCACGAGGCGTCGTGGCGGCTGCCGGAGAGCGACCCGTACGCCCACGTGAGCCTCGCGCACTACGTGAAGCTGGCCCGGACCGCCGAGCGGGGCACGTTCGACTCGCTGTTCCTCGCCGACGGCCCCCAGCTGTGGAACAACCTCGCGCAGCGTCCGGCCGGCGCGCTGGAACCGGTCACCCTGCTGACGGCGCTGGCCACGGCGACCGAGCACATCGGTCTGATCGCGACGGCGTCCACGTCCTACAACTCGCCCTACAACCTGGCCCGCAGGTTCGCCTCGCTGGACGTCATCAGCGGCGGCCGCGCCGGCTGGAACATCGTCACCACCGCCGGCGCCGAGGCGGCCCGCAACTTCGGCCTGGACGCCGAACCCGCGCACGCCGAGCGCTACGCCCGCGCCGCCGAGTTCCTGGACGTGGCGCTGAAGCTGTGGGACAGCTGGGAGGACGACGCGATCGTCGCCGACAAGGCCGCCGGCGTGTGGGGCGACGACTCCCGCATCCATCCGCCGCGCCACGAGGGGACGTACTTCCGTGTCGCCGGGGCGCTCAACGTGCCCCGCACCCCGCAGGGCTACCCGCTGCTGGTGCAGGCGGGCTCCTCGGCGGACGGCAAGGCCTTCGCCGCCCGGTACGCGGAGGCGGTGTTCACCGCGCAGCAGACGCTCGCGGACGCCCAGGACTTCTACGCCGACCTCAAGTCCCGCACCCGGCTCGCGGGGCGCGACCCGGAGCACCTCAAGGTGCTGCCGGGCATCGTCCCGGTGCTCGGCTCCACCGAGGCGGAGGCGCGCGCCGCGGAGCAGGTCCTGGAGGACCACATCGTTCCCGAGCACGGCGTACGGCGCCTGGAGGACCTGCTGCGGCTGGAGCCCGGCACCCTGGACCTGGACGGTCCGCTGCCGGACGACCTGCCGCCGGAGAGCGCCATCGAGGGCGCCAAGAGCCGCTACACGCTGATCGTGGAGCTGGCCCGGCGCGAGAGCCTGACCGTGCGGCAGCTGATCGGGCGGCTCGGCGGCGGGCGCGGCCATCTGACGTTCACCGGGACTCCGGAGCAGGTGGCCGACCAGATCGAGTCGTGGTTCACGCGGGGGGCGGCCGACGGCTTCAACATCATGCCGCCGGTGCTGCCGTCGGGCCTGGAGGCCTTCGTCGACCACGTCGTCCCGATCCTGCGCGAGCGCGGACTGCTGCGCACCGCGTACGGACCCCGGCAGACCCTGCGCGAGCGCTACGGCCTGCCCCGGCCCCGCAACCAGTACGTCACCGGGTCCCCGGACCCGGCCACGGCCGGACACCCCGAACCGGCCGCCGCACTCACCCGTATCTGAGAGAGGAACCCGACATGAGCGATCTGCGGATCACCAAGATCACCTCCCGTATCGGCGCCGAGGTCTCCGGTGTGGACGTCTCCCGGCCGCTGGACGGGGCGACCGTCACCGCGCTGGGCGCCGCCCTGGCCGAGCACAAGGCGCTGGTCTTCGACGACGTGCACCTCGACGACGAGGGCCAGCAGGCCTTCGTGCGCTCCTTCGGGGAGCTCACCACCGCCCACCCGACCGTCGACGCCGTCAACGGCGCCCCGAACGTGCTGCCGGTCGACAGCGAGCGGGGCCGGGCCAACCACTGGCACACCGACGTCACCTTCGTCCTCAACCCGCCGCAGGCCACCTCGCTGCGCAGCCTGACGGTCCCGCCGTACGGCGGCGAGACGCTGATCGCGTCCTCGGCGGGCGCCTACCGCGACCTGCCCGAGCCGCTGCGGCGGCTGGCCGACGGACTGTGGGCGGAACACACCAACGACTACGACTACGCGGTCCCCGACGAGGACATCGACGCGGAGAAGGCCGCCCAGCGGTCCCGGTTCACCTCGATCAAGTACCGCACGGCCCACCCGGTGGTGCGCGTCCACCCGCTGACCGGCGAGCGCGGACTGTTCATCGGCGGGTTCGCGCAGCGGATCGTGGGCCTGTCGGTGGGCGAGTCGCGCAAGCTGCTCGAGCTGCTCCAGTCCTACGTGACCCGCCCGGAGAACGTGCTGCGGCACCGCTGGTCGGAGCACCAGCTGGTGCTGTTCGACAACCGCATCACCCAGCACTACGCCGTCGACAACTACGACGGCCGGCCGCGCCGGCTGCACCGGGTGACCCTGGCCGGCCCCGTACCGGTGGGCATCGACGGCAAGGAGAGCTACTCCATCGAGGGCGACGCCTCGCACTACACCCCGGTCGCCGCGTAGCGGGGCGGACACAGCCCCTGCCGAC
This sequence comes from Streptomyces sp. JHA26, assembly GCF_002005565.1. Lineage (GTDB taxonomy): Bacteria > Actinomycetota > Actinomycetes > Streptomycetales > Streptomycetaceae > Streptomyces. The sequence goes on along the minus strand of NZ_BDJC01000040.1, from coordinate 25,282 downwards.
GCAGGGGTGAGGCGCCCTCCTCGGGGGAAACCACTCACCGTGTCCTTCCGGTTCTTCCCTGTGCACACGGGGCCGGGCGACACACGGCCGTTCACCCGAGGAGGCGCCGATGGCGTACGTACGGTGTCCGAACTGCGGCGACACGATGCACGAGTTCCGGGAGCTGGAGGGGGACGAGGAGAAGGCGGCGGCGCGGCTGGCGCTCGGGGAGCTGCCGGCCGGGGAGGTCTTCGTCGCCAAGGCCTACCACCGCTGCACGCACGACGGCTGCCGCCGGATCCAGCGCAAGGACCGGTGGTGGATCGGCGCGACGCTGCCCGAGGAGGACTGACCGCCCGTGCCGTCTCCCCGCGCCCGTGAAGGAGGGCGCGGGGAGACGCGTGCGGGTCAGAGGTTGCTGAAGTCCGGGCCCTTGGTGCGGGTCCGCTTGATCTCGTAGAAGCCCGGCACGGAGGCCACGGCGAGGGTGCCGTCCCAGAGCTTGGCGGCGTCCTCGCCCTTGGGGGCCGGGGTGACGACCGGGCCGAAGAAGGCGAGCTGCTCGCCGTCGGCGCCGGGGACGGCGATGACCGGGGTGCCGACCTCCTGGCCGACCTTGTCGATGCCCTCCTTGTGGGAGGCGCGCAGCTGGGGCTCGTAGGGGGTGCCGTCCCAGTGGTCCATGAGGGACTCAGGCAGGCCGGCGTCCTTCAGGGCGGCGGCGACCGTCTCCCGGCCCGGGCCCTCGCCCTGGTTGTGGATGCGGGTGCCGAGCGCGGTGTAGAGGTCGCCGAGCACCTCGGCGCCGTGCTCCTCCTGGGCCGCGATGACGACCCGGACCGGGCCCCAGGCCTTGTTCTCCAGCATGTCGCGGTAGTCCTCGGGCAGCTCGTCGAGCTTGTCCTCGTTGAGGACGGCGAGACTCATCACGTGCCAGCGGACCTCGATGTCCCGCACCTTCTCGACCTCGAGGACCCAGCGGGAGGTCATCCAGGCCCAGGGGCACAGCGGGTCGAACCAGAAGTCGACGGGAGTCTTGTCCGGCATGTCTCTCCTCGTGAGGCGTGCGACCGAGCGTTCCTCCCGGGCAACGCGGCGCCCGGCCCGGCCATTCCCGGCTGCCGCGCGTCAGGGGCACGTGGCAGGATCAGTGCTGTCCGCATGCTGAACACCACCCGAGGGAGTGCCGCCCGTGCCCGGTGAGAATCTGTCCCGCGACGAGGCCCGGGAGCGGGCCGCCCTGCTGTCCGTCGACGGGTACGAGGTGTCCCTCGACGTGCGCTCGGCGATCGGTGAGGCGCAGGGCGCGGGGCCGCGCACCTTCCGGTCCGTGACCACGATCCGCTTCCGCTGCAACGAGCCCGGCGCGAGCAGCTTCGCCGACCTGGTCGCGCCGAGCGTGACCGCCGTGTCCCTGAACGGCCGCGACCTCGACCCGAGCGAGGTCTTCGACGGCTCCCGGATCGTCCTGGAGGACCTGGCCGCCGACAACGAGCTGGTCGTCGACGCCCAGTGCGCCTACTCCCGCACCGGTGAGGGCCTGCACCGCTTCGTCGACCCCGAGGACGGCGAGGTGTACCTGTACACCCAGTACGAGCCGGCCGACTCGCGCCGGGTGTTCGCCAACTTCGAGCAGCCGGACCTCAAGGCGCCGTTCCGCTTCGAGGTGCGGGCGCCGGAGGGGTGGACGGTGTGGTCCAACGGCGCGGGTGAGCGCAGGGAAGAAGGGCGCGCAGCGCTTCCGCAGAAGGGTGGTGGCGGGCGACGGGCGGGCGGGGTGTGGCGGTTCGCGGAGACGAAGCCGATCTCGACGTACATCACGTGCGTGGTCGCGGGGCCGTACCACTACGTCACGGACTCCTACGAGCGCGTGTTCGAGGACGGTACGCGGCTGGAGATCCCGCTCGGTGCGATGTGCCGCAAGGGACTCGCGCCGCACTTCGACGCCGACGACGTCTTCCTGATCACCAAGCAGGGCCTGGACTTCTTCCACGACCACTTCGACTACCCGTACCCCTTCGGGAAGTACGACCAGGCGTTCGTGCCCGAGTACAACCTCGGCGCGATGGAGAACCCGGGGATGGTGACCTTCCGGGAGGAGTACATCTTCCGCGGGAAGGTGACGCGGGCGTCGTACGAGGGCCGCGCCAACACGATCCTGCACGAGATGGCGCACATGTGGTTCGGCGACCTGGTCACCATGGAGTGGTGGGACGACCTGTGGCTGAAGGAGTCCTTCGCGGACTTCATGGGCGCGTTCGCCAACGTCGGCGCGACCCGCTTCAAGGACGCCTGGATCACGTTCGCCAACCGCCGCAAGGCGTGGGCGTACCGCGCCGACCAGCTGCCCTCGACGCACCCGATCACGGCCGACATCCGTGACCTGGAGGACGCCAAGCTCAACTTCGACGGCATCACGTACGCCAAGGGCGCGAGCGTGCTCAAGCAGCTGGTGGCCTACGTCGGGCAGGACGCCTTCATGGAGGGCGCGCGGCGCTACTTCAAGCGGCACGCGTACGGCAACACGCGCCTCGGCGACCTGCTGTCGGTGCTGGAGGAGACCAGCGGGCGGGACATGGCCGCCTGGGCGCGGTCCTGGCTGCAGACGGCCGGCGTCAACGCGCTGACCCCGCAGGTGCTGCTGAGCGCCGAGGGCCGGATCGACGAGCTGGCCGTCGTGCAGGAGGCCGCCGAGTCGCACCCCGAACTGCGGCCGCACCGGGTGGCGGTGGGCCTGTACCGGCGTACGGCCGAGGGCACGCTGGAGCGGTACGCGCGCGCCGAGGCGGACGTCGACGGGCCGCGCACGGTGGTGGCGGAGCTGGCCGGCGCCGAGGCGCCCGAGCTGGTCCTCGTCAACGACGACGACCTGACGTACTGCAAGACCCGCTTCGACGAGACCTCGCTGGCCACGCTGCGCGAGCACCTGGGGTCGCTGACCGATCCGCTGGCCCGCGCCCTGTGCTGGTCGGCGCTGTGGAACATGACGCGGGACGCGCTGCTGCCGGCGCGGGACTTCACGGCGCTGGTGCTGCGGTTCGCGGGGCGCGAGTCCGACATCGGCGTCCTGCAGATGCTGCACGCCTGGGCCACCTCGGCGCTGGTGCACTACGTGGCGCCCGAGGGACGCGAGTCCGTCGGCCGGCTGCTGGGCGAGGGCGCGCTGCGGGAGCTGCGCGACGCGGCGCCGGGCGGCGAGCAGCAGCTGGCGTGGGCGCGGTTCTTCGCGGCGGTCGCCTCCGACGCGGACGAGCTGCGGCTGCTGCGCGGTCTGCTGGAGGGCACGGAGAAGATCGACGGGCTGGACGTGGACCAGGAGCTGCGCTGGGCGTTCCTGGAGCCGCTCGCCGCGCACGGCGAGGCCGACGAGGACGTGCTGGCGGCCGAACTGGCCCGGGACGACACGGCCTCCGGCAAGCGGCACCAGGTGCGCTGTCTGGCCGCCCGTCCGTCGGCGGCGGTGAAGGCACAGGCCTGGGCGCAGGTCGTGGAGTCCGACGCGCTGTCGAACGCCCTGGTGGAGGCGACCATCGCGGGCTTCGCGCAGCCCTCGCAGCGGGACCTGGTCGCGCCGTACGCGGAGAAGTACTTCGCGGCGATCGAGCGGGTGTGGAGCGAGCGGTCGATCCAGATCGGGATGGACGTGGTCCGGGGCCTGTTCCCGTCCCTGCGGGACTCCCAGGACACGCTCGACGCGACGGACGCCTGGCTGTCCGCCCACGAGAAGGCCGCGCCCGCCCTGCGCCGACTGGTCCTGGAGGCCCGGGACGACCTGGCGCGGGCGTTGCGCGGACAGGCGTGCGACGCGGCCGCCTCCGGCGGTCGGTGAGGTCAGGCCCCTGCGGGGCGGTGCCGCCGGACCCGCGCGCCGGAAGCACCTAGCCTTGGCCAATGGTTGGGCGTTCCGTCATCGTTACGGAATTCGGTCAGGAACAGCCGTAACCCCTGGTCCGCACCTTCGCGGACCAGGGGTTTTCGGCATCCGAACATCCGTCCTTTAGGGCGGGCTCGTCCCGATTCGTCGATGGACGTGTAACAGCGGTTAAGGGACGGACGGGACACGGGAAAGTCCCCGGTCATGACGCACAACACCCCGCTCTCCCCCCGCCCCCTCCACCACCCGGCCGCCGGCCGGCGCCGCCTGACGACGGCCGCGCAGCTGCGGGCGCACGGCGTCTCGGCCGCCGAGACCGCCGAACGGTGCCGCCCCGGCGGACCCTGGCAACAGCTGCTGCCGAACGTCGTCCTGCTCCACCCGGGCCCGCCGACCAGCGACGAGCGGCTGCACGCGGTGCTGCTGTACGCGGCCCGGGAGCGCACCGCCGGCCGGGCCGCCGGCGTGCCGGTCCAGCCCGGTGCGCAGGGCACGCCGGACCCCGTCTACGCGGAGGCGGTGATCACGGGCCTGGCCGCGCTGACCCTGCACGGTTTCCACTCCGCTCCCCCGCTGCCGTCCCTGGACGCCGTCGACGTCCTGGTGCCGCGGACGCGCCGGCTGCGTTCGACGGGCTGCGCGCGGATCGTGCGCACGGCCGCGCTGCCCGCCGCCGTGCAGGTGACCGGGGTGCCGGTGGCCCCGGTGGCGCGGGCGCTGGCCGACGCGGTGGCCGGACTGGCGGACGCGGGTGACGTGCGCCGGCTGCTCACGGAGGCGGTGCGCGGGGGGCACTGCGAACCGGCCGCGGTGGTACGGGAGCTGAACCGGGCGCGGCTGCTGGGCCGGCCGCACGTGGTGGACGCCGTGGACTCGCTGGTGGCCGAGGGGCGGGCGATCGCCGAGCAGCGCCTGTACCGGATGGTGCGCGAGCACGGCCTGCCGGACCCGGTGTGGAACGTCGACCTGCGGCTGCCCGGCGGACCCCACCTCGGCGGCCTGGACGCCTACTGGCCGGAGCAGGCGGTGGCCCTGGAGCTGGACACCCGCGCCCACCGCCAGGAGGACGACGCGCTGTGGTCGGAGTACGCCCGCAAGCGCGAGCACCTGGAACGACTGGGCATCACGGTCGTGCACGTCACGCCGCGCAAGCTGCGGGAGGCGCCGGAGCAGCAGGCGGCCGTGGTCCGTACGGCGTTGATGGCGGCCCGGGACCGGGAACCCGCCGCGTACGTCGTGGTACTGCCCCGGTAGTGACGGACCGGGGCAGTACCAGGAGGGGAGAGGAGGGACCGGCGGGCGTGCGCGCCCGCCGGTCCCTCCTCGTGTTCCACGGGATTGTCACGGGCCGTCCCTTACGTCCCCGATGGCGTATGGCGGAAGTACGCCACGACTCTCCGACGTCACGGACAACTCTCCCCAAACAGCGATCTCTTGCGTAAGGCTGAGCGATCGTCCGGGATCACATTCCGGACCATCTCGACCGGCGCCGATCGGCCCCGGTCGTTCACGCTCGTTCCTTCACCTCAAGGGATGCCGATGACCCACACCCCCCAGCGCGAACCGATACCGGGCGCGAGACGCGTGGCCCGCACAGCCGTGGCCGCGGGTCTCGTCGCCGCGCTCTCCGCGGCCGGGCCGATACCCCTGGCGTTCGCCGCCGACGGTCCGGGCACCGGGACCGTGCCGCCCGCCGAGGCCTCCGTCAAGACCGCGCACGACAAGCTCGGTCCGGACGACGCGGACCGGCTCGCCGAGGCGAAGGCCGACGGCACGAAGAACGTCACGATGATGATCGCCACCGCGCCCGGCGGGACCGAGCGGGTCGCCGAGGAGCTGAACGCCGTCGACGGCGGCACCGTGGGCCGGACCGACGACAGGCTCGGCTACGTCCGCGCCACCGTCCCCACCGGCAAGGCGGACTCGGCCATCGCCGCCGCCGCGAAGCTCTCCTCCGTGCACGGCATCGACCTGCGCGACGAGATCCCGCTGGACGACCCGACACCGAGCGCGGACACGGCGAAGGGCGCCTCGCACCAGGGCCGTTCCCACCCGGCGCCCAACCGGAACACGCCCGCCGAGAACCCGTACAACCCGTCCTTCGAGACGGGCGCCGTCGACTTCGTGAAGAAGAACCCGAAGGCGGACGGCCGCGGCGTCACCATCGGCATCCTCGACTCGGGCGTGGACCTCGCCCACCCGGCGCTGCAGAGGACCACCACCGGCGAGCGCAAGATCGTCGACTGGGTCACCGCGACCGACCCGGTCGTCGACGGGGACGCCACCTGGCGGCGCATGGACACCGCGGTGTCCGGCCCCGCCTTCACCTACGGCGGCCGGAGCTGGACGGCGCCCGCCGGGTCGTACCGGGTCAACGTCTTCCGCGAGTCCGTCACCGCCGGCGGCGACGCCAAGGGCGACGCCAACCGGGACGGCGACACCACCGACTCCTGGGGCGTCCTGTACGACGCGCAGGCCGGCACGGTCCGCGTCGACCTGAACGGCAACCACGACTTCACCGACGACACCCCGATGAAGCCGTACAAGGACGGCTTCCAGATCGGGTACTTCGGCACCGACGACCCGAGGACGGACGTGGCCGAGCGCCAGCCGTTCGTGGTCGAGATCCGCAAGGACGTCCTCGTCGACGGGTCGGGCACCAGGGCCGACTTCGTCAACATCGGCGTCATCGAGTCCGAGCACGGCACCCACGTGGCCGGACTCGCCGCCGCCCACGGCCTGTTCGGCGGGAAGATGAACGGCGCGGCCCCGGGCGCGAAGATCGTCTCCTCGCGCGCCTGCTCCTGGTCCGGCGGCTGCACCAACATCGCGCTCACCGAGGGCATGATGGACCTGGTCATGAACCGCGGCGTCGACATCGTCAACATGTCCATCGGCGGCCTCCCGGCGCTGAACGACGGCAACAACGCGCGCGCCGAGCTCTACACGCGGCTCATCGACACCTACGGCGTCCAGCTGGTGATCTCCGCGGGCAACGAGGGCCCCGGCGCCAACACCATCGGCGACCCGGGCCTGGCCGACAAGGTCATCTCGGTGGGCGCGTCCATCTCCCGCGAGACCTGGGCCGCCAACTACGGCTCCGCGGTGCGGACGAAGTACGCGATGATGCCGTTCTCCTCGCGCGGCCCGCGTGAGGACGGCGGGTTCACGCCGACGCTCACCGCGCCCGGCGCCGCGGTCAACACCATCCAGACCTGGATGCCCGGCGCCCCCGTCCCGGAGGCCGGCTACGACCTGCCGGCCGGCTACGGCATGCTCCAGGGCACCTCCATGGCCTCCCCGCAGGCCGCCGGCGCCGCCGCGCTGCTGCTGTCCGCCGCCGAGCGCGAGGGCGTCGACCTCACCCCGGCGAAGCTGCGCACCGCGCTGACCTCCACCGCCGACCACATCAAGGGCGTGCAGGCGTACGAGGAGGGCGCGGGCCTGGTCAACGTGCCCGACGCCTGGCGGGCGATCGAGCGCGGCGTCACCGCGCACGAGTACACCGTCGAGGCGCCGGTCGACACCGCGATCGACCAGTTCCTGAAGACCCCCGGCCACGGCACCGGCCTGTACGACCGCGAGGGCGGCCTGAGGGCGGGCCAGAAGAAGACGTACGAGATCACGCTGACCCGTACCTCCGGCGCCGACAAGGCGATCCGGCACGAGCTGCACTTCGAGAACAACGCCGGGCGCACCTTCCGGATCGTCGGCTCCGACGAGGTGAGGCTGCCGCTGAACGAGCCGGTGACCGTCGAGGTCGAGGCGCGGCCGGGCTCCGCGGGCCTCAAGAGCGCGATCCTCGAGGTCGACGACCCGCGCACCGGGGGCATCGACAAGCAGGTCCTGACCACGGTCGTGGTCTCCGCGCCGCTGACGTACTCCTTCTCCGCGAAGAACTCCGTGCAGCGCAACAGCACCCAGTCGTACTTCGTGACCGTTCCCGAGGGCGCGAAGACGCTCGAGGTGGCGATCGGCGGGCTGAAGGACGAGAGCCAGACCCGGTTCATCGCCATCCACCCGTACGGCGTCGCGGTCGACAACACGTCCACGCCGTACTGCTACAACAACTACCTCGACGGCAACGGCTGCCGGCCCGACGTGCGCGCGTACGCCGACCCGCAGCCCGGTGTCTGGGAGATCGAGGTCGAGGCGCGGCGCACCTCGCCGCTGCTGGACAACCCGTACACGCTGGACGTCGGCGTCCTCGGCGCCGACTTCGACCCGGAGGTCGTGACCGTGCCCGAGGCGAAGGCGGGCACCCCGGCGACCGCGTCCTGGACGGTGACGAACCGGTACGCCGCCCTCGAGGGCAAGCTGGTCGGCGGCCCGCTCGGCTCGGCGAAGACGTCCCGCCCGACGATCGGGCAGGGCGAGACGGTGACGACCACGGTCGAGGTGCCCGCGGGCGCCACGTCGCTCGACGTCGCCATCGGGGGCGTCTCCGACGCGGCCTCCGACCTGGACCTGACGGTCTACGACCAGGACGGCGCCGTCGCCGGCCAGTCCGCCGACGGCGACTCGGAGGAGTCGGTGTCGATCCCGGCCCCGGCCGCCGGCACCTACACCGTGGAGGTCGCGGGCTACTCGGTGCCGTCCGGCACCACCGGGTACGACTACCGGGACGTGTACTTCGCCACGTCCCTCGGCTCGGTCACCGTGGACGGCTCGGCGCCGGTGAAGCTCGGCACGGGCGAGACGGCGACGGTCTCCGGCAGCGCGACCGCGCTGGCCGCCGCGCCGGAGGGCCGTGAGTTCTTCGGCCGGGTCCAGCTGGTCAACGCGCGCGGCACGGTCGCGGGCCTGGGCAGCGTACGGATCGGCAAGGTCGTGCCGTAGTCCGGTACGGCAGGCCGTGAGGGGGCGGGCGCCCGCCGGGGTGCCCGCCCCCTCGCCTGTGCCGCGTTCGCCCTTCTGGGCCGGTTCGCAGCGGAACGTTCAGCTCCGCACCGTAGATCTTTTCTTCACACTGCCTTCACTGTCACCATGTGCCGCATGACGCACATGACCAAAGGCGCCAACGCCCCTGTTCCGACCGTCCCGTTGCGGATCGCCGTGGGCCGGAACCGGGTACCGGGGGTGCCCGCCGTGGAGGCCGCCGCGCTGCTGCTCGACGCGGCCGGCACGGTGCGCGGCGACGCCGACATCGTCTTCCACGGCCAGCCCGCGCACCCGTCCGGCACCGTGCGCCACGTGGGCACCGGGGAGGGCGGCGGGCAGCTCGCCGAGTGGCTGGAGCTGGACCTGCCGCGGATCGAGGCGGCCGTCCAGCGGGTGCTGATCGCCGGGTCCTGCGACGACGGGGTGTTCGGGCAGGTCCCCGGCCTGTACGCGCAGGTGGTGGCGCCCGACGGCACGGTGGTGGCGCACTACGACGTGAGGGACGCGTCCAGCGAGACGGCCTTCGTGCTCGGGGAGCTCTACCGGCGCGACGGGGCGTGGCGGTTCCGCGCGGTGGGCCAGGGCTACGACACCGGGCTGGCGGGGCTGGCGACGGACTTCGGGGTGGTGGTCGCGGGGGCCGCGGCGGCCCCGGTAGCTGCGGGGTCCACGGCGGTCCCGGCCGCGCAGGCGGCTCCGCCGGTGGTGCCGGCCGCTGCCGCGCCCGTGTCCGGGCCCGTGCCCGTGTCTGGGCCTGCCCCCGTGCCGACGTCCGGGCCCGTGCCGACGTCCGGGCCCGTGCCGCTGACGGGTGTGGGCAAGACGGGGGTGCGCCCGCGGGGGGTGCCGCGCCCGCGGCGGTGCAGCCCGCGGGGTCCGTGTCCCCGCCGTTCGCCCCGCCCGCCGCCACCCCGCCGGCCGCACCCGGCGCGGCCTCCGCCACGGCCGTACCCGCGGCATCCGTGCCGGCGCCCGCCTCCGTACCCACCGCGACGCCCTGGGCGCCCGGCGTCCCACCCTTCGCCACCGCCCCGGCGCCCGCCTCCGTCCCGCCCGGCGTCACCGTCCTGCCCGACGACGACCCCTCCTGGGGCGACGAGCCCTTCGCGTTCGAGCCGCTCACCTTCACCGGCGACAAGGCGAAGACGATCATCGTGGACCTGCCGTTCCCGCCCGACTCCGGGCCGGTGATCCTCGAGGCGAAGGTCCGGGACCACGCCTTCCTGCACGTCCAGATCCCCGGCCGCGAGGACGACGTCTTCTGCGACGACCTGCCCGACCGCCACGGCCGCGCCCTGCTCGTGCCGCCGCGCAAGGGCGGCCCGCTGAAGCTGAAGGTGCGCCACGACGGGAAGTGGGAGCTGACCGTCCTGCCCCTGTCGGCGGCCCGCCGGCTCGACGCCGGGACCATCGAGGGCAGCGGCCGCGAGGTCTTCCTCCACACGGGCCCCGCGGCCGAGGTGAAGGTGCGGGCGACCGACCGCCACAACGGCTGGTTCCAGCTCAACTACCACGCGGGCGACAGCCAGAGCGAGCTGCGGCGTCCCGCCGAGGAGCTGGTCCACGCCTGGAACGGCCGCCGGGTCAGGGAGACCGTGCAGATCCCCGAGGGCCCCCTCCTGCTCGTGATCGACAAGAGCCGGCACCAGTGGGAGCTCACCGTCGAGCCGGAGCACGGCCGCGGCCGGTCCCGGCAGCAGGCGACCGGCGTGTACGAGGGCAAGGGCGACAAGAAGATCACGCTGGTCAGTCCCCGTCCGGGCCGGCCGTCGCTGGTGCGGTACGAGTTCAAGGAGGCCAAGCGCAGCCACGACGTCGAGGCCCGCTCGGTGGACGAGTACGGCGACGAGACGGAATGGCTGAACACCCACACCCACGGGGTACGCGGCACCGCGCTGGCCTTCGGCTCGGGCGCGTCCGAGCGGACCGTGCAGGTCAGGCACTCCGGGCCGTGGAGCTTCCAGCTGGTGCCCGAGGGGCACGCGCCGCTGGTCACCGGCCCGGTCGAGGGCAGGGGCAGCACCGTGCTGCGCTACCAGGGGCCGCCGACGCTGATGACGCTCCGGCGGACCTCCCGCAGGAAGGAGGGGTGGCTGACGGCGCGCGCCTGGAACCACCCGTTCGGCAAATCGACGATCATCGCCGACGTCAGCAACCGCCACCGGCCCGCCCTCGGCCCGGTCTGGGTCGATCCGGGCGGCACCTGCTACCTCCTGGTCGTCTGCCCGGAGGACACGAAGTGGCGGCTGGAGCCCGCCGCCTTCGCCGAGGCGCCCCTGCTGGGCGCGCGGACCCAGGGCACCGGGTACGGAGTCGTACGTCACACCGGACCGGACACCGAGGTGTCCATCGTCTCCACGAGCGGCCTGCAGCACGTCTACCAGCTGGACGAAAATCTGTTCCCGCGGCGCAAAGTCACCGCAACTTCCGGTACGCAGCACATCTCGGAAGGGATTCTCCACGTGCGGGCGCTCGGCGACTGGGTGATCGAGAAGCGGAGCTGAGAGGGTTGCCCGTCCATCACTCGGGCAAACGATTGGACACACCGACCGGGATTCCGCACATGATGGAAGGGCCCCGCCCGCCCGGCCGGGTGCACGCACGTCACCAGAAGGAGTCACCGTGAGGGTCGGAATCGTCGGAGCCACCGGTCAGGTCGGCACGGTCATGCGCAGGATCCTCACGGAGCGCGACTTCCCGGTCACGGAGCTGCGCCTGTTCGCCTCGGCCCGCTCGGCCGGCAAGGACCTGGACGGCATCACGGTGGAGGACGCGGCCACCGCCGACTACTCCGGGCTGGACATCGTGCTGTTCTCCGCGGGCGGCGCCACCTCCAAGGCGCTGGCCGAGAAGGTCGCCTCCCAGGGCCCGGTCGTGATCGACAACTCCTCCGCGTGGCGCCGCGACCCCGAGGTCCCCCTCGTGGTCTCCGAGGTGAACCCGCACGCGATCGCCGACCGCCCCAAGGGCATCATCGCCAACCCGAACTGCACCACGATGGCCGCGATGCCCGTGCTGCGTCCGCTGCACGCGGAGGCGGGCCTCGAAGCCCTCGTCGTCGCCACCTACCAGGCGGTGTCCGGGTCCGGCCTGGCCGGCGTGGACGAGCTGTTCGAGCAGGTCAAGAAGGTCGGCGACGACGCCCCGAAGCTCACCCACGACGGGTCGGCGGCCGAGTTCCCGAAGCCGGAGAAGTACGTGGCGCCGATCGCGTACAACGTGCTGCCGCTGGCCGGCTCGATCGTCGACGACGGTCTGCACGAGACGGACGAGGAGCAGAAGCTCCGCAACGAGTCCCGCAAGATCCTGGAGATCCCGGAGCTGAAGGTGTCCGGCACCTGCGTGCGCGTGCCCGTCTTCACCGGCCACTCCCTCCAGATCAACGCCCGCTTCGCCCGCCCGATCAGCGTCGAGCGCGCCAAGGAGCTGCTGGCCGGCGCCCCCGGCGTCGCGCTCACCGAGGTGCCGACCCCGCTCCAGGCCGCCGGCCAGGACCCCTCCTACGTGGGCCGCATCCGCCGGGACGAGACCGTCGAGAACGGCCTCGCCCTGTTCGTCTCCAACGACAACCTGCGCAAGGGCGCGGCCCTGAACGCGGTGCAGATCGCGGAGCTGGTGGCCGCGGAGCTGAAGGGCTAACCCCGCCCGACCTCGTAGAGGAAGCAGCCGTACTCGACGGCCCGGACGTGGACGAACGCCACGGCCGGGTCGTCGAACGCCTCCCGGAGGGCGGGCCCGAAGGCGTCCGGCTCCTCGACCAGCCGCCCGCCCAGGATGCGCCCGTCCGCGGAGTAGCGGCGCAGGACGCGGTGCGAGTGCGTGAAGGCGAGGCCGTCCCCGTCCGGTCCCGCGCACTCCTCGGCGTGGACGAAGACCGGCCCCTGCTCGTCGTACGGGCCCGGGTCGACGCCCGTCGCCGCCGCCCAGCGGCGCAGCGGGGCGTAGGACACCAGGGTGACGCGCTCGCCGGCCCGGCTGTGGCGCAGGCAGCAGCGCAGGGGCGCGCCGCCCTCGTCGTCGGTCACCGGGGCGGGGACGCGGCCCGCGTCGTCGACGGCGCGCAGTTCCTTCAGGACCGCCGGTGCGACGGGTCGTACGGTGTGGCTGTTCATGGCACCAGGCTCACGCGCGGGCGACTCGCACACCGGCGGGAAACGGACATCGCGTTGCGCACGGGTCACGTGGAAGGATGACGCAACCCACACATCACGAGGAGATGACCGCGTGCCTGGCACAAACCTGACTCGCGAAGAGGCGCAGCAGCGCGCGAAGCTGCTGACCGTTGACTCGTACGAGATCGATCTCGATCTCACCGGCGCGCAGGAGGGCGGCACCTACCGGTCCGTGACCACGGTGCGCTTCGACGTCGCCCCGGGCGGCGGCGAGTCCTTCATCGACCTAGTCGCGCCGACGGTCCACGAGGTGACGCTGAACGGCGACGCCCTCGACCCCGCCGAGGTGTTCCAGGACTCCCGCATCGCCCTGCCGGGGCTGCTGGAGGGCCGCAACGTCCTGCGCGTGGTCGCCGACTGCGCCTACACCAACACCGGTGAGGGCCTGCACCGGTTCGTCGACCCGGTCGACGACCAGGCGTACCTCTACACCCAGTTCGAGGTGCCGGACGCGCGCCGGGTCTTCGCCAGCTTCGAGCAGCCGGACCTGAAGGCGACGTTCCAGTTCACCGTGAAGGCGCCCGAGGGCTGGACGGTCATCTCCAACTCGCCGACCCCCGAGCCGAAGGACAACGTCTGGGAGTTCGCGCCGACCCCGCGGATCTCGTCGTACGTCACGGCGCTGATCGTCGGCCCGTACCACTCGGTGCACAGCGTGTACGAGAAGGACGGCCAGTCCGTCCCGCTCGGCATCTACTGCCGTCCCTCGCTGGCCGAGCACCTCGACGCGGACGCCATCTTCGAGGTGACCCGGCAGGGCTTCGACTGGTTCCAGGAGAAGTTCGACTACGCGTACCCGTTCGAGAAGTACGACCAGTTGTTCGTGCCGGAGTTCAACGCGGGCGCGATGGAGAACGCGGGCGCGGTGACCATCCGCGACCAGTACGTGTTCCGCTCCAAGGTGACGGACGCCGCGTACGAGGTGCGGGCGGCGACGATCCTGCACGAGCTGGCGCACATGTGGTTCGGCGACCTGGTCACCATGGAGTGGTGGAACGACCTGTGGCTGAACGAGTCGTTCGCCACCTACGCCGAGGCCGCCTGCCAGGCCGACGCGCCGGGCTCGAAGTGGCCGCACTCGTGGACGACGTTCGCCAACCAGATGAAGACCTGGGCGTACCGGCAGGACCAGCTGCCGTCGACGCACCCGATCATGGCGGACATCCGCGACCTGGACGACGTGCTCGTCAACTTCGACGGCATCACCTACGCCAAGGGCGCGAGCGTGCTCAAGCAGCTCGTCGCGTACGTGGGTGAGGACGCGTTCTTCGCGGGCGTGCAGGCGTACTTCAAGCGGCACGCGTTCGGCAACACCCGCCTGTCCGACCTGCTGGGCGCGCTGGAGGAGACCTCCGGCCGCGACCTGAAGACCTGGTCGAAGGCGTGGCTGGAGACGGCCGGCATCAACGTCCTGCGCCCGGAGATCGAGACGGACGCCGACGGGGTCGTCACCTCCTTCGCGATCCGCCAGGAGGCCCCGGCCCTGCCCGCCGGCGCGAAGGGCGAGCCCACGCTGCGCCCCCACCGCATCGCGATCGGCGCCTACGACCTGGACGCGAGCGGCAGGCTGGTGCGCGGCGACCGGGTCGAGCTGGACGTGGACGGCGAGCTGACGGCCGTGCCGCAGCTGGTCGGCAAGCCCCGCCCGGCGGTGCTGCTCCTCAACGACGACGACCTGTCGTACGCCAAGGTCCGCCTGGACGAGCAGTCCCTCGCGGTGGTCACCGAGCACCTGGGCGACTTCGCCGAGTCGCTGCCGCGCGCCCTGTGCTGGGCGTCGGCGTGGGACATGACCCGGGACGCGGAGCTGGCCACCCGGGACTACCTGTCCCTCGTCCTGTCGGGCATCGGCAAGGAGTCCGACATCGGTGTCGTGCAGTCGCTGCACCGCCAGGTGAAGCTGGCCATCGACCAGTACGCCGCCCCCACCGCCCGCGAGACGCTGCTGACCCGCTGGACCGAGGCGACGCTGGCGCACCTGCGCGCCGCCGAGCCGGGCAGCGACCACCAGCTGGCCTGGGCGCGGGCGTTCGCGGCGACGGCGAGGACGCCGGAGCAGCTGGACCTCCTCGACGCGCTGCTGGACGGCACGCAGACCATCGAGGGCCTGGCCGTCGACACGGAGCTGCGCTGGGCGTTCGTGCAGCGCCTGGCGGCCGTGGGTCGGTTCGGCGGGTCGGAGATCGCGGCCGAGTACGAGCGGGACAGGACCGCCGCCGGTGAGCGCCACGCCGCCACCGCGCGCGCCGCCCGCCCGACCGAGGCGGCCAAGGCGGAGGCCTGGGAGTCGGTCGTGGAGTCCGACAAGCTGCCGAACGCGGTGCAGGAGGCGGTCATCGCCGGCTTCGTCCAGACCGACCAGCGCGAGCTGCTGGCGCCGTACACGGAGCGGTACTTCGAGGCGCTGAAGGGCGTCTGGGAGTCCCGTTCGCACGAGATCGCCCAGCAGATCGCGGTCGGCCTGTACCCGGCGGTGCAGGTGTCGCAGGAGACCCTGGACCGCACGGACGCCTGGCTGGCCTCCGCCGAGCCGAACGCGGCCCTGCGCCGCCTGGTCTCGGAGTCCCGCTCGGGCATCGAGCGCGCCCTGCGGGCCCAGGCGGCGGACGCGGCGGCCGGCGAGTAGGCGGTACGCCGAGCAGGCGGTACGCGACCGAGGGCGCCCGGTGCTATGCCGGGCGCCCTCGGTGTTCCTTGAGGGCGCCGACGAAAGCGGTGAAGGCGGGAGCGGGGACGGAGAGGGTGCCGCGGGAGGGGTTCTTGGAGTCGCGGATGGCTATGCGGAGGCCCAGTTCCGCGATCTCCACGCAGTCGTTGCCCTCTCCGCCACCCGAGTAGGAGGACTTGCGCCAGAGGGTGGGCGTGGGGGTGGTCATCGGATGCCTCACAGCTCCTTGGTCAGCTGGTGGATGAGGTCACGTGACGGCTCCGGTGCGAGTGACCCGTCCCTCACCCTACGGAACAGCCTCCGGAAGTGCTCCAACTGAGCCTCGCCGTCCAGGAAGGCCGTGCCGTGAGGGGCGTCGCGCACCACGGTGTCCAGACGAGGGAGCGGCCCACCGAGGTGCACCATGGTGCTCCCCGCGCCCGCGAAGTCGTCCAGCGCGAAGGGGATGACTCTGACGGTGACGTGGTCAGCGTCGGACATCTCCAGAACGCGTACAAGTTGAGCACGCGTCGCCGCACGCCCGGCGACCCTGATGCGCAGCGCCGCTTCGTGGATCACGGTCTCGTACGGGATCGGATCGGGGCCCTCGACAATGACCTTCCGCTGCATCCTGTGATCGACCCGGCGGCTCACTTCCGTGCCCGGGAACTCCGGATTCATGTAAGTGAAGAGTGCGCGGGCGTAGTCCTCTGTCTGGAAGAGCCCCGGGACGTGGATGACCGCCACGTCACGCCGGAACACGGCGTGGTGCTCCAGCTCGGCGAGGTCCAGGTAGGTGGCAGGCAGGAGACCTCGGTACTCCTCCCACCAGCCCCTGGTGCGCTCGGTCGCCATGGCCACCAGCATGTCGATCAACTCGGAGTCCGTGCATGCGTAGTTGGCGGCGAGCCGACGCAATCGATCCTCACTCACACCCGCGAGGGCGGACTCGATGTGGCTGATCTGGACAGGGCTCACCCCGAGCAGCGCCGCCGCTTCCCGGGCGGAGAGGCCCGCCGCTTCCCGAAGTCGGCGCAGTTCGGTCGCCAACCTCGTCTGACGGGCGGTTGGCTCACGCCTCAGGGCCATCGGCTGCTCTCCCATCCCACGCGCCTGCGTCCGCACCTCATTCGGGGTCAGGTTACGCGAACGGCTTGCGCAACATGAATCTTTAGACCTACGTTCAGTCACGAGAGAGTCACCCTGTGCAGCTCCCGGGCGCTGGAAGCGCACCGCTCCGCCCTGCCCTGGCGAAGCGGCAATGACACCGCGCGAACCGGAACAGCACAGAGCCCCAAGTCCCCTGACCGAGAAAGAAGTTCGCATGCCCGAAACCGAACCGTGGGAGTACTCCCTGTACATCCCGCACGACCCGAGAGCCGTCACCGTCTGCCGCCGCACCCTGCGTCTGATCCTCACCGTGCACGGCCTGATCCGCCTGGTCGACGTCGCGGAACTGCTCGCGACGGAGTTGGTCTCCAACGCCGTGCGTCACACCAAGGGGCCAGCCGCTCTGCGCGTGTGCTGGACGGGGACGGGAACCCTGCGGATCGGCGCCTGGGACGCGGACCCGTCACCGCCGGAGCCTCCGCAGCCCTTCACCCCCGCGCTGGAGCGGGAGGACGGCAGGGGCCTGGCCCTCGTGCGCGCCTGCGCCGACGTCTGGGGCTGGCAGCCGCTGACGAGGGACGGCAACCGGGGGAAGTACGTGTGGTGCGAGCTGGGTGCGGCTTAGGACGCGGCAACATCCCTGCGGTCGTCCCAGCCGGCGGGCGACCATCCACCCGAAGTCACGGACAACAGGCCGGGCAGGATGGCACCCCCGGCGTGGGTGCATCCTCGCGGGTACGGGGAGCAGAACAGCGCGGGCCTGGACGACGTCCGGATCGTCGGACCATCCCTGCAGGTGCAGGGAGCAGGCAAGGTAGCCATTCGGCCTGTACACCTGCCGGGGGCCATCCCCGCGAGTGCGGGGAGCAGCCCCAGTGGTCCACGAACCAGAGAAAGCGCTGGGGACCATCCCCGGGGGTGCGGGGAGCAGTCCGCAAGCAGCTTCCGCTTGACGTCCCGTACGGGACCATCCCCGCGGGTGCGGGGAGCAGTAGAGCCCGAGCTTGGAGCGCACCTTCTGCTCGGGACCATCCCCGCGGGTGCGGGGAGCAGTCAGAGCGACTCGTCGTCGCTGTTCACGCTGCGGGACCATCCCCGCGGGTGCGGGGAGCAGATGACGTCCAAGGGTGACGACGTTCAGGTGTGGGGACCATCCCCGCGGGTGCGGGGAGCAGTACCCCTTGCGCTTGTTGCCCCACGCGGCCGGGGGACCATCCCCGCGGGTGCGGGGAGCAGTCGAAGGCTTGGCGGAAGATCTCCGCGAAGTGGGGACCATCCCCGCGGGTGCGGGGAGCAGATATCGCGGGCCAGGCCCTCGCCCACGACGTTGGGACCATCCCCGCGGGTGCGGGGAGCAGGACAGCGTCGGCCGGCATTTCTTCCAGCCGCCGGGACCATCCCCGCGGGTGCGGGGAGCAGATATCGCGGGCCAGGCCCTCGCCCACGACGTTGGGACCATCCCCGCGGATGCGGGGAGCAGCGTGCTGCTGAAGGCATCCACGACGCTCGTCAGGGACCATCCCCGCGGGTGCGGGGAGCAGAGCCACCCGGCTTCCTTCAGCCGCCGGTTGCTGGGACCATCCCCGCGGGTGCGGGGAGCAGGTCTTGTCGAGGAGCAGCTTCAGCTGGTGGGCGGGACCATCCCCGCGGGTGCGGGGAGCAGGCGGCGACCGCGAGGGCCGGATCCACCTGCGGGGGACCATCCCCGCGGGTGCGGGGAGCAGATCGGGCGCCAACCCGATCGGCGAACTTCCCGGGGACCATCCCCGCGGGTGCGGGGAGCAGGAGCCGGAGACCGGCGGGGAGGGCTACGTGCCGGGACCATCCCCGCGGGTGCGGGGAGCAGGTCGCGTTCATCCAGGGCGTGAAGGCCGGAGAGGGACCATCCCCGCGGGTGCGGGGAGCAGTCCCGGGCCGGATCGATGCAGCTGGCGCGGTGGGGACCATCCCCGCGGGTGCGGGGAGCAGCTCGGAGCCATCGCCTACGGCGGCACCGCCGGAGGACCATCCCCGCGGGTGCGGGGAGCAGCTGCGCCATGTCCACGAACCGGGAGAAGTGGAGGGACCATCCCCGCGGGTGCGGGGAGCAGGGCGGTGTGATCGTCTGGCGGCCGGGCGACGCGGGACCATCCCCGCAGGTGCGGGGAGCAGCCATGTCGCCTCCATCGGCATACGGCCCACTAGGGACCATCCCCGCGGGTGCGGGGAGCAGAGACCGGCGCCCGGCTGCCAGATGATCACGCCGGGACCATCCCCGCGGGTGCGGGGAGCAGAGCCCGAGACGGGCGGGGCCGGTGAGGGGCTTGGGACCATCCCCGCGGGTGCGGGGAGCAGCGCCGGATAGCTGCCGAACTCGAGGTGCGACGGGGACCATCCCCGCGGGTGCGGGGAGCAGACCAGGCCGGACATGATCGAGTCGATCTCTTCGGGACCATCCCCGCGGGTGCGGGGAGCAGCCCTCGGCGTCGAGAACCTTGTCCCACGACGGGGGACCATCCCCGCGGGTGCGGGGAGCAGGCGACGGTGCGGCTGGTCACCATCAGGGTGTCGGGACCATCCCCGCGGGTGCGGGGAGCAGTTGGCGGGTTAGCGGGTCTTATGGGTTAGCGGGGGACCATCCCCGCGGGTGCGGGGAGCAGCGCCAACCACGCCGGCGCCGGCGACCGCGACGTGGGACCATCCCCGCGGGTGCGGGGAGCAGGATCCGGCTCAAGGCGGAGGGGCCGACGGGGAGGGACCATCCCCGCGGGTGCGGGGAGCAGGACTCCTCGTTCCGGGATCTGCGGATCACCGGGGGACCATCCCCGCGGGTGCGGGGAGCAGCTACGCCAAGCGAGTTGGAGCAGGCAAGGAGGGGGACCATCCCCGCGGGTGCGGGGAGCAGTGACCGTCAGCGAACTACCACGCTACGTAGTAGGGACCATCCCCGCGGGTGCGGGGAGCAGCTGCTGGGCATCGCCCTGATGACCGCGGCCCAGGGACCATCCCCGCGGGTGCGGGGAGCAGCCGGTGGTGGCGCCGGCCGGGGCGCTGCTGCTGGGACCATCCCCGCGGGTGCGGGGAGCAGACTGGGTGAGCTGTGGGTTTACTAGTGCCGGAGGCGGTTTTTGAGTACTTTCTTCGATTCCGGCGAATGGGATGTAACGGACTTGGTGTGCATCAGCCTCTTCCGAAGCGGCGGCGTTTGGAGGCTCTGCTCCAGCCGGACGGCGGGCCGCTGCGGGGTGCTGGGCCGGAGGCGGGTGCGTTCGGGGCGGGGCGGCGGATGAGGGTGATGCCCTCGTGGTCGATCGGGTGCCAGGCATGGTCGTGAGTGCGGAAGGTGAAGCCCTGTTCGTTGTTGGTGGTGTGGGCCAGCAGGGCGCGGCCCTGGTCGGCGTACTGCTGGACCTCTTCCCAGAGCGCGTCGCGGATCCGGGCCGAGGGGTTGCCCACGAACACGCCGGCGGAGATCTCCAGCAGCCAGCGCGTGAGGAAGCCGCGCAGTCCGGCCGGGCAGTTGGTGAGGACGATGACGGTCACCAGAGCACGTCCCCGTAGCCGTCGGGCCCGTCGTGGTTGACGCCGGAGGCGACCTGGTGGTCACGGTCGCTCTGGAGCGTGACGACGTCCCGATCGCCGCCCGGGTCGGTGGAGCCGGGCGCCTCCGGCAGCAGGAGGCGTTTGATGTCGTCGACGCACCGGTTCAGCAGGGACGTCTCGTTGATGCGGTCCCGCAGCGCGCGGCGGGTGCGGGGACCGACGTCCTCCTCGTCCTGTGCGGCCACGTCGAAGGCGAGTGGGATGCCGATTTCCGTCTTGTAGAGGTCGGCGACGTCCAGGACGAAGGACAGTTCGTGGCCGGAGTGGATGAAGCCGAGGGCCGGGCTACAGCCCAGGGAGGTGACGACGGCGTGGGCGATGCCGTACATGCACTGGGCGGCGGCGGTGACGGCCTGGTTGACGGCGTCGCCGCTGGTGAAGTCGCCGGGAGTGTAGCGGCGGCCCCGCCAGGGGACGCCGGTGCGGGCGGCCTCGGCCCGGTAGCAGTCCTTGACCCGTCTTCCCTCCCGGCCGAGGAGTTCGTGCCGGGTGAGTCCGGCCGGGTCCTCCTCCGGGAAGCGCAGCCGGTACATCGCGCGTGCCACGGCGAGACGGCTGCGCGGGTTGGCCCACTGCCGGGCCTGGGCCTCCATGAGGGCGGAGGAGCGGCTGAGCGCGCGGCCGGACGCGTAGTAGCGCACACCGTGTTCACCGACCCAGCAGACCGCCGCGCCGGTCTCGCCCAGCACGCTCATGGCCTGGTGGGTGACGCGGGTGCCGGGGCCGAGGAGGAGGGTGCCGATGGTCGCCGACGGGATGTGGGTGGTGCCCTCCGCGTCCTGCGCCGTGATGGCGTTGGCGTCGCGGTGGACCGTGCACCGTTCCAGGTAGACGAAGGAGAGGCGGTCATCGGTGCGGGTGAGCTGCCGGGGAGTGAGCGTCGGGCGTCGGGCGACCGTGCTCACGGCGCCTTCCGGGCGGGCTGGGCGAGGGGTGCCAGGGTGAGGAGGCCGCAGCCGTAGGCGCGGGCCCGGCCGATGCCCTGGGTGAGGGCACGGCGCAGGGCGTCGGGGTCGGTGACCTCCAGCCGTCCTTCGAAGGTGACGGCGACGACGGAGACGGGTTTGTCCCGGCGTCCGTCGGTGCCCCGGGACTTGCTGAAGGAGAGGGACCGCGTGTCCCGTACGGTCAGCTCATACCGGTCGCCGGGGTGGGGCCGCTTGTGGTGGGTGGTGCCCTCGGGCAGGAGCCGGCGGTCGGCCGGTTTCTCGCAGACACGGAGGCCGAGGCGCTTCTGGCGTTCCTCGTCGAGCAGCCAGCCCATCTGGTGGACGGGTGTCAGGTGGGCGGTGAGTTTGCGGGGCTCGCCCTCCTTGCGGCGGACGGTGTGCACGGGGTTCGCGGTCAGGCGGAACGCCCAGCGGTCGCCCGCGGTCAGCCGGTCGAGGAGAGGGGCGTAGGGCCGGGTCTGCCAGCCGGGGTTCTCGGGATCGGCGACGGCGGGCCATCCGGCCTGCTCGACCAGGTGTGTCAGGTCGGGACGGTCGGGGCTGACGATGTACAGCAGCACCTCGGCGCGGGCCTGCTGGTCCAGACGCCACAGCACTCGCGGTGCGTCGGGCGCCGGGCTGTCGGAGGGCAGAATGTGCGGGAACGACGACATGACGGCCGCGTGCATGGCCTGGGGCGAGGACAACAGGCGGCGGGCGCCGGGGCGTGCGGTGTTGACCCGGAAGCGGGAGATGAACATCAGGCGCTCTCATCCTCCAGGACATCGAGGGCGGCGAACGGATCGTGCGTGTTCCGCGGGCTACCACCACCCGCCGGGACCGGGGTGGGTACGGGGGCGGTGACGACGGTGCGCAGTGCGTGCCGCCGGTGTGCGGCGTCGAAGCTGACCGGCTGGTCGCGCAGGACGTCCGCCGTCCGCGCGTCATCGTCGGCGGCCGTCTCCCGCAGCACGGTCAGGGTCTGCGGAGTGCGGTGGCGCCGGCGGTACCAGGCGGACGCCTGCCACGGCACGCTCGCCAGCACGTCCTCCAGGCGCGTGTCCTCGTGCAGCCCGAGGACGACGGGCTCGGAGGGCGGGCACGAGCGCCGACCGAGGTAAGGCGGGTACGCCGGGGTGTGCAGGGCGTCGTGCAGGCCGGTGAGCAGGGTGTGGTCGCCCTCGACGGCGGCGACGAACACGGCATCGGCGAGGTAGAACCGCTCGGACAGCGGCATGGAGTCGCCGGTGACGCCGTGGTGGGCGGTGTGGAAGTCCCGGAGGCGGGTGCCCGGCTGGTCGATGCGGACTCCGAACCTGAGGGCCGCCAGGGGGGCGAGGCCGGTGTCGTCACCGCGCTCGAGGCCGGCCGCCGCGGCGAGCAGGCCGACGACGCCGCTCTTGGTCGGGGCCGATTCGGTGGTACGGCGGGTGAAGCGGGAGGAGGCCCCCCAGGACTGCAGGGGCCCTGCCAGGCGGAGGACAAGCGCACTCGTGCGACTCATGCGGGCTTCTCCAGGCGCTCCGTGACGGCCTGGCCGACGGCGGCGGCGAGTTCGCGCAGCGTGCCGGTCTCGGTGCCCAGATCGGCGAGCTTCTGCGTGGCGAGGCCGACGCGCAGGACCCAGGTGAGGGTGGTCTCGGGGTCGCCGTAGGCGCGTTCGACGTCGGACGCGTAGGCGGCGAGCCGGTCGGCGGCCTCGCTCAGGTGTCCGCCGTCGCCGCTGCGGACCGGGTCCTCGAAGGCGGCGACGTAGCTGATCGGCCGGGTGGTGCGGAGCCTGACGACGACGGCGTCGGGCTCGGTGTGGTGCCCGAAGGTATTGATCTTCCCGGTGGGGAGGGAGGAGACGAAAGCCTGCACGAACGCCTCGACGGCGCGGCGGACCGGCTCGGTGCGCGGTTCGTCCTCGCGCAGGCCCTGGCCGAGGTTGGCGGCGAGCTGGTGCACGCCGAGGGCGGCGTAGCGGTAGAGGGTCGCCGAGTTGAAGTCGACGGTGCCGATCATTCCGGCACCGGTCTCCTCGTCCGTGTTCTCGTCGTCGACGGCGGTGTAGTAGTCGGACTCGTTGTCGACCCGGTGGACGCTGAGGGCGTGCGCGACCTGTACGGCGGCGTCGACGTTGATGTCGGCGATGTCGGCGACCATGCGTCCGAAGAGGGCGATGTCCACGGAGTGGCGGGTGTCCGCGAGCTCCTTGGCCCGGGCCTTGTTCTCCTTGGTCTTCAGGAACGCCGTGATGTCGGCGGCTCCCTCGAGGGCGAGGCGGGCCAGGCCGTCGAGCTGCCGGGAACTGAGGAAGACCAGGTACTTGCTCTCGGGGGCGGGGGCGGGGCCGCCGTCCTTCTTCGCCTGGTCGGCCTTCCGCCTGGGGACCTCGGTCTTGAAGCCGGCGGCCTTGACCGTCTCGTCGGCGAGCTTCAGCGCCGTCTCCCGTTCGACGGAGTCGTCGAGCCCGGTGATCCGGTCGGCCAGGAGCTCCACCACCTTCTTGGTGCGCACACCCAGCTCGGCGGGGTCGAGCAGGTGCTCGTCCTTGAAGTAGGTGCGGATGGCCCGCTTCCACGCCTGGCTGGAGACACGGGCGCGGGGGACGCCGCCGTAGACGGCCGTCTTGGGCGCGCCCGTGTCGTCCCGGTTGAGGTTGCTGGGCGGGACGGTCTGCAGGGCGTGCACGTCCAGGAAGATGCGGTTCACGAGGCGTCCTTGTCGTCCTTGTCGGTGTCCGGGGTGGTGTTCTCGTCGAGGGCCGGCGGGGTGCGTCGCTGCTCGTGGAAGGAGCGGCCCCAGTGGCGGCGGACGGTGGCGGGCCCGTCGGGCTGTTGCCAGCGGCAGAGCTGGCCGGCGAGGAGGCCGTAGTCGAGCGGGATGTCGTCACGGCGCAACAGGGCGACGATGTCGCGCAGCCTCTGGGTGAGGGTGACGAGGTCGGGTGCGGTGCCCGCGCGGACCAGGCGCTTGCGGACGGGGTCGTCGACGCCGTCGGCCGGCATCAGACGCCGGACCGCCGCACCCAGGCCGCCCGGCCGCTCGCGGGTGTGGCGGCGGTGCATGGGGGTGCCGCGGGACTGCTGGTGGAACGCCCAGAGGGTGAGGGCCGCGTGCAACGCGTTCTCGGCACGGATCAGCTCCTCCTCGCTCAACGGCCTCGTCCCCTCGGCCGAGGTGTGGAGCTGACCGGTGTCGATCAGGTTCCACAGGTCGGGCGTCTCGCCCGCCTCACGGCCCGCGCCGCGGCGCAGGCGGGCGAGAGCGGCGACCGCGTGGGGCCTGTCCTGGAGGTAACCCTCCTGCCAGGGGCCGATGAGCGCGGCGGCCAGCTCCGCGACCCGCTGGTGGACCGGAGCGGTGACGGGCGGGGCTGATGCGGATGCGGATGCGGTGGTCATGCACGCACCTCCAGGTCGGTCGCTGCGTGATCGGTTTCCCGCGGGTCGGCGGGTCCCGGCCCGGGTGGACCGTCGTCGGCCGAGGCGGCGGCATCCCCGCCGCCGCTTCCGGAGCCGGGAGAGCCGGGATCCCCCAACGCCCTGGCCAGTCGCCCCCGGAACCACACGTCGGCCAGGCCCGCGTTCAGCCAGTGGGTGTTGTTTTTGTGGTCGGTGTGGAGCCGCCCCTCCCAGGCCGCATCGCCCGCGGCGGCGATGAGACGGTCACCGAGGCGGCCCACCGTGTGGCGTACCTGGCGCTGCCATATGTGCCGGTACTCGAAGGGGTCGGGCACCTTCGCCATGCCGGACAGCCAACCGCGGTACGCATGGTCCAGCGCGTCGAATCCCTCGGCATGGGCAGCGGCCTTCGGCCCCTCCTGCTCGGAGCCACTAGCCCGGGCCAGATCAGCGGCGAGGTCCCCCAGGAGGCGCACCGCCCGGTCGGCGTCCTCGGCCGCGGCGATGGCCTGCCCGGCGTAGGCGGGGTCCTGTCTGTGCAGCAGGACGACCGGCATCTCCAGGCGATCGTCGATCACTTCGTCGATCACGGACTGTTGGGTGCCGTACCGGACACCCACCACGCGGGTTCGGACGAGGAAGCGGCGGGGGAGGTGGCCCTCAGTCACCAGCCGCGCGACCCACTCGAGGATCCGCGGCCGCAGTCGGGAGGGCCCCTC
>NZ_BDJC01000039.1 GCF_002005565.1 Streptomyces sp. JHA26 | reverse complement strand
CCCCGGCGTGGGCGGCGCCGACCCGGCCGTCCCGGCACCGGCCGCCCCCGCGACGCCCCCCGAGGCGGCGGCGAGCGGCTGGCGGCCCTGGCGTTTCCGCATGTCCAACGACGTCTGGGGCACGCCGGCCGTCGACGGGGACCTGGTCTACGTCACCTCCTTCGAGGTGCACGCCCTGGACGTGGCCACCGGACGCCGCCGCTTCAAGACCCGGGACGTGGCCTGGTCGATGGCGGTCGCGGACGGCCGCATCCACGCCTCCGACGGCCCGACCCTCTTCGCCCTGGACGCGCGGGAGGGCACCGACCTGTGGCGCCTGCAGACGGACGCCTGGGTCTACTCCCTCCAGGCCGACCGGGGCACGGTCGTCACCGCCACGCGCGGCGGCGGCGTCCAGGCCTGGGAGGCCTCGGGCGGCCAGAAGCTGTGGGAGATCACCGGCGCCCAGACCGACTTCGAGTCCCCGGAGGCGGGCGCGACGGTCCACGACGGCACGGTGTACGTCTGGCAGGACGCCCGGCTGCGCGCCCTGGACGCCCGTACCGGCGACGAGCGCTGGTCGTACCCGATCGGCGACGCGGCGTCCTGCGGCGGCGTGCCGGTCCGCCTCGCCCAGGCACCCGACGGCTACGTGTACGTCGCGGCCGGCACCCGCGTCCTCGCGCTCGAGGTCGCCTCCGGGCGCGTCCGCTGGCACTTCGAGGCCCCCGCGGTCTTCCTCTCCCCGCCGGTCTTCGTGCCGGGCCCCGCGGTGACCGGCGGCGGGGTGTACCTGGCCGACTACCTCGGCACGGTGTACGCCCTCGACGCCACCGACGGCCGCGACCGCTGGCGCATCGCGACGGAGGGCCGCTCCTCCACCGACCCGGTCCTGGTGGCCGCCGGTCACGTGCACGTGGGCAGCGGCAAGGGCCTCTACACCCTGGACGCCGTCACCGGCACGCCCAAGTGGCGCTTCCAGGCGGGCGGCGAGATCGTCGGCGCGCCCGCGGTGGCCGAGGGCCGCATCCACTTCGGCTCCACCGACCACCTCCTCTACACGCTCAAGGCCGACGACGGCCGCCTGCGCTGGAAGCTGGCGACGGGCGGTGAGATCACCGGCTCCCCGGTCGTGCGGGACGGCATCGTGTACGCCTGCAGCAAGGACCGCTGCGTGTACGCGCTGGACGCGGAGAAGGGCACGGGGACGGCGCGTACGGCGTGACGGTCCCCGGCCCCGGCCGGTCACACCCCGTGTCCGGCCGTGGCAGGGCGGTGACATGCTCGTGACAGCGACTGGTTAGCGTGGGGGCCATGACGACACGGGGACGGGCGCTCAGGTTCACGGCGGTCTCGGCACTGGTGGTGCTCAGCCTGACCGGCTTCACGGCGGGACGCGGCCACGGCCACGGCCACGGCAGCGATGACGGCGGGGGCGGTTGCAGCAGCAGCAGCCAGGACCACGACAGCTCGTCGTCCTCGTCGGACGGCGACGTCTACAAGGACGACGGCTCCTCCGGCAGCGGCACGAGCGGCGGCTACGGCGACGGCCGCTCCCACTACGACGACGATGACGATGACGACGGCGGCAGCGGCGACAGCAGCGGCGCCCTCCAGGCCGCCACGGTGGAGCTGGTGAGCTGCGCGACCGCGGACGACCCCTACGCCACGGTCGAGGTCACCAACCCGAACGACGTCGAGTACACCTTCGCCGTCACCGTGTTCTTCAAGGACGGCGGCGACGTCACGCTCGACGACGCCCGCCAGGAGACCACCGTCCCCGCCGGCAGCACCTCCCGCGTACGCCTCGCGTTCGACGCCCCCGGCGAGGTCGCCGACCACTGCGAGCTGGACGACGACGAACTCCTGCCGCTGACCTGACGCGGCACCGGGCGGTCAGGACCGGGCCGCCCGGCGCTCCGCCTCGCTGATCGGCGGGCCGTCCAGGTGCGGCTTCTTCGGGCCGAACAGCATGGGGACCAGCATGTCCCGCGAGAACAGCCGGGTCGGGGGCCGCTCCATGCTCATCACGTCGAGCAGGGCGCCCAGGGCGCGCGGGCTGCGGGCGCCGGTGGCGACGGCCCGGTCGACGTAGCGGGCCAGCAGCCTCTCCGCCACGGTCGGCGGTGTGCCGGCGGCGCCCGGGTAGAAGGCGTCCTGGCCGACCGCCAGGTCCCAGGCGCCGGAGACCGGGCGGGCCGCGGCGCGCTGGAGGGCACCGGCCGTCCCGGGCGCCGTGAGCGCGGTGCGGCGCAGCACGTCGCGGACGGCGAGGGCGCCCTGCGCGGCGACGGTCAGGCCGTGCCCGTAGACCGGGTTGTAGCCGGCGACGGCGTCACCGAGGACGACGAAGCCGTCGGGCCGGCGCTTCAGCTTCTCGTAGTAGCGGCGCCGGTTGGCGGTGCTGCGGGTGACGGTGACGTCGCCGAGCGGTTCGGCGTCCCGCAGCAGCTCGCCGATGACCGGGTCGGCGAGGCCGAGCGCGAACGGCACGAAGGCGTCCGGGTCGGCGGTGGGCTCGCCGCCGCGGGTGCCGCCCAGGGTGACGATCCACCGGTCGCCCTCCACCGGCAGGACGATCCCGCCCCGCCCCGGCGGATCGGCCGGGTTGGCCTGCACGTTGACCAGCGGGAAGGCGCCGTCGGCGGCGGTGCCGGGGGCGCGGTACACGCGGGTGGCGTAGGTGAGGCCGGCGTCGACCTCCCGCTCGGCGACCCGGGGCAGACCCAGGTCGGCGAGCCACTGCGGGGCGCGCGAGCCGCGTCCCGTGGCGTCCACGACGAGGTCGGCGTCCAGGACGTGTTCGCCGTCGCCGTCCGCGACCCGTACGCCCGTCACGCGGCGGGCGTCGCCCTCCAGGGCCAGGGCGGAGGTGCCCTGGCGCAGCGTGATCCGCCCGTCCTTGAGGACGTGGTCGCGGACGACGGAGTCGAGCAGGTCGCGCGAGCAGACCAGGTTCCGGTGGTGGGTGGCCAGGAACCTGCGGAACCAGACCTCGTTGGGGGCCCGGGACACCATGTCGCCCATGATGTGGACCAGACGTCCGCCCCGGCACACGACGTCGTCGACGAGCCCGGGCAGCAGCTCGCGCAGGGCCCGCACACCACCGCTCCACACCAGGTGCGCGTGCCGGGCCTGCGGAACGCCCCGGCGCGGTTCGGGCCCCTGGGGCAGGGCGTCGCGTTCGACGACCGTGACGTCCGCGAACTCGGTGAGCGCGGCGGCGGCGAAGAGGCCCGCCGCGCTGGCGCCGAGGACGACGGCGCGCGGCCGGTGGCTGACGGGGGTGCTAGGCATGGGCGTCGAGGCCGCTTTCTGTGCTGGTCACCCGGCGGCCGAGGTCGGCGAGGGCACGCCGTCGGTACAGGGCGAGGGAGATGGTGCCGATGTGGTCGCTGATGTCGGTGCCGATGCCCGGCGGCCGCTCGCCCGCGGGCGCCGGGACGCCGGCCGCGTAGGCGGCGATGGCGTCGCGCAGTGCGACCGCACCGGCGAGGTCACGGGCCAGCGCCTCGTCGTGGGCGGCCCGCGCGGCGGCGAGGGCCCGTTCGTGGACGTCGTGGCGGAAGTAGGGGGCCAGCAGCCGCAGCGCGTCGTGGATGCGCTGCTGGCGCTGCATGACCCGCAGGTCCAACGGCACCCACAGCCCGAAGCGGGCCTGCGCCGCGGCCGGGGCGAGCACCCGCAGCGCCCGCCACAACGGGCGCAGCCGCAGGTACTCCCGCTGGTCGCGGACCGCGGCGCGCAGCGCGGGGCCGGCCTGCGGGACGATGAACCCGACGGCGACCAGCGACGCCTGGAGCAGCGCGAACGGCGGCGCGACCCGGGTGCTGAGGACGTCCCAGTCCGTCCCGCACCAGCGGGCCCCCACGGCGGTGAGTTTCGCCGCGTCGAAGACCAGGCCGGAGGCGAAGCCGAGCAGCAGGAGGACGACCCCCGACCTCACCCAGCGGTCGGTCACGGTCGGCGACCACTGCCGCAGCATCCGCGTGGCGACGATGCTGGTCACCGCGTGCGCGCCCAGGTAGAGCAGGATGTGCTCGCGCATCCACGGGGTGCCGGCGTAGTAGGTGTCGAGGTCGTAGGTCCGCGGCTCGGGCACGCGGGCGAGCAGGAAGGTCACCCAGAGCCCGGCCACGACCCCGCCGTACGCGCAGTGGATGCGGCGGATGCCGCGCCTGCGCCGCGCGGACGGCGGCTGACGCCACCGGGTGATCATGGCCAGTCCGGTCGCGCCGGACGCGGTCAGGAACGAGTACGCGCAGGGCGAGGCGAAGTTGGGGATGCCCGTCCAGGCGTTGAGCCGCTCGATGTTGACGGGCGTGATGACGACCAGCACGCAGGTCGCGCACACCAGCAGCACGGTCGTCGCCCGCACCTCGGGGTTGTGCCAGGCCCGCACGAACGTCGGCAGCTTGAGCAGCACGGCGAGGGCGAGCAGGGCGGTGGGCAGGGCGTAGGGGATGTGGAGGTGCGGGCCCATCAGAGCAGGCGCCCGCCGCGGTTGGTCAGCGACAGGTTCATGCGGCCCTCCACGGTCGCCGGGGACACCGGGCCCTCGGCGTACCGGCCGTGCATCCAGGTGCGCACCTCGCGGCCGAACAGCAACCCGAAGGTCTCGGCGGCGACCTCGTGCCGGTCGGGCGACTCGGCCCGGGCCGCGACGGCCAGCAGCGCGTCGCGCGGCACCTCGGACTCGGCGAGGATCCGCTCCGCCGCCCGCCGCACCGCGTCGGACACCTGCTGCGGCGGGGCGACGGCCCGCGCGGAGGCGTCGGCGATCCCGGCGACGTGGTGCCCGCGGTCGCCCTGCTCCTCGTGCCACAGCTCGTGCCCGAGGATCACCAGCTGTGCCTCGGGGACGGTGTGTTCCTCGACCACGACGAGGGACCTGCTCCCCAGGTCGAGCCGCAGCCCGGACACCGGGACGTCCGCCGGGAACGACCGGAACAGCAGCTCCACCGGCCGTCCCGCGCGCACGCTCATGGCCCGGCAGAAGGCCTGCATGACGGCCTTCGGCTCCGCCGGCCTGTCCAGGTCCTGGGCGGCCTCCCGGCCGAGGGCACGGAGCAGCGCCTTCATCGTTCGTGGACTCACGGGCCGGGTTTCTCCCTCCCCGGGGCATCACCGACGTACACCGACGTGCTGGGGAGACCTTAGTGACCGACGGAGATCTGTTCGACCCCTCCGAACGACTCAGGCCACGGGTTGGCCGAAAGTGGAGGGACCGGGTCCTCGGCGGACGACCGAACGCCGAGGACCCGGTCCCGGCCCCGTCCGTGAAGCGCCCGCGGGCGCACCTCGGCCGCGGCGGCTCCCCCTCCGCGCCGCCGCGGCCGATCCCCGTGCGGGAAGAAAGGTCTACTTGCCGTCCCGGTCGAGGTCCAGGGCGGGCGGGGCCGGCATGTGGCTGTCGAGCGTGGTGATGGAGTCATCGCTCGGCGGGGCCGGCATGTGGCTGTCCTGAGTGGTGGCGGTGCTGTCCTTCGGCGGGGCCGGCATGTGGCTGTCGAGCGTCGTGATGGTGCCGTTCTCCGCGTCTTCGGTGCCGTTCGTGGTGCTGCTCATCGGTGCGAACCCCCAGGGAGTGGATGGAACGTCGGGCTGACGACACCCGTTCGGCGGCTCCCCCGAAGGCCGCCGGACGGGTGCGCGGGACCGTTCACCCTACAGATGAAGCCCCGCAGACCCGCCTGCCCCCCGACGCGACGGATCGATGTCCTGATCCTGGCAGCCACCCATAAACGTTCGATGAACGACCCGTTCGTTCACGCGGCTTCGATCGGCCGGAGGAGCGCCCGCAGCTCCGCCGATTCCGGCGCACCGGACTCTTCGTAGATGGCCAGTGCGTCGCGCCAGCACGCACGCGCGCGATCGGTCTGACCGAGACCGCTGAGTGAGCGGCCCAGGAGGGTGAGGATGTTGGCGCGCATCCAGTCACCGCCGATGCTTCCGGTCGTCAGCGCCTGCTCGGCGTGTTGTGCCGCCTGGGCCGGCCGGTGAGCCGAGAGGTGGACCTGGGCTATACGGAAGTGCGTCGCCCCCTCCCACAGACGCTGCCGGTTCTCCACGAAGGTCTGCAACGCTGTGGACAGCTCGCTCAGCGCCTCGGACTGGCGGGATGCGTGACTGAGCGCGATACCCAGTGCGTACCGCGCATTGGCCAGGCGAAAGGTCAGCCCGAGCTCGTCGTAGAGGGCGATTCCCCGGCGCACCAGGTCGATCCCCGAGGCCGTGCGCCCCACGGAAACGAGAACACGTGACAGATTGCAGAGGGCGCTGGCCTCACCGGGGCGGTTGCCGTCGGCACGGAACGCACTGATGGCCTCACGAAGGTGCACTTCGCTGACGTCGCGTCGGTTTCTGCAGTTGGCGATGATGCCCTGCTCGTTGTGCGCGTTGCCCTTGGTCCACGAGTCTCCGGTCCGGTTGCCGAGTTCGATGGCACGCTCGGCCTCCGCACCGGCCTCGTCGAAGCGCCCGGCGCGACTGAGGACCTGGGCCAAGGTCGTCCGTGCGCGCCCTTCCGCTCGAGCGTCGTCCGCGGCGGCCGTGGCGTCCCGCACGGCGAACGCGACCGCTTCGTAACCGAGGGAGCTCGCCCCTGACTCCGCCAGGTCCTTCGACGCCAGCAGGAGGTCGACCGCCCGCCGCAGTGTGCTCGGCCCCAGGGACTGCCGGACGCATGCCAGGATGCACGCCGCCTCGGAGTGCAACCAGTCCAGGGCGGCGGTGCCGTCGCTGAACTCCAGGCCCGCGAACTCGGTGCGCTCCAGGTGGTCCACGGTCCGGTCCCCCGGCCGTTCGATCGCGTACACCCCCGCCGCCGTGGCCAGGTAGAAGTCCAGCAGCCGCGACAGCGCCGCCCCCCGCTCGCCCGGCGGGTGCTCGTCCCGTTCCGCGCACGCACGCGCGTAGAGCCGGACGAGGTCGTGGAAGCGGTAGCGTCCCGGCGCCGCCGACTCCAGCAGCGACGTGTCCACCAGGGACTCCAGCAGGTCCTCCGTGTCCTCCGCCGGGAGGTCCAGCACCGCCGCTGCCGCCGCCAGGGAGATGTCCGGGCCGTCCGCCAGGCCCAGCAGGCGGAAGGCACGGGCCTGGGCCGGCTCCAGCTGCCCGTAGCCCAGCTCGAACGTGGCCTTGACCGCCAGGTCACCGGCCTGCAGCTCGTCCAGCCGGCGCCGCTCGTCCGCCAGTTTCGCCGCGAGGACGGACACCGTCCACGTGCGCCGGGCGGCGAGGCGCGACGCGGCGATGCGGATGGCCAGGGGCAGGAAGCCGCACGCCCCCACCACGTCCAGGGCCGCCTCCCGCTCCGCGGCGACCCGCTCCTCGCCCACGATCTTCGTGAAGAGCGCCAGCGCCTCCTCGGGGGACATCACGTCCAGGTCGACCAGGTGCGCCCCGGCGAGGTCCACCATCCGCGCCCGCGACGTCACCAGCGCCGCGCACCCCTCCGTGCCGGGCAGCAGCGGGCGTACCTGCGCGGCGTCGCGGGCGTTGTCCAGCAGCACCAGGACGCGGCGGCCGTCCAGGACGGAGCGGTAGAGGGCGGCCCGCTCCTCCAGGGAGTCGGGGACGGCCGAGTCGGCCGTGCCCAGGGCGCGCAGGAAGGCGCCCAGCACCGTCTCCGGCTCCGCCGCCCGCCCTTCCGCGCCCTGGAGGTCGACGTAGAGCTGCCCGTCCGGGAAGGCGGCCCGCGCCCGGTGGGCCACGTGCACCGCGAGGGTCGTCTTGCCGACGCCGCCGATGCCCGCGACGGCGGAGACGGCCATCACCCGGCCCTCGGCGCCCGGCGCCGAGCCCAGCACCTCGCTCAGCTCGTGCACGAGGGACGCGCGTCCCGTGAAGTCCGGCACGGTGGCCGGCAGTTGTGCCGGGCGGACCGGGGCCGCGGCCGACTCCGGGGCCGGCGCGGGCGGTTCCGCCAGGGCCGGGTCCGCCCGGAGGATGCGCTGCTGCAGCTCCCGCAGGCCGGGGCGCGGGTCGACGCCCAGCTCGTCGGCGAGCAGCCGCCGCGTGTCCGCGTACACGGCCAGCGCCTCGGCCTGGCGTCCGCTGCGGTACAGGGCGAGCATCAGCAGCTCCCGCAGCCGCTCGCGCAGCGGGTGCGCGGCGGTCAGCGCGGTCAGCTCCGAGACGGCCTCCGCGTGGCAGCCCTGCTCCAGGTCCAGGTCGAGCCGCGTCTCCAGGAGCTGGAGCCGCCACTCCTCCAGCCGGACCCGCTGGGCCTGCGCGTACGGGCCCGGGACGGCGGCCAGCGTCTCGCCGTCCCAGAGGGCCAGCGCACGCCGCAGCACCTCGCGCGCCCGGCCCAGGTCCCCGGCGGCCCGCGCCTTCTCCGCCTCGACGGCCAGGTCCTGGGCGAGCGACAGGTCCAGGGCCCCGTTCCCCGGCCCGCGCACGGCGTAGCCGCCCGACTCGCTGACCAGCACCCCGGGGTCCAGCACCTTCCGCAGCCGTGACGCGTACGTGCGCACCGCCGCCAGCGCCTGCGACGGCGGTTCCTCGCCCCACAGGGCGTCGATCAGCTCGGCCGCGGTGGCCGTCCGGCCCTCGCGCAGCAACAGGGCGGCCAGCAGCGCGCGTTGCTGCGGGGACCCGGTGGGCAGCGGCTTGTCGCCGCGCCAGGCGCGCACCGGTCCGAGCACGCCGAACCGCAGCGCGGCCGACGGCTCCGGTTCCGCCGGTGTCCCGGAAAGCCGCTGCCCCGGAGCGCGCGGTCCACCGTTCATGCCGTCCCCCTAGACATCCTGAGCAACTACGCCAGTTTGCCTTGTGCATGCCGACCACGTCAGCCGTGGGAGACGCCGATCACAGGTCCCTCACCTCTCCGGGGCCACCCGTACCGCCGGCGGTCCCGCCCCGGCCCTCGACCCCGTCGCCCGGCGCCGGACGGCCGTCACAACCGTCACGCCCGTCACGGCCCGGTACCCGGTCCCGGCGGGGGACGACATCGTCCGTTCACCGTCCCGTCCCGTGTGCCCCCGCGTTCTCCGGACAGCCTCATGGGGGAAGCCCCGGCCGCCCAGGTCGGTGCCGCGCTCGTCGAAGACGCCGATGTCGAGGGCGTTGCCCTGGGTCCCGGCGTGACATGGCACGGGTGGTGCGGTGGTGATGCGTGCAACCCTCGTACGGAGCCGTGGACTCCCGTGCGAGGAAAGGGGTCCGGCGCATGGAGGGCCGGAAACCGCCCGGTGGGGGAGCGTGACGCGCGCCGCGCCCCGATCATGGCGCTCGTATGCTCGAAGGATGACGACTCCCGCGACCCCCGGAACCGGACCCGACGACTCCGCCGGTGCCGCCGGCCCGACCGAGAACTCCCTGCGTCGCGCCCTCAAACGCGCCCGGGACGGTGTCGCCCTCGACGTCGCCGAGGCCGCGGTGCTGCTCCAGGCCCGCGGCGAGCACCTCGACGCCCTCACCGCGTCCGCCGCGCGGGTGCGGGACGCCGGCCTGGAGGCGGCGGGCCGTCCCGGCGTCATCACCTACTCGAAGAGCGTCTTCATCCCCCTCACCCGCCTGTGCCGGGACAAGTGCCACTACTGCACCTTCGTCACCGTCCCCGGCAAGCTGCGCCGGGCCGGGCACGGGATGTTCATGTCGCCGGACGAGGTGCTGGACATCGCCCGCAAGGGCGCCGCCCTCGGCTGCAAGGAAGCGCTGATCACCCTCGGCGACAAGCCCGAGGACCGCTGGCCCGAGGCCCGCGAGTGGCTCGACGCGCACGGCTACGACGACACGATCGCCTACGTCCGCGCCGTCTCGATCCGCATCCTGGAGGAGACGGGCCTGCTGCCCCACCTCAACCCGGGCGTCATGACCTGGACGGACTTCCAGCGGCTCAAGCCGGTCGCACCGTCGATGGGCATGATGCTGGAGACCACCGCGACCCGCCTGTGGTCCGAGCCCGGCGGCCCCCACCACGGCTCCCCGGACAAGGAACCGGCCGTGCGCCTGCGCGTCCTGGAGGACGCCGGACGCTCCTCGGTCCCCTTCACCTCCGGCATCCTCATCGGCATCGGCGAGACGTACGAGGAACGCGCCGAGTCCCTGTTCGCGCTGCGCAAGGTCGCCCGCGCCTACCACGGCGTCCAGGAGCTGATCATCCAGAACTTCCGCGCCAAGCCGGACACCGCGATGCGCGGCATGCCGGACGCGGAGCTGGACGAGCTGGTCGCCACGGTGGCCGTCGCCCGGCACATCATGGGCCCGGCCGCCTGCCTCCAGGCCCCGCCCAACCTGGTGGACGCCGAGTACGAGCGCCTGATCGGCGCCGGCATCGACGACTGGGGCGGCGTCTCCCCGCTCACCATCGACCACGTCAATCCCGAACGCCCCTGGCCGCAGATCGAGGAGCTGGCGCAGAGGTCCCGCACGGCCGGCTTCGAGCTGCGCGAACGGCTCTGCGTCTACCCCGAGTTCGTCAGGCGCGGCGAGCCCTGGCTGGACCCGCGCCTGCGCCCGCACGTGGCCGCGCTCGCCGACCCGGACACGGGCCTCGCGCGCGAGGACGCGACGGTGCGGGGCCGTCCGTGGCAGGAGCCGGAGGAGGTCTTCGAGGCGTCCGGCCGCACCGACCTGCACGCCACCATCGACACCGAGGGCCGTACGTCGGACCGCCGCGAGGACTTCGACGAGGTGTACGGCGACTGGGGCGCCCTGCGCGAGGCGGCCGCCCCCGGCATGGCCCCGGAACGCATCGACACCGACGTACGCGCCGCGCTGGCCACGGCGGCCGACGACCCGACGCGGCTCACCGACGACGAGGCCCTCGCCCTGCTGCACGCCGACGGCCCGGCGCTGGACGCCCTGTGCCGGGTGGCCGACGACGTGCGCCGCTCGACGGTCGGCGACGACGTGACGTACATCGTCACGCGGAACATCAACTTCACGAACGTCTGCTACACCGGCTGCCGCTTCTGCGCCTTCGCCCAGCGCCGCACGGACGCCGACGCCTACACGCTCTCCCTCGACCAGGTCGCCGACCGCGCCCAGCAGGCGTGGGAGGTCGGCGCGGTCGAGGTGTGCATGCAGGGCGGCATCCACCCCGACCTGCCGGGCACCGCGTACTTCGACATCGCCAAGGCGGTCAAGGCCCGCGTCCCCGGCATGCACGTGCACGCCTTCTCGCCGATGGAGGTCGTCAACGGCGCCACCCGCACCGGCATGTCGATCCGCGAGTGGCTGACCGCGGCCAAGGAGGCGGGCCTCGACTCCATCCCCGGCACGGCGGCGGAGATCCTCGACGACGAGGTCCGCTGGATCCTGACCAAGGGCAAGCTGCCCACGGCCACCTGGATCGAGGTCGTCGAGACGGCCCACGAGCTGGGCATCCGGTCGAGCTCCACGATGATGTACGGCCACGTCGACCAGCCCCGCCACTGGCTGGGCCACCTGCGCACCCTCGCCGGCATCCAGCAGCGCACGGGCGGCTTCACGGAGTTCGTGACGCTGCCCTTCATCCACACCAACGCACCCGTCTACCTGGCGGGCATCGCCCGGCCCGGACCCACCATGCGGGACAACCGCGCGGTCACCGCGATGGCCCGCCTCCTGCTCCACCCCCACATCCCCAACATCCAGACGAGCTGGGTGAAACTGGGCACCGAGGGGGCGGCGGAGATGCTCCGCTCCGGCGCGAACGACCTCGGCGGGACCCTCATGGAGGAGACGATCTCCCGCATGGCGGGCTCCTCCTACGGCTCCTACAAGTCCGTCAAGGACCTGATCGCCGTCGCCGACGCGGCGGGCCGCCCCGCCAGGCCCCGCACGACGCTGTACGGCGAGGTCCCCGAGGAGCGGCGGCGGGCGGCGACGGCCTCGGACGGGCACCTGCCGGAGCTGCTGCCGGTACTGGACTGACCGCCGCCGGACGGAGGCGCGGGCCGCTCACAGTACGATGATCGGGCCCCCGGTGTGTCGGGGGGTTCTCGTAGCTGAGGAGATGCGTGCCCGTGCCTGCCCGACTTCCCTCGTGGGCCTGGGTCTCCGGTCTGACCGTGGGAGCGATAGCGGGGGTCGGTTTCCTGACCGTGCAGGCCGACCGGGGCCCGCACCCCACGGCCGCCGTGGCCGCCCCGAGCCCGTCGGCCCCGGCCCGGGTGTCCCCCACGCCGAAGGAGACGGCGCCGGCCCCGGTCCCGGCCGGCTCCGGCACCGGGCGGCGCGTCGTCTACTCCGTCGGGCAGAAGCGGGTCTGGCTGGTCGACGCGAGCGACGCCGCCCGCCGGACCTTCACCGTGTGGCCCGGCACGGTCAGCCCCGACCCCGGCACCTACACGGTCGGTCAGCGCCGGAACTCCACGATCGGTTCCGACGGGGTCCCGATCGAGCACATCGTGTACTTCGCCCTGGCGGACGGCGTCTCGGTCGCCTTCTCCCACGCGGCCGACGGCTCCTCGCCCCCGCCGCCCGTCTCCGGGACGAAGACCGGCGGCATACGGCTGCACACGCCGGACGGCCAGGCCGTCTGGACGTTCGCGACGACCGGTACGAAGGTCAGGGTCGTCCCGTAGCCTCCGCCCGGCCCAGCGGCAGGTGCGTGACGATCAGCACGACACCGCTGAGCAGGAATATCCGCGTCGCCGCGTCCAGCCCGTTCCAGGTGTCCGACTGCCACATCGCGAACCACTCCCCGCCGATGCCGATGAAGCCGACGCCGAAGAGCAGCATCACCATCAGCAGGCCGAGGGTGGAGATCCTGCGGGCCCGCGCACGGTCCTGCCGGAACCAGAACCAGGTACCGGCGATCAGCACGAGCGCGGCCACCGTCTCCCAGGCGATGATCACCACGTAGGCCGCGTTCTGCAGTCCCTCGTTCGTGACGGCCCGCCACATCAGGTCGTCGTCCTTGAACGTGGTGTCCATGGCGAGCACGTGCTGGACGAACGCCTGGTTCGTCCCGAAGTCGGTGATGTTCCCGAAGGCGACCAGCGCCATGTAGAGGGCGACGGTGCCGGTGAGGAGGCCCGAGGCCAGGGGAAGGGTCCGCGAGACGGAAGTTGTGGTCATGCCCACTTCATTACCCACGGGCCCCGCACTCATCCGACGGGCGCCCCGTCCACGGATCAGGCGCGGGGGGCCTGGCGGCCGGCCGCCGTGACGGTGTGCACGAACGCGGTCCACGAGACACCGGCGAAGGTCAGCAGGGCGGCGTCGGGGTCCTTGGAGTCGCGGACGTGGACGGTGGCGTCGGCGGGGGCTATGGCGACCTCGACGCAGTCGGGGCCGTCGTTGCTGCTGTGGCTGCTCTTGAACCACTCCAGGGCGGAGGTCATGTCTCTTCTCCCATGATTTTCTCGATGAAGGTCAGTGACTCACGGGGTGCGAGGGCCTGCGCCCGGATCATTCCATAGCGCATTTCGAGGATCTGGACGTCCCGGGGATCACTGACGAGCCGACTGTGCAGTTGGGCCTCCAGATGCCCGAGCGTCTTGCCGTCCGTGAGCTTGAGCAGTCGCAGCGACCCGGCCATCCCCGCGTGATCCTCGCGGTCCGTCGGCATGACCTGGATCTCGACGTGCCTCAACCTGCCCACCTCCAGGAGGTGTTCGAGCTGTTGGCGAAGCACCATTCTGCCCCCGAGGGGACGCCGTAGCGTGACCTCTTCCTGGACGAAGGTGAGCTGGGGCCGGGGGATGCGCTCGAACACGGTCTTCCGCGCCATACGGGCGGACACGTAGCGGTCGACCTCCTCTTCCGTGTACGCCGGGCGTCGCATCGCGTACAACGCTCGCGCGTACTCGGGGGTCTGCAGCAGCCCGTGGATGTGGTGGCCCGCGTAGGCGCCCAGCTCGACCGCCTCCTCCTCCAGCTTGGCGAGGTCCCGCACCTTCTTCGGGTAGCGGGCCTTCTCCACGTCCTCCTTCATGGTCGAGAGCTTCCCGCCCGCGCCCAGCACCTCGTCGGCCTTGTCCAGGAAGTCGGGCTTGGGCACCCGCCGTCCGCGTTCCACCGACGAGACCATGTCCTCGCCGTACCCGATGGCGGCTCCCAGTTCGGCCTGGCGCAGCCCGGCCGCCTCCCGCCACAGCTTGATCTGCCGCCCG
This sequence comes from Streptomyces sp. JHA26, assembly GCF_002005565.1. Lineage (GTDB taxonomy): Bacteria > Actinomycetota > Actinomycetes > Streptomycetales > Streptomycetaceae > Streptomyces. Next base: position 55,372 of record NZ_BDJC01000039.1, on the reverse strand, counting down.
ACCGCCTTGAGCACGGCCGCGGCCTCCTCGTCCTCCACGTCTTCCCCTCCTGACGTACGACCCGTACGACCACGGCGGGCACCCGGACAGTCACTCTCGGTACCGAGGTCGTTGCTGTTCAGGGTAGGGACGGGCGGCCACGCTGGGTGACGTGATGGAGAAATCGGCCCTGTGCGCCACCCCGAACGCACCGCACTTCGCGGTCCAGTTGTCCTCGACGCGGAGGGGCGCCCGGCTCGCGCGCCTGCTCGCCGAACGCCAACTCGCCGACTGGGGCGTGCCGTCGGGGGAGGCGGTCCAGGTCGTCGCCGAGCTGGCGGCGAACGCGGTGCTGCACGGCCGGGTGCCGGGGCGGGACTTCCGGCTGGCCCTGCGCCTGCTCCCCGACGGCGCCCTCCGCGTCGAGGTCACGGACGCCCGGGGCGACCGGGTCCCGCGTCTCCACTCCCCGGCCGCCGAGGACGGGGAGGGCGGGCGCGGTCTGCGCATCGTGGCGGCGTACGCGGACCGATGGGGCGTCGACGAGGGGCCGGCCCCCGCCAAGATCGTCTGGGCCGAACTCCCACCGGGTCGTGGCCGGACGTGACCCGGACGGTCTCCCGCAACAAGCCCGGCGCGGCTCCGACGGCGGCCGCACCTCCACTGCTGCCGCGAGGTGTGCGGCCGCGCGTGAACGTTTCCACACGGTTCCGGCCCTGACCGACCACTTCTGTTCGCATACAGTGCTGGACGTCGTACGTACGGACGGCGGTGTGGGCGGTGCGGAGGGGGGTCGAGGTGGGCGGGACAGCCGGCGCCGTCTGGGGGCGTGCGGAGCAGCAGGACTTCCGCAGCCGGGTGCGCGGGACGCTGCTCGGCGTGGCCGTCGGGGACGCCTTCGGGGCGCCCGTCGACCGGATGGGCCTCGACGCCATCGCGGAGGCGCACGGACCCGAGGGCCCGGCCGACCTCGCCCCCGCCTACGGGCGGCGCGGCGCCGTCACCCACCTCACGCAGCTCACCCTGTTCTCCGTCGACGGGCTGATCCGCGCCCAGGTGCGGCGGGACACCGGGGCCTGGCACCCGCCGACCGACCTGCACCGGGCGTACCGGCGCTGGGCCGCCACCCAGCGCGACTGGGGGCCCGACCTGCGGCGCGAGGAGGACGGCTGGCTGGCCCGCGAGGAGTGGCTGTACGCCCGGCGCGACCCCACCCGCGCGCTGCTGCTCGGGCTCGGCGACGAGACCATGGGCACCCCCGAGGCGCCCAAGAACCCCGGTGAGCGCGGGGCCGAGGCGGCCGCCCGGTCGGCGCCGTTCGGGCTGCTGGTCGGCTGGGAGCCGCACCTGGTCGCCCAGCTCGCCGTGGAGTGCGCCGCGCAGACCCACGGCCACCCCACCGGCTACCTGGCGGCGGGCGCGTACGCCGTGGTCGTGCACGGGCTGGCGCGCGGGGAGAGCCTGGACCCGGCCGTGCAGCGGGCGCTGGCGCTGCTCGCCGCGCGCCCCGGGCACGAACCGGTGTCGGCCGCCCTGCAGCACGCGCTGGGCGCGGTACGGCAGGGGCTCCCGACGGCGGCCCGGGTCGCCGAGCTGGCCGGCGGGGGCACGGCGGAGGGGCTGGTGGCCGCCGCCGTGTACTGCGCCCTCGTCGCCGAGGACGTACGGCACGGCCTGCGGCTCGCCGTGAACCACGGCGGGTCCTCCGCCGCGACCGGCGCGCTGACGGGCGGACTGCTCGGCGCCCTGCACGGCGAGACGGCCCTCCCGCCGGCCTGGCTGGCCGAGCTGGAGGGCCGTCCGACGATCCTGGAACTGGCCGACGACTTCGCGATGGAGATGACCCAGAGCCCCGCCCTGCACGGTCCGGCGGGCTCGTCGCCGGGCTGGCTGGCGAGGTACCCCAGGGCGTGACCGGCGCGGCGGGCCCTAGTCCTTCACCCGCGTCCGGCCCACCGTGTCGTCCCTGTCCTGCGCGGGCGTCGGGACCGCCGCCGCTCCGGAGGCGTCGTCGTCCGTGTTGACGCGCTCGATGATCGCGAGCCGCTCCGGGGTGTCCTCCGGCTTCAGGTAGCCGACGACGACGTACAGGACCAGCGAGACCGCCAGCGGGACGGACACCTGGTACTCCAGCGGCACCCCGCCCTCGACGTTCCAGCTGATCGGGTAGTTGACCAGCCAGAAGGCGAACAGGCCGGCCGCCCAGCTGGTGAGCGCGGCCGTCGGTCCCGAGCGGCGGAAGGGCCGCAGCAGGCCGAGCATCATCGGGATCGCGATCGGGCCCATCAGGCCGGCGACCCACTTGATGACGACGGTGATGATGTCCTTGAACGCCGGCGAGTTGACCTGCGTGGCCACCGCCATGGACAGGGCGAGGAAGACGACCGTCGTCACCCGCGCCGCCACCAGCCCGGACCGCTCGCCCCAGGCCCTCGCCCGCGCCGACACGACCGGTGCCACGTCCCGGGTGAAGACGGCCGCGATGGCGTTGGCGTCCGAGGAGCACATGGCCATGGTGTGCGAGAAGAAGCCGACGATGACCAGGCCGAGCAGGCCGTGCGGAAGGAGCTGTTCGGTCATCAGGCCGTAGGAGTCGGAGCCGTCCGGCTTCTGCGACTCCACCAGCAGCGGCGACATCCACATCGGGAAGAACAGCACCACGGGCCAGACCAGCCACAGCACCGCCGACAGCCGCGCCGACCGCGCGGCCTCGCGGGCGTTGCTCGTGGCCATGTAGCGCTGGGCCTGGTTGAGCATGCCGCCGTTGTACTCGAAGAGCTTGATGAAGAGGAAGGCGAGCAGGAACACCGTCCCGTAGGGGCCGACCAGCGGCTTGCCGTGACCCTGGAGGGCGGGCTCGTCCCAGACGCCGAAGAAGCCGCCGTGGTCGCCGAGTTTCATGACGACGGCCACGAACATCGCGACACCGGCCAGCAGTTGGATGACGAACTGTCCCAGCTCGGTCAGCGCGTCGGCCCACAGGCCGCCGATCGTGCAGTAGATGCCCGTGATGACGCCGGTGATCAGGATGCCCTGGTTGAGGGAGATGCCGGTGAAGACCGACAGCAGCGTGGCGATGGCCGCCCACTTCGCGGCGACGTCCACGATCTTCAGCAGCATGCCGGACCAGGCCAGGGCCTGCTGGGTCGGCAGGTTGTAGCGGTTCTTCAGGTACTCCAGCGGAGAGGCCACGTGGAGCCGTGAACGCAGCCGGTTGATGCGCGGCGCGAACAGCTTCGACCCGACGGCGATGCCCAGGGCGATGGGGAACGACCAGGTGACGAAGGACGTGACGCCGTAGGTGTAGGCGATGCCCGCGTACCCGGTGAACATCACCGCGCTGTAGCCCGACATGTGGTGCGAGATGCCGGACAGCCACCAGGGCATCCTGCCGCCGGCCGTGAAGAAGTCGCTGACGTTGTCCACGCGTTTGTGCGACCAGACGCCGATCGCCACCATCACGGCGAAGTAGCCGATCAGCACGGACCAGTCGAGACCGTTCATGTGCCCCCTTCCGGGGTCCGCCTTGTGAACTCCGCTCAGCAGGCTGGCACTTCGCAAGAGCGGGGTGAGGGCGAGGCGTGTGGCGAAGTGCCCGCTCATCGTGTTGCGTCGGCGCGGGCACGACAAGAAAGTGGAGGGTCAAGAGCGAGTAAAAATGTTCTGCGCACTGACCTGCGTTCATACACGTGAACTTCGGAAAGACAGATCGGCCGAGGTCCCTGGATCAGGGTCCCCGGCCGTTTCCCCAGCTCCGGAGCCGCTCCCGGCAGCCCCGGAGCCGCTCTCGGGCCGCCCTCGGGCTACTCCGGGACGAACTTCAGCTCGTCCCCGAACTGGTCCACGAGCCGGTCCTTGAGCTCGTCCTTCATCTCGTCCGGGCAGGGGGTGCCGCGCGAGAACCCGTAGGGAGCCGCCAGACGGTACGTGCCCGCCTTCGGGGCGATCAACACCGTCCACGTGTCGCCGTCGACGGTCTCCTCCGTCTCCGTCAGACAGCCGCTGACGTTGTCGAACGTCTTCGGCGAGTCCTCGGGACGGTCCTCGGACGCCTCCGTCTCCTGCGGCGGCTTGAGCTTCTCGCCGTCGGCGTCGACGAGGCTCAGCCACGGCGAGTACGGCATCCGGATCAGGACGGGGCCCGCCTCGCGCACGTCGATCGTCCACTCGCCCTGCTCGGCGCGCTGGACGACCGCGTCCGGCTCGGCCAGCGGGGCGGGGTCGGTCACCTGGAACAACTGCCAGTTGGCGTCGCCCCAGACCTGCTTCAGGTACGGCAGCCCGCGCTGCAGCAGCGCGCGCTCCCGCTCGCCGCCGTCACCGTCCGGCTCGTCCTTGGGCAGCACCACGAAGTGCACCGCCCAGCGCTGCAGCCACTCGTGGTAGTTCGCCGAGTTGAGCGTGTCGTCGTAGAAGAGGGGGTTGCGCTTCATGTCGGCCTGGCGGTTCCAGCCCCGGGCCAGGTTCACGTACGGGGCGAGCGCCGAGGCCTCGCGGTGGGAACGGGCGGGGACGACCTCCACCCGGCCCTTCTCCGCGCCGGCCTCCTGGAGCTCGTTCACGAGCGGCGCCAGCTCGCGCGCCCAGGAGGCGGCCGGCGTGGTGTGGACGATGTCGTCGCCCGTCTTGAAGCCGATCCAGCCGGCGAAGACGGCGAGCCCGGCCACGAGCGCGTACCACTTGCGCGAGCGCGGCACCGTGAACGGCAGCGCGGCCACCAGCGTCACCCCGGCGAAGAGCATGGCCAGGCGCGTGATGTTGGAACCGATCTGGGAGCTGATCACCCAGACGAGGAGCACGGACAGCCCGTAGACCGCCGAGGTGATCCGCACCGTCTTCCACGTGCGCGGCACCAGCGCGAACACGAGCCCCGAGTACAGCAGCGGCAGGACCGCCGAGCCGAAGGACATCGGCTGGGTGCCGGAGAACGGGAACAGCCAGGCCGACAGCGCGACCACCGCACTGGGCGCCAGGCCCAGCGCCCAGGCGCCCGGACGGCGCTTCTGCAGGAACAGGGCCACCGCGATCAGGCCCACGAACAGACCCGAGACCGGCGAGGCCATCGTCGACAGCGCGGCCAGCGGCGCCGCGCACAGCGCCTTCGCCCAGCGCCTGTGGCGCCAGCGGTACGGCCAGCAGAACACCGTGGCCACCGCGCCCAGCGCGAACATGGTGCCCAGCCCGAACGTCACCCGGCCCGATATCGCGTTGGCCAGCAGCCCGAACAGACCCGCGAGCGACGCCCACAACGGGTTGCGGACCACACGGCTGCGGATCAGGACCATCGTCAGCAGCCCGGCCGACAGCGTCCCCGCGATCATCATCGTGGTCCGGACGCCGAGCACCGACATCAGGTACGGCGACACCACGCTGTACGACACCGGGTGCATGCCGCCGTACCAGGCGAGGTTGTACGCCGAGGCCGGGTGCCGGCCGACGAACTCCGCCCACGCGTCCTGCGCGGCGAGGTCGCCGCCGCTGTTCGCGAAGGTGAAGAACCACACGACGTGGAGGACCCCGGCGAGGGCCGTGACGGACAGGACGGGGTGGCGCAGCATGCGCTCGCGCACGGCCAGGAAAGCGGCCTTCACCGCGGACGGGGCCTCCGGCTCGGCAGGCTCCGGCTCGGCAGGCTCCGGCCGGGCGCGGTCCGGTTCACGAACGTCGTCCGCCGGACCGGTGCCGGACCTCCCGCCGCTCCCGCCGTCCCCGCCGTCCTTGCGGGGAGCGGGTACGTGTGGGCGCGGGCCCGTTCCCGGGCCCGGATCGGCGTCGTCGGCGCGTGTCGGCTCCGCAGTGGCCACCTGAAGGCACTCCCCGTGTCCCGTCTTCTGCTTTCGGCCGCGTACGTCCCGTACTCTTCACGACTCTTCACGGCCGCGTTCCCGCGACCCGGCGACCTGCCCCGTTTCGTGACGCTAGCACGCACCCCGTCCGGCGGCTGCCGGACGGGGTGCGTGCCAGGACCGTCCCATTCTGCCCGGTGTCAGCCGAGCCGGGTCAGCCTGGCCGTGAAGCCGGGCTCCGCGAGGTCCTCCTGGAGGGCGACCGGGACCTTGACGGCGTCACCGCTGCTGCCGTCGCCGACGACGAGCGTGCCGACCCGGGTGCCGGCCTTCGCCGTGTGCGGCACCGACGTGTCGCCGAGGCCGTCCAGCTTCAGCTTCACGGTCAGGCCGGACCAGCCGACGGCGGAGACGTCCTTGGTGGCGACCACCGGCGTGGTGCCGCCCAGACCGTCGTCGATCTGCCCGACGACGTCGCCCTTCTTCACGATGGTCTTCGAGGTGAGCGCGTCCTGCCCCGCCTCGATCAGCTTGCGCACGACGCCGGTGACCTCGTCGATGTTGGCGACGCCGTTCTGCCCGAACTGGCCGAGGGCCGCGCCGATGATCGTCCGGGTCTTGCCGTCGATGGTCTTCTCCGCGGCGAAGAGGATGTTGCCGCCGGCCGCGGTGGTCGTGCCGGTCTTGATGCCGATGGCCACGGTCGGGACGAGCCCGAAGAAGTTGTTCTGCTTGTCGCCGTTGAGGTCGACGTAGCTGGGCTGCCGGGAGATCTCCCTGAAGACCGGGTTCTCCATCGCGGCGCGGCCCAGCTTCACCAGGTCCTCGGCGGTGGAGACGGTCGTCTTGTCGAGGCCGCTGGGGTCCGTGTAGGTGGTGTTCTTCATCCCCAGCTCCTGGGCGGTCTTGTTCATCTTCGCGACGAACGCGTCCTCGGAGCCGCTGCCGGTGTCCCAACGGGCCAGCAGCTTGGCGATGTTGTTGGCGGACGGCAGCATGACCGCCTGCAGTGCCTCGTACTCGGTGATCTTCTGGCCCTCGGAGACCCTCACCACCGACTCGTTCTCGGCCTTGCCGGTCTCGTAGTGCTTCTGCGCGGCCGCGTCGACGCTGATCGCCGGACCCTTCTCGCCCGTCTTCAGCGGGTGGTCGCGCAGGATCAGGTACACCGTCATGACCTTGGCGATGCTGGCGATCGGTACGGGCTTCTGGTCGCCGGACGTGCCGAAGGTGCCGATGCCGTTGACGTCCATGGCCGCCTGTCCCTGGGTGGGCCAGGGCATGGAGGGCTTGTCGCCCTCGAAGGAGACGGTCTCCTGCGCGGTGAGGTGCAGCGTGGGCGTGGGCAGCGGGCGCACGGCCTGGACGATCGCGAACACGATCACCAGCAGCAGGACCAGCGGGGTCCAGATCTTGACCCGGCGCACGGTCGTGCGCAGCGGGGTCTCCGGGGGCGGCGGCGTGTTCGTCAGCTCCGCCAGCAGGTCCAGCGGCGGCTTCGGCGGCAGCGGCTGCTGCGTGGTCCGCTCGGGACCGACCTGCGGCACGGCCGCGGTGACCCCGGAGAACGCCGCCCGGGGCTCCTCGGAACCGGCCTTCGGAGCCGGGGCCGGGGCCGGGGCCGACGTCGCGGGCCGCGGGGGCTTGCGGGTGGCCGGGTCGTCCGGGTGCCGCAACGCGACGAACTTGCTGGTGCGCTCGGCGTCGGACTCGGCCTTGCCCGCCTTGCCCGCCTTGTCGGTTCCGTCAGCCTTACCGGTCCCGCCTGCCTTGTCGGTTCCGTCGCTCTTGCCGGTTCCGTCGGTCTTACCGGCCTTACCGGCCTTACCGGCCTTACCGGCCTTGTCGGCCTTGTCGGCCCGCTCGGCCTTCTTCGCCGCGTCGCCCAGCTTCAGCATGGTCGTCGGCTGGTCCACGGGGGGCCCGGCGGGCGGCCGTACGGCCTTGAAGACGGCGGTGGGCTGATCGACGGCGCCCTTGCCGCCCTCGGCCTTCTCGTCGGTGCCGGGCTCCTGCTCGGCGTCGGCGCGGTCGTCCGTGCGGCCCTCGGAGGCGTCCTCGGGTGCGTCGGCGCCCTCGGCCGCCTTTTCGGGCGCGTCGGTGTCCTCCGGCCCGTCCCCGGCCTCGTGGCGGGCGTTCGCGGCGGCGCGCTCGTCCGCGGTCGCGACCCACGCCGCCACGGCGTCCCGCAGCCGACCGTCGCCGGACGTGCCCGACGAACCCTTCCCGTCGGCCTGTGGCGCGCTCCCGGCCTCGGACGCGCTCTCGCCGTCGTCCGTGCCGTCCGCGTCGTCCGCGTCGTCCGTGTCGGCCTCACCGGCCTCCGGCGCGTCCTCGGCCTGGGGCGCAGTCTTGCCGTCGTCCGCGTCGTCCGGGGCGTCGGCCCCGGGCTCGTCGTCCGCGTCGGCCTCCGGCGTGCCCTCGGCCTCGGGCGCGGCCTTCGCCTCGCCGTCCGCCTCCGCCCTGTCCTCGGGTGCGGTCTCCGCGTCGGCCTCGCCGCCGTCCCCGGCCTCCGGCGTCTTCGCCCCGGCCTCCGTCTCGCGGACCGACAGCACCCGCGTGGCCGTGTCCACGCCCCCACGGGACGCCGCGGACCCGGCGGATTCCGCGGACGCCGGCGCCTTCGCGGTCTCCCGCGCCACCGCCAGCCGCGGATCACGCGTCTCGCTCGCCCCGGTCCTGGCTTCGGGAACCGGACCCGCGCTCCCCGACGTCGGTTCTTCCGACGACTCGCGCTGTTTCGACCTGTCGGGGGACTCGCCCGCCACCGATGCCTCCTCCATGCGCCGCACGTTCTGTGTGCGCTACCGAACCATGTACCAGTGTCCTGTGTACGGCTGGAACCCACGCGGTAGACGAGAACGACATACCTACTGGTTCCACTACGAACCGGTCACGCACCCTCGACAGACCAATGTGAGAGGGGTCACCCTGTCTGTCATCCACGCGGGGAGGCATGGATGGGCAGGAGCCGCAGAACACTTCCGGAGGAGCTTCTGCTGCTGGCGCTGGACCCGACCACGGGTACCACCGCACAGCCGCAGTCGCTCGACCTCGGTCTGGCCGGAGCACAGCTGGTGGAGCTGGCGCTGGCCGGACGGATAGCCCCAGACGGGGATCGTATCGCCGTGGTGGCCCCACGGCCGACTGGAGATCCGACACTCGACTGCGCGTTGGAGCTGCTGCGAAGGCGTGGCGCTCCCGTACGGGCGGTCAACTGGATCGGCGGGCCCCGCCTGGGGCTGCGCCAGACCTACCTCTCGCATCTGGAACGCTGCGGCATGGTGCATGCCGTGGAGGGCCAGATGTGCGGAGTGCTGCCGACGACTCGCTACCAGGCGACGGACACGGCGATCAGCCGGGAGATCAAGGCCCGGCTGGACTCGGCGATCCGCACCGGCGTACCGCCGGACCCGCGGACCGCGGCGCTCGCCGCGCTGGCCCACGCGGTCGGTCTCGGCAAGCACCTGTACCCGGGCAACGAAGGACGCTCGTCGCGGTCCCGACTGCGGGACCTCATCAGGCACGACCCCATGGGGGGTCTGGTGGCGCACGCGGTGATGGACGTCCAGAACGGTGCGGCGGCCCAGTCGCGCCGCAGCCCGGCACCGGTCGGCAGGCCGGCCGCGGGACCGGGGGCGAGGTCCGTCCCGGAACCCGCCCGTGGTGTTCCGGCGCAGCCGCGCCACGGATCCATGGCACGTGCCGTGGTCCACTGAGCCGCGTCACCGGCACCCCACGCACGACCACGCACGGCCCGCACGACCACGCACCACGCACGACCACCACGCACCGTCGTACCGCCGCACCGACAGTCCCTGAGGCCCGGTCACGGGAGCCGCAGGTCCGCGCGGGGTGGCGGGGCCGACCGTACGTCCGGCACGCCCGGGCGCGGCCGGACCCGCCGCCCCGCGCGGCCGTATGCGCGGCGCGTCCCCGAACCGGCGTGCACGCAGCGCATATTGATTGTTTGCCAGCGGCGGAAAGCGTCTTGGTGGCAGTCTGCTCAACAGCAGATACGCAAAGTGGCAGGTATGAGTCACGCAGCCGGAGGTGCACGTCCCGTGGCGTCCAATGTCAATCCCACCGTCAGGCGGCGCCGGCTGGGCCAGGAGCTGCGTCGGCTCCGCGAGCTCAAGGGCATGACGGCGGAGGAGGTGGCGGAGCGGCTGCTGGTCTCGCAGTCGAAGATCAGCCGCCTGGAGAACGGCCGGCGCAGCATCAGCCAGCGCGACGTCCGCGACCTGTGCGGGGTCTACGAGGTCGAGGACCAGCGGATCGTCGACTCGCTGATGCAGATGGCGAAGGACTCGCGCCAGCAGGGCTGGTGGCACGCCTTCGGGGACATCCCGTACAGCGTCTACATCGGCCTGGAGACCGACGCCGAGTCGCTCCGGACGTACGAACCCCAGATCATCACCGGCCTGTTGCAGACCCGGCCGTACGCCGAGGCCCTGATCCAGGGCGCGTTGCCCGAGACGTCGGTCGCCGACATCGAGAAGCGGGTCCAGGTCCGCATAAGGCGTCAGGAGCGCATCTCCGCCGAGAGCAACCCCCTGCGGCTGTGGGTGGTCCTCGACGAGGCGTCGCTGCGCCGGGTGGTGGGCGGCAAGCAGGTGATGCGCGAACAGCTGGAGCACGTCGCCGAGATGTCGCAGCTGCCGCACATCACCGTGCAGGTGCTGCCGTACGACGTCGGGGCGCACCCCGGTATCAACGGCCAGTACTCCATCCTGGAGTTCGCCGACGCGGCCGACTCCAGCGTCGTCTACATCGAGGGCGTCACCAGCGACCTGTACCTGGAAAAGGCCCAGGACGTGCAGAAGTACACGGTGATGTACGAGCACCTGCGGGCCCAGGCACTGAACGTGGAGCAGTCCCGCCAGCTCATCGAGGACGTGGCGAAGGAGTACGCGCGCTGAGAGGCGGCGGGATGTTACACCCCTGCCATGCCGTTCTGGAAGAGTCGCCTGGAATATGCCATCCGGTCGGGTGAATGGCCGCTCCGATCGGCGAGGTCAGCGAGTAGCGTCGATCACGCCAAAGATCACGTGTCATTGGCGTAAACCACACTCACTCGCCATCGGAGCAGACATGGCAATTCTTCAGGGCGCCACGGAATCTTGGACCAAGTCCTCCTACTCCGGAGGGAACGGCGCGTGCGTCGAGGTCAAGTCCCCCGTCGTGGCGGCTCTCGCCGTCCGTGACTCCAAGGTCCCCGAGGGTCCGGTCCTGGCGTTCCCCGCCGACGCGTGGAACGCCTTCGTGACCTCGGTCAAGGGCTGACGACTCCGCGCACGACCCCCGGCGCCGCCGGCAGGGCCCTCTCGGCCAGTTCGCCGACCTTGCCGAGAGGGCCCTGTTCACTCCGGCGGCACGGTCACCTCACCGGGAACGCCACGTCGCACACCGGATCCTCCGGCCCGGCCGCGTCCCAGTCGGCGAAGTACACCTCACGGCACGGCCCGTCCACCGTCAGACCCCGGTCGGCGATCCACGCCTCCACCGCCTCGAAGGCCGCCAGGATCTGCGGATGGGCCACCTGGGCCTTGGTGATCCGGGTGAAGGCCAGCCGCCGGGCCGGCTCCACCCGCACCCGCGTCTCCCAGGTGCGCCCGTGCCGTTCCACCCATGCCCGCGCCGCCGCCTCGTCGGCGACCGGCACGCACGACTCGGCCGGGCCGTCGCTGTCCAACGACACCTCGGAGTGGTAGAGGACGAACGGCGCCGCAACCACGCCCCCGCAGTCGCGGGCCGCCTCCTCCAGCCGTCCCAGCGAAGCACCGATCCACGCCGGCAGCTCGTGCGCCCGCGTGTGCCGGGTCTCGGTGATCAGTACCTGCCCGGGCACGTCCACCGTCTCTACCGCGAACGTCTCGTACACCTCGGAGTCCTTTCCCGACAGCCGTGCACGGAGATAGACGGCGAGCGTGCGCTGCCCGGCGAAACGCGCCTCCACGTCCGCCCAGTACGCGCCGAGCAACCCGGCCGCCCCGGGCCCGTCCGCCCGGACCACCTCGGCGACCCGGGCCAACGGCATGTCCAGCTGCCGCAGCAGTGCCACGAGCCGGGCGCGTTCGACCTGGCCGGTCCGGTAGTAGCGGTAGCCGGTGGTCTCGTCCACGTGGGCCGGCGTCAGCAGGCCCAGGCGGTCGTACAACCGCAGGGCCTTGGCCGACAACCGGGCCCGCGCGGCGAACACCCCGATGGTCAGCAACTCGTCGTCGCGCGCGTCGTCCACGCCGTCGTCCTCCGTCACCGGGCGGCCTGTTCCGCCCGGTGAGGACGAGGCTCGGCCCTGTCCCAGGGGCAAGGTCAACCGGCCCGTCCGTCCGGTCAGCCGACGAGGAGTTCCTCGACGGCCGCGACGACCTCCGTCGACTCGGGCTCGGTCTGCGGCGAGAAGCGGGCGGCGACCTTGCCGTCCCGGCCGATCAGGAACTTCTCGAAGTTCCAGCGGACGTCCCCGCTGTGGCCCTCGGCGTCGGCGAAGCCGGTCAGGCGGTCGTACAGCGGGTGCCGGCCCTCCCCGTTGACGTCCACCTTCTCGGTCATCGGGAAGGTGACCCCGTACGTCGCCGAGCAGAACTCGGCGATCTCGTCGGCGCTGCCGGGCTCCTGTCCCATGAACTGGTTGCACGGCACGCCGAGCACGGTGAAGCCCCGCTCCGCGTACCGCTCGTGCAGCCGCTCCAGACCGGAGTACTGCGGGGTCAGCCCGCACTTGGAGGCCACGTTGACCACCAGCACCACCTGGCCGGCGTACCGGGAGAGGTCGGCGGACCCGCCCTGGAGGGCGCCGATCTCGACGTCGAGGGGGAGGCCGTCGTTGCTGCGGGCGTTCTCTGAGGTCGTCATGGACGGATGCTAGCGGTGCGGGGCGGGCGGCGACGGGGCGCCGCCCTCCAGTTCAGTGGCTGTGCGGCCGGAGCCAGCGGGGCCGGTGGGCGGCCGGGCGGTGGCGTTCCGCCGTCCCGTCCCCGACGCCGGTGCGGCCCCCTCCCTCCAGCCGGCGCCTCCTGCCGCGGCGCCGCGCCAGCATCGTGCCGGCCAGCAGCAGCCACATGCCCAGGCCGAAGACCAGCGTCAGGGCGATACCGCCGAGGAACGCCCCGAGGGTGTTGATCGTGAACGGCTGGCTCCCCAACAGGGTCACCGTGTAGTCCGGACCGCCGGACAGGTTGTACGCGATCAGCAGGCCCGCGAAGGCGGCGGCACCGGCCATGAGCAGAAGCCCCAGCAACACCATGGTCCTCACCTCGTCGTGTGGTGGGTGTGCTCCGAACGGGTTACCAGCGGACAAGGAAGACAAAACGCCTGGGTCGACGTGGGTATGGGAGGCGGGTGGGCCCGGCGGTGCGCTCCTTCGGGCGTGCGGCCCGGCAACGATGACGCCAACCGGTGCCATGTGGCACCATGCGGCGCCACTTCACGCCACCGAAGGTGCCTCGACGCGCTGCCGCCGTGGTCGAACGAATTAGGTGCGGTGACATTTCCGCAGGTCAGGGCGGTTTCTGTCACTCTCTCGCGCGAGCGGCGCCCCGAGTGCTTGCATATGATGCCATCATGGTGCCACCATGGTGTCATGGACCTCACCCCGTATGTCGACTCCCTCCGCCGCGAACTCGTGGTGGCCGCCGAGGCCGGCGGTGGCGAAGCCCGCGAGCTGGCCGAGCGACTCACGGCTCCCCTGGAGTCGGTGACCCGGCTGACCATGCTCAACGTGCTCTCCGCCGCGATGGACGAGATCACCCGGGAACTCGCCCCCGGCTCGGTCGACGTACGGCTGCGCGGACTGGACCCCGACTTCGTGGTGACACCGCCGCCCACCGACGGCGGCACCTTCCCGGAGCCGGCGGCCGTACCCGCCGGACCGCTCCCCACCCCGGCCCCGACCCCGGCCGACGGCGACGAGGGAGGCGTCGCCCGCGTCAACCTGCGGCTGCCGGCCCACCTCAAGGCGCGCGCCGAGGAGGCCGCGAGCCGTGAGGGCCTCTCGGTCAACGCCTGGCTGGTGCGGGCCGTCTCGGCCGCGGTCGAGGGCGGCGGCACGCCGCGCACGACGGAACGGGCCCGCAACGTCGGAGAGAGCTTCACCGGCTGGGTGCGCTAGCCGCGCCCACGCCCGCACCGCACCGCCCGCACGGAAGCGCAGCACTCACACCACGTCCCACCAGCGGGGACGCCCCACGGACTCATGAGGACGGTACAGCCATGCCTTCTTTCGACACTCCCGGACCCATCGCGGTGACCGCCCACGTGGGCGCGGGTTCCCTCCAGCTCACCGCGGGCGACCGCACCGACACGGTCGTCTCGGTGCGGCCCGGCGACCCGAAGCGGGACAAGGACGTGCGGGCCGCCGAGCAGACCGAGGTCTCCTTCACGGGCGGCGTCCTGACGGTCAGCACGAGGGAGCGCCGCTTCATCGGGCCCACCGGCGCCGTCGACGTGACGGTGGAGCTGCCCGCGGGCTCGAGCGTCGACGTGACCGGCTCCTGGACCCAGGTGCTCGGCGAGGGCCGGCTCGGCGAGGTCCGGGTGAAGACCTCGGGCGGTGACGTCCGCCTGGACACGACCGGCCCGCTCCACCTGACCGCCTCCCACGGCTCGGTCACCGTGGACCGGGTGGAGGGTGCGGCCGAGATCACCACCAGCTCCGGCAGCGTGCGCGTCGGCCTCCTCGAAGGCCCCGCCGTCCTGAAGAAGTCGCACGGTTCCACGACCGTCGGCACCGCCGTCGGCGACCTGCGGGTGAGCCACGCCAACGGCGACATCACCATCACCCGTGCCGAGGGCTCGCTCGCCGCCACCACCGCCCACGGTGCGCTGCGGGTGGGCGAGGTGGCCCGCGGCGAGGTGCAGCTGGAGACCTCCTACGGCGCCATCGAGATCGGCATCCGCGAGGGCACGGCCGCCTGGCTCGACGCGCACGCGGACGCCGGGCGGGTGCGCAACGCGCTCACCGCGTCCGGCGCCCCCGGGGAGGCCGAGGACACCGTCAAGATCCGCGCTCGCACCCGGTACGGCAACATCGACGTCCGCCGCGCCACGGCCTGACCGACCGCGTCCCGCGAACACGCCGCCCCACCCCGTCACCCCGCCTCGTCACTCCACCCCTCGAACGGGAGGGCTCCATGCCTTTGTCTGTCATGCCCATGTCTAGAAATGCGGACGGCCGACCGCTCCGCTTACCTCGCCTACCTCATGCCGGGCCTGCTCCTCGGCACGGAGATTGGCCACCACGGATGGCTCGCGCCCGCCTGGTGCCTGGCCCTGACCGTGCTCGGTCACTTCTGGTCGAAGTCGGCCTTCGACCGCGACCCGAAGTGACCGGGACCAACTGCCCCGTTCGCGTTCGTGCTCGCGTTCGTGCTCGTGTTCGTGGTCGTGTGTGCGGTCGTCGAATCCGTCGGCCGGACCCTCACGACGCCTCTCACCAGGGATGATGCCGCGAGTCGGACAGCCCGCGCCAAAAAAGGCTGCGAGTGGTGCCATCGTTGTGCCACCATGGCGCCACGGCACGGACGAGACGGTGCGGAGGGAGGGGCAGGCCATGACAGAACACATCCGGCGGCAGGCGGCACCGGGCGCTCTCGCGTCCTTCGCCCGCTTCGTGGTGTGCGGCGGCGGGGTCGGACTGGCGTCCAGCTTCGCCGTGGCGGCACTCGCCTCCCGGCTGCCCTGGGCCCTGGCCAACGCCGTGATCACCGTGGCCTCCACGCTGCTCGCCACCGAACTGCACGCCCGGTTCACCTTCGGCGCGGGCGGACGCGCGACCTGGCGCCAGCACGCGCAGTCGGCCGGGTCGGCCGCGGCCGCGTACGCGGTGACCGGCGGGGCGATGCTCGCCCTGCAGCAGCTGGTGGCGGCACCCGGCGCGGTACTGGAACAGGTCGTCTACCTGTCCGCCTCCGCACTCGCCGGGATCGCGCGGTTCGCCGTGCTGCGCGTCGTCGTCTTCGCCCGGAACCACGCGCGGGCCGCGGCCACCGGCGACGCCGAGCGGCCGTGGCAGCACCCGGCGGGCGCACCGCACGGTACGGCCGTACCGGCCGGTCAGGGCGTTGCCGACGGCCGTTCGATCCCGAGGACGTCGAGCATCGCACGGGTGGCCGGGCTGGGGTTGAAGCGGTTCCACACCAGGTACTCGATGCGACGCGGCCCGTCGGCCACCGGGACCAGTGCCAGGTGGGGGTCGGCGGCGGCCCGCGGCCGGACGAACGCCGACGGCAGCAGCGCGACGCCGAGCCCGCGGCCGATCAGCCGGGTGATCAGCTCCACGACGCCGGTCTCGTACGCGACGTCGCGGACCAGGCCCGCGGCGGTGAACGCCTGGTCGGACTGGGCCCGGGCGGGCGTCCCGCTCACGAAGTCCACGAACGTCTCCTCGGCGATCTCCCGCAGCGTGACCCGGGAAGCGCCCGCCAGCCGGTGCCCCGCCGGCACCACCAGCACGTGCTCGTCGTGCGCGAGGACGACGCACTCCACACCGGCGGGACCCTCGCTCTCCGGCATGCCGAGGAAGGCGATGTCCAGGTCGCCGTTCCGTACCGCCGCGGCCAGTTCGTCGCTGCGCCCGGAACGGAGGGCGACCTGGACGTCCGGGTGCTGGGCGCGGTACCGCTGCAGCAGCTCGGCCACGTCGACGGCGGCCGTCGTCACGATCACGCCGACGGCGAGCCGGCCGCGCACCACGCCGGTCGCGGCGGCGGCGTCGGCGGCGGCGCGATCGGCGGCGGCCAGGCACTCGCGCGCGCCGGCGACGAACGCCGCTCCCGCGGGCGTCAGTTCGACGCGGCGACTGGACCGGGCGAACAGTCTGACCCCGAGTTCCCGCTCCAGGCCGGCGATCCGGTGGCTGAGCGACGACTGCACGACGAAGCAGCGTTCGGCGGCGCGGGTGAAGTTGCGGGTCTCGGCCACGGCGACGACGTAGCGCATCTGCTGCAGGTCCACCCCACCATCGTTCTGCTTCATCGTTGCGATGACAAGCATGTGTTGGACTCATGACAGCCGTCGGCCGAGACTCCTTCCCATGCGAACACCCACCGCACGAGCGCCGGGGGCGCCGGGCATCCCGTACGCGCACCGGGCGGCCACCGTCGCGCTGACCGCCGTCGCCCCCGCCACCTGGGGCACCACCTACGTCGTCACCACGGAACTGCTTCCACCCGGGCACCCGCTGTTCGCCGGGATGCTGCGCGCCCTGCCGGGAGGCCTGGTCGCGCTGGCGATCACGCGTGTGCTCCCGCGCGGGGAGTGGTGGTGGAAGGCGGCGGTCCTCGGCGCGCTCAACATCGGCGCCCTGTACCCCCTGTTGTTCGTGGCGGCCGAACGGCTCCCCGGAGGCGTCGCCGCCACCCTCGGTGCCGCCCAGCCGCTGATGGTCGCCGGGCTGGCCCTCGTACTGCTCCACGACCAGCCGACGGCCTGGCGGTCGATCTGGAGCGTGCTCGGCGTGGTCGGCGTCGGCCTCGTCGTCCTGGGGCCGCAGGCCCGGCTGGACGCCGTCGGAGTCGTCGCGGGCCTGGCCGGTACGGCCGGCATGGCCGCCGGCATCGTCCTCACCAAACGCTGGGGGCTTCCCGCGGGCGTCGGCCCCCTGGCCCTGACCGGCTGGCAGCTGACGGCGGGCGGCCTGCTCCTGCTCCCCCTCACCGCCGCGTTCGAGGGGGCGCCGCCGAGCATCGGCGCCGGAGCGGCCGCCGGGTACCTGTGGCTCGGCAGCGTGGGCGGACTGATCGCGTCCACGCTGTGGTTCCGCGGTCTCGGAAGGCTGCCGGTCGGCGCGTCCGCACCGCTGGTACTGCTGTCCCCGCTGGTCGCGGCCGTCATCGGCGTCGCGATGGGCGAGTCGCTGAGTGCGCTGCAGACCCTCGGCTTCGCCCTGGCCCTGGCGGCGCTGCTCGCCGCGCAGCTGCCCACCGGGGCGGTGCGCACCGGCCGGGTGCGCACCGGCCGGGTGCGCACCGGCCGGGCACGAACCGGCCGGGCACGAACCGCCGCCCCCGAACACCGGCCGCACGACCACGACGTACGAGAAGGACGGATCCGATGAGGAAACAGCTGACGATCGCCGTACTGGGCGCCACCGGGATGGCCGGCAGCCGGGTGACCGCCGAGGGCGGCGCACGCGGCCACCGGATGCTCGCCCTGTCCCGGAAGCCCGGTGGCGGAGACCCGGGGAACCCGAACGTCACGCCGATCGCGGTCGACGCCGACGACGCGTCCGCCCTGCACGAGGCACTCGCGGCCTCCGGCTCCCACGGCGCGGCGGACGCGGTCGTCGTGACGTTGCGGACCGTGCCGGTCGACGAGGACTTCCTGGTCGGCGCCACCCGCACGGTGCTGGACACCGCCGCACGGCTCGGCATCCGCGTCCTCGTGATCGGCGGCGCCGGGGCACTGCGCAGCCCCGGTGACCCCGGTCTCCTGGTCGCCGACGATCCGGAGCACGTACCCGCCGAGTTCAGGGCCGTGGCCGCCGCCGGAGTCGCCCAGCTGCGCACCTGCCGGTCCCACCCCCACCAGGACTGGACCTACCTGAGCCCGCCGGCCCTCCTGCATCCCGGCGAACGCACCGGCCGCTACGGCCGCGGCACCGACACCCTGCTCGTGGACGCCGACGGCCGCTCCTGGATCAGCGCCGAGGACCTGGCCGTCGCGGTGATCGACGAACTGGAGACCCCGGGCCCCGACCACCACATCACGGTGGTCCACCGGGGCCCCGACACCCCGGCCACCGACTGAGCGCGTCCCCGTCGGCCGTCACGGCGCGGGAGCGCCTGTCACATGTTGCCAACATTAATGTTACTAACTTCAATGTTAGTCTCTGTGGTTTCCGGATGGTGCTCGGGTAAGGCGGCGACATGGCGGATTTCGTGGGCAGGCGGCACGAGCTCGAGACGCTGGATCGCGAGCTCGGCAAGGTGACGGCCGGGGTCGGCGGGGAGCGGCCCGGGCGGTGCGTGATGCTCCGGGGGCGCCGCCGGGTGGGCAAGTCGCGGTTGGTGGAGCGGTTCGCCGAGAGGTCCGGCGCGCCGTTCCTCTTCTACGCCGCCACAGGGGCGTCACCGGAGGCGGACCTGGAACGGCTCGGCCAGGACGCGCGGTCGTCCAGCCTTCCGCTGGCGGATCTGCTGTCCGCGGCCCGCCCGGCGAGCTGGGACGCGGCCTTCGACGTCCTGGCGGCAGCGCTTCCGCACGACCGGGCGAGCGTGGTGGTCATGGACGAGGTGCCCTATCTGATGGATGCGGAGGGCGCCTTCGAGGGCATGCTTCAGCGGGCCTGGGACCGGGTGCTGGAGAAGAAGCCGGTTCTGCTGGTGCTCATCGGCTCCGACCTGTCGATGATGGAGGCGCTGAACAGCTATGGGCGCCCGTTCCACCAGCGCGGACGGGAGATGGTGCTGGGCCCGCTCAACCCGGCGGAGGTGGGCGAGATGCTCGGCCTCGATCCCGCCCCGGCCTTCGACGCGGCCTTGATCACCGGTGGACTGCCTCTGATCTGCGCGGAGTGGAGGCACGGCGCCGGGATGTGGGAGTTCCTGCAGGCGGCGCTCGACGATCCGGTCTCGGCCCTGCTGGTGTCGGCGGAGCGCTCGCTCGCCGCGGAGTTCCCCCAGCAGGTCCAGGCCCGCACCGTCCTCTCGGCGATCGGCAGCGGTGAGCGGACGTTCTCCAACATCGCCCGCGCCGCCGGCGGGATCGGGGCGACCCCGCTGCAGCGGTCGCTGGGGGTCCTCGCGGACAAGCGGGTGATCGCGGCGGAGCTTCCCGTGTCCACGCGGCCCTCGAAGGACCGGCGCTATCGGGTCGCGGACCCCTACCTCCGCTTCTGGCTGAAGTTCCTGGGCCCGGCGATGGAGGAGATCGAGCGGGGCCGGGGGGACCTGACGCTGCGACGCATCCGCGAGAACTGGACCAGCTGGCGTGGCAGGGCCGTCGAACCGCTGGTGCGCGAGGCGCTGGCACGCCTCCTGCCCGACGCGAACCTCCCCGCCGCCCCCGCCATCGGCGGTTACTGGACGCGTACCAACGACGTGGAGATCGACATCGTGGGAGCGGACCGCGCGCCGATCGCCAAGGAGCTGTTGTTCGTCGGCTCGGTGAAGTGGCTGGAGAACTCCCCGTTCGACCGGCACGATCTCGCGGCCCTGCACCGGCACCGCGCCGTGCTCACGCCTGCTCCCGTGCCGGTGATCGCCGTCTCGCGCAACGGGACCGACTGCGCGGGGCTCGACGCCGCCTACGGCCCGGCGGACCTCCTCGCGGCATGGTCCTCCTGAGCACGCCGGAATCACCTGCCGGGCCGGAGGCGTACGGACCGCCGACCGGACCCGGACCGGTCGAGTCCGCGCCGGCGGCGGACGAACTCCTGCCGTGGCGGCTGTCCTGGCCGTCGTGACCGCCCCTGGTGGCCGCACGATTGTCCGCGCAAGCCCCCCGGTTGCAGTTATTGCAGATGATTTTTCGTCCAGGGCGGTGATCGGAGGAGGCCGTGGCCCGTACGAGCGTCCTCGCCCGCGCGGAGAAGGTCGAACCGAACCCCTCGCATCAGGATGCCCTCGCCGCGACTGCCCGCATGGTGCCAGAGCAGGTCCAGGTTGTGGTGCGCACCTCGGACGGTGGCGAGCCGGCACTGCCACGGGAACTGGTCCGGACCCTCTTCGCCTCCGCCGACGAGCTGGCCCGTGGGCATGCGGTTACGGTCCTGGCCTCCGAGGTTCAGCTGTCGCCCGCTGAGGCCGCTGAGCTTCTGGGCTTGTCCCGACCGTTTGTCACCCGTCTCCTTGACGCCGGTGACATCCCGTCGGTGAATCTGCCCGGAAGCAGTCACCGTGGGGTGCGCCGTGCCGACGTGCCGGCGTTCCAGCAGCGGTGTGAGCGCCGCAGGGAAGGGCGGCGTCAGATTCGCGGGCTTCCCGTGCCGATGTGTGCCGGCTCTGTGCTGCCTGGGGCATCGGCTGGGGTGTGGCGTCACCCCTGCCGTCGTGCATGCCGGTTCGACCGTCGGCGCACGGTGAAGACGCAGGCGAGGACGCCGAGGGCCCAGGCGATCAGGAGGGCGCCCCACAGCGGCATGGTCACCATGGGGATGAGGAGGCGGATCTCGACACTCGAACGGTTCTCGAAGATGAAGATGAGAGCGATCGCGGTGATCAGGGTGAAGGGCATGAGGCGTCGGACCGCGGGGCGGGAAAGAAACGACTTGTGCGCCTTGCCTGTGGTTGCCTGAGTCATGGGTGTCTCTCCATCTCGTTGCCCCCGACTGGCCGGCGCAGTGCCAGGCGGGCGACGCGCGGCCAGTCGGCCGTCGGTCCGGGGGACCTCGATCCACCGGGCCGGTGGCGCGGCACGCGGACCCGTAGGGCTCCGGGTGCACTGCGGCACACCACAGGGCAGGGCAGAACGACGTACTCCCCGTCGATGCCGACCGGCATGGTGGCGGTATCGGTCTCGACGAGGACTTCGTCGGCGGTGAGCCGGACGAGGCCCCCGGAGTGCGGTCGGCTCGCCAGGCGTGCCGCTTCGGCGGTGCCGGCGACCCGGACGCACGCCACACCGAGGAGTCCCGTGTCCAGCCGCCCCCGGCGCCCCGGGTGCGACACGTCAACGGCCCGGCCGTAGGGGTTGTTGCTGACGAGCAGGGCCTGCAGGCCGGCTATGTGCCGCCCGTTGGCCGTCATGCGCAAAGCGGAGGCGCTGTCGCCCGTGAGCAGTCCGGGAAGGGTCTGCAGGACCGTACGGGCTTTCGCTTCCCGGTAGGCGGGGTCGTTGACGACGGCCGCGTACGTGCCGAACGAGGCGTTGTTGACGAAGACGCGGTCCGCGGCGTACCCCAGGTCGACGCGGATTTCCACACCTCCCGTCAGGGCTTCCAACGCCGCCACCGGATCGTCGCGGTCGAGGCCGAGGTCGAGGGCGAAGTGGTTGCGGGTTCCGGCCGGGATCACCGCGAACGGCACCTCGTGGCGGGCGGCGACGTCGGCGACCAGCGCCTGGGTGCCGTCGCCGCCCGCCACCCCCAGCAGGTCCGCTCCGTCGGCGACGGCCTGCCGGGCCAGCGCGGTGACGTCCTGGCCGGGGCCGAGCACGTGCACACGGCAACCCGCGGCCCGTGCCTTGTCCACCAGGCGGAACCGGTCCACCTTGCCGCCGCCGGATCGGCGGTTCATGAGCACCCAGGGGTGGCAGGGTGTTCCGGCGGCCTCTTCGTAGGGGGTGGGAGCAGGGGCCAGGGCCCAGCGTGCCGCTACGACGGCCAGTACCAAAAGGCCCGACGACAGCAGGGCGGGACCCAGCAGGCCGGCCGTGGCGTAAAGCGCGAGGACGGTGACCGGCGCGGCCACCGACAGAGCTGTTCCGACGATGCGGACGACACCGGTATGGGCCAGGGCCCACCACACGCCGACGGCCGCGAGCGCGAGTCCCGCGATGCCGGTCAAAGCCCACAGCACGCTGCGGAGCCCGGCGGCAACGAGCGGCACCAGGACGCAGGCCGACAGAGCCAGCAGGGCGATGCGGGCGAGAGCGGTGCCGCCCTCGCCCCCGGGGCCCCTTACGCGCCGCCTCCTCGTGTCCGTCCCTCGCGCATCCACGTGTCGCTCCTTCGCTCGGTCACACGTCTAGTCAGGGGTGCGTTCCCCGGACAGGTCGTAGAGGTTGCCGCCGGGCTTGATCACGCTCAGGGCCCAGATGATGAAGCCCGACATGGTGATCATCACGACGGACCACAGCGGGTAGTACGGCAGGGAGAGGAAGTTGGCGAGGATCACGAGTGCGGCGATGACCACGCCGGACACACGCGCCCACGTCGCGACCTTGAGCAGCCCGGCGCTGATGATCACAGCGAGTACGCCCAGGACGAGGTGGATCCAGCCCCAGCTGGTGAGGTCGAACCGGAAGACGTAGTCGGGTGTGGTGACGAAGACGTCGTCCTCGGCGATGGCCATGATCCCCCGCAGGATGTCGAGGAGGCCGACGAGCAGGAGCATGACGGCGGCGAAGACGGTCAGGCCGGTCGCCCACGCCTGTCTCGACGAGTGCGTCGGCCGGGTGTGTGTGGCGGTCATCGTGCGCCTCGATTCGTGGCGTGCGGATGGTCAGCGGACGGAAGGGCTGGATGCGGAGGGGGCCCGGCCCACGTGTTCCGCCGGGCCGTGGCCGCTCAGGACCAGCTCCTTCGCCCTGCGGAACTCCTCGTCCGTGATGGCACCCTGATCGCGGATCTCGGAGAGCCGGGCCAGTTCGTCGACGCTGGAGCGCTGTCCATCGCTCGCGGTCTTCCTGATGTAGGCGTTGAACTCCTCCTGGCGGGCGCGGGCGTGTTCCGTCTCCCGGCGGCCCATGTTCTTCCCGCGTGCGATGACGTAGACGAATACGCCGAGGAAGGGCAGGAGGAGGCAGAACACCAGCCAGCCGGCCTTCGCCCAGCCGCTCAGCCGGTCGTCGCGGAAGATGTCACCGATGATCCGGAAGAGCAGGACGAACCACATGATCCACAGGAAGACCAGAAGCATGGTCCAGAACATGTTGAGCAGTGGGTAGTCGTACGCCAGGTAGGTCTGCGCGTTCATGTCCGTCCTCCGTCCCGGGCGGGCCCGGCCGTCGTTGCGTACCGACCTCAGGGTGGTCATGGGGCTCGGCGCCCGGCATCACCCGGCACGGGTGAGTTGGCCGCCGGGTCGGCGGCTGCCGCCAGGACCGCCATGACGACCAGGGCGGCCGAGGCGATCCCGAGGACGAGCGCCACAGCGGTGACCGTGGGGTGGTTCCAGAGCAACAGGGCCAACGCTCCCGCCGCGACGACGGTGCCGGTGGCCCACGTCCGGTGCTTCGCCAGCAGACGTCCCGTGGACCCGGTGTCCACACCGCTTCGGCGCAGGGCCCGGCCGGTGGCCGCCGTGGCACGCGCGGCCGTCCCTCGGACGGCACGGGCGGCGTGCCCGGGCCCGTACAGGTACGCGGCCAGCGCGGTGACCACCGCGACGACCATCAGCGTGCGGGTGCTGTCGTGCAGGAAGCGGACGAACGTGTCGTAGACGGCCGCCGCCGCGTCGAGCGGCAGCGCCGTGGGCGGTACCGAGTCCAGACAGGCCCGGCGCACTACCGCCAAGGCCACGAGCAGCAGCGCCATCATCGCCCCGACACCGGTCGCGGTGGCCAACAGCATCACGCGGTGGGCGGGTGCGGTCCACACGGCGAGCGCGGCGAGGACGGTGGTCAGTACGGGCAGCCAGACACCGACGACGTCCAGCAGCCGCATCACGCCCTGCGCCTTGTCCAGCTGCTCCGACTCGAACAGCGTGACCGTCCGGTCGCTGTCCGGGATCGCTGCGGCGGCCTTGCCGAAGCCCGCGTCGGCCAGCCGCGCCCGTACCTGATCGACGACCTCCCCCACGTCCAGCCGGACGGCGCCCTCCCCGGTGCTCAGAGCACCCCGGCCCTCACCGGTGAGCATGTGCACCACCGCGGCGTGCGACCGCCGGTTGGCACCCTCCCACGCTCGCCGGAAGACATCGCTGGTGACCACGCCGCTGACGGTGCGCTCGGCGGTGGACCGTACGGCGTCGCGCAGTGGGGCTTCCAGGGACTCGGCGCCGTCCACGATGCGGGGCGGCGCCCCGGCCTCCCGGAGAGTGTCGGCGAGCGAGTCCGTCACCGCCTTCACGTCCACCTGTGCCACCACCCGGTCGGTGAGCCGGTCGGTCAGGGCGTCCTGCACGGCCGGCGCGGACGCCAGCGGCGCCACGGTCGCCACGTACCGGTCGGTGTCGGAGACGGTGTCCTGCACCCAGGCCGCGACCACGGCCAGGGGGGCGAGCAACAGAGTCAGCAGGAGAAGGACCGAGGAGCCGGCCACGCGGGCCCGCCGGTGGCGTACCGACGCCTGCCGGCGCAGAAGCTCGTACTCCGCCCGCTCACCGGCCGACAGGGCGGGGGAGCGGTCGCCAGGCCCGCCGGAGTCGGGCGATCCGGCCGGGGTGGTCGGGGCCATCGACGTTCCTTCCACCGGCCCGTGGTCAGGTCGTGGCAGCGGGCGTTCCCGCTTTCGGCGGGCGTGCCCCGCGCAGCGCGGACCGCCACCCCAGGGCGGCCACCGCCTCGGCCAGCCCCAGCAGGACCAGCCACAGGCCGAGAAGCCGGGTCAGGGCACGGGCCGACTCCGCGGGCAGTGCGAGGACGACGATCCCGGCGACGACCGCCAGTACCGCCATCCCCATGACCAGGCCGCGGTGCGGCAGGTTCTCGGTGACCAGGGCGGCGTAGAGGGTGAGGATGCCGGACACCAGCCAGACCATGCCGACGATCAGTGACAGCGCGGCGATGGTCTGCAGCGGGTTGCGCAGACACAGCACCCCGGCCAGCAGGTACAGCACGGCCAGCAGGAGCCCGGGCAGCCGCTCGTGTCCCTCCCGCGCGAAGACGGCTACGAACCGGAACACACCGGTCAGCAGCAGGTACAGGCCGACGAGGACGGCCAGGACATGCAGGGTCGCCTCCGGCCAGACCAGGACCAGGACGCCGGGGACCAGCGTGGCGACGGCCGATCCCATGAGCCAGGTCCAGGACCGGCCGAGCCGGGTGAGGACGTGCGCAGGGTCGTCCACGGCTCCGGGAACCGCCCTGCCGGCCCCGCCTCCCCGGCCGGGGGGTTCCGCCGCGTCTCGGGGCACGGTCATGGCGCCTCCTCGTGGACCGGCCGGTCGCCACCGGGCCGCCCGGTGGGGAAGGCCGGTGAGCACCGCAGGACTGGTGGGTGTCCGTTCCAGGGTCGGGGCCGGCGCTGAGGGCCGGGATCACCCGTCAGGGGTGATCCCGGCCGGACGGCGGGGCAGCGAGGTGGGATTCGAGAACACCTGTCCACCGGGCCCGGACGAGACGAAGAGACGTGAGACGAGCGATAACACCTCAGGAGGCGGCAAGAGCCGCACCTCGTCAGGACCGGCCCCACGTGACGGGCTCCGTTCTCGCCGGGCCGCCGGGGCGGTCACGGTCGCGCGCGCTGGGTCCGTCGCCGTCGGGCTCGTCACCACCTACTACCCGCTGGAGCGCCGGTCCGGCGAGCGGGCCGACGCACACCGTCCGTGGGCGTCATTCCGGGAGCTGCCGCATCTCCATGACGCGCAGACCCAGTGACTGACAGCGGGTGAGCAGCCCGTACAGGTGGGCCTCGTCGATCACCGTGCCGAACAGGACGGTCTGGCCGGACATGACGACGTGCTCCAGCTCCGGGAACGCGTTGGCCAGCGTCTCCGACAGGTGTCCCTCGATGCGGATCTCGCAGCGCACGAGCGGTCCCTCCACCGGACGGGGCTCGGGACACCGTCCGGGGCTCCGGGGCGGACGGTGTCCTGTGCGACGATCCTGCGCCTCGTCGCCCTCCGACGCCCTCACCCGGTACAGGTGACTCCGGCCGCAGTGCCCGTGCCTTTCAGTGCGTCACTGCGATCTTGACGACGACGATCGCCAGACCGAGCAGTACGTTGACCGTCGCGGTGGTGGCCATCAGCCGCAACGGGGCGCCCGCGCGGTGTGCCGCGGCGACGGACCAGCCCACCTGTCCGGTGACGGCGACGGACAGCGCCAGCCACAGGGTGCCCTGGACGTCCAGCCCCAGCACGGGGCTGACGGCGATCGCCGCGGCCGGAGGCACGGCGGCCTTCACGATGGGCCACTCCTCGCGGCACACCCGCAGGATCACCCGCCGGTCCGGAGTGCGCCGCGCGAGACGCGCTCCGAACAGCTCGGCGTGGACGTGGGCGATCCAGAACACCAGGCTGGTGAGCAACAGCAGCAGAACCAGTTCGGCGCGGGGGAACGAGCCCAGGGTGCCGGCGCCGATCACGACGGAGGCCGCGAGCATGGAGCCGTAGACACCGCCGGTGTAGTCCGCATGGGCCCGGTGCGCGGCCCGCCGCTCCCGCCGGTCCGTGGATCGCCCTGTCCCGGTCTCGCCCGCGGTCACCTGTGTCTCCTTCGAGCTCAGCCGGTCGGCCCGGACGGCCCGGTCGGCCCGGACGGCCCGGCTGTCCGGCCCCCGGCACCGGGTTCGGGTTCGGGTTCGGACGGGCGGCCTGCCCGGGTGGTCGGAAGACGTGCGGTGACCAGGAAGCTCGCGAGCGCGACGCCGCCCGTGGCCAGGATCGCCGCCTTCAGCCCGTCCAACTGGGCGGAGGCGTAGGAGTCCGCCACGGCGTCGACCTCGGACGGCGGCAGCCCGGCCTCCTCGGCCGCGGAACGCACCTGCTCGGTCGGGACGAAGGTGATGCCGGCCTCCAGACGGACCCCCACCTCGTCCCGGGCGGCCGGGGACAGCCGGGGGTCGTCCGCGACCTGGGTGGTGAAGGCGCCTGCCAGCGCGCCGACCAGGATCGAGCCGATGAGCGCGGTGCCCAGCGACGAGCCCAGATTCTGGGCCGTGAACTGCAGCCCTCCGGCCTCGCTGCGCTCCTCCTCACCGACACCGGACTGCACGACGTTGCCGAGCTGCGAGGCGAGCAGACCGACGCCCACCCCGAGCACCGCCATCGCTCCGGCGAACTGGGCGTCGTCGATGACCGGGTCGATCGTGGCGAGCAGCCACACGACGGCCGCCGCCAGAATCGCCAGGGCCAGCCGCACCACCCGGCGCGGTCCCATCCTGTGCCCCAGCGCGGACCCGCACAGGGAGGTCACCAGCATGGTGGCCGACACCGGCAGCAGGCGCAGCCCGGTCTGGAAGGCGTTGAAGCCCTGCACCACCTGGAGGTAGAGCGGGATGGCGAAGAACAGGCCGAGGAGGATGAGGTTCTGGCTGAGCAGGGTCGTCAGGCCGGCCCGCAGTACGGGCCTGCCCAGCAGGGACAGGTGTACCAGAGGGTCGGCGCCCCGGGCCTCCCGCCGCCGTTCCCAGACCCGGAACAGGGTCAGCACGGCGATTCCGGCACCGACGACGAACAGCGTGGGGGAGAAGCCCAGGACGGTGAAGGGAGGGTTGCGGGGCTCGATCCAGCCCCAGGTGCTGCTCTGCAGCACCCCGAGTACGCCCAGCCCCAGCCCGGCGGCGGAGAGCACCGCGCCGAGCCCGTCCAGCCGGGGGCGTTTCGCGGCCGGGGCGGGCGTCGCGATCACCCGCCGGCACAGCAGCACGGCCACGACGACGAGTACCTCACCGGCGAAGACCAGCCGCCAGGTGAGGTAGGTCGTCATCCAGCCGCCCAGCAGCGGGCCGACCGCGATCCCGGAGCCGGCGAGCCCGCCGATGACCGCGTAGGCGACGGCCCGGTCCCGTCCGCGGTATGACTGGGCGACCAGCGCCGCCATGGCCGGAAGCACCATGGCGGCCCCGAGCCCTTCGACGACGGACCAGCCCAGCGTGAGCACCCACAGTGTGGGCGCCACGGCCGTCACGGCCGAGCCGACCCCGTACACGGCCAGTCCCGTGAGGAACATGCGGCGCCGGCCCAGGATGTCCCCGAGCCGGCCGCCGATGAGCATGAACGCCGCCATGACCAGCGCGTACAGGGTGATGACGGCCTGGATGGCGGTGACCTCCGTGTCGAAGTCCTCGACCAACTGGCTGATCGACACGTTCATCACGGAGGTGTCCAGGACCATCAGGAACTGGGCCGTACCGAGGACTGCGAGGGCCCGCCAGTGCTTCACGTCGTCTCACCTCGCCGGGTCGACCGGTGCGCTGCGGCACGTTCCTCCCATCGCACCCCGGCGGCGGCGCCGTGTGCCTCACCCCTCGCGGGGGAGGTCACAGGAGGCCGAGGTCGCGCGCCCGGCGTACCGCGTCGCCGCGCCGGTTCACCGCCAGCTTCCGGTAGGCGCTCTTGAGATGGGTCTTCACCGTGTTGACCGACACGTAGAGGTCGGCGGCGATCTCCTCCGCGGACATCATGCGGGCCAGCCGCCGCAGCACGTCGCGTTCGCGTCCGCTCAGTTCCACCGGCACCAGGAGCGCGGGGTCAGCTACGGGCTGCACCGGCTCGCCGTGCGTTTGCCGCCGGCCGGACGGGAGCCAGCCCTCGGCGAGCCCGTGCAGCGGGGCTGTGGCCAACAGCGGCTCGATCCAGTCCCCTGCCTGGAGGAAAGGACGCCGCAGTCGCTCGCGCCGGGCGTCGAGAAGCGCACGTGCGACGAGCCGGCGGGCGGTGATCGTGTCTCCCGACTCCTGCGCCACCCGGGCCCGCACCAGCGCCGCCCCCACGCTCACCGCGGGGCCGGTGCGTCCCTCGGCGCGAACGGCGCCGAGCAGTTCTGCCGCCGCGCGGGGATGCCCCGCGGCGACCTGGATCCCCGCTGCTTCGACGGCGCACACCGGTTGGTCGCCACCGACGCCTTGGAGAAGGCGCACGGCTTCGTCCGGCCGTCCGTCGGCGAGGCAGGCGGCGGAGCGGACGACTGCCGCTTGACTCTCCGCCCAGGGGGACGCCACTGCCGTGGACACGGTCGGCTCCGCAGCCTCGGCGGCGGCGTCCGTTTCACCGTCGTCGAGCAGAAGGCGTGAGACGGTCATGGCCCGACCCGCCGTCGGTACCGGATCGTGTTCCCGCGCCGGAAGCCGTGCCGTCTCGTCGAGCAGGACCCGGGCCCGGCCCAGTTCCTGTCGGGCCACGGCCACCGCGGCCAGGACCAGCCGGCCCAGGCCCGCGCCGGGGGGCCGGGGCAACCCCGCCCGTTCCGCCTCGGCCACCGCGGCCAGTGCCCTGCGTTCCGCCCGGCCGAGCCAGCCGTTCAGATAGTCGAGCAGGGCCAGGTGCCCCATCGACTCCACTCGGGGCAGGACGGTGGCGGATCCGCCCGGGGCACCGGCCGCACGGCGCAGCGCGGCGCGTGCGTCGTCGAAGCGTCCTTCCCACAGGCGGGCCGAACCCACGTGTGTCATCAGCAGGGCGGTCAGTTCCGGATGCTCGTCCAGCAGGTGGTCAGGCAGGTCCCGGCGCAGTTCCTCGGCCGTCGCGGCGGCCTGCTCGGCTCGCGGAGGGCAGCCGGTGAGCCGGGCGGCGAGTGCCTCCAGCAGTGTGCAGCTCAGCCGGGCTGCCACCGGGCCGGGAGAGTCCTCGGTCTCGGAGAGCTGTTCCCGGGCCCGTCGCAGCCGGTCCAGACCGTGGTCGAGGTCGCGTCGGGCCAGTGCGCCGGCCGCCCGCACGAGGTCGCTCGCCGGGCTCCCCGCTTCGGGCCCCATGCCGGCGAAGAGCTGGGCCAGAGCGTCCGAGCGCAGGCCGGTGAAGAGCTGCCCGATCGCGAGGTCGTCGACGAGCGCGCCGGCGGCCAGGTCGAAGTCGCCGCCCGCGGCCCCGTGGGCGAGCGTCTCCGGGAGGAAGCCGGAACGGCGCAGCCATCGCGCGGCTCGCAGGTGCAGCTCCGCTTCCGCACCGGGCATGCGTTCGCGCAGGTGAGCCCGGAGGATCTCCCGGAACAGCGGGTGCAGTCGGTACCAGGAGTGTCCCAGCCGCTCGATGAACGCGTTCTCCCGGTGCAGCCCGGCGAGGAGGCGTTCGGCGTCGGCCCGTAGCGTCAGGGCGTCGGCCAGGTCCGGGCAGAACCGGTCCAGGACGCTCACCCGCAACAGCAGGTCCTGCGTCTCCTCCGTCCTCCCCTTGAGGACCTCCGCCAGCAGGAAGTCCGCGACCGTGCTGTGGTCCGCCTCGAACTCCTTCAGATACCGCTCGGGATCGGTGCTCTCCCGGGCCGCCAGGGCGGACAGCCGCAGCCCGGCGGCCCAGCCTCGGGTCCGGTCCACCAGGGCGGAAGCGGCGGACTCGGGAAGGCACAGCCCGTGCAGCCGCAGCAGCGCACCGGCCTCCTCCGGGGTGAAGGACAGTTCGGCGCCGCGGATCTCGGTCAGCTCGTCGGCGGCGCGGTAGCGGTGCAGCGGGAGCAGCGGCTCGGTGCGGGTGACGAGCACGAGGCGCAGTCCCCGCCCGGAGTGGCGCAGGACGAACTCCAGCTGTTCCGCGACCTCAGGGACGGCCATCCGGTCGTACTCGTCCAGCACGAGGACCACGGGGCCGTCGCGGGCGTTCAGTTCGGCGGCGAGCGATGCCAGCAGACCGCGTCCCACGCCGCTCGAGTCCGCCGGCGCCCCGGCACCGCCGGCCGCCCGCGCCCCGCACATGCGCAGGGACTCGAAGACGTAGGCCCAGAAGATCCCGGGCCGGTGATCTCCGGCCTCTACGGTCAACCAGGCGACCGGCAGCCGCAGCCCCGCGGCCCAGTCGGCCGTCAGGAGCGTCTTGCCGGCGCCGGCCGATCCGTTGACCAGCGTCAGCGGTGTGTTCAGGGCCTGATCCAGATGCGAGACGAGCCGCTGCCGCCGCAAGAAGGTGTCAGGCCGACAGGGAAGCGCGAACCGTGTGCGCAGGTACGGATCGCCTGACGGGTCGGTGCCCGCATCGGCCGGTGCCCGGGCCCTGCCGTCGGTCGTGCTCACACTCCTCACCCCCGTGCCCCTGCCCCTTCGGTGGACTCGGGCCTGAAGCGGTGGAGCACGCCCCCGCCCGGCTGGACGACGCCGTAACTGCTCTCGGGCACCTCGTTCCACGCCCCCGGCAGGTCACCCAGAGGCTCCGACACGACGAGACGGGTCTCGTCGGACAGCTCACGCAGGAACGACACGTCCGGGTGAAGCGCGCGCAGGGCGTCCACCTTCGTGCTGACGTACAACGATCGCGAACGGCCTTCACTGGAATAACGGAAGGCCCACACGTGCTCGCCGTCGGTCACCGCGACGGTCATCTGCAGTGGGTGAGGGATACCGTGCGACCGAGCGGTCGTCTCGACAAGCCCCGCCATGCGCGCCACCGCACCGGGCGGGTCGTCGGGCAGACCGAAGGTCAGGGCGAGGAAGAACATGACCTCGGAGTCGGTGGAGCCCTCGATGTCGGAGTACAGGGCCGGGTCGACGGCCAGGGCGAGATCACGCCGAATCCGACGGAACTCACTGATCATCCCGTTGTGCATCCACAGCCACCGACCGCTCCGGAAGGGATGGCAGTTGCTCTGCTGCACCGCCGTCCCCGTCGATGCCCTGATGTGCCCGAAGAACAGCCCCGAGCGCGTGTGGTGGGCGACTTCCTGCAGATTGCGGTCGTTCCAGGCCGGGCCCACACCCCGCAGGACCGCCGGATCGGCGGTATCCGTGTCCTGCGGGTACCAGCCGATACCGAAGCCGTCTCCGTTGGTCGTCTCCACACCCATACGGGAGTGCAGACTCTGGTCGATCAGGGAGTGCTCCGGCTGGAACAGAACCTGGCTGAGGAGGACGGGTGCACCCGAGTAGGCGATCCAGCGGCACATGGTGACGCCCCTTCCGGCGGTGGCGAAGGCGCCACCGCGGTGACCGGCCACGGGATACCCCGCAGTCCCAGCGCACGGCAGACGTCGTCCCGCGGCTGCTACCAGTATCGCTTCCGGTGGCCGTCGGGGCATGCGGACGGGCAGTCCTGCGTCGTGGGCGCAGTACGCCGGATGGGCGTGCTGCTTCTGCGGTGCCTCTCTCGCGACGACGGGTGGCGTGTCCGTCGGCCGCGCCCAAGGCCGCCCCGGCGTCCACGACCTCAACATCGAGGTGTACGCCTGCCCGCCCCTGTCGGGCTGCGGGCCGTCGCGCCTCGCACAGACTCCCGCCCGCTACCAGCGGGCGGGTCAGACGCCTCCGTCCGGAGGCGACGTCCACAACAGGAGGACTACGGGCCCGACGCCTGGGAGCGGCTGTTGAAGGAGCACGGGTTCACCGACGTCGACGCGACGGTCCTGGAGGCACCGCCCGGCAACCGGGCGATCGGGACCCTTGTCGTCCGAGCGCGCGCCTGAGGTTCTCTCCTGGCTGCGGCTCGTCCCTACTCCCCGTCGGGGGCGGGCCGCCTGACGAGCTCCTCTAGCTGCACGCCCATGGCGTCGGCGATCCGAATCAGCGTGTCGGGGATCGGGGCCGAGTGCCCGTTCTCGATGCGGCTGTACGAGGCCACGTCGATACCCGACCGGTCACACACGTCCAGCTGGCTTAGGTTCAGGTCCTCGCGCACCTGGCGGATCCGCTCCCCGACTCCTACGGGAGTGCGGGGGTTGCTTGCGTCCGAGGTGACCTGCGACAACGACTTGATCGTTTAGGGGACATTTAGGAGACGGGGCTCCGTAGGGAGGGTGTATTCAGCTCGCAGGGAGACCGTAGGCAGACTGGGAATCACGGGCACGAGAGAGGCCCCGGACGTCCGCTGACCTGCGGTTTCCGGGGCCTCTGCCCTGGTCAAGCTCTGTGCCCCCGGCAGGATTCGAACCTGCGACACCCGCTTTAGGAGAGCGGTGCTCTATCCCCTGAGCTACGAAGGCCGGTGATGGTGCGCGGTGGTACGGCTGTGCCACCGCCGACAGTGTAGCGGGTGGTCAGGTCGGGGGGACGGGGGTGAAGCGGGCTGCCGTGTGGAGGTCCGTCTCGATGCCGGTGGCCGTCCGGCGGAGCTCCGGGAGGATCTCCGTCACGCAGGCCTCCGTCGTCCGGCGGGCCGCGTGCATCGCCACGTTCACCGCCGCCACCGCCCGGCCCGTGCGGTCGCGCACCGGGACCGCGATCGAGCGCAGGCCGGCTTCCAGTTCCTCGTCTACCAGGGCGTAGCCCTGTGCTCGGACCTCTTCGAGGTGCGCGAGGAGCACGCGGCCCAGGGAGGTCGCGGAGGCCGGCAGGCGGGTGCCCACGGGGATGCGGGCGCTCATCACGCGGCTCGGGGAGGCCTGGGCCGTGTACTGGACCTCCGTGCCCGAGTCGGACAGGACGGCCAGGGAGGCCGACTCGTTGACGCGGGCCGCCAGCGCGGTCAGGTGGGGCTGGGCGATCTGGGGGAGGGTGAGGCGGGAGAGGGGCGGGAAGCCGAGGGAGAGGACGCGGGGGGTGAGGGTGAAGGCGCGGTCGGGGGACTGCGTCACCAGGCCCGCGTGTTCGTGGGTGATCAGGGCACGGCGGACCGTCGCCCGCGCCAGCCCCGTCGCCTTCGCGACCTCCGTGAGGGTCAGGGACGCCCGGCCCTCGCCGAAGGCCGTGAGGACGGTCAGGCCGCGGGCCAGGGACTCCACGAAGTCCCGGCCCAGCTCCTGTTTCGACGCGCCCGTCCAGATGGCCAGGCCCGTCGCGGGCGGTGCGTCGGAGGCCGGTGGCGGGGCGGTGCGCAGGTCGTCCTCCATCCGCGTCACCGCCGAGCGCAGGCGGGGGAGCAGGGTGGTCCGCAGGTCCCGGGCCGTGTGGCGGCTGGTGTGGCTCACCACGCTCGCCACGCACGTCACCCGGCCGGTGCCGGGATCCCGCACCGGCACCGAGACCGCGACCAGGCCCGGCTCGATCAGCTGGTCGTCCAGGGCCCAGCCGTCGGCCGCCGCCCTCGCCGTGCGGTGCTCGAAGTCCGCGTCGGAGGAGGTGGTGGCGTGGGTGCGTGGTGGTACGGAGGGGAAGGTGCGGTCCTCCGGGTCGGTGGAGCGGCGGGCGTGCCAGTGGTCCCAGTCGGCCTCCGTCCACTCCGTGGCGAACAGCGGGCCGGGTGCGGTGCGTTCGGCGGGCAGCAGGTCGCCGATGCGGAAGCTCAGGGACATCGCCCGGCGGCGCGTGGCCTGGTGGATGAAGCGGACGCCGTCCCGGTCGCCGACCGCCAGGGACACCGACTCGTCCAGTTCGTCGGCGAGGGCGTCGGCCCGGTGGGACAGCAGGGCGGGCAGGCGCAGGGCGGCGAGGTAGGCGTTGCCCAGTTCCATCAGGCGGGGGGCGAGGGTCACGTCGCGGCCGTCCGGGCGGACGTACCCCATGCGGGCCAGGGTGGCGGTGACGCGGTCGACCGTGGAGCGGGCGAGGCCGGTGGCCTTCTCCAGCTCGCTGAGGCTGAGGGTGCCGCCGTCCGCCTCGGTCAGCCGCCGCAGTACGGCGATGCCGCGCAGCAGCGGCGCGACCGCCTCGGCCGGCGTGACCGCCTCGGCCGGCGTGACGGCGTCGGCCGGCGTGGCGGCGTCGGCGGTGTCGTGCGTGGTGTGGGCGGGCATCTGCTCTCCGGTACGGCGGTCGCGGCAGGCCTACCGTAATGCGGGGCCGGTGGTCCCTTCCCCTCCCCGGCGGCCCGGACGTCAGCTCCGCGTGACCCGCACCTGGTGGTCGCCCTTCAGGTCCGCCCCCGACACCGTGATCGTGATGCCCCGGCGCGGGTCCTTGAAGGTCTCGCCCGGGACGAAGGCGGCGTCCGAGAGCTCCGCGTGGACGTTGGGGCTGCGCGTGCAACCGCCGCTGTGCTCACGGGAGTCGTACACCGTCACCGGGCCCATCCCCGTGTCCACGTCCGCGTCGACCTTGTAGATCAGGACGCCCTCGCGGCAGACGGCCTCGTCGTTGCCCTCGCGGGTGCGCAGCTCGACCGCGTACCCGGACTTCCCGTCCAGCGGTACGACCACGAGCTTGTCGCCGCCCTTGCGGGCCAGCGGCGTCAGCGTGTACTCCGTCGTGCCCGGCCGCGACGCGCAGTGCACCTGGGACGGTTCCAGCCAGCCCAGCTTCCACTTGTGCCAGCCGAGCAGGTCGTTGTCGGCGCCCCAGTCCTCGCTCATGATGTCCCAGTGGCCGACCGCGCCCCCGCCCTCCTGGGTGTAGAGGTCGGGCAGGCCGAAGACGTGGCCGTTCTCGTGGGGCAGGACGCGGTAGCCGGTCTCGTCGTAGGAGCCGGAGCCGTCGTCCTGCCGGGAGTAGACGAAGGACGCGTTCGCCACCGGGACGCCGTCGGCGACCGGGGCCTCGGCGTTGCCGGCGAAGGTGACGGACAGGACCGTGTCCAGGGCGGAGGGGCCCGCGTTCGGCGTCACCAGGACGTTCAGGACGTCGTACGCGCGGAAGTCCACCTTCGCGTCGGCCACCGACACCAGGTCCTGCACCAGCTCCCGGTAGCCGGGTTCGAAGGGGGCGCCGCGCTGTATGCCGTACTCGGCGAACGGCTTGGGCATGCGCAGCCAGCCGCGGACCGGGGTCTCGGGGCGGTAGTCGAGGCGGCCGTAGGAGCTGGTGCGGAACCACTCCCGGGTCTGCGGGAAGAACTCGGCGTACCGGTCGAGGGCCGTGCCCTC
This sequence comes from Streptomyces sp. JHA26, assembly GCF_002005565.1. Taxonomy (GTDB): domain Bacteria; phylum Actinomycetota; class Actinomycetes; order Streptomycetales; family Streptomycetaceae; genus Streptomyces. The sequence continues at coordinate 19,529 of NZ_BDJC01000039.1, read as the reverse complement.
GCCGGGCGCGTCGGAGAAGTCGATCATCAGGTTGAGCGCGCGGACGGTCCCGGTGGAGCGGGCGTACCCGGACGAGGTCGGGACGCCTTCCGACATCTGGATCTCGGGGCCGCCGCTGATCAGGCAGGGGCCGTGCGCGGAGGAGCGGGAGAGGGTGGCCGGGCCCGGTCCGGCCGTGGAGGTGCCCGGGGCGAGCCGGCCGGTGCCCGCCGAGGTGCTGACGGCGAGCGTCAGGACGGCGACGGTCGCTATCGCGGCCGGCCGGCGCAGGCGTATCCGACGGCTCGGCGGCCGCACGTGCGGCTGCGGCTGCATGCAGACCTCCCGGACCACGGCAGCCGCCGGTCACCGACTGCACCCTGGTGAACACCCTGTGTCGAGAGGGGTGCGGGCGCGCGTTGGAGCGGACCGATCGTGGGTTTCCCGCGGGTAGCCGTCGGTGCCGTCCGGGGCCGGGGTGCCCGCGCCCTCGCGGGCCTGCTCAGGGACCTGCTCGGGGCCTTGCTCGTGACCCCGCTCACGGGCGTGTTCGCGGCCTCGTCGGCAGCCCTTGTCCGGGGTCCCGTTCCCGCCCCGGCGGGGTGTCGCGGGGCACCGTGGAAGGTGTGACGCACGTCACTGTGAAGAGGTGCGTGTGAGGGAAATAACCGGGGACCGCTTCCCCGTTTAGCCCTGTGTTCGAGCGAAACGGGGAAACGATCCCCGGATCGCGACCCAGGATCCACCGTCATCCCCGTCCGAGGAGTACGCCGTGCAGACCGCAACCCCCGCGCAGCGCAAGGCGACCCGGCCGCGTGCCGACGCCCTGCGCAACCGGGAGCGGATCGTCACCGCCGCCCGGGAGATGTTCGTCGAGCACGGCCCCGACGTGCCGCTCGACGAGGTCGCCCGCCGGGCCGGTGTCGGCAACGCCACGGTGTACCGCAACTTCCCCGACCGCGACGCCCTCGTCCGCGAGGTCGTCTGCTCGGTCATGGACCGCACGGCACGGGCGGCCGAGCTGGCCCTCGCGGACACCGGCGACGCGTTCGAGGCGCTGGAGCGCTTCGTGCACGCCGCCGCCGACGAGCGGATCAGCGCGCTGTGCCCGATGGTGGCCAGCACGTTCGACCAGTACCACCCCGACCTGGAAGCGGCGCGCGGCCGGGTCGAGCGGCTCGTCGCCGAGGTCATGGAGCGGGCGGCGGCGGCCGGTCAGCTCCGCCCCGACGTGGGCGTGGGCGACCTGATGATCGCCGTGGCCCAGCTCAGCCGGCCCCCGGCCGGCACCGAGTGCCTGCGCGCCGACCGGTTCGTCCACCGTCATCTCCAGCTGTTCCTGGACGGGTTGCGGGCCCCCGCCCGCTCCGCCCTGCCGGAGAGGGCCATGACCATGGAGGACCTGCGGCGCCCCTGCGACTAGTACCGCGACCCGTACGCGACCACTCCTCCGACCGGCACCGGCATCGGCACCGGCGTCCACACCGACACCCGCACCAGCACCAGCACCGGCGCCGGTGCCGGTGCCGGTGTTCCACGACGAGTTCCACGAAGAGTTCCACGACGCCCGGCCGTCCGCACGCAGGACGGTCCTCCCGGCGGCCGTCACCGTAGACGCGCCGTCCCTGCCACCTCGTTCACCTCATCTTTTTCCGTCACAACGTCCCGAAGTGGGTATCCCCATGTCCGAAACAGCCGTCAAGGCTCCCGGCGTCCCCGACGCCGGCCGCTGGAAGGCGCTCGTCTTCATCGCGCTCGCCCAGCTGATGGTCGTCCTCGACTCGACCATCGTGAACATCGCGCTTCCCTCCGCCCAGCAGGACCTCGGCATCTCCGACGGCAACCGGCAGTGGGTCGTCACGGCCTACGCCCTCGCCTTCGGCGGCCTGCTGCTGTTCGGCGGCCGGATCGCCGACCTGTGGGGCCGCAAGCGGACCTTCGTCCTCGGCCTGGCCGGCTTCGCCGTCGCCTCCGCGCTCGGCGGTGCGGCCACCAACGAGGCGATGATGTTCGGCTCCCGCGCCCTCCAGGGTGTCTTCGGCGCGCTGCTCGCGCCCGCCGCGCTCTCCCTGCTCGCCGTGATGTTCACGGACGCCAAGGAGCGCGCCAAGGCGTTCGGCATCTACGGCGCGATCGCCGGTGGCGGTGCCGCCGTCGGCCTGATCCTCGGCGGCTTCCTCACCGAGTACCTGGACTGGCGCTGGACCTTCTTCGTCAACGTCCCGTTCGCGGTCGTCGCCGCGGCCGGTGCGTACCTGGTCGTCCGCGAGCCCGAGGGCGGCCGCAACCGCTCCCCGCTCGACGTGCCCGGCGTGATCCTGTCCACCCTCGGACTGGTCGCGCTCGTCTACGGCTTCACCCGCGCCGAGTCGGCCGGCTGGAGCGACGGACTGACGATCGGCATGTTCGTCGGCTCCGCCGTGCTGCTGGCCGCCTTCGTGCTGGTCGAGAGCCGGGTCAAGGCGCCGCTGCTGCCGCTGCGCGTGGTCACCGACCGCAGCCGCGGCGGCATCTACCTCTCGCTGGGCCTGGCCATCATCGGCATGTTCGGCCTGTTCCTCTTCCTGACCTACTACCTGCAGGTCGTGAAGGGCTACTCGCCGGTGAAGACCGGCTTCGCCTTCCTGCCCATGGTCGCGGGCATGATCACGGGATCCACCCAGATCGGCGCCCGTCTGATGACCCGCGTCCCGGCCCGTCTCCTGATGGGTCCCGGCTTCCTGGTCGCCGCCGTCGGCATGCTGCTGCTGACCCAGCTGGAGGTCGACACCTCCTACGCCGCCGTGCTGCTGCCCGGCATGCTGCTGCTCGGTCTCGGCATGGGTACGGCGTTCATGCCGGCCATGTCCCTGGCCACCCAGGGCGTGCAGCCGCGGGACGCCGGTGTCGCCTCCGCGATGGTCAACACCTCCCAACAGGTGGGCGGCGCCATCGGTACGGCGCTGCTGAACACGATCGCCGCCTCGGCCACCACGTCCTACATCGCCGACCACATCGGCGGCGCGGCCGGCCGGTCCCAGCAGCAGCTGGTCCAGCTGGAGGGCATGGTGCACGGCTACACCAGCGCGATCTGGTTCGCCGTCGGCATCCTGGTCGCCGCCGGTGTGATCGCCCTGACCTTCGTCACCGCCGGCCGTCCGGGCGGCACGTCCGTCACGGGGGCCGGTTCCGGTGACGGCGTCGAGGACGAGCTGCCGGTGCCGGTCGTCGCCCACTGACACGACACCGGCCGGTGATACCCCCCGGGCCCTGAGCACCACCCGTGCCACCCGTGCGCAGGGGGAGGGGACGCCCCCGCGCGCACGGTTCCCCCGCGGACCCGTCCGGCCGCCCGAGCGATCCGCTCAGCGCAGCCAGGGCAGGTCCGCGCCCGCCTCGGCGGGCTGGAGTCCCTCGGCGACGATCCGCATGATCTCGCCGAGGGACTTCTGCTGTTCCGGGGTGAGCCGGTCGAACACGGCCTGGCGCACGGCGTCCACGTGGCCCGGTGCGGTCCGCCGCAGGACCGCGTACCCCTCGTCCGTGAGCACCGCGAACTGACCGCGCTTGTCGGACGGGCAGTCCTCGCGGTGCACCCAGCCGTTCTTCTCCAGGCGGGCGACCGCGTGCGAGAGACGGGAGCGGGTGATCTTCGCGTACTTGGCCAGCTCCGTCATACGCAGGCGCCGCCTCGGCGACTCGGCGAGCTTGACCAGCAGGCCGTAGTAGACGTGGGGCATGCCCGCGTCGCGCTGCAGCTGGCGGTCGAGGTGGTCCTCCAGGAGGGTGGCGGCCTCGATGTAGGAGCGCCACACGAGCTGCTCCTCGTCGGTGAGCCAGCGGGGCTCGTCGGCGGGGGCCGGGATGGGTGCCGTATTCATGTATCCCACTCTACGAGACTACTCCTTGAATATTAAACAAAAGTGACGTAGGTTCGAACACGGAAGAGATTGAGACTTCAAGCAACAGTCGTGTGATGGGGAGCCGCCGCCATGTCGACCGACGTCCGGGAGCGGATGCCCGCCCTCTACTTCAGCCACGGTGCCCCGCCCCTCGCCGACGACCCCGTCTGGCCCGGGCAGCTCGCCGCCTGGGCCGCCGGCCTGCCGCGCCCGACGGCGATCCTCGTCGTCTCCGCCCACTGGGAGGAGGCCCCGCTCGCCCTCGGCGCCACCCGCACCGTGCCGCTCGTGTACGACTTCTGGGGCTTCCCCGAGCACTACTACCGGGTGCGCTACGACGCCCCCGGCGCCCCCGGGCTCGCCGACTCCGTCCGCAAGCTGCTGCGCGCCCCCGGCACGCCCGTGCAGGACGTCCCCGACCGCGGCCTCGACCACGGCGCGTACGTCCCGCTGGTGGAGATGTACCCGGACGCCGACGTCCCGGTCCTCCAGGTCTCCATGCCGACCCTCGACCCGGCGCGGCTCATGGAGATCGGCCGCAGGCTGGCGCCCCTGCGCGACGAGGGCGTGCTGATCGTCGGCTCCGGCTTCTTCACCCACAACCTGGCCGCCCTGCGCCGGCCCGGCGTCCCCGCCTGGTCGGCCGAGTTCGACGACTGGGGGCGGCGCGCGCTCGAGAGCGGCGACGTGGACGCGCTGCTCGACTTCACCCGCACGTCCCCGGCGGGGCGGCTCGCCCACCCGCGCACCGAGCACTTCGCCCCGCTGTTCGTCACGATGGGGGCGGCCGACGCGGCCGGCGAGCTGGACCTGGGCCGGTCGGTGATCGACGGGTTCTGGATGGGGCTGGCGAAGCGGTCGGTGCAGTTCGGCTGAGGGGCTCAGGGACGGTCCCGGAGCGGCTTCTCGTACCAGGCCACGTCCCAGTAGCGGCCGAACTTGCGGCCCACCTCGCGGAACGTGCCCACGTGCCGGAAGCCGAAGCGCTCGTGCAGCCGGACGGAGGCCTCGTTGGGCTGCGCGACGCCCGCGTAGGCGCGGTGCAGGTCCTCGCCCGCCAGGGCTTCGAAGAGCGACGCGTAGAGCAGCGTGCCGATGCCCCGGCCGCCGGCGTGCGGGGCGACGTAGACGGTGGTCTCCACCGACGTCGCGTACGCGGGCTTGGCGCGATGGGGGCTGGACGTGGCGTAGCCCAGAATCTCCCGCGTGTCCGCGTCCGTGGCAACCCTCAGCCGGTACGGGCCGTCTTCAGGGTGGGAGAGCAGCCACGGACGGCGCTCCTCCGGAGTGAAGGGTGCGGTGTCGAACGTGACGGGCGTCTCACGTACGTAGTGGTTGTAGAGCTCCGTGAGGGCCTCGAGGTCACCGTCGGCCCCCGGCCTGACCTGCACATCCGTGCGCTCCGACGGCATCGCACCTCCTCCTGCGGCGGCACAGGGTACTGCATGATCAGGAAAATCGAGGGGCGGGTTGGGAATTCTGTCCGGATTCCAGTCGTTGTTTCCCTCGGATGCAGGGCACCCGAGGAGAGTCCCGAGGGAGTCCGGAGACGGATTCCGCCACAGCACGACAGAGATCGGAGACGACCCACACGGTGCCGAACGTCCGCTGGACCACCCGCTGAACCACTCATCGCAAGGGAGCACGCATGGCAACCCGTGCCGTCGCCCGTCGTAAGTCCGCCACCGGCGAGACGACCGACAGGGCAACCAGCGTCCGCGCCAACGGCGGCGAGCTCGCCGACCGCGATCTGGTCGGCATGTACCTCGACGAGATCGCCCGGACGCCCCTGCTCGACGCCGCCAAGGAGGTCGAGCTGTCCCAGACCATCGAGGCGGGTGTGTTCGCGCGGCAGGTCCTCGAAGGCTACGAGGAGACCGGGGCGGACGCCACCCGGGAGGAGCTCCAGGCCCTGATCGACGCGGGCGAGCGGGCGAAGGACGTCTTCATCCGTTCCAACCTCCGTCTGGTCGTCGCGGTCGCCCGCCGGTACCCGCGCAGCGGCCTGCCGCTCCTCGACCTCATCCAGGAGGGCAACGCCGGCCTGGTCCGCGCGGTCGAGAAGTTCGACTACCGCAAGGGCTTCAAGTTCTCGACGTACGCGACCTGGTGGATCCGTCAGGCCATCACCCGGTCGATCGCCGACCAGTCGCGCACCATCCGCCTGCCCGTCCACCTCGTGGAGGAGCTCGGCCGGATCCGGCGCGTGCAGCGCGAGTTCAACCGCGAGCACGGCCGTGAGCCGGAGCCCGCGGAGATCGCCGCCGAGCTCGGTTCGACGCCGGAGCGCGTCACCGACGTGCTCGACTGGGCCCGCGACCCGGTCTCGCTGAACATGTCGGTGGACGACGAGGGCGAGACCCAGTTCGGCGACCTGCTGGAGGACACCTCCGCCGTGTCGCCCGAGCAGTCCGTGATGACGCTGCTGCGCAGCGAGGAACTGGACGACCTCATCGGCCGCCTGGACCCGCGCACGGCCTCCATCATCAAGATGCGCTACGGCATCGACGACGGCCGCGAGCGCACGCTGACCGAGGTCGGCAAGGAGCACGGCCTCACCCGCGAGCGGATCCGGCAGATCGAGAAGCACGCGCTGCTGGAGCTGAAGAAGCTGGCGCGTGACACCGGCTTCGAGGCGGCGGCGTAGGACCCGTCGGGGCCGTCCCCGGGCGGCCCCGTAAGACGGGGGCGTGGTGGGGCGCCTGGGGCGTACGCCGGTGGCCGAAGCCCGCGCAAACATGGCCGTACAACGCTGCTTCAACCGGCGGGGGCCCGGGAACAAGAATTCCGGGCCCGGCGGTTCGGGCCCCCTTCAGCACCGGATCCGACGCACACTTGGACCACGTCCCGACGCACTCCCCCCGGCGCCGGGACTTCCCGAGCCGGGCTCGGCGCCCCTTCCCCCCGGGTGCCGCAGCCCGGCTCCCTCCGTCCACGGGCGGGGGCACGACCGGCTCCGTCCGTGGACGGGCACGGCTGCGCAGAGCCCGAAGAGGCGGGCCACCCCGAACCTGAACCCCGGGGTGACCCGCCGGATGGCAGATTCTGCCACAGCGGCATAACCTGCCGAAGTGAGCAGCACCACCCGTACTCCCGCTCTCGGCCGGCCACCGGCCTCGCTGACCGAGCGGCGCAAGGCCCGGACCCGCATGGACATCGCCCGCGCGGCGGCCCGCCTCTTCACGCACCAGGGCCTGCGGGCCACCCGGGCCGAGGACATCGCGCACGCCGCCGGCATCGCCCCGCGCACCTTCTACCGCTACTTCGCCACCAAGGAGGAGGCCGTCGCGCCCCTCTACGCCCTGGGCGCCGAGCGCTGGGTCGAGGCGGTACGGAACGCCCCGCCCGAGCTGTCCCCGCCGCAGGCCCTGGAACACGCGGCGCGGCATACGCTGACGCCGGGGGCCGGGGTGTCCGCCGCGTCGTGGGAGGGGGCCCGGACGCTGATCCGCCTGACCGGGACGAGCCCGGCGCTGCGGAAGGTGTGGACCGACGTGTGCCACATGACCGAGCGGGCGCTCGGGGAGGCGCTGGCCGAGCGGATCGCGGCCGCGCGGGACGGCGACGACAACGTTGCCGAGGTGCCGGAGCCCGGCCCCCGACTCCGCTTCGCCGCCGCCACGGCGGGGGCGGCGGTACGGGTGGCGGTGGAGTACTGGGCCGCGTCCGCGGAGGACCCGACGAGGGCCCTGGAACTGGCGCTGGGGAACCTGGAGGTGCTGAGGGGGTTCACCTGGGAGGAGACACCGGGGGCGTAGGCGCGGTGCGGCCGCCCTCGGCGGTCGGGGCGCGTGCGCGGCGGGGGTGGCACGGGCGTCCGTGGTGGCGCGAGGCGCGTGCGGCGAGGTGGCACGAGCGTCCGTGGTGACGTGGGGGTGAGTGTGCGGCGGGGGTGGCACGGGCTTCCGTGGTGGCGCGGGGCGCGTGCGGCGGAGGTGGCACAGGCGCGCGTGGTGGCGCGGGACGCGTGCGCGGCCGGGGTGGCACGGCCGCGCCTGGTGACGCCGGGTGCGTGTGCGCGGGCGGGGGCCGGGCGGCCGTCAGGCCTCCGTGGCCGCTCGGGTCAGGCGGGCGCCCAGGGCGCGTACGCAGGCGACCAGCTCCGGCGGCTCCTGGACCCGGAAGTCCACCCCGAGCATCGCGAGCCGCACCGCCATCCACTCCACCGCGTCCGAGACCGTGGCCCGCAGGACGCACGACGTCCCGTCGCCCACCGGTTCCGGGGGCCCGATCCACCCCGGCAGCCGTGCGGCGACCTCCCGCACCGGCGCGGCGAAGGCGACGACGATCTCGTACGAGTCGCCGCGCCACTGCATGGACCGGCGCAGGTACTCCGCCGCGTCCCCTGTCGGCAGCTCCCGGGGAGCGAACCGCGCGCCCGTCGCGAACGGCTCGCTCACCCGGTCCACCCGGAAGGTCCGCCAGTCGTCCCGGTCGAGGTCGTAGGCGACCAGGTACCAGCGCCGGCCCGTCGAGACCAGCCGGTACGGCTCCGTCACGCGCCGCGACTCGGTGCCGTCCTTGGCGCGGTAGGCGAACCGCAGCCGCTCCCGTCCGGCCACCGTGGAGGCCATCACGGTCAGCGTCTCGGGCGCGATGCTCGGTCCGTCCCCGCTGGTCAGCGGCGTCGTCGCGGCCTGGAGCGTGGCGACGCGGTGCCGCAGCCGCGTCGGCAGCACCTGCTCCAGTTTGGCCAGCGCCCGCACCGACGCCTCGTCCACGCCCTCCACCGCGTGCCCCGCCCCGGCACGCAGCCCGACCGCGATCGCCACCGCCTCCTCGTCGTCCAGCACGAGCGGCGGCATCGCCTTGCCCGCGACCAGCCGGTACCCGCCGTCGGCACCCATGGTCGCCTGCACGGGATAGCCCAGCTCGCGCAGCCGGTCGATGTCCCGCCGGACCGTGCGGCGGGAGACCCCGAGCCGGTCGGCGAGCTCGCCGCCGGGCCATTCACGGGGTGTCTGGAGGAGGGAGAGCAGGGTCAGGAGCCGGGCCGGAGTGTCCGTCGTCATGCGTCCGAGCATGCCCCAGAAGTAGGACACGATCTGACCTATCTGGGTCATAGCTTGTTCCCATGACCTTCACGCACACCCCGGACACCTCCACGGTCCGGCCCGACCGCCGGCGCTGGTTCGCCCTCGCGATCGTGATGACGGCGGCGTTCATGGACCTCGTCGACGTCACGATCGTCAACATCGCGGTCCCGTCGATCCGGCGGGACGAGGGCGCCTCCTTCAGCCAGATCCAGTGGATCACCGCCGGCTACGCCCTCGCCTTCGCCGCCGGCCTGATCACCGGCGGCCGGCTCGGCGACATCCACGGCCGCAAGCGGCTGTTCCTCGTGGGCATCGGCGGCTTCACGCTCGCGTCCGCGCTGTGCGGCTTCGCGGTGAACCCGGAGATGCTGGTCGCCTCGCGCATCCTCCAGGGCGCCATGGCCGCGCTGATGGTGCCGCAGGTGCTGTCGATCGTGCACGCGACCTTCCCGGCGCACGAACGCGGCAAGGTGTTCGGGCTGTTCGGCGCGATCGTCGGCCTCGGCGCCGTCTCCGGTCCGCTGCTCGGCGCCCTGCTGACCGAGTGGAACCTCTTCGGGCTGGAATGGCGGCCCATCTTCCTCATCAACCTGCCGGTCGGCATCGCCGCCCTGGTCCTCGGCAGCCGCTTCATCACCGAGTCCAAGGCCCCGCGCGCCCTCAAGCTGGACCTGGTCGGCGTCGCCCTGGTCACCCTCGGTCTGCTGATGCTGGTCTACCCGCTGACCCGGGGCCGCGAGCTGGGCTGGCCGCTGTGGGGGTACGTGTCGATGGGCGGCGCGTTCGTCGTCCTCGCGGTGCTGGTGGCGTACGAGCGGCGCAAGAGCGCGCGGGACGGCTCCCCGCTGGTCGAGCTGTCGCTGTTCAAGGTGAAGAGCTTCGCGGCGGGCATCGCCGTCCAGACCGTCTTCGGGGTCGGGCTCGGCATCTTCTTCCTGGTGTGGACGCTCTACATGCAGGAGGGGCTGGGCTGGAGCCCGCTGCGGGCCGGGCTGACGGGCGTGCCGTTCTCGATCGCGGTGTCCGTGGCGGCGGGCCTGTCGGTGCAGAAGCTGGTCCCGCGCTTCGGGCGCAAGGTGCTCCAGGCGGGCGCGCTGGTGATGGCGGCCGGAGTGCTGCTCTACCTCTGGGAGGCCGGGCGGTACGGCCTCGGCATCACGTCCTGGCAGATGGCGCCGCCCCTGGTCGTCATGGGCGTCGGCATGGGCCTGATCGTCGCCCCGCTGACGGACGCGGTGCTGTCCCAGGTGCCGCGCGAGCACGCCGGTGCGGCGTCCGGGCTGATCAACACCGTGCAGCAGATGGGCAACGCGCTCGGACTCGGCCTGGTGTCGGTGGTCTTCTTCGGCACGATGGACGACCACGTGGCCCCGTCCGGCATCGGGGCGGCCTACGCCGACGCCTTCCAGAACGCGCTGGGCTGGGTGGCCGCGGTGCTGGGCGTCATCTTCCTGCTGATGTTCGCCCTGCCCGGGCGGACGGACCGGCACGCGGAAGGGACGGCGGAGCAGGAGGAGGCCGGGCAGGAGGAGGCCGCGCAGGAGGAGGCCGCGCAGGAGGGGGAGAAGCCCGCACTGGTCTGACGACGGGCCCGTGCACGGCGGGGCCGGTGCACGGCGGGCAGGGGGACGCGGGTGGGGCCCGGCACTGCGGTGCCGGGCCCCACCCGCGTCCCGGCTCCGGCCCCTCTCTGCGGGCAGTCGCCCCCAGTGCATGCCCGTTCATGCCCGGTTGTGCCTGTTCACTTCCGCTTGGCTGTTTACATTCCGGAAAACCGGGCGTAGCCTCCGGTGAAACCACACGTTCGGGCACAGGCGGAGGCGAACAGGCATGTACGCACCGGAGCGGCAGCAGGAGATCCTCCGGCTCGCCCGGGACGGCGGCCGGGTGGACGTGGTGTCGCTGGCCGAGGAGTTCCAGGTGACGGCGGAGACCATCCGCCGCGACCTCAAGGCCCTCGACCGCGCCGGCCTGCTCCGCCGGGTGCACGGGGGCGCGATCCCCGCCGGGCGCCTCGACTTCGAGCCGGACCTCGCCGAGCGGGAGTCCACGGCGGCCGACGAGAAGGAGCGCATCGCCAAGGCGGCCCTCGCGGAGCTGCCCGCCGAGGGCACCCTCATCCTCGACGCCGGTTCGACGGTGGCCGGCCTGGCCGCCGCCCTCCCGCCGGAGACCCGGCTCACCGTCGTCACCCACAGCCTGCCCATCGCGGCCCGCCTCGCCGACCACCCCGGCCTCCAGCTCCACCTGGTCGGAGGGCGCGTGCGGCACCGTACGCGGGCCGCCGTGGATGCCTGGGCGCTGCGCGCGTACGGCGAGATCCGCGCCGACGTGGCCCTGGTGGCGGCCAACGGCTTCTCCGTCGAGCACGGCCTGACCACCCCCGACCTCGCCGAGGCCGCCGTCAAGCGGGCCGCCGTCGCCGCGGCCCGGCGCGTGGTGCTGCTCGCCGACTCCTCCAAGCACGGTCAGGAGCACTTCGCCCGCTTCGGGGCCCTGAGCGACGTGGACCTGCTGATCACCGACAGCGGGCTGAGCCCCGACGACGCCGCCGCCATCGAGCGCGACGGCACGGAAGTAGTACGCGCATGATCCTCACCGTCACCCCCAACCCGTCGCTGGACCGCACCTACGAGGTCCCCTCCCTGGACCGCGGCGAGGTCGTCCGCGCCACCGGCGAGCGGGTCGACCCGGGCGGCAAGGGCGTGAACGTCTCGCGCGCGGTCACCGCGGCCGGGCGGCGCACCGTCGCGGTGCTGCCCCTCGGCGGCGCACCCGGCGCGCTCGTCGCCGACCTGCTCGACGCCCAGGGCATCGAGGTCGCGCCGGTGCCGGTCGCCGGGGCCACCCGCTCCAACATCGCGCTCGCCGAGGCCGACGGGATCCTGACGAAGATCAACGCCCCCGGTCCCGAACTGTCGGCGGCCGAACAGGAACTGCTCCTGGAGACCGTGCGGCGGCAGTCGCGCGGCGCCGACTGGATCGCCTGCTGCGGCAGCCTGCCCCGCGGACTCGCCCCCTCCTGGTACGCCGCCCTGGTCGCCCGGGCGCACGCCGCCGGGGTCCGCATCGCCCTGGACACCTCCGGCCCCGCCCTGCGCGAGGCGCTGCGCGAGCGGCCCGACGTGGTCAAGCCCAACGCCGAGGAGCTCGCCGGGGTCGTCGGACGCCCCCTGGCCACCGTCGGCGACGCCCTGAAGGCCGCCGAGGAGCTGCGGGAGCTGGGCGCGCGGGCCGTGCTCGCCAGCCTGGGGGCCGACGGGCAGCTGCTCGTGGACGATGCGGGCACCTGGTTCGGCACCGCCCGCGTGGACGCCGTGCGCAGCAACGTCGGCGCCGGTGACGCCTCGCTCGCCGGCTTCCTCGTCGCCGGCGGCGGACCGCAGGCCCTCGCCTCCGCCGTCGCGCACGGTGCCGCGGCCGTCCGGCTCCCCGGCAGCGTCATGCCCACCCCGGCCGACCTGGATCCGGCCGCGGTGACGGTCACGGCCGAGGTGCCGGTGGACCTGGCGCTGAGGGAACCGGTGTCGTGACCGGCCCGCGCGCCCTCGGCGCCCTCCCCGGCCCGCACCCCCGTGCCCCCGTCCCCCGAAGTCCCCACCGCACCACCACTCCCCGCAGCACCTCCGTCCCCACCCTCGCCCACCACCCCGTGTCCCGGGCGATACGCGAGCTAAGGAGCCCGCGATGAGCGACATGATCACCGCGGACCTGGTCGACCTCGACCTGTCCGCCGACACCAAGGAAGCGGCGGCGCGCGCCCTCGCCGAACGCATGGCGGCCCAGGGCCGGGTGACCGACCTGGAGGGCTTCCTCGCCGACGTGGCCGCCCGCGAGGCGCAGATGCCGACCGGCCTGGACGGCGGCATCGGCATCCCGCACTGCCGCAGCGAGCACGTCACCGAGCCGACCCTCGCCTTCGGCCGCAGCACGCCCGGCGTCGACTTCGGCGCGGCGGACGGCCCGGCCGACCTGATCTTCCTGATCGCCGCTCCGGCGGGGGCCGACGACGCCCACCTGACGATCCTCTCCTCCCTGGCGCGGCAGCTGATGAACGACGAGTTCACCGCCGCGCTCCGCTCGGTGGGCGACGCCGCGGCCGCCGCGGCGCTGATCCGCGGGGAGGAACCGGCCGCCCCCGACGGCGCCGAGGACTCCGTGGCGGCCCCGGCGGCGGCCTCCGCCGGGACCGCCACGGGCAGCACGGCGAACGGGACCGCCCCGGGCACCACGGCGAACGGCACCGCGAACGGCGGCGGGGCGGAGGCGGAGACGGAGTCGGCGTCCGAGCGGCCCTTCCGCATCGTCGCCGTCACCTCCTGTCCCACCGGCATCGCGCACACCTACATGGCGGCCGAGTCGCTGGAGAACGCGGCCCGCGAGGCGGGCGTCGACCTCGTCGTCGAGACCCAGGGCTCGGCCGGCTTCACCCGGCTCGACCCGGCGGTGATCGAGGCGGCGGACGGCGTGATCCTCGCCCACGACGTGCCGGTGCGCGACAAGGACCGCTTCGCCGGGAAGGCCACCGTCGACACCGGCGTCAAGGCGGCCATCAACCGGCCCGGCGAGCTGATCGGCGAGGTCCGCGGCAAGGCGGCCCGCGGCGAGGTCACCTCCGCGTCCCCGGGCGCGACGCCCGTCGAGCGCGGCGGCGAACCCGGCGAGGGCTACGGCACCAAGCTGCGCACGTGGCTGATGTCCGGCGTCAGCTACATGGTCCCGTTCGTCGCGGCGGGCGGCCTGCTGATCGCCCTCGGCTTCGCGATCGGCGGCTACGAGATCAACAAGGCGCCGTCGGTGATGGACCACTTCGTGTGGACGCAGGCCGACAGCTGGGCGGCGCTGCTGTTCCAGGTCGGCGGCGTGGCGTTCGGCTTCCTCGTCCCGGTCCTGGCCGGTTACATCGCCTACGGCATGGCCGACCGGCCCGGCCTCGTCCCCGGCTTCGTCGGCGGCTCGATCGCGCTGACCATCGACGCGGGCTTCCTCGGCGGCCTGGCGGCCGGTCTGATCTCCGGTGCCGTGGTGATGGCGATCCAGCGGGTGCGGATCCCGGCGGCACTGCGCGGCATCATGCCGGTGGTGGTGATCCCGCTGATCTCCTCAGCGGTCGTCGGCTTCCTGATGTTCGTGGTGATCGGCAAGCCCATCGCGTCCGCGCAGCAGGCGATGACCGACTGGCTGAGCGGACTGTCCGGTGCCAACGCCGTCCTGCTCGGCGCGCTGCTCGGCCTGATGATGTGCTTCGACCTCGGCGGCCCGGTCAACAAGGTCGCCTACGCCTTCGCCACCGCCGGCATCGCGGTCAGCGACCCCAGCGACTCGGCGATGAAGATCATGGCGGCGGTGATGGCGGCCGGCATGGTCCCGCCGTTGTCGATGGCCCTGGCCACGACCGTGCGCGGCCGGCTGTTCAACGCCACCGAGCGCGAGAACGGCAAGGCGGCCTGGGTGCTGGGCGCCTCCTTCATCTCCGAGGGCGCGATCCCGTTCGCCGCGGCCGACCCGCTGCGCGTCATCCCGTCCTCGATGGTGGGCGGCGCGCTCACCGGCGCCCTGTCGATGGCCTTCGGCGCGACGCTGCGCGCCCCGCACGGCGGCGTCTTCGTGGTCCCGCTGATCGGCAACCCGCTGCTCTACCTGGTCGCCGTCGCGGCCGGCGTGTGCGTCACCACGGCCCTGGTGATCGTCCTCAAGGGCCTGCGCAAGCAGACGCCCGCAGCGGCGGCACCGGGAACCGGCGACGCCGACTCCTCGGCCTCGACGACGGGGACGAAGCAGCCGGTGGCGGCCTGAGACGCCGCGGGCGGCCGGGCCGGATCCGACGAGGACCCGGCCCGGCCGCCCGCGTCTTGGCCCGCCCGGCCGGTGACGGCGGTTCAGGACACCTGCGCCGCCCGCCGCTCCATGGCCCTGCGGGCCGCGTCCTCGCTGGCGTACACCTCGCACATGTGCCGCCCGTCGGGCGTGGCCGTGTGCTCGACCTCCCACAGGGAGACCTCGGTGCCGTCCTGGAGCAGGAAGGCGTGCTCGTAGAGCGAGAAGCCGACCGCGGCGCGGCCCGTGCGGCCGGGAACGCCGAAGGCCTGCGTGATCTGGTGCGCGGACGCCGTGGCCAGCAGGGCGGCGGTGTCCGCGCCGGGCCGGTCCGCGTTCTCCGCGCGCCGCAGCAGCCTGCGCGCGTGGTCCGCGGTGCCGCCTTGGACGTAGACGTGCCGCGGGGTGGGGATCGGCGACAGCTGCACCGGCACCGGCAGTTCGAAGTCCGGCGTGTCCGGCGGCAGCGCCAGTCGGGCGGTGGCGGCGCGCAGTTCCTCCTCGTCGACGTACACCTCGTGCTGCGCCTCGCCGCCCGGAGCGGTGTTGTGGACGAGCTCCCAGAGGGTGAGCGCCGAACCGTCGGCGAGCAGCCACGTGTGCCGGTACGTCTCGCGATGCAGCCCCGCGCTGTGGTGCGCGGAGTGCAGCGAACCGTCGTGCGCCAGCGCGCAGTCCAGTCGCCGTATCGTCTCGTCGGGCAGCTCGAACGAGTTCAGGGCGCGGCCGAGCAGTCGCATGAGGTGCTCCTCCGGAGACTCGGGCGACTCGGCTGGTTCGTACGCTGCCGTGTCGTACGGAACGCTCAAGGTTTCTCCCGGCGTCGCTGCATGTCACCTGGTGGGTGCATACCGTAGCCCCTCGGTCGGACATCATGTTCGGGAACCGGGAAAACGTCCGCACGAAAAACGCGCGGGTCGCGCGAGAAGTTCCCGCGCGACCCGGCGAATCGTCAAAAAACGCTGCTCGGCGACCCGGTCTGCTGATACGGCCGGGGTCAGACGGCGCTGCCCGCGACCCACTCGCTCCAGCCCATGTTCCAGCCGTTGAGGCCGTTGTCGGGCGCGATCGTGTCGTCCGGGGAGTTCTTGACGATGACGAGGTCCCCGATGAGCGAGTGGTCGTAGAACCACTTGCTCTGGGTGTCGCCCTGGCCGCCCCGCACGTCCTGCAGCCCCACGCAGCCGTGGCTGGTGCCCTGGCGGCCGAAGGGCGGGTTGCTCTGCAGGTACCAGTAGTTGCCGTGGATGAACGTGCCGCTGGTGCTCAGCCGCATCGCGTGCGGCACGTCCGGGATGTCGTACTCGCCGCCGAAGCCGACCGTGGAGCCGTCCATGTGCGTCTGGAGGGACTTCTCGGAGATCACCATCTGCCCGTTGTACGTCGGGTTCTCGGCGCTGCCCGCGGAGATCGGGATCGACTTGACCGTCTTGCCGTCGCGCACGACCGTCATGGTCTGCGTGTTCACGTCGACCGTGGAGACCTGCGAGCGGCCCACGGTGAAGGTGACGGTCTTCTTCTGCACGCCGAAGACGCCGTTCGCGCCCTCCACCCCGTCCAGGTCGATCTTCATCGTGACCTTGGAGCCGGCCTTCCAGTAGTCCTCGGGCCGGAAGTCGAGCCGCTGCGAGCCGAACCAGTGCCCGACCACCTTCTGCCCGCTGCTGGAGGTGACCGAGATGTGCGACTGCACGGCCTTCTTGTCGCCGATCTCCTTGTCGAACGTGAACGACACCGGCATGCCCACCCCCACCGTGGTGCCCCCGTCCGGGGTGTAGGTGCCGATGAAGCTGTTGCTCGGGGAGACGGTGGTGAAGGTCGAGTCGGCCGCGGCCGGCAGGCCGTTCGCGTCCTTCGCGGTCGCGCTGATCCGGTACTTCGTGCCGCGCTCCAGCTGCTCCTTCGGCTTCCAGCTCGTACCGTCGGCGGACATCGAGCCCGCTACGGCCGTCCCCGTCTCCGCCACCGTCATCCTCACGTCGGTCAGCTTGCCGCCGCTGACCTTCACGCCGGTCGCGTTGATCGACGCGCTGGTCGACCCGTCCTTCGCGGAGATCACGACCTTCGCCTCGGAGGTCTTGACCGAGCTGGTGCCGTCCTTGCCGTCGCCGCCGTCCTTGCCGTCGGCGCTGGCGCTGCCACCACAGGCGGTGAGGGTCAGGGCGCCGACCACGAGGGCGGCACAGGCCACCAGTGCACGGCGCGCTGATATGTCCTGCGTTGTCACGGGCTGCTCCAGGTTCGGGTCGTATGCCTGTCCGCTTCAGCCCTGAAGAGCGGACCGGCGGCCGACGGGGTTCCAGCCGACCGTCGGAAAAGCCGATCAGTGACAGAACCGCGACAATCGCCCCCGCACACAGGAGACTTGCCCCCGCCCGGACGCCCGTCCCTGCCCGGACGCCCGCTCCCGCCCGGAGACTCGCCCTCGCCCGGACGCCCGTCCCGCTACGGCACCTCGCGCGGGTCCCCGTACAACTCGCCGTACGAGGGCCACAGTCCGCCCGGCCCGTCCACCGGGCCGGCGGCGCGCACCGCGCGCACGATCGCCCGCGTCACCACGTCCGCGCCCGCCGCCAGCACCTCGTTCAGCGCGAGCGGCCGCGTCGCGTCGAGCGGGCGCCCGCCGGTCGCCAGGGCGAAGACCGTGTCCCCGTCGTTGAGCAGGTGCACCGGCCGCACGGCGCGCGCGATGCCGTCGTGCGCCGTGCCGGCCAACTTCTGCGCCTGCGCCTTGGACAGTTCGGCGTCGGTGGCGACCACGGCGAGCGTGGTGTTGAGCGGAGGCGCCGTGTTCCGCGCCGCGGACTCGGCGAGGCGCCGCCGCGCCGCCTCGTGCACGTCCGCCGCCGGGTACTCCACGCGCCGTCCCCGGAACAGCTCCCCGTACAGCACCCCCGTCTCCGGGTCCGTGACCGACCCCGCGGCGTTGGCCACCACCAGCGCGGCCACCGTGACGCCCGAGTCCAGCACGGTGCTCGCGGTGCCGACCCCGCCCTTCAGGAGCCCCACCACGGCTCCCGTGCCGGCCCCGACGCCTCCCTCGGCCACGCGCGCGCCCGGTGCGCTCGCGTCCGCCGCCTCGACGGCCGCCCGCCCGGTGGCCGCGTCCGGCCTGGCCCGGAAGTCGCCGCCGCGCCCCAGGTCGAAGACGCAGGCGGCGGGCACCACCGGCACCACGTGCGCCGGGTCGGGGCCGACGCGCACCCCGCGCCCACGCTCCTCCAGCCAGGCCATCACCCCCGACGCCGCGTCCAGTCCGTAGGCGCTGCCACCGGTCAGCACCACCGCCTCGATCCGCTGCACCAGGTTGCGCGGGTCGAGCGCGTCGGTCTCCTTGGTGCCGGGACCACCGCCGCGCACGTCCACGGCGGCGACCGCCCCGCCCTCCGGCACGAGCACCACCGTCGTACCCGTGAGCCATCCGTCGCCGATGCGTGTCGCGTGCCCCACCCGCACTCCGGCGACGTCCGTCAATGCGTCCACTGTCATGCCCCCAGTGTCGGCCGGGCCCCGGCACCCCGGCCGCGACAGGCGGGCCCGGGCGGGGGAGCGGAGGCGGACATCACGGGGCCCGGCACGGCAGGGACGCGGCGGATGCGCTCCCGACCGCCGGGAACGGGGCGGGCCGTACCCTGGAGCCATGAGTACCGCCCCCGAACCCGAGCCGCGCGCGCCGAAGCCCGCGCTGGTCTTCGACGACCCGCTCGACCAGCAGTCCTCCGACGACACCGACCGGGGATGGGGCGAGCGGCCCGAGGCCGACAGCGCGGCCGACCTGAAGCGCTTCCTCGACGAGAAGCCGCCCCACCACCTGTGAGCCGTGCGGGCGGACGCCCGCCGCCGGCGGCCCGTCCCCGCTACGTGCGGTCGTGGCCCGGTCCGCGCTGCGCGACCAGGGCGTCGCGGATCTCCTTGAGCACCTCCAGCTCGGACACCTCGACGACCTCCTGCGTGCCCTCCCGGGCCTTGCGGCGGGCCTCCTGGCGGGCCAGGTACCTGGACATCGGCAGGACCATCAGGAAGTAGACGACGGCCGCCGTGATCAGGAACGTGAGGGTGGCGCCGAGCACCGAACCCCACAGGATCCGGACGCCGGTCGCGCTGTCGCCCGTACCGGTGCACGGGCCCTTGAGACAGGAGCTGTAACTGTCCAGGTTCTTCGTGCCGAACGCGCCGACCAGCGGATTGATGATTCCCTTCACCACCGAGTTGACGATGTTGGTGAAGGCGGCGCCGATGACCACCGCGACCGCCAGATCGACGACGTTCCCGCGCATCAGGAAGGCCTTGAAGCCCTGCCAGACGCCCGGATCCTTCTTCGCGCTCACCTCGGGGGCACTCCTCACACGACCAGGTTGTAGAACAAAACGCTCCGCAACCTACGCCGTCGTCCGGCGGTGCTGTCCACCCCGCCCCCTCGACCGAGGGACTTGACAGGCTCAGCACACTGTCACCGCCAGTCGCGCCCGGGCCCCCGCGCCGACCAGCCGGTGCGCGGTGGCGGGCGGCACCGACAGCACGACCAGCGCTCCGGCCCCCGGCGCCCCGGTGACCGGCTCGGGCACCTTCAGCACCCGTGCTCCCCGCGCGATCACGGAGGCACCGCCGCCCCCGTCCTCCTCGGACGCGACGACGTCGACCCGGTCGCCCGGCGCCAGCAGCCGCACCGTCGCGGCGTCGGCGATCCGCACGGGCGCCGCCACCGGCCGCGTCGTCGGCCGCTCGCGCGCCCGGTCGGTCACCGGATGGCCGCGCGCCCGGCCGCCGTCCTGCGCCCCGCCGCCCGGATGCGGGCCCGCCGCCACCAGCGCCGCGG